>NZ_JAALFM010000039.1:0-1765 GCF_011800295.1 Paenibacillus sp. EKM301P | reverse complement strand
GGCCAGCACGGCCACCAGCAAGTCCACCGAACGCTCGGCGAGAATGCCGACGATCGTCTCCCGGCCGATGCCGCTTGCGCGCAGCGTGGCCGCCAAGCGGTTTCCCCGCTCGTTCAGCTCCGCATACGTCAGCCGGTCGTTCTCGTACACAACGGCCGTCTCTTCCGGCGTGCGCTCCGCTTGTTCTTCGAACAGCCGATGGAGCGCGGCCGCAGGAGCCACTTCCGGCTGCGCCGGGTTAAACGCGCCGAGAATTTGTTCTTTTTCCTCTGCCGTCAGCAAGTTCAGCTCGGCGATCTTCGCATCCGGACGGCTTACGATCGTTACGAGCAGCTGTTCGTAATGTTTCGCCAGCCGTTCGATCGTCTCCCTTTTGTAGAGAGCCGTCGCATATTCGAAGCTGTAATCCAAGCCGCCGTTCTCCTCGCCCACATCCAAGCTGATATCAAACTTCGCGGTATCCAGTGCGCTCGGATAAGGAATCAGGCGAAGCCCTTCCAGCTCAAATTCCTCGTTCTCCGTATTCTGCATCGTAAACAGCGTGTCGAAGAGCGGATTGCGGCTTAAATCACGGGTGACTTGCACCTTGTCCACCAATTCTTCGAACGGATAGTTTTGATGCTCGAAGGCGTGGAGGGTCGTTTCTTTGACTTCGTTCAGGTATGACAGGAATGTCTTCTCCGAAGCCGGATAACTGCGGATAGCCAGCGTGTTTAAGAAAATCCCGATCAACGGCTGTATATCTCCATGATTCCTTCCAGCAATCGGTGTACCGACGATCACGTCTTCCTGACCTGAATATTTATGCAAAAGGACGTTATACGCCGCAAGCAGCACCATAAACAGCGTCGTGCCCGTTTCCGAGGCCAGCTGCTTCAGGCCGTCGGTTTTCGAAGCGTCGAAGAAAAACTCCAGCGTTTGGCCTTCGTAGCTCTGCACGGCCGGACGCGGATAGTCGGTCGGCATTTCCAGCACCGGAAGCTCGCCTTGGAACATGTCCAGCCAGTATGCCTCCTGGCGCTGAAGCCGTTCCTTCTGCTCCTGCGAATGCTGCCAAACGGTGTAGTCTTTGTACTGAATGCGCAGAGGCTCCAATTGCTCGCCGCCGTACAAGCGGACGAATTCTTCAACAAAGATTTCCATCGATACGCCGTCGGAAATAATATGATGCATGTCGTACATTAGAATATGGCGTTCCGGAGCCAGCTCGACAAGGCCTACCCTCAGCAGCGGAGGCTTCGCCAAGTCAAACGGACGGACGAAACGACGAACCGTCTCTTCGGCCTCTTGCTTATCCGCTCGATAGAACTCCACGGCAACATTCACGTCCTGATAAATCCGCTGCGATGCTTCGCCATCCACCATTTCGAACCCGGTGCGCAGCGTTTCATGCCGCGTCACGAGCTTACGGAACGCTTCTTCGAACCTTGCCCGGTCCAAAGCACCCTCCAGCAGCATCGCTTCCGGCATGTTGTAGCTAAGCTCCGCGCCTTCCAGTTGATTCAGGATAAAGAGACGTTTTTGAGCAAAAGATTGCGGGTACACCTCTCGGTCATCCGCCACCGGAATGGAAGCGAATGTCTGCTCATCCAGCCGGGAAATGGCGGTCGCCATGCTCTCGATGGTGGAATGGCGGAACACGTCGCGCAGCGGCAGATCCACGTTCAACTCTTTATGAATCTTGCTGACCAGCGTCGTCGCCCGCAGGGAGTGGCCGCCGATGTCGAAGAAGTTGTCGTGAACGCCAATCTCCTTCGCAAGCCCC
>NZ_JAALFM010000038.1:0-1794 GCF_011800295.1 Paenibacillus sp. EKM301P | reverse complement strand
CGAGCCGAAGCGTTCCTGCAAGGTCCGGTAATCCGCCACGCTGCAGCTGTCCGAGCTCGTGATCAACAGCTCCATCCCGCTCATATCCAGTTGATGCTCGTGCACGTACTCCAGGAACGGCACGATCAGCGCCGGCGTCGATTCGAAGATCGTCACTTGCTGCTGGCTGATCCAGTAGTGCAGACGAGACGGATCGATCCGGTCGTCCTTCGGCACAATCACCATCGTGCCTCCGTTGTACAGCGTCCGCGCGATATCTCCCACGAACACGTCAAACGAGAAGCTTGCGAGCTGCAGCAGCCGCACCGGGAACTGATTCAACCGGTATTCCCGCCGGTAGCCCGCCGCCGTGTTCACCAGGCTGCGGTGCTCGATCATCACGCCCTTTGGCTTGCCCGTCGTTCCCGACGTGTAGATCACGTACGCCAGGTCCTCCGGACGGCATTCGTGCAAGTGATCATCCGCTTCCAGCGGCGCATTCGCCCGCTCCTCGCTGTACGACGCTTCGTCGTCCAGGTACAGCACCGCCGCCAGCGCCAGCTCCTCTTCGTCGAGCCAGGCTTCGGCGCGCTCTCGCAGCAGCGTTTGCGTCAGCAGCACCTTCGCTCCGCTGTCTTCGAGCATAAACCGCACGCGCTCCGCCGGGTAATCCGGGTCGAGCGGCACATACGCCCCGCCCGCTTTCCAGACGGCCAGCACGGCCACCAGCAAGTCCACCGAACGCTCGGCGAGAATGCCGACGATCGTCTCCCGGCCGATGCCGCTTGTGCGCAGCGTGGCCGCCAAGCGGTTCGCCCGCTCGTTCAGCTCCGCATACGTCAGCCGGTCGTTCTCGTACACGACGGCCGCCGCTTCCGGCGTGCGCTTCGCCTGTTCCTCAAACAGCTGGTGGAACGCCGCCGCAGGAGCCGCTTCCGGCTGCGCCGGGTTAAACGCGCCGAGAATTTGATCTTTTTCCGACGGTGTCAAAATGCCCAGCTCGGCAATCGTCGCCGACGGGTTACGGAGAATGGATTCAAGCAGCTGCAAGTAGTGAGCGGCCAATTTCTCCACCGTTTCGGTCTTATAAAGAGCAGTGGCGTATTCAAACAGATATTCCAAGCCTTCCTCGATCTCCGTGACGTCCAAGCTGAGATCGAATTTAGAAACAATTTCTTCGCTGGCATACGTCGACAAATGGAGTCCGGGAAGCTGGATTTCCAAATTCTCTGTATTCTGCAAAGCAAACATCGTATCGAACAGCGGATTGCGGCTTAAATCGCGAGCCACATTCACCTTATCCACCAGTTCCTCAAACGGATAATTCTGATGTTCAAAAGCGCCCAGCGTCGTCTCCTTGATTTCCTTCAAGTAGTCAAGGAACGTTTTACCGGCAGCCGGATAACTGCGGATGGCCAGGGTATTGACGAACATCCCGATCAGCGGCTGAACGTCGCTGTGATTTCTTCCTGCAATCGGCGTACCGACCACCACGTCTTCTTGCCCTGTATACTTATGCAATAATATTGTATAACCAGCAAGCAGAACCATGTAAAGCGTTGCGCCGTTCTCGGCTGCAAGCCGTTTCAGACCCTCACTTTTCTCGCTATCCATAAACAATTGTAGCGTGCGGCCCTCGTAGCTCTGCATAGCCGGGCGCGGATAGTCCGTCGGCAATTCCAAAACCGGCAGTTCTCCGCGGAACATGTCGAGCCAGTAGGCTTCCTGCTTGGCAAGCTGAGCTTTCTGCTCGTCCGATTGCTGCCATACCGCATAATCTTTGTACTGAATGCGGAGCGGCTCCAACTGCTCCCC
>NZ_JAALFM010000037.1:0-1841 GCF_011800295.1 Paenibacillus sp. EKM301P | reverse complement strand
GGCAAAGCCTTGCGGTCGATTTTGCCGTTGCTGGTCAGCGGGATCGTCTCCAGTCGCATCAGGCGTGCAGGCACCATATGCGCTGGCAGTCCGGCTTCCAGCTCTGCTTGTACTTCCTCGATCCGCAGCTCGGCTTCTCCCGTGATGTATCCGCACAAATACTTGTGTCCACGCTCGTCCGTCCGGTCGATGACTACAGCTTGTCGCACACCTGGTACCCGCTGAATTACGGTTTCAATCTCGCCCAGCTCGATCCGATATCCCCGGATTTTGACTTGATAGTCCATCCGGCCGATAAAGTCTACATTGCCGTCTGGCATCCACCGCGCCAAATCGCCGGTGCGATACAAACGTTCACCCGGTACGTACGGGTTCGCTACGAATTTCTCGGCCGTCAGGTCCGCACGGTTCAGGTATCCCCGTGCGACCCCGGCACCGCCAATGCATAGCTCACCCAGTACGCCGATCGGCACTGGATTCAGTTGGCTGTCTACGATGTAGAAACGGGCGTTCAGCCATGCCTGACCAATCGGCACATTCCCGCTGCTTGGCAGCTTTGACAGCTCTTCGTCGTAGAAGCTGGAGTCAATCGCCGCTTCCGTGACGCCATAGCTGTTGATGATACGGATATCTGCGCCAAACCGTTCTTGCAGCACTCGGTAGTCCGTCACGCTGCAGCTGTCTGAGCTCGTAATCAGCAGCTCCAGACTGCTCATGTCCAGTCCGTGTTCATGCACATGCTGCATAAACGGTACGATCAGAGCCGGAGTCGATTCGAACACGGTGATTTGATAATCACGAATCCAGCCATATAGACGGCTTGGATCAATGCGATCCTCTTTCGGACAGATGATCATCGTGCCGCCGTTATAGAGCGTCCGTGCAATATCGCCGACGAACACGTCGAAGGAGAAGCTGGCCAGTTGCAGCAATCGGACTGGGAACTGGTTCAGACGGTAATCCCGGCGATACGCCGCAGCCGTGTTCACCAAGCTGCGATGCTCGATCATGACGCCTTTTGGACGCCCCGTTGTACCGGACGTATAGATCACATACGCCAAGTCTTGCGGCTCGTTGATACGTTCAATATCCGTGGTATCCCCGGTGTACAGCGACTCATCGTCCAGTGCCAATACAGTACGCAGACGCAGCCCAGTTACCGGTTCAGATGCTGCTTCGCTGTCAGACTTCGAATCTGCTTTCAAGCTTACGCCTTCATTCAGACGGTCTCTTTCCATCGTTTCAGCGCTAACCGCCGTCTCCAGCACACCCTCGCTCTTTCCTTCGCCCATAGCCCATTGGCTTTCCTCCAGCCAACCCTGTGCGCGCTCCTGCAAGCCGATTTGCGTGAGCAGCACCGTCGCACCGCTGTCCTCCAGCATGAAACGAATGCGCTCGGACGGATAGTCTGCATCCAGTGGTACATAGGCGCCTCCGGACTTCCACACTGCCAATACACCAACCAGCATGTCCACCGAGCGTTCGCTCAAAATGCCCACAATGGACTCACGTCCAATGCCCTCATTCCGCAATCTACGGGCCAGTTGGTTCCCACGCTCGTTCAACTCGCGGTACGTCAGCTGCCGCTCCTCGTATACAACGGCCACATGATCCGGCACAAGCTGCGCTTGTTCTTCCACATAGGCGTGGAACAACAATTCGGATTCCTTTTCATCACTCCATGCAGCTACGCCCACGGATCCAAAACCATCGATAATTTTCGCTTTTTCCGCAGTAGTCACCAGCTCAAGCTCATCCACCAGTGCATCTGGTCGGTGAATCGCTTCTTCAATCATATGCAGCAAATGCTCACGGATTTGCTCTACAGCTGTACGTTCCAA
>NZ_JAALFM010000036.1:0-1914 GCF_011800295.1 Paenibacillus sp. EKM301P | reverse complement strand
TAATCCTCTATGCAAATGAAAAAAGGATCAACCAGAAAGAACTGGTTGATCTCATAATACGAACGGGCAGGATAGTTCAAATACATGGTATCATGTGGTGAGTAATTAATGGAGCTCACTTCCATCTGTTAGGCTGTAAAAACAAACGCTTGTGCCGCCTCAATTATCACTTTTTGGTGACTATATCACAAAAAAGTGGGTACTGTTTTTCTTGTAACTTTTCCCCCATACTATCGTTCATAGGAGGTTCATGAAGCAGACAGAGCATTCTATACCATATAAATCATTATAAAAGGAGTGTAATAGAATGGGGAAATTTGACGGGAAGGTAGCAGTTGTAACCGGAGGTACAAGCGGCATCGGTCTCGCGTCGGCACAACAGTTCGTAAAAGAAGGGGCTTACGTTTTTATCACGGGACGCAGACAACGTGAACTGGATGAAGCAGTAAAGCAGATCGGAAAGAATGTTACAGGTGTCCGAGGTGACATATCTAAATCGGAAGATCTAGATATATTATTCGAAACAGTTAAGCGAGAAAAGGGACACTTGGACATTCTCTTTGCAAATGCCGGACTAGGGTCATTTCTTCCATTAGGAGAAATTACAGAAGCACACTACTACAAGACTTTCGATGTCAACGTGAAAGGAACCATCTTTACAGTACAAAAGGCATTAGCTTTGTTTCCAAATAAAAGAGGTTCGATTATTCTAACGGGATCCACTGCTGGCTCGACGGGGATGCCAGCGTTTAGTATCTATGGTGCATCCAAGGCAGCGATCAGACAGCTCGTCCGCAGCTGGATTCTTGATATGAGAGGGACCGAAATTCGTATAAACATCCTTAGTCCGGGAACAATCGTAACGCCGGCGTACGATGAGTTATTTGGCTCTGAACTAGATCATTTACTGGAACAGGCAAAAAATGATATTCCGCTCGGCAGAGTGGGGCAGGTTGAAGAGATCTCCAATGCTGTCATGTTCCTAGCCTCTAATGAAAGCAGCTATATGAACGGCGTTGAATTATTCGTAGATGGCGGAGTAGCTCAAGTTTAACCAGGACATAATAATTTTCAAACGACAAAGATTTTTAAATCAACTTAAATGCGATTGTATTATCCCCTCCATGTAACGTTCAATTTTTCCTTCAGTGATCCTTGAAGGATCAAGCGATACATGAAGGGGATATTCTTAGATCGGGAGATGGTGCATTGATATGAAAACATTTTTCTGTGAACTGGAAGTTACATTAGAGGTTATCGGAGGAAAGTGGAAGGGGCTTGTTCTGTACTATTTAATAAAAGGACCTAAACGGACGGGAGAGCTCAAGCGACTCGTTCATAATATATCGCAAAAGATGCTGATTCAAACTCTTCGGGAACTGGAAACAGACGGATTAATTCGCAGAAAGATGTACAATCAGGTACCGCCTAAGGTGGAATATTCAACGACGGAACTGGGTCAATCACTTGAACCCATTTTGAGATCGCTTTGTGATTGGGGGGGGAATTACGCAGAGCAATCCTTCGCTCCGGGCGAGATTGAGATTTTGTATCTGGATTAACTGTCGGGGGACAAGAGCATAGTCCCATTTGAAGTCGCTATTTTAGCGGCTTTTTTGTTTTATCGTTTTACGTTGATGTTTTCGAGTGATGAGCAATATTCTAGTACAGGTTACTTCGTAATTAACAAGGTGAACTACAAAACTAAGGACACAAAACTTGTCTCAGAGATTAATAAGTACGTCTTGGATTATGGCAAAAGCATCATGCCCCAGCTGTTGCCAGGAGTCTGAGCAAACAGGTAAGCGGTTGAGGCTAATGACAATGAACCCATTACGCTCCCTCGAAATGATTAAGTTTTCTCACTCAAACTCATGAATTCGCAGGATTTCACCTTTAGTTTAGCGCGAGATA
>NZ_JAALFM010000035.1:0-1933 GCF_011800295.1 Paenibacillus sp. EKM301P | reverse complement strand
GCCTGACGATCCTGCTGCTCCAGCCATTCGATATATTGACTGTACGGCGTGACAGGGGCCAGTTCCGGTTGTTTATGAGCCAGAATCGCAAAATAACTCGCAAACACTTCGTTTGTCACCAGTGACAAGCACCAACCGTCCATCACGATATGATGGAAGCTCCATACAAAACGGTACGATTCCTCACCTGTGCGCAACACAACGATACGCATCAAGGCGTCTTTTGCCAGATCAAAGCCTCTTTGCTTGTCTTTACGCGTAAATTCGAGCATGTATTCGTTTTGCTGCTCTTCCCCCATATCCCGCAAATCCTCAACATACAGTTCACTGCGCTTATTCCGGTACACGACCTGAAGCGGTTCATCCTTCCAGCCGCTGTAGAAGTTCGTGCGCAATACCGTATGCCGCTGCACCAAGACATCCAAACTGGCCGCAAACGCAGCGATATTAAAATGTCCGCGCAGATCAAAGGAGGCCTGTTCAAAATACGCTCCCGATTGCGAATCCATCAGATTGTAAAAGAGCATCCCCTTTTGCATCGGTGTCAGTGCGTATACATTTTCCAGCTCACCGATACGTGCCGCCTGTTCCGCAATCTGTTCCAGCTCTCCAGTCGTCAGACCTTTGAAGGATACATCACTTGGCGTCAGTTCCGGTTGTTCCTGAGCGGTGCAATGCGCAATGACCTCTTGCAAAGCGGATTGCAGCAGTCCCGCCACACGCTCCAGCGTTTCTTTACGATACTGCTTACGGCTGTAAGCAATTGTCAAACACAGCGTGCCTTCCGAGATCATCGCGTTTAAATCCAACGTGTACGGCAAGCGGGAATGGGCATCCTCTGTCTCCCCTGCATGGTAGGACGACAACGTGATTCCACTGTTTTGTAGATCCTGATCCACCTGCCCCAAGTAGTTAAAGCTGATTTCCGGTTCTGCAATCGCACGCGCTTCACCTGTTCCGAACGTAGGGGACAAGTAGCGCCAAATGCCATAGGTCAGCCCTTTATGCGGAATCCGGCGCAAGCCTTCCTTGGTTTCTTTAATTCGCTGAGCCAGTGTCATTTCCTTGCTGGTCTCCAACAACACCGGATACAAGCTCGTAAACCAGCCTACGGTACGCGTAATATCCACCTCTGGCAGGATCGTTTCCCGACCGTGTCCCTCTAGATTCACCAGCACATGGCCTGCGCCTGTCCAGTTGTGCAGCGCGAGTCCCAGCGCGGTCAGCAGCAAATCATTGACCTCGGTGTTGTAGGCACGATGAGCCTGCTTTAACAGTTGCTGGGTTTCAGCTTCGGTCCACGCTACGGTCAGCACTTCGCTGTCTGCGTTTAAGGAGCCCTCGTAGGCAAAATCCTTAGGCAGCGGCATAGCTTCCGCTTTGGCCTGTTCCAGCTGCTTCCAATAAACTTCATCCGAGGCAGCCTCAGGACGGTTGGCGTAAGAAGATAACTCCTGTGCCCAAGTTTGGAAGGAATCTGTTTTATACGGCAATCGTACAGGCTCACCCTTGCTCGCCTGCTCGTAGCCTGTCGAGAAATCTTCGAACAGAATCCGCCACGACACCCCGTCCACCACCAAATGGTGAATGGCGATCAGCAGATGGTCGCCTTCGGCTGTACGGAACCATCCCAGCTTCACCAAAGGTCCTGCGGACAGGTCCAGGCTGCTTTGAATTTCCGTTGCCTTCGCTTCCAGCGCTTCCGCATAAGCGGACCGTTCACGGAAGTCCACTGTTTCCAGCGTATACAGTGTGCCTTCCTCTACACCGCGTGTCCAAGCCGTATAACCAGCGGAAGTCTGACGGAAGACCATACGCAGCGCATCATGATGCTTCACGAGGTGATCCATAACCTTACGAATCGCCGTCTCGTCAAAGCCCTCGGCGCGATAGAGCATGACCGCTTGATTAAAGTGCTGTGGACGCTCGCGCT
>NZ_JAALFM010000034.1:0-1966 GCF_011800295.1 Paenibacillus sp. EKM301P | reverse complement strand
TAGCCAGGCCGAGTGCGGTCAGCAGCAAATCATTCATATCCGTGTTGTAGGCACGATGTGCTTGTTTTAACAGCTGCCCCGTTTCTTGAGCTGTCCACGTGACTGTCATGAGCTCGCTGTCTTTATTCAAGGAATGAGAAGGGGATTCGTCTTTTGGAAGCGGCTCATACACACCTTGTTCTACTTCTTGCCAGAAGGCGAGCTCTGCTGCCATTTCTGGGCCGTTCGCATAGTGAGACTGTCCCTCAGCCCAGGTACGGAACGAATCCGTTTTGTGCGGAAGACGAGTCGGTTGTCCGTTCAATGCTTGTTCGTAGGCTGTCGTAATATCCTCGAACAAAATGCGCCAAGAAACGGTATCTACTACTAAGTGATGAATAGCCATCAGCAAATGATCTCCATCTGGGCAATGGAACAGCCCCAGCTTCACCAGCGGTCCTTCGCTTAAATGAATCCCCGCCTGAATTTCATTCGCTTTGGCCTCAATCGCCGCAGACACTTCCGACTCATGGCTGAAGTCTATGCGTTCCAGCGTATACAGCTCACCCTCGCCAATGGCGCGGTTCCAGGCTTCATACCCGTGTTCGGTAGGACGGAAAACGATCCGCAGTGCATCGTGATGACTAACCATTTGATCCATCGCTGTGCGCAGTGCCGCTTCATCAAAACCATCCTTGTTATGCAGCATGATGGACTGGTTGTGATGATGAGCATCCGTCAGGTTTTGCTCCAAGAACCAGTGTTGAACGGGTGTCAGCTTCACAGCGCCTACCACTTCACTCTGATCCGCCAATCGGGTAACGGATTGGACTTTCAGCGCCAATGCAGACACCGTTGGATGGCTGAACAGGTCTTTCATCTCCAGTCGATAACCTGCTTGTAGCAAGCGGGACGATACTTGCAGCGCTTTGATCGAATCGCCGCCCAGCTCGAAGAAGTTATCCTGCGTGCCTACGGCCTCCACGCCGAGCACTCCGGCCCATACCGCAGCCAATACTTGCTCCACCTTGGTACGCGGGGCTACATAGGCTGCTCCCGTATGGATGCTGCCTTCCGGTTCCGGCAAGGCCTTACGGTCAATTTTGCCGTTGCTGGTCAGCGGGATCGTCTCCAGTCGCATCAGCCGTGCTGGCACCATGTGCGCTGGCAGTCCGGCTTCCAGCGCGGCCTGTACTTCCTCGATCCGCAGCTCGGTTTCTCCCGTGATGTATCCACACAAATACTTGTGTCCACGCTCGTCCGTCCGGTCGATGACTACGGCTTGACGTACACCCGGTACCCGCTGGATCGCCGTTTCAATCTCGCCCAGCTCGATCCGATAGCCCCGGATTTTGACCTGATAGTCCATCCGGCCGATAAAGTCCACATTGCCGTCTGGCATCCACCGCGCCAAGTCGCCGGTGCGATACAAACGTTCACCCGGTACGTACGGGTTCGCCACGAATTTCTCGGCTGTCAGGTCCGCACGGTTCAGGTACCCCCGTGCTACCCCGATGCCGCCGATGCACAGCTCGCCCAGTACACCGATCGGTACCGGATTCAGCTGGCTGTCTACGATGTAGAAGCGTGCATTCAGCCACGCCTGTCCAATCGGCACATTCCCGCTGCTTGGCAGCTTCGACAGCTCTTCGTCGTAGAAGCTGGAGTCGATCGCCGCTTCCGTGACGCCATAGCTGTTGATGATGCGGATATCTGCGCCAAACCGTTCTTGCAGCACTCGGTAGTCCGTCACGCTGCAGCTATCCGAGCTCGTGATCAGCAGTTCCAGACTGCTCATGTCCAGTCCGTGTTCGTATACATGCTGCATAAACGGTACGATCAAGGCTGGCGTCGATTCGAACACGGTAATTTGATAATCGCGAATCCAGCCGTACAGACGGCTTGGATCAATCCGATCCTCTTTCGGACAGATGACCATCGTGCCGCCGTTATAAAGCGTCCGTGCAATATCGCCGACGAACACGTC
>NZ_JAALFM010000033.1:0-2218 GCF_011800295.1 Paenibacillus sp. EKM301P | reverse complement strand
TCCACATTCGGAATGTCTGCCGGACGTCCAGATACCACGCTGCCAAACACGACATCATCGGTGCCATTATATTTTTGCAGCAAAAGGCCCCAAACGGTCTGCATCAACGTATTGATGGTGACCTGATAACGCTTGGCTATTTGCTGAATACCAGCGGTTAGCTCTACGCCCAAATCAAAATCCAGACGCTCCGCCTGATACCCTGTTTTGCCCTGAATTTTTGCCTGTGGCAAACGGGACTGCTCCTCATATCCTTCCAGCACCTTGCTCCAGTAGCTGGATGCGGCCTGACGATCCTGCTGCTCCAGCCATTCGATATATTGACTGTACGGCGTGACAGGGGCCAGTTCCGGTTGTTTATGGGCCAGGATCGCAAAATAACTCGCAAACACTTCATTTGTCACCAGCGACAAGCACCAGCCGTCCATCACGATATGATGGAAGCTCCATACAAAACGGTACGTATCCTCACCTATGTGCAATACAGCAACACGCATCAAAGCGTCTTGTGCCAGATCAAAGCCTCTTTGCTTGTCTTTATGTGTAAATTCGAGGATGTACTCGTTTTGCTGCTCTTCCTCCATATCCCGCAGATCCTCAACATACAGTTCACTGCGCTTATTCCGGTACACGACCTGAAGCGGTTCATCCTTCCAGCCACTGTAGAAGTTCGTACGCAGTACCGTATGCCGCTGCACCAAGACATCCAGACTGGCCGCAAATGCAGCAATATTAAAATGCCCTCGCAGATTAAAGGATGCCTGTTCAAAATACGCTCCCGATTGCGAATCCATCAGATTGTAAAAGAGCATCCCCTTTTGCATTGGCGTCAGTACGTATACATTTTCCAGCTCACCAATATGTGCCGCCTGTTCCGCAATCTGCTCCAGCTCTCCCGTCGTCAGACCTTTGAAGGACACATCACTTGGCGTCAGTTCCGGTTGTTCCTGAGCGGTGCAATGCGCAATGATCTCTTGCAAAGCGGATTGCAGCAGTCTCGCCACACGCTCCAGCGTTTCTTTACGATACTGCTTACGGCTGTAAGCAATTGTCAAACGCAGTGTGCTTTCCGAGATCATCGCGTTTAAATCCAGCGTGTACGGCAAGCGGGAATGGGCATCCTCTGTCTCCCCTGCATGGTAGGACGACAACGTGATTCCACTGTTTTGCAGATCCTGATCCACCTGCCCCAAATAGTTAAAGCTGATTTCCGGTTCTGCAATCGCACACGATTCACCTGATCCGAACGTAGGGGACAAGTAGCGCCAAATGCCATAGGTCAGCCCTTTATGCGGAATCCGGCGCAAGCCTTCCTTCGTTTCTTTAATCCGCTGAGCCAGTGTCATTTCCTTGCCGGTCTCCAGCAGCACTGGATACAAGCTCGTAAACCAGCCTACGGTACGTGTAATATTCACCTCTGGCAGGATCGCTTCCCGGCCATGGCCCTCCAGGTTCACCAGCACCTGGCCTGCACCTGTCCAGTGGTGCACCGCCAGTCCCAGCGCGGTCAGCAGCAAATCATTGACCTCGGTGTTATAGGCGCGATGGGCCTGCTTTAACAGCTGCTGCGTTTCAGCTTCGGTCCACTCTACCGTCAGCACTTCGCTGTCTGCGTTTAAGGAGCCCTCGTAGGCAAAATCCTTAGGCAGCGGCACAGCTTCCGCTTTGGCCTGTTCCAGCTGTTTCCAGTACATGTCCTCTGCTGCCGCCTCTGGACGGTTGGCGTAAGAGGATAACTCCCGTGCCCAAGTTTGGAAGGAATCTGTTTTATACGGCAATCGTACGGGCTCGCCCTGGATCGCCTGCTCGTAGCCTGTCGAGAAATCTTCGAACAGAATCCGCCACGACACTCCGTCCACCACCAAGTGGTGAATGGCGATCAGCAGATGGTCGCCCTCAGTGGTTCGGAACCATCCCAGCTTCACCAACGGTCCTGCGGACAGGTCCATGCTGCTTTGGATTTCCGTTGCCTTCACTTCCAGCGCTTCCGCATAAGCGGACTGTTCACGGTAGTCCACTGTTTCCAGCGTATACAGCGTGCCTTCCTCTACAGCCCGTGTCCAAGCCGTATAACCATTGGAAGTCTGACGGAATACCGTACGCAGCGCATCATGATGCTTCACGAGGTGATCCAACACTTGACGAATCGCCGTCTCGTCAAAGCCCTCGGCGCGATAGAGCATGACCGCTTGATTAAAGTGCTGTGGACGCTCGCGCT
>NZ_JAALFM010000032.1:0-2551 GCF_011800295.1 Paenibacillus sp. EKM301P | reverse complement strand
CAAACGATCCATGGTCTGTTTGAGACACAAACGGCGCACACACCAGAGCAGCCAGCGTTGTACTTCGAAGGAGAGCAACTGAGTTATCGCGAACTGAATGAACGTGCGAATCGTTTGGCTCGTACCTTGCGCAGTCAAGGTGTGACAAAAGATCGTTTGGTAGGTCTGATGACCGAACGCTCGATAGACATGATCGTGGGTATGTTAGGCATTTTGAAAGCCGGAGGTGCATATGTCCCAATCGATCCGACGTACCCAGAGGAGCGTATCCGCTATATGTTGGACGACTCGGGAACAGAGCTGTTGTTGACGCAAAGCCATCTGGTGGACAAGGTAGCTTTTGACGGTCACATGCTGGTGCTGGATGGAGCACAAAGTGTGTATCACGAGGATGGTTCTAACCTGGAGCCGTTGTCCGGTCCGAACGATCTAGCGTATGTGATCTATACGTCGGGTACGACGGGGCAGCCGAAGGGTGTTATGGTGGAGCATCGCAATGTCGTACGTTTGGTGAAAAATACAAACTACGCGCAGTTGGATGCTGACACGCGCATATTGCAGACAGGCGCTATTGTTTTCGACGCATCCACCTTCGAAATTTGGGGATCTGTATTAAACGGTGGACAGCTTGTGCTAGTGAGTCAGGATGTCATTTTGGATGTGCTCAAACTTAAGGATGCTGTCCACAGCTACGGCATTACCACGATGTTTTTGACCACACCGCTCTTTAACCAGCTGTCTCAACAGGATTTGACGCTGTTCGAGAGGATACGGGAGCTGCTGGTCGGTGGTGATGTAATGTCCGTACCACATATGAACCGGGTGCTGGAGGCCCATCCATCCCTGCGAATTAGTAACATCTATGGCCCGACTGAAAATACGACCTTTTCAACAGTGCATGCGATCATCGGTGTGCAATCGGAATCAGTGCCAATTGGCAGACCGATCCATAATTCGACAGCGTATGTCGTGGACCATTCGATGCGGCTTCAGCCCGTCGGGGTATGGGGTGAACTGTTGGTAGGCGGTGACGGGGTGGCACGTGGATACCGCAACCGTCCGGACCTGACGTCCGAAAAGTTCATCGACAGCCCGTTCCGCAGTGGAGAACGCTGCTATCGCACAGGCGACATGGTACGCTTGAATGCAGACGGTACGCTGGAATATAAGGGGCGGATCGACGCGCAGGTGAAAATTCGGGGCTACCGAATCGAACTGGGCGAGGTAGAAACGCAGCTGTTGAAGCTGGAGGCAGTGCAAGAAGCTGTGGTCATCGCACGAGAAGATGAGCAAGGGCAAAAGCAGCTCTGTGCTTATGTGGTCGCCAATGAGGAAGTTGTCGCAAGTGTGCTACGCAGCACTTTGAGCCAGAAGCTGCCAGGTTACATGATCCCTTCCTATCTGGTACAGCTGGAGCAGATGCCACTGACACCGAACGGCAAAATCGACCGCAAGGCCCTGCCAGCACCAGAAGACAGCCTGCAAACCGGAGCCGACTATGTTGCACCGCGAACGTGGGTCGAAGTGAAGCTGGCGCAGATTTGGCAGGATGTGCTAGGCCTGACGCAGGTCGGCGTGAAGGAAAACTTCTTTGAGATTGGTGGACATTCACTGCGGGCGACGACACTGGCCTCGAAGATTCACAAGGAGCTGAACAAGCCGCTTCCCCTGCGCAGTATTTTTGAAGCACCAACGATTGAGCAACTGGCCGTTGTATTGGAACAGCTGGATCAAGTAACGTATGCGTCCATTCCGGTAACGGAAGAACGTAGCTTCTATCCCCTGTCCTCGGCGCAAAAACGACTGTACGTGCTGCATCAGTTCGATCCGCAGGATGTGAACTACAACATGCCATCGGTGCTGCAAGTGAGCGGTCCGCTGGACGTGAAGCGAGTGGAACATGCATTCCGTCAACTGATCGCCCGTCATGCGTCCTTGCGCACCCGCTTTGATCTGATCGACAGTGAGCCGATGCAATGGGTTGAGGACACTGTGCCGTTCGAGGTGGAATATACGAAGGTACAAGCTGAAGGTGCGACTACGGATACAGACACGAGGGTCGGCAAGGAAGTGGATGAGCTGGTGAGTTGCTTTGTCCGTCCGTTTGATCTAAAAGCTGCGCCGCTGTTGCGGGTGGGCCTAGTAGATCTGGGCGTATCCGGAACTGAGCAGGAACCGCAGCATGTACTCATGCTCGACATGCACCACATCGTTTCGGATGGGGTGTCTATGGGGGTACTGACTAATGAATTTGTCCGCTTGTATGACGGTGAACAGCTAGCGCCATTGCGGATACAGTACAAAGATTATGCTGTATGGCAACAAAGTGAGACCCATCAGGAATGGATGCAGCGTCAGGAAGCCTACTGGCTGGACACCTTCCGGGGGGAACTGCCTGTACTGGATCTACCGACGGACTTTGCCCGTCCGTCGATACGAAGTACGGCAGGCGATACCGTGGTGTTTGGGCTGGAACGCGAAGTGAGCGAACGCCTGAAGGAACTGGCGGCGCACACAGGCTCTACCCTGTATATGGTGCTGCTGGCGGCGT
>NZ_JAALFM010000031.1:0-2813 GCF_011800295.1 Paenibacillus sp. EKM301P | reverse complement strand
ATTCGAGGTCATCTGGTACAGCTGCTGGAGCAGGTGACAGCCAATCCGGACATCCGTGTACATGAGCTGGATATGGTTACGGTGCAGGAGCGCGAGCAAATCGTTGAGGTCTGGGGCAATACAGCGGCAACCTATCCAAACGAGCAAACGATTCACGGCTTGTTCGAGGCGCAAACGGCGCAGACACCGGAGCAAACAGCCTTGTTCTTTGAAGGAGAGCAGTTGACTTATCGCGAGCTGAATGAACGCGCCAATCGTCTGGCTCGTACCTTGCGCAGTCAAGGCGTGACGAAGGATCGTTTGGTGGGTTTGATGACCGAACGGTCGGTGGACATGCTTGTGGGGATCTTCGGGATTTTAAAAGCCGGAGGCGCCTATGTACCTATCGATCCAACCTACCCGGAAGAACGTATCCGCTATATGCTGGACGACTCGGGTGCGAGGCTGCTGTTGACACAAAGCCATCTGGTGGACAAAGCAGTTATCGATGGTCAAGTGCTGGTGCTGGATGGAGCACAAAGTGTGTATCACGAGGATGGCTCCAACCTGGAGCCGGGGTCCGGTTCAAACGATTTGGCGTATGTGATTTATACGTCAGGGACGACGGGGCAGCCGAAGGGCGTGATGCTGGAGCACCATGGGCTGTGCAATCTGAAAACGTATTTTGATCAGACGCTCAAGATCCGTACGTCGGATCATGCACTGCTGTTCGCCAGCTACTCGTTTGATGCAGCTTGCTGGGAAATCTTCCAAGCTTTGTTCTGCGGCGCCACGTTATACGTGCCAACGACAGAGACGATTTTGAACTACGAACGGTTTGAGCAGTATATGGCCGATCACCGGATTACGGTGGCCGCTTTGCCGCCGACCTATGCGGTGTACCTGGAGCCGGAGCGGATGCCAAACCTGCGTATTTTGTTCACCGCGGGCTCAGCCTCTTCCACAGAATTGGTATACAAGTGGAAGGATCAAGTGGCGTACTACAATGGCTACGGTCCAACCGAAAACTCGGTGGCAACGTCCATCTGGCCGGTATCCGAGGATGAAAGGGCAGGCCAACTCATTTCCATCGGTCGTCCTATGCCGAATCACCGGGTGTACATGCTGGATGTGCATGGACATTTGGCTCCGGTCGGCGTAGCAGGTGAGCTGTGCGTGTCTGGTCCGGGTCTGGCGCGTGGTTACCTGGATCGTTCAGAACTGACGGCGGAGAAATTTGTACCGAACCCGTTTGCAGCCGGTGAAGCCGGCTATGAACGAATGTACCGTACGGGGGACTTGGCAAGATGGATGCCAGACGGCAACATTGAATATTTGGGCCGGATCGACCATCAGGTGAAAATCCGGGGCTACCGGATCGAACTGGGCGAGGTCGAAGCACAAATATTGAAAGTGGAAAATGTGCAAGAGGTCATCGTCCTGGCCCAAGCGGACGAGCAGGGACAAAACCAACTGGTGGCGTACTATGTCGCTGAAAGAGACGTCAGCGCGGGTGAGCTGCGCAGCTTGCTGGGTGAGGAGCTGCCCAACTACATGGTGCCTTCGTACTTCATCCAGTTGGAGCAGATGCCGCTAACACCGAACGGCAAAATCGATCGCAAGGCCCTGCCAGCACCGGAAGGCGGCCTGCAAAGCGGAGCGGATTATGTAGAGCCGCGCACAGCGCTGGAGCAGACGTTGGTTTCGATTTGGCAGTCTGTCTTAGGAGCGAAGAGAATCGGGATTTTGGATAATTTCTTTGACCTCGGCGGCGATTCGATCAAAGCGATCCAGGTATCGTCCCGCTTACTGCAAGCGGGCTACAAGCTGGATATGAAGGATTTGTTCCAATATCCGTCCATTTCGCTGCTGAGCGGTCGTGTACAAAAAGTTAGCCGTACGACCGATCAGGGCGAGATATCAGGCAGCGTCAAGCTGACCCCGATCCAGCAGTGGTTCTTTGGACAAGCCTCGGCAGAGCCGCATTATTTCAACCAGTCGGTGATGCTGCATCGAGCAGAAGGCTTCGATGAAGCCGCATTGCATCACACGGTGACCAAGTTGACGGAGCATCATGATGCGCTGCGTATGGTCTTCCGTCAGACCGAACAGGGCTATGAAGCGTGGAATCGCGGTTTGAATGAAGGCGAGCTGTATCATCTGGACGTTGTGGATTTGACAGATATGCCAACCCTTGCAGAGGTGACAGCAACCATTGAAACGAAAACCAATGCCATTCAAAGCTCCATTCGTCTAGACGAAGGACCACTGGTGAAGTTGGGACTTTTCCGCTGCATGGATGGAGATCATTTACTGATTGCCATTCACCATTTGGTTGTAGACGGCATTTCATGGCGGATTGTGTTTGAGGATTTTGCGACTGGATATGAGCAGGCCGCTCGGGGAGAAGCGATTCGCTTGCCATATAAAACGGACTCGTTCTCCACTTGGGCAGAACGTTTGTCTCAATATGCCAACAGTCCGGCCATCGACAAAGAACGCGAATATTGGGAGCGTCTTGCCCACGCGGAAGTCGCATCGCTACCTAAGGATCAAGAAAGAGCGGCAGGACAGCATTTTGTGGTCAGAGACAGTGAGACGGTGAGCGTGGCGTGGAGCGAACAGGACACCCGACTGCTGCTGCAGGAAGCACATCGTGCGTACCACACCGAGGTCAATGATCTGCTGTTAACCGCACTCGGCAGCGCATTGTACAACTGGAGCGGTCAGGAGCGTGTGCTGGTCAATCTGGAAGGGCATGGCCGGGAAGCTATTGTTCCCGATATCGACATCACACGTACCGTGGGCTGGTTTACGAGTCAGTATCCGGTGCT
>NZ_JAALFM010000030.1:0-3228 GCF_011800295.1 Paenibacillus sp. EKM301P | reverse complement strand
TGGAAATGGTAGCCAAGCAGTACCACGTGACCCCGAATACATTACTGCAAACAGCCTGGGGCTTACTGCTTCAAAAGTACAACGGTAGTGATGATGCCGTATTTGGCGGTGTCGTGTCGGGTCGTCCGGCTGATATTCCGGGGATCGAAAATATGGTGGGCTTGTTCATTAACACCATTCCCGTACGTATCCGCAGTGGAGCTGAGGACACCTTTGCCGACCTGATTAGAACGAATCAGCAGCAGGCGCTGGCTTCTCAAGATTATGAAACGTATCCGCTGTATGAAATTCAAGCCTTGACCGAGCAAAAGCAAGAGCTGATCAACCACATTATTGTGTTTGAAAACTATCCGGTGGAGGAGCAGGTCGAGCAGCTTGGCGAAGGTGCAGCGTCGGATTTTGTAATCAGCAATGCAGGTATGATTGAACAAACGAACTATGATTTCAATCTGGTCGTCATGCCGCAGGAAGCGATGAAAATCCGATTTGAATATAATACAAAAATATTTGATCGGGAAGCCGTGGAACGGACTCAGGGCCATTTAATACAGCTACTGGAACAAGTGGTAGCGAATCCGGACATTCGGGTGCAGGAACTGGATGTGTTAAGCGAGCAGGAACGCGAGCAAATTCTCAGCGTATGGGGAGATACAGCCGCCGAGTATCCAAGCGAGCAAACGATCCATGGTCTGTTTGAGACACAAACGGCGCACACACCAGAGCAGCCAGCGTTGTACTTCGAAGGAGAGCAGTTGACTTATCGCGAGCTGAATGAACGCGCGAATCGTCTGGCTCGTACCTTGCGCATTCAAGGCGTGACAAAAGATCGTTTGGTGGGTCTGATGACCGAACGCTCGATAGACATGATCGTGGGTATGTTAGGCATTTTGAAAGCCGGAGGCGCATATGTACCTATCGATCCAACCTATCCGGAAGAGCGTATCCGCTATATGCTGGATGACTCGGGAGCGAAGCTGTTGTTAACTCAAGGTCATCTGGTGGACAAAGTAGCTTTCGACGGTCACGTGCTGGTGCTAGATGGAGCACAAAGTGTGTATCACGAGGATGGTTCTAACCTGGAGTCGTTGTCCGGTCCGAACGATCTGGCGTATGTGATCTATACATCGGGGACAACGGGGCAGCCGAAGGGCGTTATGCTAGAGCATCACGGGCTATGCAATCTGAAAACGTATTTTGATCAGGAATTCGAGATCAGTACCTCAGATCATATGTTGCTGTTCGCCAGCTACTCGTTTGATGCGGCTTGCTGGGAAATCTTCCAAGCTCTATTCTGCGGAGCCACGTTATACGTGCCAACGTCAGAGACGATTTTGGACTACGAACGGTTTGAACAATATATGGCGGATCACCACATCACGGTGGCAGCTTTGCCGCCTACCTATGCGGTGTATCTGGAGCCGCAGCGGATGCCAAATCTGCGTATTCTGGTCACTGCGGGTTCAGCCGCTTCAACAGAGCTGGTATACAAGTGGAAGGATCAGGTGGCGTACTACAATGGCTATGGTCCAACCGAGAACTCGGTAGCGACATCCATCTGGCCGGTATCCAAGGATGAGAGAGCAGGACAGCTTATTTCCATTGGACGTCCTGTGCCGAATCATCGGGTATACATGGTAGATGTACACGGGCATTTGGCTCCGGTAGGCGTAGCGGGTGAACTGTGCGTGTCTGGTCCGGGTCTGGCACGTGGTTACCTGGATCGTCCAGAGCTGACGGCGGAGAAATTTGTACCGAATCCGTTTGCGGCTGGCGAAGCCGGATATGAGCGGATGTACCGCACAGGCGACTTGGCAAGATGGATGCCGGACGGAAACATCGAATACTTGGGCCGGATTGACCATCAAGTAAAGATCCGAGGTTACCGGATTGAGCTGGGCGAAGTCGAGGCACAAATATTGAAAGTGGAGGACGTACAAGAGGTCATCGTCCTGGCCCAAGCGGACGAGCAGGGACAAAATCAACTGGTGGCATACTATGTCGCTGAAAGAGAAGTAAGTGCTGGTGAACTGCGCAGTTTACTGGGTGAGGAGCTGCCCAACTACATGGTGCCTTCTTTCTTGGTACAGCTGGAGCAGATGCCGCTGACACCGAATGGTAAAATCGACCGCAAGGCTCTACCAGCACCTGAAGGTAGCCTGCAAACCGGAGCCGATTATGTCGCACCGCGAACGTGGGTGGAAGTGAAACTGGCGCAAATTTGGCAGGATGTACTAGGCCTCACTCAGGTCGGCGTGAAGGAAAACTTCTTCGAGATTGGCGGACACTCGCTGCGGGCGACCACACTGGCCTCGAAGATTCACAAGGAACTGAACAAGCCGCTTCCCCTGCGCAGTATTTTTGAAGCACCAACCATTGAACAACTGGCCGTTGTATTGGAACAGCTGGATCAAGTAACATATGCGTCCATTCCAGTAACGGAAGAGCGCAGCTTCTATCCCTTGTCCTCGGCGCAAAAACGACTGTATGTGTTGCATCAGTTCGATCCGCAGGATGTGAACTACAACATGCCATCGGTGCTGCAAGTGAGCGGTCCGCTGGACGTGAAGCGAGTGGAGGACGTATTCCGTCAACTGATCGCCCGTCATGCGTCCTTGCGTACCCGCTTTGATCTGGTGGACAGCGAGCCAATGCAGTCTATTGAGGACACCGTACCGTTCGAGGTCGAATTTACGAAGGTACAAGCTGAGGGTGCGACTACGGACACAGACACGAGGGTCAACAAGGAAGTACAAGAGCTGGTGAGTTGCTTTGTCCGTCCGTTTAATCTCAAAGCTGCACCGCTGCTGCGGGTAGGCTTGGTAGATCTAGGCGTATCAGGAGCAGGGCAGGAACCGCAGCATGTACTCATGCTCGACATGCACCACATCGTTTCGGATGGCGTGTCGATGGGGGTACTGACTGAAGAATTTGTCCGCTTGTATGACGGTGAAAAGCTGCCGCCACTGCGGATACAGTACAAAGACTATGCCGTATGGCAACAAAGCGAGGTCCATCAGAAGTGGATGCAGCGCCAGGAAGCCTACTGGCTCGACACCTTCCGGGGGGAACTGCCTGTGCTGGATTTACCGACAGACTTTGCACGTCCGTCGATACGAAGTACGGCAGGCGATACCGTGGTGTTTGGGCTGGGACGCGAAGTGAGCGAACGCCTGAAGGAACTGGCGGCGCACACAGGCTCTACCCTGTATATGGTGCTGCTGGCGGCGT
>NZ_JAALFM010000003.1:0-682680 GCF_011800295.1 Paenibacillus sp. EKM301P | reverse complement strand
GCATGTATTAGGCACGCCGCCAGCGTTCGTCCTGAGCCAGGATCAAACTCTCCATTAAAGACCAACCGAAGTTGGTTATAGAAAGAGCGATTAGCTCATTTTGAAACTGACGAGATAAAATATCTCATTGTTTGATTTTGCGAACAAAATCATTTTACTCACTCGTTGTTCAGTTTTCAAAGATCAAACATTCGTTGTTTGCTTTAGAGCAACTCTCGTTCCCCTCAGCAACTTTTATAGTATATCATGTTATTCAGGTTTGTGTCAACACTTTTTTAAAAGTGTTTTTCGCTTCTTTATTCCAACACTTGAAGCGACAATAAAGAATATATCATATCTTCACTATATTGCGCAACTATTTTTTTTGAAAAGACCCAGTTAAGTAACAATACACTCGATATAAAGCTCTCTTTGAAGCATAAGGTTAATGATCTCCCCCTCTACTTGAATCAACGGACGAGTCGGGTGATCTCGATCAGCAAAAATAATTTCCCCTGTACGGTTATCATTCAGACGCACCTTGGTCCCATTATTAAATTGGGTTAGCTTTTGAATGAAGACTTGCACGACACTTGGGTCCAGCTTTCCAAATGATTCTGATTTAATTTGCTCTAGAACCAGATAAGGCGATTGGGCAGGTCGGTATGTTTTTTCTAGAGTCATGGCATGGAATACATCAGCCACCCCTACGATTTTAGCGTATATATGAATTTGCTCTCCCTTAAGGCGCAATGGATATCCAGTACCGTCCACTTTCTCATGATGCTGAAGAGCTGCCAAACGTACACCTTCGTTAATAGCCTTCACATTTTTAAGCATTTGGTATCCTAGTGATGTATGGAGGCGTACTTCTTCTTGCTCTTCTCGTGTTAGTTGGGAGGGCTTGTACAGAATGGACGGGTCCATCTTAGCATTCCCTATATCATGAAGCAATCCGGCAAAAGCCACCTGCATCCAATCCTTTTGAGGCAACCCAATCCATTGTGCAATGGAGTAAGAGGTAAGGGAGGTTAGCACGGCATTGTGAAAAATATAGTCCACTTCGATCATAGCAGGCGGAGTATAGGTCATTACATTATAGCGTTGGATATGTGCCAGCAAGGACTCCAGTTGTCCGCGCAACTCATATATAGATAAATTAGAGACAAGTACGGATTGAAACGCATTCTTAACAAGCATCACCATTTTGTCATACTCATCCTGGAATTGTTCGGCTTCATCTCGCCCATCTAACGAAGCTCCCTGCGATTCAGCTGTCCCAGATCGAACAGTGGTAGGCTCGCTACTGGATTTTGCAATATCATCCGTCCCTACCTCTACTTGTTGAATCAGGAACGCCTCTAAAATCTCTAAGTCACGTGGTAGCAAAATACGCCCTTTCGGTAGCAGCAGGCTGCCCATTTCAGTAAAAACGTCGCTTTGCAATTTAAGTCCTGCTTTTAATTCGGATACGGGTACAGTTGTCATGGTCAACCTCTCTGTTCTCACAACAGCTGCTCCAGCTGCCAGTTATGATGTCATTATATTACTTGGAAATGATCCTGTACATTCATTTTATGCCATTTAAAACGTGCTAGTCTGAATTGTGATCAACCTGAACAAGAAAAAAAGACTCTCTTGACCAAATAGCCAGAGAGTCTCTTCAATCTAAATTTGTTGCTTCTATATTCAGGGCTTATTCGTCCCCAGAAGATTCTGAACCGTTACCTTCCGTATCTTCTGCATTCGCTCCAAGAGTTGGTTCAGCAGATGACAGAGTTGGCTCCTCACCAGTTCCTCCATCCTCTAATAAATCCTCAAGCAGTTCATCTTGCTCCTCATTCTTGTTCGCCCGACAAACCGTTGCAACCGAATCATCATCGCGAATATTAATCAATCTTACCCCTTGCGTATTCCGACCCATCGTGGAGATTTCCCCCATGCTAGTCCGGATCAAGGTGCCACTAGCTGTAATAATCATCAAATCCTCTTCGGCTTTTACTACCTTGAGGCCGACCACTGGACCATTTTTATCGGTAACGTTAATCGTCTTGATCCCCTTGCCTCCACGGCTCTGGATACGATAATCCACAGCAGGGGTACGTTTGCCATAACCCTTGGCCGTTACGATCAGAATATCCAGGTCGGTATTGACGATATCCATGCCGATTACAGCATCGCTTTCGTCAAGACTAATCCCTTTAACTCCTGTAGCGCTACGCCCCATAGATCGTACGTCACTTTCAGGGAAGCGGATAGACATACCTTGTGCTGTACCGATAATCATTTCCTGCTGTCCATCAGTCAGCTTCACTTCGATCAGGGCGTCATCTTCACGCAAATTAATGGCAATCAGGCCGCCTTTGCGGATATTCGCATAGTCATCAAGAGGTGTTTTCTTAATAATCCCATGCTGGGTCGCAAAGAATAGATAACTATCCTCCACAAATTCCTCAATTGGAATTACTGCATTGATCGACTCACCCTGCTCAATCTGAATCAGGTTAATAATCGGTGTCCCCCGAGCTGTCCGGCTTAAATCCGGAATCTCATAGGCCTTAATCCGGTATACCTTGCCCTTGTCCGTAAAGAATAACAAATGATGATGTGAATTCGTAATGAACAGATGCTCTACGAAGTCCTCATCTTTGGTATCCATACCTACTACACCACGACCACCGCGTTTTTGACTACGATACGTAGTAACAGGGAGGCGTTTGATATATCCAGTATGGGTTACAGTAATAATAACGTCTTCACGCGGAATGAGATCCTCATCCAGAATACTTTCTTCACCCACTGTAATTTCAGTGCGACGTTCATCGGCGAAGCGTCCTTTCAACTCATTCAGCTCTTCGCTAATGATGTTGAGTACCAGATGCTCATTCGCCAAAATTTCGCGGTATTCCATTATCTTTTGAATTAGCTCGTTATATTCGTTCTCGATCTTCTCACGTTCCAAACCGGTTAAGCGTTGCAGACGCATATCGAGAATAGCCTGAGCCTGCTCAAGAGTCAGTGAGAAACGCTCAATCAGTCCTTCACGGGCTGCTTCTGCAGTTTGGGAAGAACGAATCAAGGAAATAACTTCGTCCAGATGGTCAAGAGCAATACGCAAGCCTTCCAGAATGTGTGCTCTAGCTTCGGCTTTTTTCAGATCAAATTCTGTCCGACGACGAATAACCTCAACCTGATGCTTGAGATAATAATACAAGACATCTTTCAGGTTCAAAATCTTCGGCTCATTGTTTACAATCGCAAGCATATTGATACCGAAATTGGACTGCATGGCCGTATGTTTAAACAAATTATTCAGAACGACGTTCGGGTTCACATCTCTACGCAACTCGATCACAATACGCATACCCGTACGGTCGGATTCATCGCGAAGATCCGTAATGCCCTCAATACGCTTGTCACGTACTAGTTCAGCAATTTTCTCGACCAGACGAGCCTTATTCACTTGGTAAGGCAGCTCATGCACGATAATCCGTGCTTTATTGCCAATCTCCTCTATGGTGGTCTTTGCACGCATAGTCACAGACCCGCGGCCAGTCTGGTACGCCTGACGAATGCCTGAGCGACCTAAGATATAACCTGCTGTCGGGAAATCGGGCCCTTGAATGTAATCCATAAGTTCCATCGGCGTAATGTCAGGGTTTTCGATCAGTGCTTGTACACCATCGATAACCTCTCCCAAGTTATGCGGTGGAATATTGGTTGCCATACCAACTGCAATCCCGCCGACACCGTTAACCAGCAAGTTAGGATAACGTGCAGGCAATACGACAGGCTCGTTCTCTTCACCATCGTAGTTAGGCATAAAATCAACGGTCTCTTTGTTCAAATCACGGAGCATTTCCATGGCAATCTTGGACAGCCGTGCTTCAGTGTAACGCATTGCTGCTGCCATATCTCCATCCACGGAGCCAAAGTTACCGTGTCCATCCACCAACATATAACGCAAGGAAAAATCCTGCGCCATCCGCACCATCGTATCATATACAGCCGTATCACCATGAGGGTGATACTTACCGATAACTTCACCGACGATTCTTGCCGATTTTTTATAAGGCTTATCTGGCGACATGCCTAGCTCGGACATCGCGTACAGAATACGACGGTGTACCGGCTTCAGTCCGTCCCGCACATCAGGCAAGGCACGGCTAACAATAATACTCATGGCATAATCCATAAAGGATTCGCGCATTTCCACTCCGATATCCCTATTGATGATTTGCGAGTTATTTTGATCCGCCATGCTGGTCCTCCTTCTCATCCTTCAATACAGCGCTCTCTATGTGAAAAGCCTAACAAGACACTGCCTATATACTCCGCTCCTTGCGCAGGATTTTGGCTGAAATCCTCATCTGTATAATTATATTACTTTCACAAAAAGAGCACAATTAAACGCATTTGTCCTCTTTACAGCGTAAAACCCTCGTCATTCCCCTTCTGCCTGTAGCAGATTGCTATTTTCTTGTACAACTTACAAGCCCTGATTATAACAAATTCCCCTGAACTGGGGATTAGCCCCCACCCTAAGGGCCTTTTCCACATACAATACGTATACGGTCAGGGTTCTACTTAGCAAAATTCCGAAAAACGCCGTATTTCTCTATTATATCATTGTTTTACGCGCTTGTCCTTTAGTTTCCCTTGTTTTGTTAAAGGGTGTGAATTCCAGGTACATGACTCATAATTCGAAAAGAAAGGGATGAGAATACTTGTCTATTCAGCGAGTATCCAGTAAGTGGGCCAAAACAAATGCCATTCTTCCCCATCCGACATTGGCCGCTTATATACCGGAAACACGTTTGTACACGTTTGAGCATCTGAATGAAATGTTGGCGGTGTATGGAACTGTCTATATTAAGCCGGATAATGGTACCTATGGCAAAGGGGTTATGCGTGCAGAAAGGCAGACAGAGCAGCTTCCGCCGACAGAAGAAGGAATCATCGAGGAGAGAACTTGGTATGTGCTTCGCTATGAAGTAGATATCCTCACCTTTGAAAGCCTGGATGAGCTGCATAGGGTGGTTTCTTCTCGTATAAAGAAACGTCCATATCTGATACAGCGCGGAATTCCTCTTCTTCAGCATGAAGCCCGTCCCTTCGATCTGAGGGTATTGACCCAGATGAACTTGAGACATCACTGGGAAACAACGCTTATTGTAGGACGTGTAGCTGCTCCTGACAAAGTCGTCACCAATCATCACAGCGGTGGGACAACGCGTTTTTTCAATGAACTGGTGGCTCCATATATGGATGTAAAGGAAGCCGTACGACTGGAGCAAAAATTATCGAAAATGGGCGAGCGAGTAGCCTGGCAGCTACAAAAAAGATACCCTCGTTTAAGGGAAATCGGGTTAGATGTGGGATTGGACCAGCAAAACTATCCATGGATTTTGGAGGTCAATACAAGACCAGCCATCAAAGTGTTCGCTTCCCTCCCAAATAAAAGCCTCTATCATAAAATATTCAGATATGCAGTAGGCTACGGCCGGTATACGGCATCCACAGGTAAACCTGTACGCTCTAAGAAAAAGGCCTAAAACATTGAAATTAAATATTCAAATCCATCCGGGCTGGTTAATGACAAGAAAAGGGACGCCCATTTGGGCGCCCCTTGTACACTCTTGCTTATACAACCCTAATGAACAGATAACATAGCCATCAGGATGGAATAACACACATTAGAAATCTAGGTTTTTCACGTACTTCGCATGTTCTTGGATAAAGTCACGGCGAGGCTCTACATTGTCACCCATTAAGGTATTGAACAGTGTATCAGCCAGCATCGCGTCACTGACAGTTACCTGCAGCATTGTACGGCTCTCTGGGTCCATCGTGGTTTCCCAAAGTTGGGTCGCATTCATCTCACCCAAACCTTTATAGCGCTGTACATTGTACTTCGCATTTTCTCCAAATTCCTTGATGATCTCGTCACGTTCCGCTTCAGAGTTCGCATAACGCACAACTTTGTTACGCTCAACTTTGAATAGTGGTGGCTGAGCAATGTATATATAGCCTGCATCAATGATTTTGCGCATGTAGCGATAGAAGAATGTCAGCAACAATGTGCGAATATGAGCACCATCGACATCGGCATCTGTCATGATAATAACCTTGTGGTAACGGGCTTTGCTGATGTCAAAATCATCTCCAATCCCTGTACCCATTGCTGTTACCATTGACCGTATTTCATCACTGGACAAAATACGGTCCAAGCGTGCCTTTTCCACATTCAGGATCTTACCGCGAATTGGCAAAATCGCTTGAAAGTGACGATCACGCCCCTGCTTGGCCGATCCCCCTGCTGAGTCACCTTCGACGATGTACAGTTCACTGATCGAAGCATCCTTAGAGGAGCAATCCGCCAGCTTACCTGGGAGCGAACTGATTTCCAGCGCACTTTTGCGACGTGTAAGTTCACGCGCTTTGCGTGCTGCTTCCCGGGCACGAGCTGCTTGTAACGATTTATCAACTACACGGCGGGAGACGGACGGGTTCTCCTCCAGAAATTCCTGAAGTTTCTCTGCGAACAGGGACTCGACAATTCCTCGAACTTCACTGTTGCCAAGCTTTGTTTTAGTCTGACCCTCAAACTGTGGTTCAGGAATTTTGACGGAGATAATCGCTGTCAAACCTTCGCGTACATCGTCACCAGTCAAATTGGCATTGTTGTCCTTAATCAAGCCATTTTTGCGTGCATAATCGTTAATAATCCGGGTTAATGCACTCTTGAAACCTGATTCATGAGTTCCGCCCTCATGAGTATTGATATTGTTGGCGAAAGAATAAATATTCTCGGTATAGCTGTCGTTATATTGCAATGCAACTTCGACTTGAATCATGTCACGAGAGCCTTCGACATAAATCGGCTGTTCATGCAGGGCTTCTCTTTTTTGATTCAGAAACTGCACATATTCACTGATTCCACCCTCATAGTGGAATGTATCGCTGGCGCCTGTCCGTTCATCGGTCAAGCTAATTGCAATGCCTTTGTTCAGGAAAGCCAGCTCACGAATCCGCGTCTGCAGCGTATCATAGTCATATACGGTCGTTTCGGTAAAGATTTGTTCGTCCGGATAGAAGGTCGTTTGGGTACCTGTCTCTTCGGTGTCACCGATGACTCTGACATCATACTGTGGGGCACCACGATGGTATTCCTGCTCATATACATGTCCATCCCGTTTAACATGAACAATCATTTTGCTGGAGAGCGCGTTCACCACGGATACACCAACCCCGTGCAGACCACCAGACACCTTGTACCCTCCGCCTCCGAATTTACCACCTGCGTGAAGTACGGTCATTACGACTTCCAGCGCTGATTTTTTCATTTTGGCGTGTTCACTTACCGGAATACCGCGGCCGTTATCTGTAACGGTAATGCTATTATCTTTGTGAACGACAACTTGAATGCTGTTACAATAACCCGCCAGCGCTTCGTCAATACTGTTGTCCACAACTTCCCAGACCAGATGATGGAGCCCCTTGGCGCTCGTGGAGCCAATATACATCCCAGGACGTTTCCGAACCGCTTCCAGGCCTTCGAGGACCTGAATCTCGCCTGCATCATAAGACGGTTGATTCATAGACATGCCTTTCACCTACTTCTATAGATTTCTATGGTTAAGCATTGGCAACAAACTGGTTTGCCCGCTTTTTGAGTGTTGTTGAGGAGATGGGGGAATAATACACCGTATTCTGAGTCACTACGATGGACTTGGCTTCCTCTTCGCCAATCATCTCGACATGCTTTTGCTGTTGGGCGTGGTTCACGTATTGTTTGGAGATTTTAGAGGATTTTTCAATCGAGATATCGAAAATAGCCACAAGCTCGGACGAGCGGATGATCTTTTCTCCACCCAGATGAATATACATAGCGGTCACTCACTCCTTAGTGTTCCACATGCCCGTCGTGGACGTGATAAATATGGGCACCCTTAAGTCGTTCTGCGTTCAACGTCTCAATCCCGGTTGCCGTGATAAAGGTCTGTACCTTGCTTTGGAAAGTCTCGATCAGCTGAGTCTGACGATAGGGGTCCAGCTCAGACAATACATCATCCAGTAGCAGGATAGGATACTCCCCAATTTCCTCATGAATTAATTCTATTTCGGCCAGCTTCAAAGACAGGGCCGTCGTCCGCTGCTGCCCCTGAGAGCCATACGTATGCACTTCTCTGCCGTTAATGGCAAAGGCCAAATCATCACGATGGGGTCCCGCCAAAGTCATGCCACGGCGGATTTCCTGTTCCCTCATTTGGGATAACTTTATCATAAATCGCTCCAATAAGACAGCTTCATCTTCTTCCTCTGGCTCACCGAAGGAGGGAACATAGGTTAATTTTAACTCTTCTGTCCCCCCTGCAATCCCTTCATGAATGGCTTGGGCCCATTTTTGTAGCTTTGTTATAAATTGTTTCCGCTTTTTTACAATTTTAACACCATGCTCAACAAGTTGCTCATTCCATACCTCCAGCATCAGCTGCACGGACGCCATATCTTTACCCCAAGCTTGCTTGAGCAGATTATTTCGCTGAACCAGCACTTTCTGATATTGCTGCAAATGATACAAATATCCTGGCGCAACCTGTCCGATTTCCATGTCAAGAAACCGGCGGCGAACCCCCGGTGTTCCTTTGACAATTTCCAGATCCTCGGGCGCAAACATGACCACGTTTAACGAACCGATAAAATCGCTCAGCTTTCGCTGCTCTAGCCCGTTGATCTTTGCTTTTTTGCCTTGTGTGGATAACGAGAGATCCAATCTGATTTTCCCGTATTTTTTATCCACATCGGCAGCTAGATGGGTGGAAGTAGCCCCGAAAGAAATTAATTCCTTATCGCGGGACGTTCGGTGACTTTTAGTCAAGGCCAATACAAAAATCGCCTCAACCAGATTCGTTTTGCCTTGCGCATTTTGTCCGATCAGCAAATTAACGGGCCCGAATTCATTCAGCTCCAACTGTTGATAGTTCCGGTACTGCTGCAAAACAATGTTGTTCACAAACACATAGGGTCCCCCTTGTTATTCCGCACCTAAAAGGAGTCCTTGCCGTTCAGGCGATCATGCTCCTGCCGTAACCTCGAAACGTCCAATGTCCTCTACTTCTACGGTATCGCCTGGGTACAATTTTCTCCCCCGACGTTCTTCTGGCTCACCATTAACGCGGACTTGTCCCTCCTGCAGCAGGGCTTTAGCCATGCCTCCTGTGGATACACAATCGGCTAATTTCAAAAATTGATCGAGCTTGATGTATTCGGTCTGTATAGATATTGGTTTCAAGGCCTGTTCATCCTTTCGCTTGTTCGGGTGGGTGACGCTAGTTGGTTGTGCGATATGGCAGGATGATATACAGCGCATTGCTGGAATCTGCCGGTTTTAAAATAATGGGGCTCATAATGCCAGTAAAAGCAATCGTCAGCTGCTCGCTGTCAATCACCTTCAGCACGTCGAGCATATATTTGGAGTTGAACGAGATTTTGAGTGGCTCTCCCTCAAATTTAGACACATTTACTTCCTCACGCACTTTACCAAGCTCAGATGAGCTGGAGGAAATCTCTAGATCACCGTTTTCCAACGATTGCATTTTCACAATATTCGTTTTTTCCTCACGGGACAACAAATAAGCACGGTCAATAGACTCGCTCAAACTTTTTGTGTCCACAACCAGTTCTGTTTTGTAGGAAGTCGGAATAATTCTAGAAGTATCAGGATAGGTGCCATCCAAGATGCGAGAATAAAATAACACACGATCCACCTTAAATAATACCTGATTGTCCGCTACGACGATATCCACAAGCATATTTTGATCCGGAATAATTCTGCTCAGCTCATTGAGTGTTTTACCTGCAATGACAACATTGCTAAAACGCAAGCCTTCAGAGGTCTCCAAATGAGCGCTGCGGGTGGCAAGGCGGTGGCGGTCCGTGGCGACAAATTTTAATTCACCCTCAGCCAGATTCCACAATACACCCGTCAAAATAGGTGTCGTTTCATGGGTAGAGATGGAGAATACCGTCTGTTTAATCATATTTTTAAGCAAATCACCTGGCACAGAGATGACTTGATTTTCTTCAATGTTGGGAAGCACCGGGAATTCCTCAGGGTCCAAACCAACGATTTGAATTTCAGTAGCACCGGATGAGATAAAGGTTTGGAATTGGTCTTTTACCTCCATGCGGATCTCCTGAGACGGCAACTTTTTAATAATTTCTACAAAGAATTTAGCGGGCAGCACTACACTGCCAGGTTGTTCGATCTGAACGACAGTTTGGTCACCATCCTCCATCGGAATAAAGGATTGAATAGAGATGTCTGTATCGCTAGCGGTCAGTGTGACTCCCTGGTGATTCACATCCAGCTTAATACCACTCAGAATTGGAATCGTGGTCCGACTGGATATCGCTTTGGATACATGTTGTATAGCCTCGTTCAAAACGTTTTTCAGAATGCTAATCTTCATAAGTTCCTCCTACGGGTTTTAATCCTGCAAGCACGCGTTGACGCGGGCCTTATATAGGTGATGTATATCTTTAAAATATATTAGTAATAGTAATAGGCGCACTGAATATGTGGATAACTATCTGTAACCCTAATAAAATCAAGCCTATCCACATGTGTATAAATTGTGTATAGGCTCTGAACTTGTTCAGGTTGGATTTTTGATTTTTTCTATTAGGTTGTTGATAACTTTAAATAGATCCTGATCCACTTGAATGGATTTGGAGATTTTTTCGTGCGCATGAATGACAGTTGTATGATCACGACCACCAAAAGCTTCGCCGATTTTCGGCAAAGAATAGTCGGTTAGCTCACGGGAAAGATACATGGCAATCTGCCGTGGAAAAGCTACAGCCTTCGTCCGCTTACGTGCTTTGAAATCTTCCAGTCGTAGATTATAAAATTCCCCGACTTGATGCTGTATATCCTGAATCGTGATCATTTTTGGACGGCTGGATGGGATAATATCCTTTAACGCCTCAGCCGCGAGATGGCTTGATACATCCTGATTGGTTAAGGAAGAATAAGCGACAACGCGAATGAGCGCCCCCTCCAGCTCACGGATGTTTGTATCAATTTGATTTGCAATATACATCATGGCCTCATTAGGAATATCCAGGTTTTCTGCCCGCGCCTTTTTCCGAAGAATAGCAATTCTCGTCTCCAAATCCGGCGGTTGAATATCCGTAATAAGTCCCCACTCGAAGCGAGAGCGTAGCCGTTCTTCCAGCGTTGGAATTTCTTTAGGCGGTCGATCGCTTGAGATTATAATCTGCTTGCGTTCCTCATGAAGCGCGTTGAACGTATGGAAAAATTCCTCTTGCGTCGATTCCTTGCCCGCAATGAATTGAATATCATCAATGAGCAAAATATCAATGTTGCGATATTTATTCCGGAAACTCTCTCCGCGGTTGTCCCTGATGGCATTAATGAACTCGTTCGTAAACTTCTCCGACGATAAATAAACGACCTTGCTGGTCGGATTATGCTCCAAAATATAGTGACCGATAGCATGCATCAGATGCGTTTTCCCCAGACCTACACCACCGTATAGAAACAGCGGATTGTAAGCTTTGGCCGGCGCCTCGGCGACGGCCAGCGATGCCGCGTGGGCAAAACGGTTCCCCGATCCAATGACAAATGTATCGAATGTATATTTGGGATTCAGCATATGGGATACAGCTTCTTCTTGAACGACCGGCTGCTGCTGAGGTTGTTGCTGAAGGTCAACCTCGGCGGGCTTGTTCTCTTCAATAACGAACTTGACCTCTAAATGTTTGCCCAAAATCTCATAAACCGTTGCTCCGACTAACTTGGTATAGCGGCTTTCAAGCCATTCCACGGCAAAAGTTGTCGGTGCAGAAATCACAATGGAGTGGTCATTTAGTTTCGCTGCCTTGGTAGCCTTAAACCAAGTGTCGTAACTCGGCTTACTCAGCTTGGTTTGTATGATGGATAGAATTTGCTGCCATAGTTCAGAGGTATGGCTGTCCACAGACGTCACTCCTTTTAAATCCTGACATTTTGCCGAATTAAGCTGCAGAGAGCTGCTCTCGGCGCTTCGGCAAAACGCCTAAAATCACAAAAATATTGTTGAAGGCCATAAAAAGACATACCGCCGCCTAAATCATGCGGCAGTGTAGTGAGAGAACGCAGCACAAAATGCCCTGAAAAATAGTATTGGAAAATTCCACTGCTGATCAGCAGAAGAAAGGCGATATTTCTCAGGAGGGAATGTGCGGCACGATCCGTTCTCTTAATCCCGCAGGCCAAAACGGGACTGCAATATGTCGAAATCAAATGAAAAATGTAGAATATATCCCCAGAATCCCGAATCCGCACAAAAATAAAAAGATGGATAAATTGAACTTGTTCACAACTTTATCCACAGGGTGTTGATAATATGGAGGGTAAAACAACATATTCACATTCAAAAGTAATATCATCATAGCAAAAGAAGCCTTGTATTTCAATGACTCGTGGTTATTTATCCACAAATTCAATCTGTTGTGTACAATTTTTATTCACAACACAAGATATTGTTTATAATTTGTTCAGTTTTCGACAATAACTCTTTTTTGCTCTAAAATGTTATGCACAGGTTATGACCATTTAAATCACAATTCCATTCTTTTTGTGGATCTGTGTATAACATCCGTTGCCTTTTGGTTACACCGGGTTGTTTTTGTGTTGAAAATTTCCGGTAACGTTTCCGACAATATTTTTGACGAAACTGATAGTGGGGATTTGAAACGGCGTGGATTGAAGTCGTAAATGAATAGATGAAAAAAAGGCAGTTTTTAGAATAGGAACGTAAGCTACAGTAAAATGCTGATGAATGTTGATCAAGGAGAAGAAACGAAAAAATTGGGAATAAAGGGATAGAAAAGAGTAGAGTGGGTGATGCAAAAAGAGGAAGAGGGCTTGTGAATGTGAAAAAGAGGGAGAGAATTCAGAAGTACATTGACTTTGACCGCTATTTGTGGTTAAATGTACAAAGGTGTTTTTTGTGGAGATTGCTATGTTAGGTATATTCCATATAAAACGTATTCCTTGTAAGGAGGTGCAGCACAATGAGACCGACTTTCAGACCGAATGTCAGCAAACGTAAAAAAGTTCACGGCTTCCGTAAAAGAATGAGCACGAAGAATGGCCGTAAAGTTTTGGCAGCTCGTCGCCAAAAAGGTAGAAAAGTATTGAGTGCGTAATGCGTGCATAAAGACCACTACGGTGGTCTTTTTTTTCATAATTGAAGTATTTATGGATCGGATGCTTCTTCTATTGTAGAAATGTAGTGTAAAAAGAGGGACAAGTCCTACATCCTGCTCTATATTAGATGAAGTTATTGAAAACGGATATAAAATAAGCGAGATTACCATGTTGGAATATTGTCCATACTTCTTACTATATAAGAGGTAAGGATTGCTTACCGATATGTGTAAAAGAAATGAGCAAGGAGAAGCGCCGTGCAAAAAAAATTGCGTCTACGAAACCGGGCGGACTTTGGGCGCGTATACCGCCATGGCAAATCTTTTGCCAACCATCAGTTTGTGGTGTACTGGTTCCGCCGCAGAGAGGTAGAGCAGTTCCGCGTCGGAATTTCGGCTAGCAAGAAGATCGGCAATGCAGTTGTACGCAACCGGATGCGCAGGATCGTTAAGGAAATCGTGCGCCATCATGAGCAGGAATTGGTGGAGCAGATTGACCTGATTTTTATCGTTCGTAAGGGTGCGGTTACTAAGTCGTATCAAGAGCTGGAGAAAAGCGTGCTGCACGTTTTGCGCAAAGCCTCGCTGCTCAAGTCTACGCGCCGATAGTCAGTATCTTTGTCCTACAGGATATGGTATGATTTACGTTGGAATGGATTGGTTAAGAAAGGGGTTATGAAGTGTCGCGTTTGAAGACTCAACGAGGAAAATGGTTCCTCCTGATTGCCTTATTGGCACTTGTTGCTGTGCTGTCCGGATGTACCCAGGCGGCTCACAATTCTTACACGACGGCAGACTTGGCCAATGGATCTTGGTGGCAAAGATATGTCGTTTACTGGTTTTCGTATGCGCTGGATACATTTGCCCAATGGTTCTCTGGAGAATATGGCCTGGCCGTACTGATTCTGGTGATCATTGTGCGTACTATTATTTTGCCGCTTACACTCAAGCAAGTACGCAGTTCCAGAGCAATGCAGGCTATTCAGCCGCAATTAAAAGAAATTCAAGCGAAATACAAGGATACACCTGAGCGAGTCCAGCAAGAAACGATGAAATTGTTTCAAGAAAACAAGGTTAACCCAATGGCGGGCTGTCTGCCTTTGTTAGTACAGATGCCCATTTTCATCGCGCTTTATAATGCCATTTATTATAACTCGGCATTGCGGGATCATGACTTTTTGTGGCTCCAGTTAGGTAAACCGGATCACTTCTTTATCCTGCCGATTCTAGCAGCGATTACGACTTTTGTCCAAACTTGGATGATGATGAAAATGAATCCGACACCGCAGCAAGGACCTATGCAATTTTTGCTGTATGTCTATCCGGTGCTAATTCTATTCATGTCGTATAACTTCCCGTCTGCTTTGCCGTTGTACTGGTTTTTCAGTAATATTTACACGATTGTTCAAAACTATTTCCTTTATCGGAATAATGATAAGGACGCAGCATTGGCTAATGTAAAAACAGCGAGTCTCGCGAAAACAGGTTCCTCTAATAATAGTAAGAAAAAAGGCGGCAAAAACACGAAGGGGGCTAAAAAGTCGAGATGACCAAAGTCGTGACATCAGGAAAAACCGTTGAAGATGCTGTAAGACAAGGACTCTCCCAGCTGGGAGTAAGCCGTGAACGGGTAACCGTAAACGTGTTGGAACAGCCGTCAAAAGGATTCCTGGGGTGGCTAGGGGTCAAAAAGGCGAAGGTGGAGCTTACGCTGCTTTCTGAGCCGTCTCCTGAAACCACACACACGGCTGAACCTCATGTATCGGCTCAAGCACCTTCTGACGTGGGACAGGCTGTATCACAAGCTGGGTCTGTTGCGCAGGAAGCACAGATGAACATGGAAGCATCCAGGGGACATATAGATCCTTATGAAGAGGCGGTGCGTTTCATCCGTGAAACAGCTGCAGGAATGGGACTCGACGTCGAAGTCGATGTCCGTCATCGCAAGGATGAAAGTACACTGGATATCTCCGGTCCATCGCTCGGTATGCTGATTGGCCGCAGAGGACAGACATTAGATGCATTGCAGTACCTGACGAATATTGTTGCTAACCGTCATTCTGATAAATTTATCCGAATTGTGCTGGATGCCGAGCAATTTCGTGCACGTCGGCGGAAAACGCTGGAGGATTTGGCGGAACGATTAGCGAACCAGGCTGTTCGTTACGGCAAGGAAGTGGTACTGGAGCCAATGCCGTCCCAGGAGCGGAAGCTGATTCATGCCAAGCTCCAGCAGCATGCGCTGGTTAGAACATACAGCAAGGGGGACGAGCCTAATCGGCGCGTTGTCATTGCTAAGAAATAATCCGACGCAATGGCTCTCTGCAAGCTGCAGAAGCCATTGCTTTTTTTCTTATATTTCACACTGAAACGGGTGCCGTCCTTGATGAAGGGCGGCAATGCCGTTTTTACTTGATAGGAGGTAGAAACGATATGCTGAGCGATACCATAGCTGCCATTGCAACGGCTGTCGGCGAGGGCGGCATTGCAGTTGTGCGGGTCAGCGGTCCAGAAGCGGTCACGGAAGTGGAGGCTTTGTTCCGTAGTAAAACGCCCTTAAGTAAGGCTCCAACGCACACGGTACACTATGGACATATTATAGATCCTCAAAGCCAAGAGAAGGTGGAGGAAGTTTTAGTTACAGTGATGCGGGCACCACGCTCTTTTACAACAGAAGATGTGGTAGAGATCAGCACTCATGGCGGAGTGGTAGCCGTTAAACGGGTGATGGATTTGTTACTGCTGCAAAATATACGTCTGGCTGAGCCAGGTGAATTTACGAAACGCGCTTTTTTGAATGGTCGTATTGACCTGAGTCAAGCGGAGGGCGTTATTGACTTAATTCGTTCCAAATCGGATAAAGCCTTTTCGATGGCTCTGAAGCAGGTGGATGGGCAGCTGTCCCAGAATATTCGTCGTTTGCGTCATGTTTTGGTCGAGACACTTGCTCATATTGAAGTGAACATTGATTACCCTGAGCATGATGTAGAATCCTTTACGTCTGAGTTAATCAAGGATAAAAGCAGCCAGGTTATAGCGGAAATTGATCGGCTGCTGCATACAGCGGAGCAGGGGAAAATTTTGCGTGAAGGGCTGACTACAGCGATTGTCGGAAGGCCGAATGTAGGCAAATCGTCGCTGCTTAACACGTTGGCTCAGGGCGAACGGGCGATTGTGACCGATATTCCGGGTACGACCCGTGACGTTATCGAGGAGTATGTGACGATTAATAATATTCCGCTCAAGCTGTTGGATACAGCTGGAATTCGTGAAACGATGGACGTCGTGGAACGGATCGGGGTAGAGCGTTCAAGAACGGCAGTTAGTGAAGCGGATCTGTTGCTCATCGTTATGAATGCCAACGAACCACTGCACGAGGATGAAATGGCATTAATGGAACAAATCCGCGGTAGACAAGCGATTGTTATTATGAATAAAATGGACTTACCGGCCCAAATAGACCGGGATTTGTTGCTGCGCTATGTTCCTGAAGAGCTTATTGTGCCAATGTCTGTGAAGGAAAATGAGGGAGCAGATCGGTTGGAGCAGGCTATATCGAATTTATTCTTTAGCGGCAAGCTAGAATCAGCGGATATGACGTATGTCAGCAATGTACGGCATATTGCTTTGCTGAAGAAAGCGCGCCAATCGCTGGTAGATGCCTATGAGGCCGCTGATCAATTTGTTCCAATTGACATGATCCAGATTGATGTAAGGCTGGCATGGGAGCATTTGGGTGAGATTGTAGGCGATACTGCGCATGATGCGTTAATAGATCAAATATTCTCACAATTCTGTCTGGGCAAGTAGAACATTCAAGCATGGCTGTTTTAAGCCTGCTATCGTTATAGATACACAAGAGCATATTCGGGGTGAAGACTCGAATGTATAAGGAGGCAAGAGAGGTATGGGATATCAAGGAGGCGACTATGATGTGATCATCGTCGGTGCGGGCCATGCGGGCGTAGAATCGGCTTTGGCAGCGGCACGGATGGGCTGTCGTACATTGATGATCACAATTAACTTGGATATGGTCGCATTCATGCCCTGCAACCCGTCTATTGGTGGTCCCGCAAAGGGTCATGTAGTACGGGAAATTGATGCATTGGGTGGCGAAATGGGTCGGAATATCGACAAGACATTTATTCAAATGAGAATGTTAAATACTGGTAAGGGTCCTGCCGTGCATGCCTTGCGCGCACAAGCAGACAAGTTCTCTTATCAGCATGCGATGAAGGAAACGATGGAGAAAGAACCGAATCTGACCTTACGTCAAGGCATGGTTGAAGAGCTGATTATAGAAGACGGCCAATGCGTAGGTGTGATTACGAAGACGGGCACAGAGTATCGTAGTAAAGCAGTTGTCCTGACGACGGGCACCTATCTGCGCGGAAAAATCATTATGGGTGAGCTGATGTATGAGAGTGGTCCGAACAATCAGCAGCCTTCGCTGAGACTTTCTGAACATTTGAGAGAGCTTGGGTTTGATCTCGTTCGCTTTAAAACAGGGACGCCACCACGTGTGCATAAGGATACGATTGATTTTAGCAAAACAGAAATACAGCCAGGCGATGACCAGCCGAAGTTCTTCTCCTATGAAACGAAGTCCTCGGATAATGAGCAGTTGCCTTGCTGGCTGACGTATACTTCAGTGGAAACACATCAGATTATTAATGATAATTTGCATCGTGCACCGATGTTCTCTGGTCTGATCGAAGGAACGGGACCACGTTATTGCCCCTCTATTGAAGATAAAGTGGTGCGTTTCAGTGATAAGCCGAAGCACCAAATCTTTCTGGAGCCTGAGGGTAAAAACACATCTGAATACTATGTTCAAGGCTTGTCAACAAGCTTGCCAGAGGATGTGCAATTAGCAGTACTGCGTACCATTCCAGGGATGGAAAAGGTAGAAATGATGCGTAACGGTTACGCTATTGAGTATGATGCGATGGTACCTACTCAGTTGTGGCCTACTTTGGAAACGAAAAAAGTACCTGGCTTGTTCACAGCAGGTCAGATTAACGGGACATCCGGTTATGAAGAAGCTGCGGGTCAAGGAATTATGGCTGGGATTAATGCAGCTCGCAAGGTGCAGGGAAAAGAGCCCGTCGTACTGGATCGTTCTCAAGGCTACATTGGGGTTCTGATTGACGACCTGGTGACAAAGGGTACAAATGAGCCATATCGTTTGCTGACATCCCGTGCAGAATACCGTCTGTTGTTGCGGCATGATAACGCGGATCTTCGATTGACTCCGATCGGGCATGATATTGGTCTGATTACTGACGAACGATACGAGCGCTTTTTGGATAAAAAACAAAAGGTAGAGCAAGAAATTGAGCGTTTGCGCTTAGCTAAAGTTCGTCCGGTTGATGTAAATGAGATGCTGGAGCAAGGCGGATCTGCACCGATACAGGACGGCAGTAATTTGTTAACAGTACTGCGTCGACCTGAGATCAGCTATGCACAAGTGGCACAAATTTCACCTTCACCTGTAGCTCTTACTGAGGAAGAGCAAGAACAGGTAGAAATCCAAATTAAGTATGCGGGCTACATTGAAAAGCAATTAATGCATGTAGAACGCCTGCAAAAGATGGAGAAGAAGAAGCTTCCAGAGGATATCGCATACAATGAAGTTCAAGGCTTGGCCATTGAAGCCAAGCAGAAACTTGAGAAGATCCGTCCGATGTCCATTGGTCAGGCATCCCGTATCTCCGGTGTAACTCCTGCGGATATTTCCATTTTGTTGGTTTATCTGGAGCACTATAACCGTGTAACGGCAGCGAGGGGATCTTAATGGACGCGATACAACAGCAGTTTAAGCAGCGGCTGGCAGAGCATAGCATTGTGATTAATGACAGTCAGTTAGAGCAATTTGAAACGTATTACCGTGTGCTGGTCGAATGGAATGAAAAAATGAACCTGACGGGCATTACTGAGCGAGATGCAGTGTACACCAAGCATTTTTACGATTCTGTTTCACTTGCCTTTTATGTTCCGTTAAATGATGTGGGGAGCCTGGCTGACATTGGGTCAGGTGCTGGTTTTCCTGGGATTCCCTTGAAAATATGCTTTCCACATATTCAATTGACCATTGTAGACTCATTGAACAAACGCATACAATTTTTAGCTCATGTTGTAGAGCAGTTGGGACTGGAAAATGTCGAACTGATTCACAGCAGGGCAGAGGAATTGGGGCGCAAAGCAGGATATCGTGATAGCTATGATCTGGTCACAGCTCGAGCCGTTGCCCGTCTCGCGGTACTAAATGAATTTTGTCTTCCTTTTGTCCGTGAGGGGGGCCACTTTGCAGCGATGAAGGGTAGCGACCCAACGGAAGAAATCAGGGAAGCCTCCTACAGTTTGAAAGAGCTAAAGGGAAAAATCAAGCATGTTCAGGCCTTTCAGCTACCTGTTGAGGATGCAGCCAGACATATGATTATTATTGAAAAAAGAGCAGCTACACCACGGAAATACCCGCGTAAGCCAGGTACTCCTTTGAAAACACCTTTAGTGTAAATGTTTGAAAAAAAGTGAATGTTTCACGTGAAACATTCACTTTTTTATGGTTTATAAACTCCTTGCTTAAGATGACTCCTTGCCGAATGCCCTCTACATAATTTATTCTTTTATCCTTCTGAAAAGCTGTTAGAGACGATAGGATTATGACTGGAAAAGTGATAGAATAGAGATAATCGTTTTAGTGTAAGTTGGCTGCTTCCCGTACCCATGATTTCAGATATACATATAGGGAAGTGGGACAACAAATTTGTCAGGGGAGTACGTGGAGTGTACCCGCTTACGGCGCTGTTTCATATAGAAGGGTCTACAATCCCCGTAAGGAACTGTTTTTCACGAAGCGCTGTTTGTATGGTGCTATTATGAAATTAGGTGGTATTATACGGAATGAAAGAACAATTTTCCAAGCTATTTGGTTTGACGGAGCGCTCCAATGGGGACGAAATAAAACAAATTCCAGTTCGGGATATTGTCAGCAGTCCTTATCAGCCCCGCACCATATTTGACGACGAAAAGATTGATGAGCTATGCCAGACTATTAAGACGCATGGTGTAATTCAACCGATTGTCGTTCGTTTCCGTAATGGACAATATGAAATTATAGCAGGGGAACGTCGTTGGAGAGCTGTCACCAAGCTGGGTATGGAGACGATTCCAGCCATTGTTCGTGAGTTTAATGATTCACAAGCTGCATCCATCGCGTTGATTGAGAATCTTCAGCGGGAGGGCCTAACTGCGATTGAAGAGGCTGTAGCTTATCAAAAGCTGATTGACCTGCATCAACTCACCCAGGAAAGCCTCGCTCAGCGACTTGGCAAAAGCCAATCCACTATTGCTAATAAGATACGGCTGCTTCATTTGCCGGAGAGAGTGAAAGAGGCTCTAATGGAGCGGAAGGTGTCCGAGCGTCACGCTCGTGCATTATTGTCGTTAGAGACCGAAGAGCTACAGTACAAGGTTTTAGATGAAGTGATTGCTAAGGAACTCAATGTGAAGCAAACAGAGGCACGAGTTGCCTTCTATAAACAAGTATCCACGATTAAGAAATCTAAGCGGATTTCCTTTACCAAGGATGTCCGGCTTGCGCTGAATACGATTCGTCAATCCATTGATATGGTGTCTGGCTCAGGGTTGGATATCAAAACAAAGGAATCTGATCATGAGGATCACTATGAGATTGTCATTCAAATTCCCAAACGTAAGTAAGGGATGAAGCGTACAGCGGCAGCAATTGCCGCTTTTTCTGTCTAACGCCAACATAAAACCGCAGCATACTCGTATTCTATTTTGAAATTGCCGTTATCCGTAAGTTAAGGACTAAGTAACGTCTTCATAGAGCTTTTGCAATCATGGAACGTAGCAGGATTCCGATTAAATTATGAGGTGAATGAAGTGTCAAAAATAATAGCCGTAGCCAATCAAAAGGGCGGAGTAGGCAAAACGACTACTTCCGTGAATTTGGGCGCCGGACTTGCTTCCCTCGGCAAAAGGGTATTGCTCGTGGATATCGACCCGCAAGGTAATACAACTAGCGGTGTGGGTATCAATAAGGCGGATGTGGCAAATTGTATTTATGATGTACTCATTAACGAAGTTGACCCTAGCGAGGCGATTATCAGTACACAGGTTGAGGGATTGGATATTATCCCGGCAACCATCCAATTAGCAGGTGCTGAAATCGAGCTGGTACCAACTATTTCTCGCGAATTGAGATTAAAAAGATCACTTCAACTCGTCAAGCATAATTACGATTATATATTAATTGATTGCCCTCCATCACTGGGGATTTTGACGCTCAATTCCTTGACGGCTTCCGATTCAGTCATTATTCCAATCCAATGTGAATATTACGCGCTGGAAGGATTAAGCCAATTGTTGAATACCGTGCGATTAGTGCAAAAACATCTAAACACCTCATTGCAAATTGAGGGCGTATTGCTAACCATGTTTGACGCCCGCACGAACTTGGGTATTCAGGTGATTGAAGAAGTGAAAAAATATTTTCAAAGCAAAGTTTATCAGACGATTATTCCACGCAACGTGAGACTCAGCGAAGCACCATCACATGGCCAGTCCATTATTACGTATGATCCCCGGTCTCGTGGGGCAGAGGTATATATTGAGTTGGCAAAGGAAGTGGTATCTTATGAGTAAACGGTTGGGAAAGGGACTGGACGCACTTATTCCCTCCCTTACAGTCAGTGACGAGGATAAGGTTGTTGACATTCCGCTCAGTCAGTTGCGGGCGAACCCATACCAGCCTCGGAAAACGTTTGATGAGGAGTCCATTAAGGAATTAGCGGAATCCATTCGTCAGCACGGTGTTATCCAACCCATTATTGCGCGTAGTGTCTTGAGAGGTTATGAGATTATAGCCGGGGAAAGACGGTTTCGGGCCTCTCAATTTTGCGGGAATCCAACCATACCTGTGGTTGTTCGCAATTTTACAGATCAGCAGGTAATGGAGATTGCCCTGATTGAGAATTTGCAGCGTGAAAACTTAAATGCAATGGAAGTGGCGGTGGCTTATCAGGGGTTAATGGATCAGTTTTCTTTAACTCAGGAAGAGTTGTCCATGAAAGTGGGAAAATCACGTTCACACATTGCCAATTTTCTCCGTTTGCTCGCATTGCCTGAGGAGGTTAAGGATCATGTTTCACGTGGAACATTGTCTATGGGGCATGCTAGAGCAATTGTCGGGCTCAAAGATCCAGACATGGTAAAACAGCTGGCCATGCAATGTATTGAGCAACAGTGGAGCGTTCGTGAACTTGAGGAAGCCGTACAACAGTTGGATCATAAGCCTGGAGAAACAAAAGCTAAAGCCAAGGTGCGAAAAAAGGACCCCTATATTGACCATATGGAAGAGTCCCTGCGCGAGCGTTTTAAAACAACTGTAAAGATCAAGCACAATAAAGATAAAGGAAAAATCGAATTGAATTATTACAGCCAGCAGGATTTGGAAAGATTACTGGAGCTATTACAGTAGTCTGTAAAAATATGGACATGTCTCCTTGAGTGAAATGGAAAGTGAGATATGTCTTTGCTTTGTCTGGAATTGCAGGAATTAGAATGGTTTTGATGGATAAACTAATAGCCTTGTGTTATTTGTCTCGCTGTTCTCAAACGTTTAAAATAAAAGGTAAGCAAAGCAGTAACATGATTTTTGAGGTAGAGGGGTAGAAACAAACATATGGCTGAATTGAATGGACTAATCATGGAGCAGCTTGCTGGTATTGTTGCAGGGATCGTGCTTATTTTGCTTATCCTGTTGATTGTTGTTATTGTACAGGGATCAAAGCTAAAGAAGATGCGGCGAAAGTATGAAACCATGATGGCAGGCAGCGGGGTAGAGAATTTGGAGACGCTGCTGATTGATTTAAAGGTACAGATGGACACGATTGAAGATGAGCAGGAAGCCCACCGTGCAAGTATGAAATCACTACGCAGCAAACTGACTGGCTTGAAGGGACATATAGGCATCAAACGCTATAATGCCTTTGGTGAGAGAGGGAGCGATCTAAGCTTCTCTCTGGCTATTGTAGACGATAATCAGGACGGAATAGTATTGACCGGTATTTATAACCGGGATGGCTCATATGTGTATGCCAAGCCTCTGGAAGCAGGACAATCTTCTTATTCCTTATCACCTGAAGAGAAAGAAGCTATTACTCTTGCGCAGCAAGTAGGACAGACCGGTAATGCCACTCCTTAATTGCGGAGTATAAGCTACTAGCTATGATATCTGATAATTTCATGACCAAATTTAGTCTCGTATTTTGCAACACAAAGTATTCCATGAAGCCGCCGACGTTAACGATACCAGTCAAATGGATATCGCCGACCGGCGGTAATTCTTTATTTACACCTGCTCCAGGCTTGAGAGGACCCTCTGCAACCTGAATGCATCCAACACTGGAGGTTTGTCCAAGACATGCGTCTATCCCAATGATATAAGGCTGTTCGTATCGGTCATGTATGCCGTTCAGCGTCGTTTGAAGGTTCATAGCATGTACAGGCTCATCTAATGTCCCATACAAGTTAAACAGGGGGCTTTTATAGCGTGACAAATGGGTACCAACGAGCGGACCAAGGCAATCTCCAGTAGAACGATCGGTGCCGATGCAAATGATGACGATATTTTGCAGACTCCGTGCCTGATGCAGATGGAACAGCAAACGATGGATGATGGCTGATTGGATCCCGGGATCGGTGTGTGATATTTTTAAGCTTAGGGGTTCTTGCCCCGGAATGAAGTCAGAATGAGTCATGGAATCTCCCTTTCGTCCTGTAATGGAGCGTGCAGGTTGTGCTCGCCTACTTTTAAGATTTCACTTGGCCTGCGGGTAACAATTATTCTCAAGATAGTAGCTAGTATATGGATAAACTTGCGTTTTTATACTCGGGAAAAGTAGATTATTCATAGTCGTATGTTTGAAGTCGGGAGATATGCTTATATAGATAGGAAATAGAATGTGGGAAATAGTAAGAGTAGTTCCCTGGTTTGAGGAGGAGTACAGCATGACCTTTATACATTGGTTGGCCGGTAATTTAGACACGGATGACGTAGTGCAAGGTGCGATTCATTGGAAGGATGCTGTATGGAAATGGCTTACAGATAGTGCGATGTGGTCTACCTTTTTGTTTGTGGTTTTGAAAATCGTAATTATTTTCATCATTACACGTATCTTTATTCGAGTTATTAATAAAATTATAGATAAGTCGATGGAGCAAAAGGGAGATAACGGCAGATTCCGATTGAATACCAGACGGTTAACGACTGTGGGCGAACTGCTGAAAAATGTAACAAATATTGTGTTCAATTTCATCTTGATTATGCTGGTGCTATCGCAAATGGGTATAAATCTAGGCCCTCTGATTGCTGGAGCTGGAGTGCTTGGGTTGGCTGTAGGTTTTGGGGCACAGAGCTTGGTTAAGGATGTAATTACCGGATTCTTTATTATTTTTGAGGATCAATTTGCCGTAGGAGACGTCATTCAGACGGGAACTTTCAAGGGGACGGTAGAAATGATTGGGCTGCGTACAACCAGGCTGGTGAGCTGGAAAGGTGAGGTGTATATTTTACCGAACGGCTCCATTACGACGGTAACGAACTTCTCTATGTCCAACGCGTTGGCGGTGGTAGATGTGCCGATGAAGGCGGAGCGTAGTCTGGAGGAAGCCGTCAGTTTGGTAAAGCAGGCGATCCAAGGCATCGAAGAGTCCAATGCGCAGATACTTAATATGCCGGATGTGTTAGGCGTTCAGTCCATGACTACATCAGAGTATATCGTACGGGTTGTGGCGGAATGTATGCCGAACACAGGGGCCTTGGTAGAGCGTGATATTCAGAATAATATCAAGAGGGCTCTAGAGGACGAGGAACATCGTCAGGCCGCACTGGAGACGGCGATCACCCTTGAAAAAGAAGATGAGTCAGGAAGAAAAGGGGGAGAGAAGGGTGGAGCGTAAGTCGTTTGAACTAGGGGATATTGTGCAGATGAAGAAGCCTCATCCATGTGGAACGAACGAGATGGAAATTATCCGGATGGGGATGGATATTCGAATCAAATGTGTCGGATGCCAGCATAGTGTGCTGATTCCGCGTGCCAAGTTCGAAAAGAATATGAAGAAAGTGCTGCGCTCAAAGTCCAGCGCTGGCGAGCAAAATTCGGAAACCATTTGAGCAGAGAAAGTGGATCATGGTGAATAAGAAATCAGCTTGCGTCATGGTAGCAATGATGATATAATTATCCTTGCTGCGGAAAGGTACCCAAGAGGTCCAAGGGGGCTGACTCGAAATCAGTTAGGCGTCGCAAGGCGTGCGTGGGTTCGAATCCCACTCTTTCCGCCACTAACTTCATGAACTTGATCAATCTCTTACGTCTGCTGACGTAGGGGATTTTTTGGTTTATGGAAATAAATCATTATTAGGTTATAAAAATGAATGTAGCGATATCGAAGAATGATTAAGAACCTCTTGGTGAATGAATAAGGTGTTAAAGTAAAAGAAAGCTCCTAACAGCGTTTGAAATAATTGCCGTCAGGAGCATTCTTTTGTTATAGCTGGTTAGGCGGGTAATGATAGCGTTTTGTTCTCTTTGAGCCAGAGATCATCAGCAGGATGGCAGCGATCAAATGGAGTGCCCAGCCAACAAAAGGAATCCAGGCTAGCAAGGAAGTGAGTACTCCCCAGACAGAACCGTAGATCGCTTCCTGATTGCGTAACGACAGGATAAGTGTTACTGCATGCAGGACAAGCATAAACCCCAGTGCTGAGTAGCCAGTCCCCATGACAATAGCTCCTCCCACAATCGGTACAGCCAGCACCAATTCGAATATACCTGATATCCACTTTAATATACGAGAATAGCTCATCTTTAAACCTCCGTAGATAGTAGGTCTTTGTACTTGGATATATTCTAGCAGAAGGAGCTGAATTAATCTGCATTTTACCAGCATATGCAAAAAGTCCGATAATGCAACAAAGGAGGACCACAAAGGTCCTCCATCGTAGGCGATACATTTTTAACAGGATACGATCTGTCCAATCACATCATGAAACTCGGTGTACTGACTAGCAATACCGTGTTGAAAAGACAGTGTCCTTTTACACAAACCTAACGCTTCTAATGCCCGGAATGGATCTCCTAACAGTTTGTAAGGCTACGTTGTCCAACGGAACCACACCTCTCTGTTGTATCGCCTAATCATAATATGGCCAGGATTCCGAAGAAATATACATTAGTGGACACGAGCTTTCGTTTTTTTCTTCCACTTGCGATTATGGTTGGTGGTCTTCGGAAAAGAATCGCCTCTTTCCAACGTTATTTGCTGCGGGTTTTGGATTTCAGTATGAAAGCTTTTTTCTCCAACCTCCATATATACGCCGTCATTTGGGACCTTATCCCCGGGTACGAACTCAGTCTTTTCACCCATACGGTTGTGCCTCCTTAGATAATGAATTTGGACTGCAACGGTTATTGTGCGCTGTCTTAAACAGAAACATGCGAAATCAGGGCACACAGATAGTAGTTAATCAAAAATAATTTCCTTTATATATGCAAAATTTGTGAAGTGATATAAAAATGTATAAAGCTAATAATAGGTTGTGTGTGAACAGCTTTTAGCCTTGTGCTCGAAATTGCAGGTTGCATTCAGGCGCTCGATTTGGTAAACTGTTTTAGTGCGAGTTTAGGCTCGTTCCTTGCTCTCAACTGAGATTGAGGGCCTTATGTCCATAAGGAGGTGTAAAGAATGCGCAAATATGAAGTGATGTACATTATTCGTCCTGACATTGAACAAGAAGCTGTTCAAGCGACAGTCGACAAATTCCAAGGTATCATCTCTAACGGCGGTGGCGAAATTACGAATCACGATGTAACTAAACGCCGTCTTGCGTATGAGATCAAGAAATTCCGTGATGGTTCTTTCGTTCTGGTAAACTTCACAGCAGAACCTGCTGTTGTTACTGAGCTTGAGCGTATCATGAAAATTTCTGACGAAGTAATTCGTTATCTCATTACGAACGACGTAGCTTAATTATTGTACGTGATTATGTAATGAACAACGCTCAAAGGAGGGGATTGGATTGTTGAACCGTGTCATTCTGATCGGTCGTTTGACCAAAGATCCAGAGCTGCGCTATACACCGTCTGGTGTAGCAGTAACCCAGTTCACCCTGGCTGTAGACCGTCCGTTTACAAGTCAAGGCGGCGAACGGGAAGCGGATTTCTTGCCGATCGTAACCTGGCGTCAGCTTGCTGAAACATGCGCTAACTATCTTCGTAAAGGTCGTTTGACGGCTGTTGAAGGCCGTGTACAGGTGCGTAATTATGAGAACAATGAAGGCAAACGTGTATACGTGACTGAAATTGTAGCTGATAATGTACGTTTCTTGGAATCTAGCCGCGATAGCGGCAACGGTGGCGGCAATAGCGGTGGAGGTATGCGTGAGGAGTCTCCTTTCGGAGGCGGTAACAGCAATAGTGGGCGCGGGAATAATAACTCGCGAAACAATCAGGATCCTTTTTCCGATGACGGAAAACCGATCGATATTTCGGATGATGATCTACCATTTTAATTGGGAAAGGACTGACAAAGAATGGGCTTCAGACAAAGAGAAGGCGGAGACGATAACAAAAGACCAGCTCGTCGTGGTGGTCGCAACAAACGTCGTAAAGTATGTTTCTTCACTGTGAACAAAATTACTCACATTGACTATAAAGATACAGACCTGCTTAAAAAATTCATCAGCGAACGTGGAAAAATTCTTCCTCGTCGTGTGACTGGAACAAGCGCGAAATATCAACGTATGTTGACAATCGCTGTTAAACGTTCCCGTCAAATCGCATTGCTTCCTTACACTACTGAATAGTAGTGGGTGGAAAGAAAAGATGTTCCCAATTCTGGGGGCATCTTTTTTTATGATTTTTTTTATTGACAACAAGTGCCATCTATTGTAACTTACTAATAATACAATCCATGTTTACCCATTAAGTATGATTTGCCTTTTAGTGGCTTAGGAAATTACAAGCTCCCCAACTCGCCAGAGTACACATTTCGATCATTCGGAATGTTATTTTATATTACATAACACTCATTTTTTTGTCATTTTCCACAAGTAAATTTCATAAACTTTACAAAAATAGATGTTTTGCAATTGCATATTACATAAAAAAAGATATTGACGTGATATTATTTTACACTTAAGATAAACCTTAATAAAAATGTAATGGTTGTCGGTGCACAAAATTGACCAAGGGTCTAAAACATGTGTTCTACGCTATCATTAGGAACAGTAAGGAGGATGTGCAAACTTCATTTTCAAACCTCAAGCTTTAACGAATCACCGCAGGAATGAGACAGGCTGTTAAATAAAGACCGACTAAGGGGGATTAACAGGATGGTGCAAACGAAGAAATGGGTTTCTTTGCTTATGGTGCTTACGATCGTTGGTGTTCTGTTTGCAGGATGTAGTGGAGGTGCTAATGAGGCACAGCCGCAGCAAGGTAATGCGGATAAGAAAACAGAGGGAAATGAAGGCAGCGCACCAGTTACAGAGGGTGTAATTAAAGCGACGGATTTGTCACAAAATCCTCCGGGAGCAACAAATCGGAAAGATAACATTGTAGTAGGTATGACATCACCTAAAGGGGTATTTAACCCGCTATTCTGGCAAACAACTTACGATTTATATGTAGTTAGAACGGTATTTGATTCCTTCTTACAGGTGAAGGCAGATGGTACATATGAAAATAGTTTGGCTGAGAAGGTTGATGTATCGCCGGATGGTCTAAAATACACCTTCCATCTGAAACCAGGTGTGAAGTATAGTGACGGCACTCCAGTAACCGTAAAGGATTATGCTTTTGTTCTCAAAGTGCTGCATGATCCGAATTATGATGGAGAAAGCGATATATTATCTTTTAAGATTAAAGGCGGTAAGGAATACCACGATGGCAAGGCGAATGATATCTCGGGTATCAAGGTCATCGATGATAATACAGTAGAGGTAACCGTTACAGAAGCAACAGCTTATACGAAGGATTATCTGGGTGAGCAATACTTCATGCCAGAAGCTTATTACGGAAAAGGGTTCAAGAAGGGTAACCTGGACAGCATCAAGGCGCTTAATAATAAACCAATCGGCTCCGGGCAGTATGTGCTGAAGAGCTTTTCCCCGGGTCAGCAAGTCGTACTTGAAGCGAATCCAAACTACTTCAAGGGCGCACCAAAGGTAAAATCAGTTATTTTCAAAACGACAACAGAAGAAACAAACCTGTCTATGCTGCAAACAGGCGAAACGGACATGGACAACATCACAGTTACGGAAGACAATGTAGAGGAATTAAAGGCTCTAGGCTTCTTGGACGTGAATATTATGCCGACCAATGGCTATGGATATATTGCATTTAATCACAAGGAAAAGAAATTCCAGGACCCTAAAGTACGTCAGGCTTTAACTATTGGTTTAAACCGTAAAGAGATTGTACAGGGCGTGTATGGCCCATATGCGAATGTCATTAACATTCCACAATCTACCGAATCTTGGTCTTATACGGATGAAGGCATCAACAAATATGAATTTGATACAGCGAAGGCGAAGGCTTTGCTGGATGAGGCAGGCTGGAAGGTTGGTGCTGACGGGATTCGCGAAAAGGACGGCGAAAAGCTGACCATTAACTTCTCCGCAACTGCTGATAATCCAGTAGTAGAGGCCTTGCTACCAATCATGTCCAATAACTATAAGGAGCTAGGCATCAAGCTGACTTCCGAAACTTTAGATTTTAACGCCATTATGGATAAAAAGGATACAGGCAAGTTTGATATGTTCTTTGCGGCCTGGGGCTTAACTCCAGACCCGGACACAACGACTTTTATTACGAATGGTGCACAAAACGATATCGGCTACTCTAATAAAAAGGTCGATGAATTAACGCTTGCTGGTAAGCATGAACTGGATCAAGAGAAACGCAAACAGATTTACAAACAGCTCTATCAAGAGTTGAACAAAGATCTGCCAACTATCTTTATGTACCAACGCAGAGATATGTGGCCAGTGAATGGACGTGTATCCGGCCTAGAAATTACGCCATACAAAGATTTTGAGTTCACTCTGCATAACGCTCAAATCGCTCAATAAGGGATGCCAACCGTATGCTCAGCTCTCACGAGCTGGGCATATCACTTTATTCGTCTGGAGGAATGAATATGAAGCAGTACATTATTCGAAGACTGCTGCAACTCATCCCCACACTTATTGGCATATCCATTATCGTTTTTGCGATTTCAGCCATGGTGCCGGGTGATTATATTACAGCCAAGCAGAACCCGAATATGACCGCCGAGAAGGCGCAACAGCTACGACATATCTACGGGCTGGATAAGCCGGAATACCAACGTTATTTTATATGGGCCGGTAATATGTTAAAGGGAAATATGGGGGATTCATTACAGCATAAGCAGCCGGTAACGAAGGTCATTGGCAATTATGTATGGAACTCTTTTATTATCGCTTTTTTTAGTCTTATTTTTAGCTGGCTCATTGCAGTTGTTGCAGGGGTATTTTCAGCTAAGTTTCAATATTCCCTATTCGATAAGTTCGTTACGTTATTCATTTTCTTATGTATGTCGCTGCCTTCATTTTTTATTGGTCTATTGGCCATCAAAATATTTGCCCTGGAATGGGGAATTCTCCCGGTTGGGGGTATGACTACAGCAGGGATGGAAGCAGGTTCGTGGGCGTATATGGTGGATGTCCTCAAGCATATGTTCCTGCCGACACTCGTACTTACGATGCTGAGTACAGGAAGCCTGACTCGTTATTTCCGTACAGGCATGTTGGAGGTCATCCGTCAGGATTATATCCGTACCGCACGCGCCAAGGGCTTGAAGGAACGGACGGTTATTTTCAAACATGCACTGCGCAATGCCCTGATTCCAGCAATCACACTGCTCGGGTTCGAGCTTCCAGCCTTATTTGGTGGGGCAATGATCCTGGAAAAGGTATTTGTATGGCCGGGTGTGGGGCAGGTCTACCTGGAGTCCATTAGTATGCGGGACTATCCGTTTATGTTGGGCTTCACCATTTTCCTAGCTGTTCTCACGCTCATCGGCAATCTACTTTCTGATGTATTGTATGGCATGGCAGATCCAAGAATTCGCTTGAAGTAGGAGGGATACTATTGTCCGCAGAAACAGTCACGATTGAAACCAATCAAAAGGCGGCGATCCGTCCTGAAGCGTCTCCATGGAGAATCGCCGTTCGCCGTTTTAACCAAAACCGCTTGGCTTTAGCAGGTCTCGTTATATTAATTCTGATGGTTATCATTTGTGTATTTGGTCCCATGATTTCACCTTATCACTTAGATGATTACAAGCTCTCTGACAAAAACTTATCCCCTAATGCGAAGTACTGGCTCGGTACGGATAAGTTTGGTAGAGATATTTTACTGCGTACGATGCTGGCTGGCCGTATTTCTTTGACAGTGGGGCTGGTCGCCACGTTTATTTCGGTCATGATCGGGGCAACGTTGGGTGCGCTGGCAGGGTTTTATCGTAAAGGCGTGGATACGGTTATTATGCGGATTGCTGATATTTTTATGGCGCTGCCTACATTGCCGCTGCTTATTATTTTAGGTGCTGTTCTATCGGATTTGAAGGTTGATCCGTCGAACCGTATTTATTTTCTGATGCTTATTATTGGGGTCCTGAGCTGGACGAGCTTGTCCCGTCTGGTCAGAGGGCAGATTCTTACGCTGCGTGAACAGGAGTTCATGCAGGCGACGGAAGCGCTGGGGTTGAGAGACCGCCGCAAAATATTCCGACATCTGCTACCGAACACGATTCCTACTATTATTGTTACGGCTACGCTTGGAGTGGCTGGTGCGATTATTACAGAATCTGCGCTCAGTTACTTGGGGATTGGCGTCGTGCCGCCCACACCTTCGTGGGGGAACATGATATCGGCTGCGAATAATCTGATTGACTTCCGCAAACGGCCCTGGATATGGGTACCACCGGGAATGTGTATTCTAATTACCGTTGTAGCGATTAATCTGATTGGTGACGGCTTGCGTGACGCGCTGGACCCTAAAATGAAGAAGTAGGAGACGAACGTTTATGGAAAATGCTTTGATTGAATTTCGTAACCTGAAAACCCACTTTCATACCTCTAACGGAACTGTCAAAGCGGTCAATGACGTCAGTTTTAAAATTCGTGAGGGTGAAACGCTCTGTGTGGTAGGAGAATCTGGCTGTGGTAAGAGTGTAACTGCGATGACAATGATGCGGTTGATTGATTCTCCCCATACCTCAGACGGACAAATCTGGTTTGAGGGCAAGGATCTCCTAAAACTCAATAAAGGGCAAATGCAGCAAATTCGCGGCAATGACATTTCGATTATTTTTCAGGAACCGATGTCTTCTCTGAATCCGGTGCTTACGATCGGGGAACAGATTACGGAGCCGTTGCTGATGCATACATTAATGAGTAAAAGGGAAGCACGCGTCCGGGCAATTGAACTAATTAATTTGGTGGGCATTTCGCGATCGGAGGAAATATTCAATTCCTATCCTCATGAGTTGAGTGGCGGTATGCGCCAGCGGATTATGATTGCGATTGCTTTAAGCTGTAATCCGAAGCTGTTGATTGCGGATGAACCGACAACGGCACTGGATGTAACGATCCAGGCACAGATTCTCGATTTAATGCGGGATTTGAAGGATAAGCTTAAAACGTCCATTATGCTGATAACACATGACTTGGGTGTCGTGGCAGAAATGGCGGATTATGTGGTCGTTATGTATGCCGGGAACGTTATTGAAGAGGCTCCTGTCATTGAGTTGTTCAAAAATCCGCAGCATCCGTATACTCAAGGACTATTAAAGGCAAAGCCTGTCATTAATCAGAAAATGGATCGGCTATATTCCATCCCAGGGCAGGTGCCAAACCCCATTGAGCTGGGCGAAAATTGCCATTTTCATGATCGATGCGCACATTGTATGCAAATATGCAAGGATCAGGCCCCTCCCTTGAATGAAAAGGAGAATGGCCATAAGGTTGCCTGCTGGCTATATGAGAAAGAAGGAGGGCAACGAATATGAGCGAGCCTTTAATTCAAGTGGAAGGGCTGAAAAAGTATTTCCCAATCACAGGCGGGGTTTTTCAGCGTACGGTCGGACATGTCAAGGCGGTCGATGATGTATCCTTTCATATTCATAAGGGTGAATCGTTTGGTCTGGTAGGAGAATCGGGCTGCGGTAAAAGTACGATTGGACGTACGATTCTCAGATTGATGGATAAGACAGAGGGATCAGTACGGTACAAGGGCGAAGATTTGCACGCATTAAACAAGGAGCAGATTCGTGCGCTTCGTCCAAAGCTGCAAATCGTCTTCCAGGACCCTTTTAGTTCACTGAACCCGAGAATTAAGGTGGGTGAGGCGATCGGAGAGGCTTTGCTGGATCACGGGTTGATTGATCGTAATGAGCTACGGCAGAAGGTCAACGAAACGCTGAACATTTGTGGGCTGTCCTCATATCACTATGATCGTTATCCGCATGAGTTCTCTGGCGGTCAGCGGCAGCGGATCGGGATTGCAAGGGCCTTGATTTTGAATCCTGATTTTATTGTGGCTGACGAGCCGGTATCTGCTCTGGATGTGTCGATTCAAGCCCAGATCATTAACTTGTTAAGCGATTTGCAGCAGGAACGCCAACTGACGTACCTGTTCATCTCGCATGATCTGAGTGTAGTCGAGCATCTGTGTAGCCGGATTGGTGTGATGTATCTGGGCTCAATGGTAGAGTTGGCTTCCAAGGAGGAGCTGTTCAGTAATCCGCTACACCCATACACCAAGGCTCTGCTATCAGCAGTACCGATTCCAGATCCGACGATCAAAAGGCAGCGGATTGTGTTAAAAGGGGACATCCCGTCTCCGGCTAATCCGCCGTCAGGATGCAAGTTTCATACACGCTGTCCTATGGCGGAAGCGCGCTGTAGAACAGAGGCTCCAGTATATCGAGATGCGGGCGACCAGCATTTTGTAGCCTGTCACTTTGCCTGATACGACATACTGAAGAAGCAAAATATCCGTCATCCTGTAACAAGGATTGGCGGATATTTTGTCGTGAAATAAAAAAAGGTAAAAAAATTGTATCTTTTTTTCGAAAAATTGCAGACAAAATGGATTTTTCATCGTCTAATAAGATATGGAGGTTATTACGATGATGAAAAAACATTGGTTACGTTGGGCTATTGTCGTCCCGGTACTTATTATATTGATTTTTATTACTCTTGGACCCCGCTTGTTGATCGGAAAGCCGAATGTGGATGCAGACGCTGCAGTGCTGATGGACATGCACACCGGGGAATTACTGATGGATGTGAATGGCGATAAGCCTATGCCTTCTGCAAATATGTCCAAGCTCATGACCGAGCTGTTGGTACTGGAGGATATTCGGACCGGACGGTTAGGCTGGAATGATGAGGTGCGAATTAGTCGTTATGCCAGTACGGTGGGTGGTGTGAATCTGTCTCTTCGGTATGGGGAAAGAATAACCGTATCTGAACTGTTCCAAAGTATGGTTGTGTATTCAGCGAATGACGCCGCTGTAGCGCTGGCAGAGCGTTCATCAGGGAATGAGTTCGCTTTTGTGAAGCGCATGAATGAAAAGGCTGCTCAAATTGGGCTGTCACCCGATAGTCGCTTTAGTAATGCCTCTGGGGCTGGTCAGAGTGAATTGGGGCCGAACCATCCTAAGGATATTCGCGGAGAAACGAAAATGACGGCAAGCGATACTGCAAAGTTGGCCTCTTACTTGATTACGTCACATCCTGAGATTCTCAGAACGTCCAGCCGCACACAGATGGAATTGAAGGATAAGGGCATTTACATCAGTAATACGAACTGGATGCTGCCTTCCTTGGCTGGACCGTACTCTTATGCGGGGACGGACGGATTGAAAGCAGGGTACACAAGCGATGCTGGATACTGCTTCACTGGTACAGCTGAGCAGCATGGCAAACGATTAGTCGCTGTAGTGCTGGGTGCACCGAGCAAGGAAGAGCGTTTCGCACAGACACGGAAGCTGTTTGATTATGGTTTTTCTCTGTCCACCTCTTTTCCGGTACGATTGCAAAATTTGGTGAAACTGTCTTTGCATTAAGATAAAAGATAACTTTGAAAGCTACATAGAATACTTATATAAACGTAAATGAGGGCTTTGACCGTAAGGGCAAAGCCTTTTTTGTCATGAGTTTGAGGAACTAACCACGCCATGGCACTTTTGACAACAAGGTAGCAGACCTTTTATGCTTTGAGGGGAAGTTTCCGCTTCATGAGGGATCAATCCGGTTTAATGAAGAGATGGGATTTGTGGACGAAAGAAGGAAGGAAGCCATGATGGAGAGAAGACATAAGAGAAGGACCCGTGGAAAGCCCAAAAAGAAAAAGAGGTTTACCGCTCTATATATTTCATGTATTGTCTTGCTTTTAGTTGCAGTAGGGGGCTATCTATTCCGCAAACAGCTGACGCTCGTGGCTTTTGACTGGTTTGTGTCACCGACGCTGGAAAGCAAGCTGGAGAAATCCTACCAGCCTCGTCAATCCAAGGAACAACAGCCCCAAGAGACCATTGCTTACCAGAAGGAGCCTTTTTCGGTGTTATTACTGGGGACAGATCAACGGCCCAATGAAAAGGCACGTGGTCGCTCAGATACGGTGATATATGCTGCTGTACGGCCCGCAGAATCGCGTGTGCTCTTGATTTCTATCCCAAGGGATACGTATGTACAGATTGCCGGACATGATTCCAATCGAGATGGCGAGGATGATTTTGATAAGTTGGGGCATGCTTATGCGTTCGGAGGCGAGGATATGTCCATGGGCACTGTAGAGAAGCTGATGGAGCATAAGGTCGATTATTATGCTACGATTAATTTCCAGGGTATTCAGGATGCCGTGAATGCAGTGGGCGGAGTAGTGTTACCTATCGACCAGCCCATCGAGAATAAAAACCCGCTGCATATCAAGTTCCGTATTGAGGCGGGCAAGCCGCTTTATAATGGTGAAGAAGCCATGTATTATGTTAGGTATCGGGAAGATAGCGACTTCAACCGCACAAAACGTCAGCAAATTTTTTTGAACGCAATGGCGGATAGGCTGCTGAATATCGACGGAATTACCAAGATCCCGGAGTTGCTCGATATCATGGGGGCCAATTTCACAACGGATATGGAACCTGCCTTTATTACTGGGCTTGGCAAGCAAGCTATTTCACAAGGGAATCCACAAATCTCAAGTTTTACGATTACGGGGGAAGGGTTCAAGAAGAAGGGCCTGTACTATGACCGGGCTAATGAACAGGAACTTGAATATGCTAGACTTATGATTGCGAACTGGCTAGACTCTGATACAACCCCGCAGACGCTGAGGCTTCCCGACAAACAGGACATTCAGTGAGTAATCAATGGATTTATATTTGGATTTTGAGGGGGATTCGTTTCTCATGAATATTGCTTTTTTCTTGCTTCCCAAACAAGAGGTCGCTTGTGTAACGGCGGATGCTACTCTACGACAAACATTGGAACGAATGGAATATCACCGGTTCACAGCGGTTCCTATTTTGGATAAGGAAGGTAGATATACGGGTACGGTTACAGAGGGTGACCTATTGTGGCATATGAAAGAGTCCGAGGGGAAAATCACCTTTGAAAACGCTTCTAAGTTTATGCTCAAGGACGTTCCGCTGCGGGTTTCGATGAAACCTGTATCCATTGATGCCAATATGGAGGATCTGATTAATTTGGCGAAGGTACAGAACTTTGTGCCCGTTGTGGATGATATGGAAAGGTTTATCGGTATCGTGCGCCGCAGCCAAATTATTGAGTATTGTGAGAAATTTGTGTCTAAGGAATCGCTTAATACTTCAAGCTAAAATAAGCAGCAAAGCCGCACTGAAGATTACTATTAGCCTAGGGGCTAACAGTGTTGACATGGGCTTATAATAAGTAGCAAAGCTGCTCTGTAAATAACGATTTACCCTATGGGGTAACAGTTATTTTCAAAATAGGATATGCTATAATGGAGAATAAAGCTTTTTCAGAGGGGTGTGACTCTTCATCATATGCCTAAAGAAATGGATGTAGTTAAACGAGCCAAGGTTATTGAATGGCTTAAAACAGAGGTGCTTGACCAAGTCTCCCGTCTGTTTAAGGCGATGTGGGAAGGCAGTACAGTCCGTATTGGTGACTGTTTGGCCAGCCTGGTGATGAGCAGTTATATTCTGGGGAGGCGTCTTGGGGTGTCTTACCGTGAATTGGATGATCTACTCATCGACAAGCTAAGAAAGCACAGAAAAGAAGGACACCAGCTGGAGGATTGGTATCAGGACATTTCCGCACTGGAAGAACATATGCGTAAGAGGTGAAAACGTTGAAATTCCGCTTGGCCACTGTAGCATGGAGCGTTATTTATTTGCTTCTGCTGCTGACTCTATTGACACCATTTAGAATTATTACCGTATTTTTTCTGATTGTGCCTGGCGCTGTATTGTTTTCATCGCTGCCTTTCAAAGGATTTCTGGTTCACGTCATACCGGTGCTTTTAATTATAGCGCTACTCGATGTGTATTCGCTGCTTCCTGCGATTTACTTTCTGATTCCTTCTATATTGATGGGACGGATATATAAAAAGGGAGGATCTGCTTTTCAGGCGTTGATGACCGGAACGGGCATTATTTTAGCCGAATTGTTGTTTGTACTGTTTATCGCTACGTATTCCTTCGGGTTTGATCTTTCGCAGTCCCTTCGGGATCAGGCTGAGATATCGGCCAGTATTGTACAGCAGATTTTAAGTGCGAATCCGATGTTTGCGAATATGAGCTGGACAGCTGAAGATACGCAGAAACTCGGTACAATGCTGATTGGTAAAGTTCCATATGTGATGATCGTCAGCTCGTTTATACTGGCAGTGATCACACATGCTTTGGCACGTCCAGCATTGAGCAGTCTCGATGTGCCGGTACGTAAAATGAAGCCTGCCCGCGAGTGGATGCTACCACGCACGCTGATCTGGTACTATCTGCTGGCAATTGTAATTGGATGGATAGCGGATTCCTCCGATAGCAGCTGGATTCAAACGGTTTCTATTAGTATGCTACCGCTGATCCATGCATGTTTTATTATCCAGACAATTGGTTTTGTATACTTCTGGACGCATAGCCGTAAAATGAGCCCAGTGATTGCGTTGCTGCTGTCGCTCGTCGTTCTGGTGTTCCAGCCGCTCCGCATTATAGGTATTATTGATTTGGCCTTTCCGCTGCGTGAAGCTATTACAAGATCAAAGAAATAGGGTGAACAGTCATGCCTAAATTTCTACAAAAACGCTGGCACGGCTATCAGACGGTCTGGGCGTTTTTACTGCTGCTGGTGCTTGTCATATGTATTTCCATGTACAACTGGGAACTGGGTGTGATAGGACTGCTGCTATCATTCTTGCTCGGCGGATTGATGCTGAAGACGGAGCTGGATTTCCGTCGGGAACTGAATCAATATATCAGTGGCCTTTCCTTCCGGATCAAGCGGGTGGAGGGAGAAGCAATCAGTACACTGCCGTTCGGTATCATTTTATACAGTGAAAATCGGACGGTAGAATGGCACAATCGCTTTGCCAGTGAGATGTTCGAGGAGCAATCGTTGATTGGAGAGCCCCTTCAAGATTTGTTTCCTCAACTCGCAAACGCTCTAAGCACTAAAAAGGAAACGAAAGAGTCTGCTCGTGAACTAAAGGTGGAATTACAGCATGATGAGCGTCATTATCAGTTTCTAATCGTGCCTGATGAGCGTCTGATATATTTGTATGAAGTGACGGAGCTCGCGGTACTGCGCAAGCAGTATGAGAACGAGCGGTTAGCGCTTGGTATTGTCATGCTTGATAATATGGACGAGGCTGCTCAGGGAATGGACGATCAGCAGCGTACCGCGCTTATTGCGAAGGTTTCCAGCGAGATTACGTCTTGGGCCAATCAATATAATATTTATTTGCGCCGGTTGTCATCTGAGCGTTATCTTATTATGCTGAATCATAAAGCACTCCAGGAGCTGGAGCAAAGCCGATTCGTCATTTTGGATACCGTGCGGGAAATGACAGCAGATTTGAAAGTACCGATGACATTGAGCATTGGCTTGTCTTTCGGCGCAGAGAGTATCAAGGAGCTGGGCGAACTAGCTCAATCCAGTCTAGATATGGCGCTTGGACGTGGGGGAGATCAGGCAGCAGTGAAAGCGGGACAGCGCCTGTCCTTTTACGGAGGCAAGTCCAATGCTGTCGAGAAGCGTACCAGGGTGCGTGCCCGAGTCATTGCGCATGCGTTGCGTGATCTGATGCAGGAGAGCGACCGTGTGCTGATTATGGGACACAAAATACCGGACATGGATGCAATAGGAGCAGCTATCGGTGTGTGGAAGGCTGCGGCACTTTACAATGTAGAGGCCCATATCGTACTGGACAAATCCAATCCGTCTATTGACCGAATGATGGAGCAGGTAAACAAGGATGAGAAGCTGTCGCAAGCGCTCATGACACCGGAGCAGTCGCTTCAGGTGATGACCGAGCATAGCCTGCTGGTTGTGGTGGATACGCACAAGGCGTCAATGACGATTGAGCCGCGTCTGGTGCAGACGGCCAGCCGGGTGGTGGTTGTGGATCATCACCGTCGGGGCGAGGAATTTATTAATGATTCTGTTCTGATCTATTTGGAGCCATACGCGTCATCGGCCTGTGAACTGGTGACTGAGCTGCTGCAATATATCCATGAAAAGGTCCAGCTGACACCGCTGGAGGCAACATCACTGCTGGCGGGGATTACGGTGGATACCAAGCATTTCTCCCTGCATACAGGCTCACGCACGTTTGAGGCAGCTGGCTTCTTAAGACGTAGTGGAGCAGATACAGTGATGATCCAGCGCATGTTAAAAGAGGACCTGGATGAATATATTGCTAAGGCGGAAATTATTAAGCATGCTAAAATGATATATGGGCATATCGCAATTGCGGTGACCGAGCCCGGACAAAAAATACCGCAGCTCCTGATTGCTCAGGTGGCGGATTCATTACTCAATATGACGGATGTACTGGCCTCCTTTGTGGTCAGTGAACGTCCTGACGGCCTGGTGGGGATCAGCGCCCGATCACTCGGACGCATGAACGTACAGGTCGTCATGGAACGGCTAGGCGGCGGAGGACATCTGACGAATGCGGCGGTTCAGCTGGATTGCTCGCTGGAGGAAGCTAAGCGCAGAGTGGTCGACGTACTGGCCGAAATTGATGGGGAAGAGGGGTTATTTGAATGAAAGTAATATTCATTAAAGATATGAAGGGCCAAGGTAAGAAGGGGCAGGTTAAGGAAGTATCCGACGGTTATGCAGCGAATTTTCTGTTGCCGCGTGGGATTGCCCGTCCAGCAACGGAAGGAAATATGAAGACGCTGGAAAACCAAAATGCTGCTGAGGAGAAACGCAAGCAAGAGGAAAAGGAAGAGGCACAAGTACTCGGCAAAAAGCTGGAAGAGACTACAATTCAGCTCAAAGCAAAGGCTGGAGAAGGCGGACGTCTGTTCGGCGCGATTACAAGCAAGCAAATCGCAGAGGCTGTTGCTAAAACAGGCATCAAGCTGGACAAACGCAAAATCGAGCTGGAAGAACCGATTCGTACGTTGGGCGTGACTCAAATGACCGTCAAGCTTCATCCTGAGGTCAAAGCTACGCTGAAAGTACAGGTGACTGAAGAATAATTATGGGCGGCGAATTTTTTGATCGGATTCCTCCGCAAAATCTGGAGGCTGAACAGGCGGTTATTGGGTCTATTTTGCTTCAGTCTGAAGCACTGATTACCGCAATGGAGCGGGTGCAGACCGAGGACTTTTACGATAAAGCTCATCAAATGATTTACGAAGCAATGATTGAGCTGGGTGAATCCGGACAGCCGATTGACTTGGTTACGCTGACCTCGAAAATTCAGGACAAAGGTCAGCTGGAGGATATCGGCGGTGTCAGTTATCTGGCGAAGCTGGCTCACGGGGTGCCAACAGCGGCTAACGTGGATTACTATGCCCAGATCATTGAAGAAAAAGCGATGCTTCGTCGCTTGATTCGTGCAGCTACACAGATTGTGAGCGAAGGCTATAGCAGTGGCGAGGATGTCGCCGGTATGCTGAGTGATGCTGAGCGCAAGATTATGGAAATCTCCAACGGGCGCTCAGGCAGTGGTTTTATCGCCATCCGTGATGTCGTGATGGAAGTGTTCGACCGCGTTGAATTGCTGCATCAGAACAAGGGAAACACGACCGGAATTCCGTCCGGATTCGTTGACCTGGACAAGATGACGGCGGGTTTCCAGCGCAATGACCTGATCATTGTGGCTGCCCGTCCATCTGTAGGTAAAACGGCATTCGCCCTGAATATTGCACAAAACGTTGCAGTACGGGCAAAAGAGACGGTTGCCATCTTCAGTCTGGAGATGTCGGCGGCTCAGCTCGTGCAGCGGATGATCTGTGCCGAGGCTAACTTGGACGCGAACGTCATGCGGACAGGTGAATTTAAAGGCGACGACGATTGGGCGAAGCTGACGATGGGCATTGCAGCCTTGTCAGAGGCGGAAATCTATATCGATGATACGCCCGGCATCACTGTGGCTGATATCCGTGCCAAATGCCGCCGTCTCAAGGCGGAAAAGGGACTGGGTATGATCGTTATTGACTACTTGCAGCTCATTCACGGACGTGGCAAAGCGGGCGAGAACCGGCAGCAGGAGGTATCCGAAATTTCACGGACATTGAAACAAATTGCCCGTGAGCTTGAAGTGCCTGTAATTGCCCTTTCCCAGCTGAGCCGGGGTGTGGAGCAGCGTCAAGATAAGCGGCCCATGATGAGTGACTTGCGGGAATCGGGTTCCATTGAGCAGGATGCTGACATCGTTGCGTTTCTGTACCGGGATGATTATTATAATCAGGAAACAGAAAAGAAAAATATTATTGAAATTATCATTGCCAAGCAGCGTAACGGCCCGGTCGGTACGGTAGAGCTGGTATTTCTCAAAAATTATAATAAATTCGCTAATTACGAGCGTGCCCATTCGGATGCGTTCGCCGGTTAATATATTAGTATGATTAGAAAAGGCTCTTTCGACGCGGGTATCGCGATTACGAGAGAGCCTTTTTTATAGAATTCATATATTTTCATAGAACGATTGAAACTCTCAATTACGAACAATACTATTTTCATGTAATATAATGTTCGCTTTTTATTTGACTTTGAAAAATGGTACTGGTACACTTATAGTGCTGCTTCAACGCAGTGGGAGATCATTACGCCCGGGACTTTCCGAACTTACGGAATGTCTGCGACGGACGTTTTTTCCTGCTGTCCGAGAACGCTCCATACCTGCCCGCTGAGGCGGTTGAAGCCAGATATGTGTTAGCGCGTCAGCTCAAAATCAGAGTGTCTGTGGGCACTCCACGGAGGAATGAAACATGTCAACTGTAGTCGTTGTGGGGACACAATGGGGAGACGAAGGCAAAGGTAAAATCACGGACTATCTGGCGGAAAGCGCTGAAGTAGTGGCCCGTTACCAAGGCGGAAACAATGCTGGTCATACGATTCTCATTGACGGTAAAAAGTATAAGCTGAGCCTGATTCCATCCGGCGTTTTTTATGAAGATAAAAAGTGTGTTATTGGCAACGGCATGGTAGTGAATCCAGCCGCTCTTATTGAAGAAATTACTTATATTCATGATAATGGATTTTCCACGAAAAATTTGGTCATTAGTGACCGCGCACATGTCATTATGCCTTACCATATGACGTTGGACGTGCTGGAAGAAGACCGCAAAGGTCCTAACAAAATTGGTACTACCCGTAAAGGGATTGGCCCTGCTTATATGGATAAAGCTGCTCGTAACGGTATTCGTATTGCTGATTTGCTGGAAGCAGAAGAATTCGAAAAGAAACTGCGCCATCTAACGAAGGAAAAGAATCAAGTGATTGAGCAAGTATACGGCGGCGAGCCGCTGGATGTTGAAGAAATATTGAAACAGTATCTGGAATATGCTGAGTTTATTCGTCCTTATGTAGCGGATACGTCTGTTGTGCTGAACGATGCAATTGACGCCAATCGTAAGGTGTTGTTTGAAGGTGCACAAGGCGTTATGCTCGATATCGACCAAGGTACGTATCCATACGTTACGTCCTCTAACCCGTCGGCTGGCGGCGTATGTATCGGTTCTGGTGTAGGCCCATCCAAAATTCAACAAGTGATCGGTGTAGCTAAATCGTACACAACTCGTGTAGGGGATGGACCTTTCCCAACGGAACTACACGATGAAGTCGGCGATTACATTCGTGAAACAGGCCATGAGTACGGTACGGTTACAGGTCGTCCTCGCCGCGTAGGCTGGTTTGACAGCGTTGTTGTGCGCCATGCCCGTCGTGTTAGTGGATTAACTGGTCTTTCCCTGAACTCGCTGGACGTATTGACAGGCCTGAAAACAGTTAAGATCTGTACAGGCTACAAATACCGCGGCGAGATCATCACGCATTATCCAGCTAGCCTGAAAATGCTGGCAGAGTGCGAGGCGGTATATGAGGAAATGCCAGGCTGGAACGAAGACATTACTGGCGTGAAGACGCTGGAGGAACTGCCGGAGACTACCCGCCATTACGTACAACGCGTATCCGAGTTGACAGGTATTCCAATCGCTATTTTCTCGGTTGGTCGTAACCGCGATCAAACGAACCAAGTGCTTCCGATTTATTTGTAAGACATCCGTATGATTCTATGAAGGCATCATGCCTGTTCGAAAGTATAGCTATTCCTGCTAAATCAAGGGGAGAGAGGTAATTCATGCCTCCCTCTTCTTTTTTATATGGATGTGTTGGTGCTAGTTTTACATATTCCAAGGGTTAAAAATCGTCATATCTCGTCAATACTGGTCTATATGCACTTCATGATGTACACATGGCAAGATGCGTATAAGGAGGTAACGGGATATGAGGTGGCTTGGATGGCTGCTTAAAAAAGGAATGACGGTGGTGCTGGTCAGCGCGCTGACACTGGCAGTGACCGGTGTGGTCGTGAATGCTTATGTTCAATCGCTATTACGGCAATTTAACATTCAGCTCGATCATCAGCCGATATGGGGATGGGGCTGGCTAAAAGGCAGCGCTGGTACTGATCAAAGTACAGGTACAGGGAAGAGCAAGACGACAGGGAGCGACTCTGGAAGTGTAACACCGCCTGATAATGCTTTGCCTGTCATGGGACAGGGCTTAGAAGAAAGCGGAAATAAGACAGGTGGTGCATCCAATGACAAGGGATCTCAGGAAGGGACCACGTCGGCGGGAACACCAGACAGCGAGCCGCGTCAGCAGGCAGAAGGTACAGCTACACCTGAAACGAGTATCGAAGGCCATGATTTGGTCATTACGCCCGACCATCTGACGGAGAAAAAGAACAATTTACCGGCGGCTCAGAAACAGGAGATTTTTACGATTCTTATGAATAAACTTCCGCCAGAAGAGATGCAGAAAATATCAGCTGCGATGGAAGGCGGTCTCACCGAGCAGGAGCTGCAAGATATTCAGCAGGTGCTTGCGAAGTATTTGACCAAAGAGGAATATAACAAATTGATGGGTATGCTTAAATAATGCATAAATAAAACGCATAAATGTATGGGCAATGTTAATGCTCAAAACAGGACTGTAGAATCCGCGCCGGGCGCGGATTTTTTTGCGTGCTAGGAAGTAATTGGAGTGCAGTTGAATTCTTTGTAAAAGCTATGTTAAAGTAAACTGTGTTGTGAAAAGGTTAAATTTTTGAAACCTTTTACGTAACTATGCAATACTAGATAGCGACTATTATCATAGATAAGCTTGTAAAACGGCTACTTTTATCATGTAAAAGGACAATAATGAACGCATTTAATAGAGATAGGATATGCTGAAAAGGAGAGAACCATGGAGGTTTCTAAGGGGAAGTTATCACCAGACCACAGGAATGGGAATTCAAGTGTTGAAAGCAATTCTGCCGATAAAGCAGGGAAAATAGCAACATGGTGGAACGGACGGAAAAGATGGTTAAGTTGGACGGCAGGCGGCATTGTGATTGTTGGCGGTCTTATTTTTGCTAGCAATCAGTATGTTGGTGCCAATACGGTTCCTTATTATAAAGTGTATGTTAAAGGCGTTGAGGTCGGCAGTATCCTGAATGAACAACAGCTTAAGCAACTGTACACAACGAAGAGCAAACAGTATAAAGACAAGTATCCTGACGTGCAAATGGTGCTCAATACGAGCGCGGTCACGACGAGCACGGAAAAGGCATATAAGGCAGATATCGATAGCGCAGCCACGTTGAAGAAGCTGGATGGCATGCTGACTGCCTATGCCAAAGGAGTAGAAATGAAGGTCAACGGACAGATGGTTGGCATTGTAAAGGACAAAGCGACTGCACAAGCGGCTTTAAAGCAAGTGCAGAAGAAATACACACCTGCGGGTGAAGGTACGGCGACAGGCATTAAGGGGCTGGTTCGCAAAACATCCGTGGGGAGTAGTCATGCTAGCGCAAGCACGAAGGCGCCTAAAGCATGGCTGGAGTCTGCCAGTATCCGTGAAAAGATTGCGTATGAGCCTGTGAAAGCAGATCCGAACAAGGTGCTGACGGAGGAAGAAGCGGTTAAAGTACTGACCGAGGGACGTGAAGCTCCTACAACCTATACGGTGCAAGAAGGCGATTCTTTGTCGTCGATTGCTACGAAGTTCGATACGACGGCTTGGGAGATTAAGCAGAACAATCCCGGTCTGCGTGAGTTGTATTTGCAAATTGGGGACGAGTTAAAGGTCACGGCTCCCAAGGTACCTGTTACGGTACGAACGGTAGAAAAGGTCGTCGAGCAGATTGCTATCGAGCCTGAAGTAGAGATTCGCCAGAGCGATGAATTGAAGGCAGGAGTTACGAAAGTCGTCAGACCGGGACAAGCAGGTCTTAAAGAGATGGACTACCGTTTGACCAAGGAGAACGGTGAGGTCGTGCAAGAGGAATGGCTCGGTCAAAAGGTGTTACAGCCGTCTGTTACCGAGGTGGTTCTGAGAGGAACGAAAGTCGAGGGGGAAGGCTCGGGCCAATTTGCCTGGCCGACTGCGGGTGCAATCATGACGAGCAGCTTTGGAGGACGTTGGGGACGTATGCATGAAGGTGTTGACTTGGTCGGCGATCATACGATTCAAGCTTCAGATGAAGGTGTCGTCACATTTGCCGGTCAGCAGAATGGCTACGGTAATGTCATTATGATTGATCATCGCAACGGCTATCAAACAGTATACGGGCATTTGAACAGTATTGGTGTCCATGTGGGACAGGTTGTTCAGCAAGGTGAAGCGATTGGTATCATGGGAAGCACCGGACGTTCCACAGGCACACATGTTCACTTTGAGATTCGCAAAAATAATACGCCACAAAATCCAATGACGTATTTAAGATAGATTGGATGTTTAAATCGAGAGTTATGTGATTCGATGAGGATCAAGGAGAAAGACCATGTTTTCTGCATGCTTAACAGCCAGGTGCAGGCATGGTTTTTTCTGCGTAAAGAAAAGGGTCTGGAAAAGTAATGGAATAGCGTACGGGTATGATAGAATAGAATAAGCATCTTATGGGTACTGACAAACGAAAGTTAATAATAGATGATGATCCGTGAGAAGAGGTGAACGCTGTATGCAAGGGACGATTCTAGTAGTGGATGATGAACAACCTATCGCTGATATTTTGAAATTTAATTTGGAAAAAGAGGGCTACGAGGTCATTTGCGCCTTTGATGGAATCAGTGCGGTGGATATCGCGGTTAAGCAACAGCCAGACCTGATTTTGCTGGACCTGATGCTGCCGGGCATGGACGGTATGGACGTATGCCGCGAGGTGCGCGGACATCAGCTTCAGACGCCAATTATTATGCTGACTGCGAAGGATGGGGAAATCGACAAAGTGCTAGGGCTGGAGCTGGGTGCGGACGATTATGTTACGAAGCCGTTCAGCACACGCGAATTGCTGGCACGGGTAAAGGCACAGATGCGTAGACAGCAACGCGGCGTAGCAGGCACGCCGGAAAGCCGCCCACAGGAGGATAAGCAGGGGCTACGCGTAGGCGATCTCTTTTTTGATGCGGATATGTATACAGCCTATAAAAACGGAACTCCACTTGACCTGACGCACCGCGAGTATGAGCTCCTGTATTATATGGCGAAAAATGCAGGCAAGGTCATGACTCGCGAGCATTTGCTTCAAGCGGTATGGGGATTTGAGTACTACGGGGATGTGCGGACGGTAGACGTGACGATCCGGCGACTGCGCGAGAAGATTGAGGAGAACCCGAGCAAGCCGGAGACGATCCTGACACGGCGTGGCCTCGGATATATCGTTAGCGGGGGCAAAGGTGGCCTGCGGGCATGAGATGGCTGTCCTTCTTTCGCACCATTCATGCCAAGCTGATTATTATCTATGTGCTGCTAATCTTGGTGGCCATGCAGTTGATTGGAGTCTATTTTGTCAGCTCGATGAAGAACTCGTTGACGAGTAATTTTACGCAGGATTTGCAAGCACGGGCGGAGATGCTGTCCGTGCTGGCGGAGCAGGATCTGAGTGGCAGTGATGGCAAAATGGAGGAAGATAGCGTCGAAAGTCTGCGTGCACGCGTGAATAACTTGTTTGATTTCAGCGGCGCGGAAATTCAGGTGCTGGATGCCAGTGGCAAAGTACTGATTACTTCTCAAGGCTCTCATGCTGACTATGTCGGACGTAAAAATACGCAGACAGTGGTTAGCCGCGCACTCCAAGGAATCCGTGATAACGAGGAATATATGGTGGACGAAGATAACGTCCGCAAGAAGGTCGTCGCCAAGCCTGTCATCAGCCAAGGCAAAATCGTCGGTGCTGTGTACATCGCTGCTTCCATGGCTGAGCTGTACGATACGATGAAACGCATTAACAATGTGTTTCTCTCAGGTATGCTGATTGCGCTCGCGTTGACGGCTGTGCTGGGCGTGGTGTTGGCCCACACGATTACGCATCCAATCAAAGTGATGACACGGCATGCGACGGAGGTCGCTGAGGGCAAGTTTGACCAGCAGATGCCAGTGTTTGGCGAAGATGAAATCGGCAGGCTGAGCGTGGCCTTTAACTATATGACAGGACGTCTACGTGAGGCTCTGTCGCAGAATGAGGAGGAGAAGGAAAAGCTCTCCTCCATCTTGACCAATATGAGCGACGGTGTGGTCGCTACCGACGATCATGGCCGGGTCATTCTGGTCAACCGCCGGGCCAGCGCCATGCTGGGCGTGAATGAGAATGAAATGACCGGTAGACATATCGCGGTACTGCTGGGGATCGACCCGGAGGAAACCGAGGCCCTGTACAGCGGATCGTCCGCTTCTACGCTCTTGCAGCTGGAGCCGGCCGGTCAGGATGAACCCATCGTCATCCGCGTGACCTTTACACCCATTCATCGGCGGGAATTTGGCATTACGGGCACGATTGCTGTGCTTCAGGACGTGACGGAGCAGGAGGAGATGGAGACGACGCGGCGGGAATTCGTCGCTAATGTATCTCATGAGCTGCGCACACCGCTGACGACGATCCGTAGCTACGCTGAAGCGCTGGATGACGGCGCGATGGCTGAGCCGCAGCTCGCAGAGCGTTTTGTAGGTGTCATCCGTAACGAGACGGAGCGTATGATCCGGCTGGTTACGGATTTGCTGCATCTGTCGCGGCTCGATTCCAATGAGGCGCCTCTGCGGATGCAGCCTGCCGATGTGATGGAGATGCTGGATGAGGTCGCGGATCGGTTTTCTTTTCAAATGAAGCAAAAACACATTCGCTCAGGCATGTTCGTAGAGCAGGGGATTGGCAAGGTCGTGATCGACCGCGATCAGATTGATCAAGTGCTGGACAATTTGATGTCCAATGCGTTGAAATATACGCCGGAAGGTGGAAGTATTCGGATCGAGGCTCGCCGCAACCATGAGGGGATGCTGGCTATTTCGGTGCAGGATACCGGAATTGGTATTCCCAAAAAAGATCTGGACCGGATTTTTGAACGGTTTTATCGTGTGGACAAAGCGAGATCGCGCAATATGGGTGGCACAGGACTGGGGCTGTCGATTGCCCGGGAAATTGTAAAGGCCCATGGAGGTCAGATTTTCCTGGAGTCTGAATATGGTCAGGGAACTTGTACAACCTTTACGCTACCTATGTCGGGTGAAGGGAGGGAAGCACAGTGAAGGAACGTTTGAAGTCCTGGACGCTTGTTTTGCTGGTGGCTTCCAGTCTGGTTCAGACTTATTTTTTGATCTACCGTCTTCCGGGCAGTGATTCTGTACTCACTTCAGAAACGAACTATGTCAAAACTGAAAGCATGGGGCAGGAGAAAAAGATTGAAAATCTTGTATTCCCTGATAGGATGCTAATTCATCAAGGTGAGAAGAAACATACCGTTTTTTATCCGGGGGTTACTTTTTACGATTTGATTTATACACGGCTGGAAAGCCGAAGCTTTAACAATTTCCAACGTCGGAGTATCCAGTCAGCGGACTGGGCACGGATTCGCAGTGAGAATGAGGGGATCGAATTATCATTTTCCGGCGGGGTTCCGGTTTCATTACTGGAGCGGGTCATGCGTCTGACGCCGGATTCAGTATTTCAGGGGGAGACGATTAACCGCATCTGGATCTATATCGACGAAAAGAATGCCAAGCCGCACGCACTCTTTTTCAGTGCCAGAGGTGATGTGGTGTATGAGGCGAACCAGTTCGATATGACGGTAGAAGACATTCGGCAGCATGTGAATTTTGGAAAAAATGCCCCGTTGTACAAGCTGGTGAATAATCAGTATTACATTCCCGTGGATGACCTGGAGACTGTACAGCCTGTGGTATATGCCGGGTTGTTTACGACAGAACAGATGCAGCGGAATTTATTTTTCGATCCGGGCATTACGCGCAATATTCAGGAAAAAGATGGTTCCCAGATTTATACAGATAGCAAGCGTAGCTTACAGATCAAGCAGGATCAACGTTGGATGAGCTATACCGATCCTAGTGCACCGGGAGCGGATGGAAGCAGCCCAATTAGGGACGTGTTGGCCGCAGTTGATTTTGTAAATCAGCATGGCGGTTGGGATGCTGCGTATCAGATGAAATTGAGAAGCAGCGATGAAAATCGCACAAGTGTGATGTTCCAGCAGTATTATGGCGCTTATCCGGTGCTGGACACGCCATCGTTCCGCTTTGGTACGATCTCCTTGCAAATCCAGCAGGAAACGGCATCTGTCTATGATCGTTCGTTGCTGTATCTCAAGGGTGGGGAGCAATCCTCGAAGAAAGTGATGCTGCCAGGTGGTGAGACCTTGGAGAAGCAACTGCAAACGGTAGGCGACGGCAAGTCGATTAGAGATCTAACTCCTGTATATCAGCCAGAGCTGATCAATGACGGATTGAAGCTCATCCCAGAGTGGCGTGTTACGTTCAGCGACGGTTCTGTTGCAGAGATTCATGCTGTTCCTGTAACGACAGCATCCAATACAACATTAAAAAAGTCAGACCAAGAGACAAAGTGATAATAGGAAGGGGGAACGGGAATGGATTGGAGCCGCGCTAAAAACGTACTGATCTGTACATTTTTGCTGCTCAATGTGGTATTGGGTTATCAACTGTGGCATGATGCGCAGGAAACGGCCGGGCCGAATCTGGATTTTACTTCACTGGATGAAAACACGCAGCGTTTAATGGAAGAGAAAAGCATTCAGGTGCTGGCTCCGATTCCCGGAGATACCCCGCAGCTGCCCAAGCTGTCTTACACCTATGTCCATAGTGGAGAGAAAGATGAACTTGTGCAGCTGCTGAGACCGGTGGACAGCAAGCTGGTATTCACTCATGATGCGCTAGTGGAGGCTTTGGAGCCGCAAATCAAGGATATCGATAGCTATCAGTATGATCCGCTGGATGTCCAGGAGGAGTTCGTATCCGGACAGGCAGATGCTTTTGTACTGCATCCGTTGGTACAGGGCAAGTGGCCGCTCTTTAATGTGAAGCTAGCTCTGTTTTACAGCAATCAGAAGATTACAGGGTATCGCAAAATTCAAGTGGAGCTCCAGCCCTCGGATGAGGCAAAGAAAATGCTGCCTGCGTCCAAAGCCTTGGCGAGGCTGATCGATGGCTATTTGCCGCGTGACTCCGTAGTGAAGGATATCCGGCTCGGATATTACGGACAGACCTTTAACTCCGATAGCCAGGTGGCTGCTCCGGTGTGGCGGTTTATGCTGGACAACGGAAAAGGCGTGTATTATGTACAGATGAACGGAGATGTCATTAGTCCAAAGACAGAACATACAGAAGGGTCTTGAACAGATATGGGGATTTCTTTTACCGTGCTGTCGAGCGGTTCGACCGGCAACGCTACCGTTGTACGGAACGAAGACACGACATTGCTCATCGATGCAGGTCTCAGCGCAAAGCGTATTGACGAATTGCTGAAAGAACGCGATCTGAGCGGAGAAGAGTTGGATGGTATTTTGGTCACGCATGAGCATTCCGATCATGTTAAAGGACTAGGCGCCATGGCGCGTAAATATAATTTACCTATATATGCTAACGAGAAGACATGGTTTGCCATCAGCAACGCTGTTGGGCAAATCGCGGATGATAACCGCAGAATATTGGAGACAGGCGCGACACGGGAATTTGAGTCATTGCGTGTAGAGTCTTTTGGCATCTCCCATGATGCGGCTGAGCCCGTAGGATACAGCTTTTATGATGGGGCAGAGAAGCTTAGCGTAGCGACCGATCTCGGCTATGTCAGCGATAAGGTAAAACAAGCGATATCAGATGCAGATGTATTGGTGCTAGAGGCTAACCATGATGTAGAAATGCTGCGTATGGGCCGCTATCCTTGGAACATCAAGCGCCGTATACTCAGTGATATCGGCCACTTATCCAATGAGATGGCAGGTGCGATTCTTAGCGAGCTGTTGACCGGACGGACAAAGCGGACGTATCTGGCACATTTGAGCCGCGACCACAATATGATGGAGCTTGCGAAGCTGACCGTACGCGGGGCAATGGAAGACCGCGGCTGTTTTTACAAGGATAGTGAGTTTCGATTGTGTGATACGTATTATGATCGTCCTACACCTTGGGATAAGGTAAGTGAGCCATAAAGCTGTCCAACTCGGCGGCTTTGCGCTCGACCTCTTCACGGGTCACTATGCCTTTGTCCACCAGTAGCTCAATCAATGTACTTAGCGCCAGTGTATTACGGTAGTGCTCGTCTTTCAAATCCGCAAGCTTGGCTGCCATGCGAACTTCATCCATAGCGGAACGATGGGAATTCATCCTATATTCCTCCTGTAAAAATATTTTTAAAATGGCGTGCAATAAGCTTGGTTCTGCCTGTGGTTTTGCCAAGTGCTGTGATACAATAAAGCTAACAACAGAAAGCTTTCTGAAGGAAGGCTCTCATCGAAAGTATAGGCTGCTTTAAGCGGACGGGAACAAGCCAGAACGTCTCTATGAGACGATCATTTTGTAATAGAATAGAAGACTTGTTACTATTGTAGTCCATTGGTTTGGAAATCATTCCTCTTTTTTCCTCTATTCGGGGTCAGATTCGGCGTGTATGCTAATTTATGAGATTTGGTTGCTTAGGAAGGTTCCATTTGTGGTGATTAATAAGTAGACCGGAACGATTAGTTGCTGAATTCCGATGGTAGGGGATATTCAATCCATTTGAGATGTTCAACGGAGCAGGTTCTCTGTAGCATAGGTTGGCGCAAGCCCGAATAGCCCTAATTTTTTAGTGAGTGTCGGTGCATGACAACGAAGGGGAGAGGATTAGCATGGGCTTGTTTGATGATGATTTTTATTCAACGAAGGTGTCCACACGTGCGGCTAAAAAAACGGCATTTAAGGCGCGTCGCGGAGGACGAGGACGTTGGCCGCACAGGAATCGTCGGGTAAGTCCGGTGCAGGCTGCTGTCATTAGCGGTGCGGTGAGTGCAGTGGTTTCCGTGCTGCTGTTCAGCTTTGTTACAGGTCTGCCCTCCACTACAGCGGTAACCGGAGCAAGTCATTATCCCTTGCGGCAAGCAGCGGGCGATCCGTATGATCGGATTGTGCAGGCGGCAGCCAAGGTACGCCCAGCCGTCGTCAGCATCGTAAACCTGAAGGGGGAAGACGGTAAAAGTACGGAACAATCCGCGCTTGGATCGGGCGTCATTTTCCGTGTGAGCTCAGGCAAAGCCTTTATTATGACAAACAACCATGTCATTGAAGGATCGGATGATCTGGATATTGTAACCGTAGACGGTGTCAGAAAAGAGGCGAAGCTGGTCGGAAAGGATCGCATTAGTGATATCGCCGTACTGGCCGTTGATGATAAAGGCATTAGCACAGTGGCGGATATCGGGGACTCCAACAAACTTCGTCTGGGCGAGACGGTCATTGCGATTGGCAACCCGCTCGGATTGGGAGACACCCTGACCTCCGGCATTGTGAGCTATACGAATCGCATCATTCCGATCTCCATTAATCAGGATGGTGTATATGACTGGGAACAGCATGTGATTCAGACTGATGCGGCGATTAATGAAGGAAACAGCGGCGGAGCGCTGGTCGATCTGGACGGACGGGTGATTGGCATCAATACGATGAAAATCGCCGATACAGGTGTTGAAGGACTGGGCTTCGCCATTCCTGCCAATGAGGTAATGAAGACGGTGAATGAACTGGTTGAGGATGGCAAGATTACCCGCCCTTATTTGGGGGTGTACACGGTGGACCTCAATAATGAATATGCACCGCTGGATGAAACTCAGCGCAAGGAACTCAAGCTGCCTGACAGCGTCAAGGATGGAGCCGTTGTTCTGGAGGCCCATGGTCCTGCCAAGGAGGGCGGCTTGAAGCTGAACGATGTCATTACAGCGTTTGATAGCGAACCGATTAACTCTACGCTTGATTTGCGTCGCTACCTGTACGATAACAAGAAGATTGGCGATGAGCTGAAAGTTACCTTTTACCGGGCAGGCAAGGAAGAGTCAGTGACGTTAAAATTAACAGATAAGCCGGAAGGCTAAGGTTGAATGATAGACTTAACTATAAAGAAGGCGCTCTCCGGCTTATTTCCGGGAACGCCTTTTTTTTGATTTCTGCAGTGCCTTGGATTAAGATGTCGTACCCGTCACGCGGGTTCCGCTCTTGGTGATTTTGTATGTCACTACATCGCCGCTCCAGAAGTGGAACTTCAACGTGACTTCACCATCCTTCACACTGTTGAAAAATTCAGGCAACAGCTTGATGCCATTCGTATCATAGGCAGGGGCAAAAGTATTGCCAAACTCTTTATAAGGTGTCCAATCCTGTGGACCGGCATTGCCTCCATTCGTATACACGGCTTCCATCGTCGCAAGCTGGCTACCACGGAAGTCTGTTGGAATGGTAAAGGCTTGTGTAGTCCCTTCGACGGCACTTAATTTCGGTGTATCATACACGACGACTCTAAAATTCCAATCTGCCCCCTTATTAAACTTGGCGGTAATGACGGCATTCTCACCATATTTACCGGAAGTAATTAGGCTGGTGAGCAAGCTGGCTTTGAAGGTTAATGTATCTCCACTCAGCGTATAGTCGGTGCCCTGTTTCAGCTGCTTGCTGTTGGCATTGAGCGATTTCAACTGGTTGCCGTTCAGGTTTAGAGTGATCTTGGTATCCTGAACAGAAGAGCCTTTCTTCAAGTGAATGAGATCACTAGCTGCATTGGAGGAACGTCCTTTCAGGCTGGCCTTAATGACATTAAAGAGTTCAGGATCAGACCACTTGTAAGTGCCCCGATTCAAATGCTGGCCGTTATCCCAGAGCATGCCTGTTACTTTCTTCTCTTTCATGTAATAAGTCAAAAATTCAAAAAACTTCAGCTTTTCGCCCTGTTCAATAACACCTGTATGTTTATCAAAACCGAGCAGGCCATATTCACCGACAATAACCGGGATTCCCTTGGCTACAAAGGTGTTATAGACATTATCAAAGGTTTGAACAATATCGTTTTGGGCAGCTTTATCAAATGTTGTATTCCCGGCAATGTTTACACTGAAAGGCCAAAAGCCATAATAGTGAACGGTTGCAATCAGGTTGGGATCGTTCAGCTTGGTTATCGTGTTATACAGTTCGTTGATTTTGGCCTGAGCAGGTGAAGTATCTAATCCAGGCAGAACAAGGGGACGAGTGGCATTCTTACCACCGGAGGCGCGAACGATTTTGTGGAAGGATACATTTAGCTCATGAAGCATCTGATTCATTTTCGCTTCATCCGTGGTTCCCCCTTCAGAAAACCGGGGCTCGTTAATACTTTCAAACATCAACTTGTTGGGCTGATTTTTAAAGCGGTCGGCAATTTGTGTCCATAATGCGTTATAGCGTGCTAACACTTCATCATGCTTGGGCTCCATACTGCTTACCCACGTCCATGAATCATGATGGACATTGATCATGACGTACAGATTGGCATCCAGTGCCCAGCGAACAACCTCTTCCACACGGTTCATGTAAGTAGATTCAACGGTATAATGGGGTGCGGCTCCAATATGCTTATCCCAGGTGACGGGAATCCGAATACTTTTGTACCCTTGGGCAGCAATTTGCTGGATCAAAGCTTGGGTAATGCGCGGATTGCCCCAGGCGGTCTCATCTGTCCCGACAGCATCCAGCGAATTTCCTAAATTCCATCCAGGCTGCATGGCTTCCACATATGACTGCATATTGCTTGTGGCAGCAGCTGGCTGTGCTTGTCCGTCCGTTTCAGCAGCAGCGGCAACGGATGCGAACGTGGATAACAATAGGGTGATGGCAAGCGTCAACGACAGCAATGAAATGGGTCTTCGTTTTAACATAACAGGCCCCTTTACAAAGTTATTTTTGAAAGCGCTTTCTAATAAAACACTATCATACTAATGCAATATGGAATACCTGCATAATTCAAGTAAAAATCATGTGTGAATTAGTTATTTTACAATTGTAAGCGTTATTATTGAAAAAATACAGAAATGAGTGTAGAATCTATGACCCTACGCGAAAGATGGATTCGCAAAGGGCTAATGAGTACGGAAGGGAGATGGAGCTAAATATGGGGACATGGAACACCGAAGAGGCCATTCGACGCTGGAATATGCATGCAGAAAATTTTACTGCTAAGTACACTGAAGAAGGGGATCGGTCTCGTGAAGTGCTGCTAAATCCTGCTTTGCAAGAGTGTATGGGACTGATCGCAGGCAAAAGGGTGCTGGATGCCGGCTGTGGCGAAGGTTATCTGAGCCGGAAAATGGCCAGGGCGGGTGCTTTGGTGGAGGCTGTCGATTACTCGACAGAGATGCTGAGGCTAGCCAAAGAGCGAACACCATCAGCGTTGGGAATTACATATCACCATGGCAATCTGGAGAAGCTGGAGATGTTCGGGGACCAGAGCTTTGATCTGATCGTGTCCAATATGGTCATACAGGACTTGGCTCATTATGAGCAGGCGATTGCCGAAATGCGGCGATTATTAGTTCCAGGAGGCCGCTTTATTTTTTCTATTCTGCATCCATGTTTCCTGACGCCGCAGAGTGGGTGGGTGAAGGATGAGACAGGGAAAAAGCTGTATTGGAAAGTAGATCAATATTTCAACGAAGGCCCTTTGGAGCAAGCGATTCCTTATGATCAGGAGGAAAAGCTTTTGTATTTTCACCGTACGCTAGGCAGCTATGTACAGGCCATTGTGGAGTCGGGTTTGTTGTTGGAAGGGATGATCGAACCGAAGCCGTCTGCTGATATGCTTGAGAAATATCCCCATTTCCGTGAAGACCTGAACGTCAGTAATTTCCTCATTTTTAAGACCAAACGTCAGGGATAGTGGGCAAGCCCTTTCCTTTCCGCGTCAAGTGTGGTAGAACAAAAGAAGGCGGTTTTGACACACCTACAACAGGAAGAGCTTCAAACGGAAAGGGATGCAACTGGAATGTACGTGGTATGTAAAGAGCATGTGGAACTGGCAATTGATATGTTCGTCGATGAATACGAGGATGCACCGGATGTCGTCGATCTCAAAGAAACGAAATTTTCGGATTGGGACCCTCCAGTGAAGTGCAAGGAATGTGAGAAAAAAGCAGAGTTTTTGGTCGTCTAAACAACAAGCACGGGCGTTTCGGGCAGAAACGTCCTTTTTGTATATATCCCCACCACGTACTGAGACAGGAGTGAACGTTGGATGGACCCTTTGCTGCATTCACTGTTTCGTCCGCTTCAGGTCAATGGAAGTGATCCCTATGCATATTATATTGAACAAAAGCCGTCTGCTGCGCTGAGAGCTTACGTAGCCTGCTATTGGGAGTCGGGTCCAGCTACTAGAGAAGTTTCCGAACGGAATGTGGCAGTATCGGATAGAGGCGAAGCTTCATTAGGCTGGCTGGAGGAAGAAGAGGCAGTGGACCGGGTATTACCTGATGGTTGTACGGATATTCTATTAGAATACGACCCGGTGGGTAAGCGTCAGGAACTCTCATACTGTGGGACATTTACGAATCCGTTCGTGTCTACCAGACAAGCAGGGTCCGAAACACGTATTTTTGCAGTGCGATTTTTTCCCGGTGGAGCACACTATTTTCACGGCATGCCGACTCATTTGTTTACAGGCGGTAATTATCGCTTGGAAGAGATATGGCCCGAGAATGTCGAGATCATAGGTGAGCGCATTTTGGAGGCACGAGACTTTAATGAACGGGTGCGCATAATGGATCAGTATCTCAACCAGCTTCTACTGCGTCGTAGGACAAGCGATTGTGACCTGATGAAAAATCTGCTGCATCGCATCTTTGTGAGCGGCGGGAGTGTGGGGGTTAAGGAGCTTGCCGAGCGCGAGGCGATCAGTGAAAGACAGCTCAACCGCAAATTTGGACAATGGATCGGGATCAGCCCCAAAAAGTTCAGTGAAGTCGTCCGCTTCCAGAGCGTTCTGCACAGTATTCAGAATGGTGATTCTGTCGATTCGATGGAGTTGGCATTGAAGCATAACTTTTTTGACCAAGCGCATCTAATCCGTGTTTTTCGCAGATTTTATGGAGCTTCCCCGCTTACTGCGGCTAAGGACTTTCGGAAGTTGTCCGATTTTTACAATACACGTTCGGAACCCTCGGCTATACTCAAAATAGGAAGAAGAATGGCAAAGGAGAGATGAGAATATGAGTGGAACACTGCAAGTTCGCAATCATCTGCTGAATGAGTTGGAGACTGGAGTACGGACAGGGGAAGCTTTGATTCGTAAAATACGTCCAGAGGATTGGAGCTTTCGCCCACAGGACAATTTCCGCTCATTGCTGGAGTTAGTGCACCACTTTGTGCTTATTCCAGCTTCGGATCTTGCGATTATGCAGGAGAAGTCCGAGGCAGAAGTAGGAAGCATTGAAAATAGCCTCTCCGGAGTGGAAGATCCCGAGCGCTTGGCTGAGACTTTTAGGCAGAATTTTGAGGCATATAAGGCTTACATTCTTTCGCTTAGTGAAGACGATTATCTGAATCGTTCGACAAAGGCCTTTTATATGGAGCATGGGCATTTGCAGGTTCAATGGCAGATTGAGACTGTGACCCATGTGTTCCATCACCGTTCGCAGATCTACAATTATCTGAAGCAACTGGGGCATGAAGTGAGCTTTTTTATGTTGTACGCTTGAGTATTTTTATGGAGATTTATGAGGGCACCTGTGCGGTGCTCTTTTTTGGTTTTATTTTAGGCTTTTTAGGGTGGAATGACCTAGTCGAACGCGCGTGAAATTTCTTTACTAACACGTCTAAGAATCCCGATTTGTTCTTTATTTAATCTGCTGGTGAGCGCAACAAACTCATCTATCGCCTCTTGCCGAATCATTTCGTCTGTAGTCATATGTTCTTTGGAAAGCATTAATTCACTGATAGACACGTTTAAGGCGGTTAGCACTTTCTCCAGGGTATCAATCGAAAAGTTCCTTTCGCCACGCTCTAGTGATCCGATATATGCATCATCTAATCCTGAAAGCTCCGCAAGTTGTTGCTGTGTTAATCCCTTAGCCTTCCGAATTGCTCTAATTCTTTCCCCAACCGAATTTCGTAATTTTGTTATATTAACCACCTCATAACAAGCTTATGGAAGATGAAGTGTAAAAGTCAGGTAGAAGGGAATAGTTCAAATCTTTTTATGCTGTAACTCAACTAAACCAACAATGTTTTTAGTAATAGTAGTAAGAATTTCGAGTTCTGGTGTTTCTCTTGAATTTATGAGTAACATAAGTTCATTTATGATTTGTTTTCGATCCGTAGGTTCATCGAATTGAAAAAGTTCAAAGGCTGGAACTTTTAGCGCTAAAATAATTTTTTCCAACGTCTCCAATGAAATATTTCGATCTCCACGTTCAACTCCGCCAATATAACTGTAATGAAGTCCTGCGGCTTCTGCCAGTTGTTCCTGTGTCCATCCTTTAGCCTTTCTTAGCTCCCGTATCCGGTTTCCGACACTTTCTGGTAAACTCATGTGATCACCTCCACTTAAGGTTAGAAGAGGAGAGAATATCGTTACAGACCATCTTATGCAAAATAAAAACACTTAAAATTGTACTCTTAAGTACTTTTTATATTGACCTCCTATTCCAATTTCTATACAATTGGCTGTACATGGGAATATGAGGAGAGGCTACTCTTGGAAACTTCTATCCTGAAATCACTCAAACCGGACATCATTGTTGAAATTTTGGAGATGGCTGTGGCTTTTGAAAATTGGAAAAAGGTGATGGAGACGGCGGATATTTTGTATCAATGTGTCCAGCGTATCTACGAAGAGCGGCAGTATCATAAAGCAATGAAATTACCCATCCCGCATGTGAATCTAGAACGTCCGTTGGTATATTATTTTGGGCTCAGTCACCTGATGTGCGGAATGGCTCACCAGCACCAGGGTGCATATGAGCAGGCAAGGGAGTGCATCTATAAGTATGCTGAGCTAGGGTGGATGGAGGATTTAGAGGAAGAAGACAATCAAGTTGTCGAGGAATTCAGGTTTTTAGCCAAAACTAATTTATATGCAGTGAATATTTTGTCTGGCAATATAGGGCTGATCGAGGAGTACGTAGCCTTTTTGCAGGATAATCTAGAGGAAATATTACCGGGGCTCAATACCATATTACAGGCAGCGCTTATGTATCATTTGGATGTGGCAGATATTTTACATACGTTTGCAGAGCAGATTAATGAATTCGAGAGTTATGAAGACGCAGAGAACATATCTTACTATTATAGCTACTGCTATTACTTGGCCTTGTACTATCGGAAGTATGGCCGATTACAGGATGCAGTGGGACTTACTGTGCAGGCGATGCAATTAGCCGATCAGTCGGGTAACGATCGAAATTTCAAGAAATGTACAGTATTGTTCGAATCACTGCGCGGGTCAGCGACAGCGGAGCAAATCAGCGAATATCAACAGATGCTAATACGGTGTCTTGATGAATACGGAACTGAAAGCATTCCATTGTGATGAGGCCTAAATGAATGATCCGCTATAACCTGAACAGGGGATAGGCTCGTAACAGAGAGGAAATAGATAGGTAAGAGACGTTTCAGGTGCTAAAATAACTATGTTACAGGTATGTTTTTAAGTTAAGGATCGTAAATACGATTTTACATTATTATTCGACATAGATAGGGGTATGGAATTTGTTTATTCAGCTTATAGGTGTGGGCAAGTTAAAAGAGAAATATTTGGTCATGGGCATTCAGGAATACGCTAAACGGCTGGGGCCATACATCAAGTTTCAAATGATCGAGGTAGCGGATGAAAAGGCCCCAGACACACTAAGCGAGGCGGAAGTCCGACAGGTTAAGGAGCGAGAGGGCGAGCGCATCCTTGCTCATGTGAAAAGTGAAGCACACGTCATTGTGCTTGCCATCGACGGCAAACTGTGGAGCTCGGAGGAACTCGCAGAGGAATTGGACAAGCTCGGCACCTACGGTACAAGCCATGTTATCTTCGTTATTGGCGGCAGTCATGGTCTCTCTGACGAAGTTCTCCGCCGTGCCCAGCAGAAGCTGAGCTTCGGACGGATGACCTTGCCACATCAGCTGATGCGATTGGTGCTGGTGGAACAGATTTATCGGGCGGTGAAGATTAATCGAGGGGAACCTTATCATAAATAGTGGCAAGAAAGGTTGTAAATAAGGGGGGAGTTCGTTTGTTGAAACGGATAAATTAAGAGGGATATTATCTAATTTATCCGTTTTACGATACAATAAGTGCAGAAGTGTAAAAGTTTTTGAGATGTTTATTTCTGAAAAGTCAAATTCGAGTTCAACCTTATCGACTTTACGTGATTCTCCCTCACGATGCTTGATTAGAATATGGCGAATTAATAGTTGAAGTAACTGTTTTTGTTTCTCCCGTGGCGACTGTTCGTATAATATAAGAAATTGCTCCAGAAGTATTTTAATAAGATCAGGTTCAATAATTTTTGAATCACCAGAATTTCGGGTCGAACTTAAATTAATACTTTTTGTTCTAATTGCTCCTTTTCAGTTTCAACTTTCTGCATCCGTTCTTGTAATACATTCATGGAAAGTGTCCTTTTCTCAAATGCATCTAAATATCGTTCTCGTAACTCTTGTATTTCTGATAGGCGATCGACATTTTGTTTTAGCAATTCCGTAATGGAAAAATGGCGGTTTCATTTTGTGCGGTATCCCTTCTTATTTAAGTGGTTCGCAATAGCTTTCAACCCCATGTTATTCTCATATGAAAAATAAGTTTGACTATATCCGCTTCGTTCTGATTTATGACAAGTTTCTTTTCGATTAAATCGTAACCCAAGATAATACCACCATTCTACGACCCTTCTAATGCCCTTTGTTTCATACCTAATTTAATATTTTCCGATAACGTGTTTCGTTCCATTTCTGCTATAGAGGTCATTATTTGAACGACTAAGCGCCCGATCGGGCTTACTGTGTCAAAGTTTTCCGAATAGGAAATGAATTTCACATTGTATTCTTCAAACTTATCTAACAAACATATTGCGAGAGAGACGAGAGATTTTCCAAACAAGAACCGTATCAAACTCTTTCTTTTCAATATCAGCCACAAGCCGCTACATTGCAGGACGACCCTTTATGTATTTTCCACTAATGCCTTCATTGATGTATTCTTCAACAATTTTCCAATCGTAAAGTTGTGTGAATTGGCGTAAGGTATCTATTTGAGCGGATATACTGTATCCCTCGGCAGCTTGTTCTTCTGTGGAAACACGAATGTACAGTCAAACTCTCCTTATTTCTACCATAGTAATAACCTCCTTTTCATATTAATAATTATGCACAATAAAAAAAGGAAAGGACGGGTCCTTTCCAGAAAACTACAAGGCTATTAATTTGGGTATATAGAAATTTGTTCGAAAATCCATCTCTATTCATAAATAAATGGAATAATAATAATTAAAAAATAATTAACTTAAACTTAAGGAATATTTCGATTACCGGTTAGTATAACCGCCTGTCTCTAATAGTTCATCAAACTTATATACTGTAATGTTTAGTTTTCTAAGAAATTACTTCATTAAAGTGACTCTTCTTAAATAATAGATCATTTGAATGAAACATAGGGTTCGTTGTGTGAAAAGGTAATTTGAATAAGTAAACAACTCTTAATAATGCATTATAAGTGTTAATACTCCATCCAACAGATTACACACGAACACTATTTCCCAAGCTCATTTGTTTCCCCAATTTTAACACATGGAATAGTAGAAAATCTATTTTTAGTAGCAGCAATTCTTTCATATGATACCTTATCTGCTTTGTAGCAATACCATAGTGTGTTTTTCTTTCTTTTTAAGTAGTGCTACTATATAATCAGGGCATTTTGACTATAGGTAAAATGTACTACTTAGAGGGGTGGGTTCTATTTGTCTGCAAATACTGACCAATTCGAACGTGATATTGCGAAATCTATTAAGGGCGTTAGGATAATACCATTTGATATTCCACAGTGGATGAGGGATATAGGTATTCGTCCTGGCGCAAAAATTATTGGTATTGAGTGGGTAGGGAGCTCTGGAGCGAAAACTGATATTTTGATTCGTTTAGAAAACTCTGAACCAATTAAAATTTCGGCGAAATTAAGTAGTGCTGATTATTTTGGTAATTGGTATTCTCATGGTCGAGTTATTGAAGAGTTTGGAGCAGATGCGTTTTATAGACTTGTATCTGATTGTACGAAATGGTCTAATCGGTGGAAGACAAATCCGTCTGCATCTTTATTTGTTGGCGTGAGTATTTGTTTTGGAAGACGGAGCGGAAATACAGCAAGGGAGTTTACTGATGTATTTACATATAATGATATAGTGAAAATTGTGGCGGGATATGGTTCAGGCGATCATATTGCCAATTGTTTGTATGTCTCCTCAAGTGTTCCAAGAAGTATTAATGATTTGGTTTTAAAATTAAAGCCTATTGATAAAGAAACTATATTTCAATTAAGTAGTAACTTCAAAATTGCTTATCGACCTATCAATCCTATGACTGAGGGAACTAATAGAGGAAAAGCTATTTATACTCAGTTTAAACCGTACCAACGTCTGTCACAGAAGACTACTATTAAAACACTTTCTCAATTGATACAGCTTGGTGAGTATGTTGAAGTTGAGCCAAATAGTTTAAATCATAATCGTTTATTAAATGAGTTAGAAAGTAATTATAATATTTTTATACCACGTAAATAAATCATATTAGAGCCTTTTGATATAAAAAGGCTCTAATATTGAATTTTCTTTTTTTATCTATTTTCGTAAATCCATTTGGCAATCGGTTGAGAAATGATCCTGGCTAATTGAACTGGAACTGCATTTCCAATTTGTTTATAAATCTTGTCTAAACGACCATTTTTAGACATTCCCTCATTCTTTCCATCACTAAAATTATACCAATCAGGGAAAGTTTGAATGCGTGCGATTTCCTTTACCGATAGTCTGCGATTATTTTCTTCTCCGTCTGGGAAAATCCACTTGTTCTTATCGACCTTCTCCATTGGAAGTCCACCTGGATGAATGGGAGCTTGTCTACCACTTGCTTGAATAGTAAAACTCTGTTCATTCCAATTTTTTTTGCGATTTCGGCTCATAAAGATGGTGGAATATGAACCTGTGAAATATTCGCCAGGGTTTTCTTCTAAGTCTCCTATTGCTTCCGTTAAAGTTATATAAGGATTCAGGAATAAACCATCGCCATGGGAAGGTTCAGGGAATTCATATTTGAATTTAATATCTTCTCGAACACCTACTAAGAATACCCTTTCCCGAAGTTGTGGAACACCATAATCCCTTGCATTTACAAGTTTGTGATACACACGGTATCCTGCAGCTTCAAAATCTTGACGGATTTGATGGAAAACTTCTCCTTTACCAAGAGTCAGCATCCCTTTTACATTTTCCATAATAAAGAATTTTGGTTGTACTTGCATTAAACAACGAATATAGTGGATATATAAAAAATTTCGAGGGTCATCAACCAATCGTGGTCCAGCCTCGCTAAATCCAGGGCATGGGGGTCCCCCTACGACAACATCAGCTTTTGGAAACTCCTTCACTTTTCGGATGTCTTTATTGTGTATAAAAACAGAATTAGGAAAGTTCTGTTTATAGGTTTCTAGGGCTTCTTTAAAGATATCGTTGGAATAGAGATGATGAAAAATACTCTCTTCTCGAATTGAGTTGAAAGTATCTTTATTTTTAAAAAGTTCGTTGGTTCTTTCTTCCCCAATAATTACATCTAATCCGGCTAATTCGAGACCTAGGTCAAGCCCTCCTGCCCCACAAAATAGACCTAAAACATTAGCTTTGTCAGTTTTAAAAAAAAGATTTTCCATATCGTAATCTTGCGGTTCGTCTATATTTAGATGAGTTTCCTCTTCAATTTTTTTTATAAGGAGATTTTTAACATCATTAATGTCATAATTGGGTGCTGGTTTGAATTTACCCCGCCCTCGTTCTTCCAGTTTTAACATGTTTCATCTTTCCTCCTGATTACAAACTAAAATCCTTTAGTGTATCCTCAATTTCATCCTGCGGAACACCAATATATTTTTTGGTGATACTTGGAGTTGAATGGGAAAAAAATTCTTGTAAGATTGCTAAATTTTTATATTTTTTATAGTGATGATATCCGAAAGTTTTCCGAAGTGTTCTGGAACCAACATGTTTGATTCCCGATATTTCAGCGGCCTTTTGTAGTGTACGGTATGCTTGGGTAAGGGTGATGTATCCATCACCTTTTCTCGAAGGAAATAGAAGATTTTCAGGCTCCATAGAAGCTGTATATTTGTCTATTTCATTTCGTAAGTATTCATTCAAATAGATGGTACGAAATTTACCTGTTTTTTGCTCTTTTATACGAATATGAGTCTTATCTCGAATATCCTGAACCCGAAGGGGAAGAATATCGGACATTCTCAATCCAACATTAATTCCAAAAACAAAAAGAAAATAATCTCTATAAGAACAATAACGAATCAAAGAGTTTTTCATTTGCTGAATTTCTTCTAATGAACGTATGGGTTGTACGTTCTTTTCTTTTGTCATTTTTTTCACCACAAATAAATAATATGATACATTAAATGTATCATATTATTTATTAACCGTCTATATTACGGTGTATTTCTATTATATTAAGATGTTTAATGTACCAATACATATAAGTTCATACATTCATTAAAATAGAAAAAATCATCTGTTAGCCATAAGTTGGATTCATGAGTGCAAAAGGGGAAAGAGATATTCAAAAGTAAATTGAATTAATTATTAAAGACTTTCCTTCATCTAATTTCAATTAAAATAGGGGGTCTATCTCAATTTTGATTACAATTGTTTGCCTCTGTTAATGTTAGGGTGAACCGTACCATAAGTAGCGGCAAGTTTCTTTGGGTTTCGATAAAGGGTTTTATATTTGAGAATTTATAAACTTGCCGTTACAGACAAAGCTGAGAACCATATTACATATTTTGGAGGGTAATTTTACCACTGATACTCAACTAATGGGCTAAGGTTCAGTGAAATGGCTGTTTAATATCGTTTTCTATTTACTTAGCCAGAGTAACACATCCGCTTAGCCTAAAATATGAGAGTCTAGAAATCAAATGAGGTGAGCAAATGGCAGTTGTAAAATGCAGGAAACAGGATATCGATATGTTGGCAAGGTTGCTTCGAGCTGAGGCTGAGGCCGAAGGCGAAATGGGCATGCTCCTTGTTGGAGCTGTTGGCATTAACCGAATAAGAGCGAATTGTTCCGTTTTTAAAGGAATCCGGACAATTCCCCAAATGATTAACCAGCCGCATGCGTTCGAAGCGCTACAACATGGTATGTACTATTAAAGAGCAAGAGATAGAGAACGCCGTCTGGCACAACGGGTTGTGAATGGGGAGCGGAATTGGCCAGCCAAATACTCGCTATGGTACTTCCGCCCAGGATCGTATGAAAACCCCGGACCATGTCCGCCAACTTGGTATAATCAGCCGTTTGTAGGTCGATGGAAGAAACATTGTTTTTATGAACCGACTGCGATTGAATGGGAAAATGTATATAGTACGTTTTAAAATCTGCATAATTGCATCAGACCAAGTTTTATTTCGGCGGGACTCATGCATGACTTTGTAGGTAAGGAATACCTGAATCACAACGCTCCGCCAACCTTACTAAAAACGAACATAACATACTTAGTGGGTGGTTTTTCAGTAACAGTTTGGTTTAATTAGTAAAAAGACAGTTAGGGCACATTGAGTAGCCTTAACTGTCCTTTTATTCATGACTCCAAACAGATTGTAGAAATCGTTAGAAATGACGCCAGCCGCTGTTGACAGCGCCTTGCAAAGAGCCAGAGAACGATAGGGCGAAACTCCGTTCAGAAGAATAATGGATACGATAGCTAACCAGAACTTTCATACAACAGGTCTGCACCGGATGGCATACAGGATGTTCATTCGTGCACCTGCGAAATTTTACCAAAGCGATGGAGAGTGAGTTTTTTTGATTTCGCCGTTGAATTCGAAAATAATATTATGGAATGGTTTGAAGGTGAAAAAATATAAAAGTACCGTAATCAGCTCTTGCGTAGTCTGAAATTTCAAATCTCTATGTTTGTCTCCAAAAACTCAAGATATTTTGGGTCGTCTTCCATAAAAATCTCAATACCGGCGCCCATGTAAGCCCGGGTTAACTCGTCAACCGCCTTTTCAAAGTTTTCCTGTTCATAATATAATTGCCCCAGCCGAAGGTGAATATACGGATTACCCAACCCCTTCGGACACTGTACGGCATTAAAAAAGCACTTGAAGGCCTTATCGTAATTCTTCATACGATAGTGGACATCCCCAATAGCTACATATATCCAAGTAGCGGCTTCCCATTCTTGATGATTTTCAGGCAATAAACGGAGGGCGGCAATATAATTTTGCTTGGCGGCATCAAGATCGCCTGCCTTCACTAAGTCATCGCCTTGTTTACATAGAGCCCTAATTGCGGAATAAGTGGAATCTGAGAGCTGCAAAGTGATCTCTCCTGTTCTATTGGATTAAGGAGTTTTAGCCAATGATCGTTTGTTGGCTTTCATCAAAAATGGTGGCGTCCAGTATTGCCGATAAATAGCCTATCGCCCAAATGATATGATCTGTAAATTCTTCTCCATGATCAGGCGGGAATATGAAGCGAATGCGCTCGACACAGTCTTTGACTTCAGGCAATCATATGAAGAGTCTACCAAATTTTTAAGCCTATTCATAGATTGAAAGCGCATTCTAGTTTATGTGAGTACTATTTTCAAAGGGGCCATGCATGGCATGTAGTATTTTAAATGGCTTGATATAATTTAGAAGAAAGGATGATAGAGATGCCAAATGATAAACAACAGCTTCACAAGGAATCGATTAAGTACCTAACGACTGCCCCCCTTCGCGAAAATGATCCTAAGTTTAGCTGCGTAATAAGTGATGTAGCCTATGAGCTTTTAACCACAGATGAAGTAGGTCTGATAGAGCAACTGTATTTTAAAATGAAGAATATTGCCCTACGAAATAAGATTCTGTATGGTTTAATCCGGTGCAGGAATTTGGAACTGAAGGATTTCTTTCAGAAAGCCTATAAAAAAGAACGATATTTGAATATGAGGCTGCTCGCGATCCATGGATTAGTACAGTATGCGCCAGAAGAAGAGATCGAAAAGGTCACGGACCATTTTCTTAAGATCTTGATAAAGAGGCCGGAGACTACTCCTTATAACTACTATGAATATGAGTTTCTAAGGTCTGCTTTCGGGTTTCCTCTTCTAATTAAAAAATACGGGTATTCCTGTTTTGAAAAGGTATATCAACAAGTCGAGAAACAATATCAGGATATGCCAGAAGCATTTAAGGGGCATTTGACCTTTGATGAAAATGGAAACCAAGTTTCGTTGAGAACTCCGATGAAAATAAAGCAAATGATAGATCGTTTTTATGAATCACGAAATCTTCGATAAGCTGAGTCCAAGAAGTTAAAAAGCAGCGACGACTATAACAATGATGAGGTTTGTTGAAAGGAGAATAGAGATGACCGTAAAGTTTACTTTGAATTATACGGATGGAGATTTCATCGAAACCATAGAAGTTCCAATTTATAAAGCGTATCGCAAGGGTACTTCTTTTCAACTGTATCATTTAAGTCGCAACCCTACTCGTATTGAACACAAGGAATTGTTGGTTATCGATGAATCGGGGATTGCCCCAGAGTGTATGTTTAAAAGTGTTACTGAATTTTGTGAAAAAATTATCCCTTATTTATTGAATAGGAAAAATGAGTCATTGTTTTTATTCGGGGAGTACTATGATGCAGAGAAAGATAAGATGATGGACATTGATGATATTGAGATTCCCTGTTTAATAGGCGGGGCAGCCACCTTACAAGAAGAGGAAAAGTAGTCTGGGACCTACAGAGGTAGTCGCTGAGGAACCTGAATCAATAGATTTTTTAATTAGGATAGTAGTGGTTGTAATATGATATGAAAACATAGCAAATTTCCTTGTGCAGCTTGGACGGTACCTCATTAAGTTTCTTGAAGGAGAGTTGTAGAATCTCTTTGGACAATAAAATGAAAGTTTTAGTTTAGCCAATAGACAGTATTCTTCATTATGCCGATGATGGCTAAATTTTTGGCTAAACTTATTAAATCTATAAGCCTCATTGTTTAGAGAATCTAATACAGTGCACCATTTTTTAACCGCTGACCCTTCTGCAATCCATGCAGAGGGGTCCTTTGCTGTCAAAATGAAGCGAAGGATTAAGGGTCAGAGTATTTCGATTGTGATTTAAAAATTAAGTATTCCCGCCCTAGGGAGCATGGGGTTTGGAAACGTAATCCCATGTGCGTGACTCTTGGTTTCTAACAATTTTACAATTTCCCCATAACTCTGATGTATAGAAAGAGGTGTTTGGCAAACGATGTTGAATAAGTACATCGTGTTACCTCGAGAGGGACTAGATGGGAGTGAGGCATAATGAGAGGTAAGAAGTTCACGATGACGATCAGGAACAAGGTAATTCTAACGATCGTCGTTACTGTAATCACTAGCCTTGTGATCGGAGGCGTTGGGATTTACAATCTGAAGCGGGTACAATCCTCGCTTGAGGAGAGCCTTAGTATTAGGGCGGAAGTCATTGATCTCATTCGTACAGCAGATATCGACCTATATCAGATGCTGTTGGCAGAGCGATCGCTGTACAGTTATGAAGCAGGGTCGGAACAATTTTCGAAACAACTGGAGGATTACGAAAAACAAAAGGAGTCAGCAAAGAAGAAACTTAATAAGTATAAGTCATTTGGAACAATTTTTGATAATGAGGAAAAGTTAATTCAAGACTACGAAGCAACGGTTGAAGCGTATGAATTGGTCTCCAAGAAAGTGATTGACGGATTATCGTCAAAGGATTCAACTGTGCGTGAAAGGGCGAATCTTCTTTCTTATCAGGAGGGCAGCGAAAAGTTTGACCAGATGGAAGACGCTTTGGATCACATAGGCGATCTGTACTACGATGATAACCAAATCATGTTGGACAGCACACAAAAACAATATAGCTTCCTGCGATTGATCAGTATCCTTTTAACATTAGCAGGCTTGATCGCTTCATCGTTGCTTGGTTATTTGATCATCCGATCCATCCATCATCCGATCCGTTATTTGCGCGGACGTGTGCGAGAGATTGCGGAGGGCAATCTGGCCGTCGATATACGTACTTTCTCCCAGGATGAGCTTGGGCAATTAACCGCTGATTTTAATATAATGGTATCTCGTATGAAAGAACTCATTTCGACAGTAAGCCAATCGATTGGCCATGTAAATACTTCTGCTCATGAACTTACCTTTATTGCGGAACAAACAACGGCAACCGGCGAGGAAATGACGTCAGGCATTAATGAAATTGCAGTTGGTGCTTCTGAGCAAGCATCCTTGACAGAGGCAACGAGCCGTGAAACGATGGCGCTATCGGACACGATTGAAAAGGTAAATGTAAGGAATAAAAAAATGACCAGCTTGTCTTCGGAGGCTGAAATCGTCTTAAGAGGCGGCATGGATAAAGTAAAGAAATTACAGGATCACAATCTCCAAACGACAGAAGCAAACCAACTGGTCGTACAACATATTGAAGGTCTGGCAGAACAGATGCTTACGATTTCCACAATCGTACAAACGATTAATGAAGTATCTGAGCAAACGAAGCTCCTCGCATTAAATGCGAGCATAGAAGCGGCGCGTGCCGGCGATTCCGGAAAAGGATTTGCAGTCGTCGCTACAGAGATTCGCAAGCTGTCGACCATGACTTATGAATCAACAGAGAGAATTAACACAACTATTGCACGCCTCAAGGCAGAAGTTTCTCAAACGTTGCAGGTCATGAATCAGACAGATGTGATTATCTCCGAACAATCTCTTATTGTTCAGGAGTCGGGAACGGTATTTGAATCGATTATGGATATGCTAAAGGAAATCATCAGTTCGATTCAAGAGATGGATGGGGATATAGGGCAGATGAATGTTAGCAGGGAACAGGTCATCTCATCCATTATCAAGATATCCGATGTAGCTCGAGACGCAGCTTCTGCCACAGAAGAGATAAGTTCGGCTTCTAACGATCAGAGTCAAGCGTATTCCCATCTGCATAGTGCAGCTGAACAATTGAAACAATCAAGCCAACAAGTGAGCGAAATGATTAGCAGATTTCGAATTGTACAAGAATAATTCGTACTGAGAATAAGAAAAGGAGCTATCCCACTAGGGATGGCTCCTTTTCTGCCCTCGTTGATGAAAAGCGTGCGTATCGTCTCACCTCTAGGTGTAACCCCTCAGACGGAAAGCGAATCGGCACTTTAGATAAATGACCATGTCTTAGTTCATAGTGGTTTGAACTATTTTACGATTCACACTGGGTGTGTGCCGTTACTAGGCCAGGTGTCTCTACATAGAAATAAGCTGAAGAGAAAGGCTTATGTCATGAACGGGGATGGTGTAAAGTAGATGGCACAAAAGTTGCAAAAGAAAAGTACGCGATTAACCGGAAGGATCGTAATTCCGGGGAATCCGTCATACAATATGGCCAGAATGGAGTTCAATAGGCGTTTTTCCAAATTTCCAAGGGTCATTGTTTTTTGCCAACGAACTCAGGATGTGATCAACGCAGTCAAATGGGCTCGTGAGCGGGGCATACGGTTGCGAGTGCGCAGCGGACGGCATAGCTATGAAGGATTCTCAACTGTAAATGGCGGTATTATTATCGATGTGAGCGAGATGAATAAGGTTACAGTTGATCGAAAAAATGGAGTGGCCATTGTCCAAACAGGAAATCCACTTGCCCGTGTGTACAAGAAGCTGTGGAATAAGCGTGTGGCCATTCCGGCGGGGACTGCACCCGACGTAGGCGTAGCTGGGCTCACCCTGGGAGGAGGCATTGGACTTCTTTCCCGCAAATATGGACTTACGTGCGATAACCTGAAACAAGTGAAGATGGTCGTAGCTTCGGGGCGGTATGGGGCAAAGACGATTGTGGCAAACAGCAAGAAACATTCCGATCTATTGTGGGCATCGCGAGGCGGAGGGGGAGGGAACTTTGGTGTTGCTACCGAGTTTATATTTCGAGTTAGACCGATTTCGAAGGTTTCTATATACAGTATTACGTGGAAATGGAGCGATCTTGAGAAGGTATTACCGGCTTGGCAACGCTGGGCCCCATCGGTCACAAACCGCTTAACCTCAACCATTGAGGTGGCTGCCAAGCAGGTGGGAACCATTGTATCTACCGGGCAATTGCTTGGCGGTGCAGAGGAGCTGCGTCGATTGATTAGACCGCTCTTGCGAGCAGGCACCCCGGTGAAGGTGATGGTGAAGACAGTACCTTTTATTGAAGCAACCCATTTTTTTGCCGAATCGGACCTGAATTTGGAACCAAAGTTTAAAATAACTGGGGCCTACGGGTTCCAACCTTTACCGCCTGAAGGAGTACGAATTATACGCGACTTTTTAGCCAAAGCACCCAACAGGCATTCTAGCGTGTGGAGTCAGAGCTTAGGTGGTGCAGGAAGCGCGGTAAGTCGAGTATCGCCTACTGCAACGGCCTATCCTCATCGGAAGGCTGAGACAATTTACGAACTGTCAGCCCGCTGGAGAAACAATGGGGAGCAGGAGCGGAATATTCAGTGGGTGGAAAGGTTCCGTAAAGCGTTACGTCCCTTTGTTAAAGGGGATTATGTGAATTTTCCCGATCTGCAGATTAAGAACTGGCCCAAGGCGTATTATGGCGTGAACTTTGGCAGATTGAAGCAAGTGAAACGAAAGTACGACCCTCATAATGTATTTCATTTTGCTCAGAGCATTCCAGTGGGTAAACAGGACAGAAAATGACAATACGTACACCTGTAAACTTTCCCTCACGGGGCCATCCAAATTAAAGAATTAGTATAAAAAGAATCTACCACACTCTCTCTTTATTTATCAAAATTAATTGGGGTTTTCATTATATATCGCCACCATTTTATTTAAATAATTTCGAAATTCTTCAATATATGTTTTGGGCTCTACGACTTCTAGATTTGTACCGAAGCTTGCTAAAAATTGAAATCCAATACTGTTTTGAGGAACATGGATGGTGGCTAAGAAATAATCAGAACTATAGTTTTCAATACTCTTTCGGCCGTACCTTTCTATAAATTGATCTTTTATGCTAGGCGAAATTAATGCCTTAATAGAGACTGATTCCGATTGATAACTTGCTTCATGTTCTTGTCCCAATGAATCAACTCTAGGGTTAAATGTGATTTCCTCCATAAGAAGATGATCGATCCTGGATAATTTAAATGTTCTATATCCCTGACGATGTAAACAGAATCCCTTCAAATACCAACTCATTTCGCTAAAATGGAGCTGATATGGCTCGACAATTCTATTCGTCGCGGTGCCATTTTTATCTATATAATCAAATGAGACCAACTTTCTCTTTGATATCGATTCTTGGCATATCTTCAAGGTTTGAAGAATCTCAGACCGACCCTCCCAATCATAAAATGACAGTTGGATTGAACCTTTTGGAGACAATGGGCTAACCATGGCTTCTATTTTTTTAATAGTCACTTCAACTTCTTCACTAATTAGAATTTGTCCTAATCCGCCGAGCGCAGTCAATATATTCTCCAAGTCGGAGTTGCTTAAAAGACGTTTATCAACCTTGTATTCATCCATAATGCCATAGCCGCCATGAATTCCATGAATAGAATAGATCGGGATGTTTGATAAACTCAGAGTTTCCATATCCCGAAGGATCGTTCTTTTGGAAACGTTAAATAATTGTGCGAATTCTTTTGTTGTAACGATGTCTTTTTTCAGCAATATCATGATGATGGATATTAACCTCTCGACCTTTTCCATAGGTTCTCCTTCTTTTTTTGTACTATATCTATAAATGGTGACATACATCTGTCACCTCTTATTCATTATACTGCATGTATAACACGAAGGAGGTTTTACTTTATGTCAGCTATTGTATATTTAAACTTTGATGGAGTTGCAGAACAAGCGATTGATTTTTATTCGAAGGCTTTAAACGCGAAAGAAGTTAAAAAAGTTAAATTTAAGGATTTCCCGCAAGATCCAAACTATCCATTATCGGAGAATGAATTAAATATGATCATGGAGTCCTCAGTCGAGTTTGCAGGCGGAAAAATCATGATGTCGGATATTTTGCCTTCCATGATGGCGGTAACAGGGGAAATAGTGAAAGGAAATAACGTATTTATTAGTCTAGTTAATGATGATAAACAAACATTAGAAGAATACTTTAAACATTTGTCTGTTGGCGGCCATGTTGTGATGCCGTTAACAAATACACCTTGGTCTTCGTGCTTTGGAATGCTAGTTGATAAGTTTGGGATCTCCTGGAAATTTAATAGTGACGCAGTTCAGTTTCTCGATAATGTTATTTCAAACAAACAGTAACTCAGACCCATTTCTGACAATACTCGCTTTCGGCATTAATTGAAGAGTTATTTTACTTTCCGATATCTTATGTTTGCTTTCCAGCAAGTTGTGAGCGCAAACCAACTTCTACCCACTCTCCCGAATTCTATGCTTTAATAAAATGAGTAGTATTAACAAGAAGCGTTGAAAGTGGGATTCTATGAAGCGACTAACGATTGGCCTGTTCGCCCATGTGGATGCAGGTAAGACAACTTTTGCGGAACAGCTGCTGTACCATACGAACAGTATCCGGTCGCGTGGGCGGGTGGATCATCAGGATGCGTTTCTGGACAGCCACGACATCGAGCGGGCAAGGGGCATTACGGTGTTCGCAGATCAGGCGGTAATGGAATATAAAGGAGACAGTTATTATTTAATAGACACGCCCGGACACGTCGATTTCTCTCCAGAGATGGAGCGAGCGATTCAGGTCATTGATTATGCCATCCTGATTGTAAGCGCAGTTGAAGGTGTCCAGGGCCATACGGAGACGGTTTGGCAGCTGCTACGCAAACATCGGATTCCGACGTTCTTCTTTATCAACAAAACGGATCGGATTGGCGCGGATGTAGGCAGAACCGAGGCTGACATCCGACAGCAGTTGACGGGGGACGTATGCTGCATTACACAGAGCTTGGCTGACGGCATAGTCGGCGAGCCGCTGCGGGAGGCCATGGCGGAGCGAGACGAAGCATTGCTGGAAGCATTCCTGGAGGGGAGAGAGGATTCCGGCTTCTGGCTGGAGGCCTTGCAGAGGATGATAGTGGCGGGTCTTCTCTTCCCCTGTGCTTACGGCTCTGCGCTTCAGGATACAGGCGTCGTTGAATTTCTGGATCAGCTGCATCTGCTGACGACAACCACTTATGACGAGAATGCTTCGTTCCAGGGGCGGGTTTATAAAATTCGGCACGATGCAGGCGGAGTGAGACTCACGTTCATTAAGGCGCTGGGTGGTCGGCTGAAGGTGAGGGAACAGCTTAGTTACGAGAGCGGCGGGGTTCAATATGACGAGAAAGTTACGCGGATCTTCTTGTTTAACGGACTTAAGTCGCAGCCGGTGGAACAAGTGGAGGCCGGCGATTTGTTTGCGGTTGCCGGATTGTCCGCCGCCGAGGCCGGACAAGGTCTGGGGTCGATATCGGACAAGTTAGCTTACGATTCGGAGCCGACATTACAATCTAAGGTATTATTCGACAATTCGATACATGTACAGAAGGTGCTCGGTGCTTTTCGCACACTGGAGGCGGAGGAGCCGTCTCTAAACGTCGTTTGGGATGAGAAATTGCAGGAGATTTCTATCCGCGTCATGGGATTGATTCAACTGGAAGTGCTGGTGCAGCTTGTTAGAGAGCGGTTTGGCTTTGCTATCTCTTTTGGACAACCGGAAATCTTGTATAAGGAAACGATTCAATCGGCTGTGAAAGGGTACGGCCACTTCGAACCGCTCAGGCATTATGCGGAAGTGCATCTGCTGATTGAACCGGGAGAAAGGGGCAGCGGCATTATGTTCGATAGCAGATGTCATGCCGATGATCTGAATGTCAGCTATCAGAATCTGATTCGGAATCATCTCTATGAACGGGAGCATCACGGACTGCTGACCGGCATGCCGGTTACCGACGTGAACATTACGCTGCTGAGGGGGCGCGCGCATAAAGAACATACCCATGGTGGCGATTTTCGTGAGGCTGCTTTTCGAGCACTACGGCAGGGGCTGGAGAAGGCGGACAATCTGCTGCTGGAGCCCTATTACGATTTCAAAATCAAGGTCGCTATCGATGAAATGGGCAGGGTGCTGTCCGATATTCAGCGTGCTTCGGGTATTTTTAATCCACCGCAGACAACCGGAACGCAAGCGGTGGTCACGGGCAGGGTGCCCGTGTCGACTTTCATGAACTACAGTACCGAATTTGCATCCTTTACGCATGGACGAGGCAGTATCCGTTGCGTGTTCAGCGGCTACGATCGCTGTCATAATACGGAGGAAGTCATAGAACGGATGGGCTACCGCAAAGGGGCAGACCCACTGTATACATCCTCCTCTATCTTTTGCGCCAAAGGGGCGGGTTACTCAGTGCCATGGGATGAGGCGGAAGCCAAGATGCACCTCGAATTAGAACCTTAATCGTACACATTTCCAGGATTCAGGCGAAAAGTAGGTAGATTTAGGACGAACAATTTTTATAATGGAAATAAGATATATATTTTATAGGGCTAAGGGGCGATTGTCATGGAACCGACGCATGAAATACAGGCGCTGGCGGCAGAAATTGCTGATGTGGCTAGGACGTCCTTTCGCACTCTTTTTGAAAATGGTGAACGTTACTATTACTGCACGCTATTTACTACTGGAGAGGGACATGCGCCAAGCATCTCCGCCTGGTCATGGGAGGCCTTGGAGAGGGAAGCGGCCAGGCAAGGAGAAGAAAGTGACACGCCGGGGTCAACGATTGCGGAACTCATCAAATGGTCTTATGCCGATTCACCCTATTGTTGCTACGAGGATGAGGACTTCGATGATGTTAAACAATTATTTATGGAACGTCCTTCCATTGCGGAGCTTGAAGCTGATGAATGGAATCGTGAATTTGATTCGAGGCTGAAGGCCATGGAGCTGGCGATGAAAATGCTCGATGATGAAGGCGTGTTTGCCTTGAATCAACCGCGAGAGTCTGTATGTGTCCTCGTCGAGAACATGCCGCCAGATGAGATCAATACCGAAATCGCCCTGCGTTTGAATCGGGCAGAGTCGCCAGCTATGCAAGCATGGCTGGCGGAAGCAGCGGAGTAAGGGGGTTCGCGTTTCTTGAGGGAGAGTTGTAAAATGCCTAATGAATATCAAATGAATATTTTAGCTGAGAGAACGGAATGTATTCTTTATTATGCGGGGTCGATCCTATCGAACGAGCATAGTGCGGGCTGGATCGGCGGGAATGCGCCCGAATTTTTTGATAATCAATCGGACCTCATCCACGAAGATAACCAAAAATATGTTTTTTACTTGAGCCTCGTCCATCCCTTTAAACCGGCGAGCATGATTTCGATCTTCATCCCTGAAGACTATGAGGAGTATTTAGAAAACAACATTTATCCTAATTGCTCGGTCAAGGTGATTGAGCATCCCACTTCAACTGAAAGTGTCAAAGATATGTTTACTAACCCAGGGCTTGTAAAGCATGCAATTTCAGATGGGAAATTAAGCCATGACAAAAAATCAATGGATCAGCCTTTTTTGATCAAAGTAGGCGGAAACCCGAGACTTATTCAAAATGAAGACTATTATTTTACGAAGCTGAAGGAGGAATCCTTTTCCTTTTTATTGCAGGTAGATGAAGATGGTTATCCTGAAACGTTACTTCAGGAGGATTACAATTATCCCTTTGGTTTTGGATCACTATATGTTTTTGCCAAAATGGGGGCGACTGAGATACACCATCCAGCAGCAGGTTTTTGGCAATTCTCTTGATTTGGAGTGGGGCTAACGAGCACGTCAGGCGATTTTTGGCGTGCGTATGCCCCATTCGCACAAGCAGGAAGCCCGCCCCTGGCGTAAACTGAATTATAATCAGTGAGCGAGGTGAACTTCCATGGCACAATCGAAAGAGATGCGTGCACGGGCTAAGAAGTTTCAAGGCCGTCCGGTCTGTGTCACCCTGCACAGCGGAGAGACTTATGTCGGCTACATCACCGACGTTAATCGCGGCGGGTTGGTACTTTCCAGTGCTGGGGCTCCCCCGCGTGCTCCTTCCAGGAAACAAGACTCCCGACCTCTCGAACGCAGAGCCAGTTCGCATGCCCCGGGCGTCCGTCTCGGCAACCGGAAAAGCGGTGTACGTAAACCGTCTAGCCGTTCGCGCTCTCGCAAGCCGGACGCCAAGGTGTCGGCATTCCTGCCGATGATGGGCTCGCTGTTAGGCGGCCTTGGCGGCTCCACTGCAGGCGCAGGAGGGCTTGGCGGTATGCTCGGCGGCGGCTTGCGACTGTTCGGCATGATCCAGAAATTTGTCCCGGTTGTGAAGATGGGCTACGGCATGATCAAGTCTATTCGCCCGTTTCTCGGCGCTGTTAAAGGCTTGATGCCCTCGGCTAGTCCGACTACGCCGAATAACGAATAATCGTACCCTGTGGACTTTAAGCCCCCTTTGAGTGGTCAGGTCAAAGGGGGCTAGCCCACAAGCCATTAGGACTACCACTGTCTAATCCAAATTGGATTTAGCTCGGAATAGCCCATCTCCTTTAATAAATCCCAGGCATTATCCAGAACCTGAGGTTTCCCCTGGGTCCAAAGCTCTTGTCGTTTTGCCATCAAGTAAGAGATAATTTCAGCGATATGCTTGGGTTTACCCAGATGGAGGACAGTTTCCATGTTATTATTTTGTGCTGAAATATCATAAAAGGCCCAATAAGTACGAGGCTCTTCATCGGGAGGATCTGCCTGGAAGATGAGCGTGACTTTGATGTTTTTATTCTCTTTGGGAGATAGGTTTAAGACGAAGCGGGACCCGCCTGAATACCAATAAACGAATGCATAACCGTCGACCGTAATATTTCTTAATTGGCTTTTCATTATTTTCTCCCTCACTCTATGTTGTTTAAAATGAACTGCGTTTAATGAGTTTAATTAAATAATTATGTCGTTAATTTCCGAGAAATGAGGAGTGGCTTACATGAATAACAAGGTGATTATAGTCTAATCCACATATAGATTCCATTCATATGGATTTTTCCTGTGGTACTCTAGATACATATCATTTTAAAGAGGTACGACCCATAGAAAAAACAATAAAATTGCTGGATAAGTAAACAAGGAAACCTGGCTATGGTCAACAGGAGGGTTCAAATATGTGGTTTAGGAAGAAAGAAACGCAACTGGATCGAATAAAAAACAAACTGAGTCAAGCCATGCGCAAAGACGCGGACTTCTCGGTGTTTGGAGCATCCTCACATCAATATAGGGTTAAAGAGAAGCTTACAGCAAAAGAGCTAGAGGACTGGCAAGCCCACAATCAGGTCACACTTCCTGAGCCTTACGCCCAGTTTTTAATGAACGTCGGCAACGGAGGCGCCGGACCCTACTATGGAATTTATTCACTTGGAAAGGCAACTTCCTACACCGAGCGCCAGGTGCTCCTTGCAAAATCCGTTCTGCATCCCGGGATGACCAAAGAGGAATGGAACCATCTGATTGAGCCCCTGACCAGGGACGAGGACATTCCCGATGAGGAATACGACGACACCTGTAATAAGGTGTTGGGCGGCATGTTGTGCATAGGTACCCAAGGCTGCGAATACGACATGTATCTCGTACTTGAAGGGAAATATAGGGGGAGAATTGTGTACACCTCCGATTTTCATCCCGATCATCCTTTTTTCTTTGTCTATGAAGGTAGCTTTCTGGATTGGTATGAGCGCTGGCTGGATGAAATTATTCTGGATTATGATATCGGGTGGTTTGGCAGTCGAATGCCGGGTGATGAGAATGCACTGATCCAGATTTATCAGAGCGCTCCAAACGAAGAAATCCAAGCCAAAGCGCTTGATGGATTGTTCAAGTTTAAGAAGGTCTCTCAGCTAACCCTTGCTTTTTTGAAAAATATTGCGGAACAAAGCCCCAAAAATCGGACCACAGCCATTAGGCTTATCTGCAAAACTTCCTTTGACACGGGTAGAAAATATCTTCTGGAGCTGTTGCAATCGGATGAACATGAGGATTTTCTTCAAGCTTTACAGATTCTGCACGCTTCCAGTAAAACTGAGGATTTAACGGAGTTTATTCCAGCGATCTTGCAAAGGCTTGACAGGGTTCACGACCCGGAAACGTTGCGTTATGCGGGATATATCCTGGAGGATTACGGTGCGATTACGCTCCAGAACTTTGCGCCTTTCTTGTGTGACGCCGATCCGAAAATGCAAACCACTGCCATCTATGCCGCACGCAGTTGCGAAAACAAGCTGGGAAGCTGGCAGATCATTGAACAGATGCTGATGGGGGGCGGCCCGCAGGTTCTGAATAACTTGATTTTATACTGGGGCATTATCCCACATGAGAAGTTGCTACCTTACTATAAGGCGGTATGGCCGGAATATAAAAGCAATCCGAATTTCAAAGGAAAATTTATCAGCTGTTTGCGAGAACTGCATTTGCCAAATGATTATTTCGACAGAGACGAATCGTGAGGAAGGCGTGTATGAATTATTCATAAAAAGTCGACGGATAAGTTTAGATTATCAGCCTTCAGATGGTAGGCACCTTCGAGCTCACCTTCGTGATGTTTCATTAATATCTCGTACACAACTTTATTGTCCGTTTAAATAACAACTGGAGGTATATCCATGCAAATACTTGAAACCAACCGATTGATCCTGCGGAATTTTGCCGCAACCGACGCTGCCGGATTGTTGGAGTATACAGCTAATCCAAGAGTTAACTGCTTTATGGATCACCAGATTTCGACGTTGGAGGAAGCTACAGAGGAGGTCGAAAAAAGAAGCAGTGACGACTCCCATATCGCGGTATGCCTGAAAGACAGCAACGAACTGATCGGAGAACTATTTGGTATGAAGGAAGAACGAGATTCGGATACGTATGGTATTGGATGGAATTTTAATGCCAGATTTGAAGGGAAAGGGTACGCAAGTGAGAGCGCCAACGCCTTCATAGAATATCTCTTTACGCAACAAGAAGTAAGGAGACTGTACGCCTATGTTGAGGACGATAACTTCCGTTCCCAGAAGCTGTGTGATAAACTGGGCTTTCGCCAGGAAGGCTGCTTCATGGAATTCGTTTCATTTGTTAAATACGAAGACGGCACGCCGAAATACGAGAATACGTATCAATATGCATTACTGAAAAAAGAATGGCTCTCTCAACGTGCTAATCAGAAATAAAAAACAAGAGATTAAACTCATTTTTAAAACTAAGAAACGTTACATAACAAATACGGCGACTTCTCTTTAGTGGATTCCAGAGAAAAGTCCTTTTGCTTTTAAGTTTCGATATAGGGTCTGGTTTAGCTACCCCAAAACGGCTTTGCAATCTGCTGACCTTGATCGATCTTCGTCCTTACTCAGCTTCACAGGTTGTTTCCGCAAGCTTCCAGTCACTCACAAGTTACTATAAGTTAGAACACAACTTTATTGTTTAGTACATAACTTTATTGACTATAGACAACGAGGAAGCCAAAAAAATGCTAAAACGCTACTGACATCCCGTTGTCAGTAGCGTTTTTGTATATTAGGAGTATGCGAATATCGCAGTGCCTTGAGAGGGAGCGACCCTTCTCAAAATCTTATTATAGAGGTGGAACTTATTCATGGAAAATATCAAGTGGGAAGTTGATCCGGACCACAGCTCCGTTGAGTTTTCGGTAACGCATTTAATGATTAATAGAATCAAAGGAGTATTCGAGCATTTCCAAGCGATCTTGAGTTTTGATCCTAATGATTTAGCAACCATGGGTATTCAGGCTTCCATAGATGCAAATAGTATCACAACTCGCCAATCGCAACGAGATGAGCACCTGAAGAGCGACGACTTCCTTCATGCAGACAAGTATCCAACCATTACGTTTGAAAGCACCAGCTGCGTCCTTGCTGGCGAAAGGCAATATGAACTTACGGGCAATCTAACTCTGCATGGAGTAACAAAACCCATCACTTTTCATACCGTTTTTGAAGGACTTAACAAAGACCCTCGCGGCCGGGAACGTGTAGGATTTCATTCTACAGCCAGTATTGAACGCAATGAATTCGGCTTGACATTCAACTCCCATCTGGAAAAAGGCGGGATTGTTGTCGCGAATGAAGTGAGAATTGAACTTTATATCGAGGCAATTAAAATAGAGTAGCGATCCTATACATGATTTAATCTGTGCCTAGTAATGAATTAATTATGTTCAGATGGCTTTTTTATAAACCAACCCAGCACTATAATAAGTATTGCAAGAATAAATTCAATCCAAAAAACTGTTTGTAGACCGGAAACCATGCTTTGTGTCTTCTCATGCATTGCAGTGGGATTGAGCGAATGATGAAGATAACGATTGGCTCCAGACGACATGATGCCGACGAACAATGCGATGCCAATTCCACCTGTAATCTGTTGGAGCGTATTGTATATGGCTGTGCCATGAGGAACCAGGTGACGTGGAAGTTGATTCAATCCTGTTGTCTGAGCCGGCATGACGACGAATGACATGCCTAAGAATAAGAGGATATGATTGAACAGAACGGAACCTTGTGTTGTATCACTGTCGATGCCGGTAAACAGCCACAACGATATGGCGATCAGGAATAGTCCGGGCACAATGACGGGTCTCGGCCCAAATTTATCGAGTAACTTACCCGATACCGGCATCAGCATCCCGTTCAAAATGCTACCTGGCATTTAGAAGTAAGCCTGTCGCAAATGCTGTCAACTTCATCACATCCTGCATATAGAACGGCAGCAATGTTGTTGTGGCGAATAGAACCATCATCAGAATTACAATCAATACCGCAACCAGAGAAAAAGTGTAATGCCGGAATACGGAAAGATCGATCAACGGCTCTTTGATCTTAAGCTGGCGCCATACAAGCAAGAGCAAGAAAAGGCTGCCTATTGCAATCGATCCGTAACCTTCAGGCTCAAGTGAGGCACTTGTTTGGCTGAAGCCATAGGTGACGCAGCCGAAACCGACGGTTGACATCACAATGGATACAAGATCGACCCTTGGCTTGGTCAGTTCTGTCACATTCTTTAAGTACACCAATGCATAAATCATCGAAAACAGTGCGATAGGAATCACCATGTAGAACAGCCATTGCCATTGAAAGGTATCGATAATCAAGCCAGACAAAGCTGGCCCGATGACAGGGGCGACCATGATGACCAGCCCCATGAGACCCATGGCGGCACCCCGGCGTTCTGGAGGATAGAGGGCGAGAATCGTATTCATCATCAACAAAATCAATAATCCTGTTCCGCAAGCCTGAACAACCCTGCCCATCAGCAAGATTCCGAATCCCGGGGATACTGCACACAAGCAGGTACCTGCCAAAAATAACGCCATCGCAGACATAAACATCTGGCGAGTCGTGAACCATTGCTGTAGTAATGCGGTCACCGGCACCAGTACGCCGATCACGAGCATATAACCGGTCGATAACCATTGTATGGTCGAAGCAGCAACGTTAAATTCTCTCATCAATGCAGGAAACGCATTGGTAAGTAAATTTTCGTTAAGAAATGCGACAAATGTACCGATGAGTAGAGCGGTTAATATTGCCCCTCTCTTCATTTCTCTTGCATCTTGAGCCTGATTGTCCATCTTCTACCTCCCGATTGTTCATGACGTTCCGTCTATTGTTTGTATATCGCTTATCCCGCAACGCCTGAAAATCATTTTACGTGGAGTGGGATGAATTGGAAAAAGCGAAATTGCTCATCATACTCGGAAATTCATTCATATTTCGAAAGCAAAAGGGGGTCCGCCACGGTGTCGCTCATTCGCGCATTATTTCTTGACAGGATGAGGTTAGGGGACTATGATAACGTGCCGGTCAACTCTATAAGGCAAATAAAATCAAAAAGGCTGATTTTTCGTAGTGCCTTGGCACCGGAATCGTCAGCCTATCGTGCAGATTATCCTACACCATCACTTTCTAACAAAGAATAAAAATTATCACGGTCTTGGTCATCAAATTTGCCAAGTGCCCTTACCCTAACAAATTCATGTCCGCCATACATGTCTATTTCCTCACCGTACCTATTGTAGAGCGCGATCATATTGCCATCCTGATTCAACTCCAAGTACCCGTAATATTTTGCTTCAGGCACTTCACCGTAAAAAAGCGTGAATCTGATCTTGATCACTCTGTGCATGCAGATCCTCCTCTACTGCCTTTCGTATTGGCTTTGAATATATACAGTATTCCCCACAAAATGTCAACAGATTTAGTTTTCAGGTGATAATGGTGGATAAGTTATTTCGCTTCGCATCTGGCAAGGAATCCAAAAAAGGCCAAAACGCTACTGACATTCCGTTGTCAGTAGCGTTTTGTATATTACGAGTATGTGAATATCACAAATTTCCCCCTTCACTTCAATTTCTTCTTTACCGTCTCTCCTTCAATTAACACGGGCTGATAATAGGTTTGGTTGCTTAGATCCTTCTTCCCTTGTAGTTTCTTAATAACCCAGTCGGCGGCATCACGGCCCATTTGTTCCTGTGGGTGTGTCAATGTTGTTAGTTTGATGTTTGCATTTTTGGAAATATAGGAATTGTCTTGGCCAATAATGGACAAATCTTCGGGAACGGATATACCAAGTTGTCTGCATACATGTACAACTTCTAGTCCGACCTCGTCGTTATAGCAGACAATTGCGGTTAAATCGTCTCTTTGTTCGGTCAAGAATTTCTTCAAATTGGTGGACAGATCCTGCTTCGTTTCTGTATAGAATGAGAGCACTTGCTCGGGGTGAAAGCGTAATTTGGCTTCTCCAAGCGCTTTGATATAACCCTTCATTCGATACTTCCCTTGTAAATCGTCCATTTTGGCAATGATGCCAATCTGTGTGTGTCCGTTAGCGATCAATTCTTTGGTTGCCAGATAGCTGGATTGTACGTCATCGAGACAGAAGTAAGGAACCTCCAACTCTTCATAATAGGCATTAATCATGATGAATGGAACATCCTGTTCCTTGAACGTCAGATAGTAAGCGATATTGGGATTATATAGATTGCTCTTCGTAGGCTCAATGATCAAACCATCGACACCAAAGGACAGCATCATCTCCAAAGCTTTCTTTTCCTGTGCGACATCATTATTGGTACTGGCTAATAGTAATGAATAATTATCTTCGTTCAATCTGGCTTCAATCCCGCGAATAATAGAGGGAAAGATGTAATCAGAGATGTAGGTTGTGATGACTCCGATGGTTTTATTGCTGGAATTGCCACCGGTTTTTGAACGAAATTGGTTGCTGACATAGGTGCCAGATCCTTTTTCACTTCTTAAAAAACCTTCGTTAGATAGTTCCAAAATAGCCTTTCGGACCGTCTGGCGACTAACTTTATACTTATCCTGCAAAGCGAATTCCGTTGGGATTTGTTCTCCTACGCTGTATGCCCCTGAAAGAATGTTGCTTTTTATATCCTCAAGGATGACCTGATACTTTGGTTTCACTTTATTCCTTCTTTCCAAGTTGTTCTAATACTAATTAATGTATCTATAATATTTGTATGTACATATTTTAGCATAATTATGAGTTTATTATAATCTATTGTCCTATCTGTATAAATACTAAAGTTAAAATAGAAAAACACTCGGTTCGTCAAAGTATTTGTAAGTATAACTATGGTTTTGTATTGACAAATGTACGCACAAAAAATATACTAAGGCTGTAAACAAAAGAAAGCGCCTTCTTTCAATTATTGCGATTATAACAGTTGTTCAGAGAGAGGAGTAACGTGAGCATGGATCAAGACATTAAACAAGCGATTACTAAGGGAGAAACCTCACTTGGTATCGAATTTGGATCCACACGTATCAAGGCAGTGCTGATTGATCATCGTTTTGAAACAATCGCATCTGGAAGCTATGAGTGGGAAAACCTCTTGGTAGATGGATATTGGACGTACAACTTAGAGAGCATTATTACAGGTCTACAAGAGGCTTATCGTGAAATGAAACAAGAGGTTGAACAAAAATACGGAATCACCCTTCATACGGTTGGTTCTATAGGATTCTCTGCAATGATGCATGGCTATATGGCTTTTGACAGCAAAGGTGAATTACTTGTTCCGTTCCGGACTTGGCGGAATGCGACGACCGGTGCTGCAGCAAAAGCTTTAACTGATAAATTCCAATTCAACATTCCTGAGCGATGGAGTATTGCTCACTTGTATCAAGCGATATTGAACGAAGAACAACATGTTCCTCATATTGATTTTATTACGACGTTGGCTGGATATATTCACTGGCTGCTGACTGGCAACAAAGCCATTGGCATCGGAGACGCTTCGGGGATCTTCCCAATTGATGAGACTACACATGATTATAACGAGTCGATGGTTAAGCAATTTGATGAACTCATTGCAGCCAAAGGATACGATTGGAAATTACAAGACATTATTCCTAAAGTTCATATCTCAGGCGAGCAGGCAGGTGTACTAACCGCAGCGGGAGCCAAAATCTTAGATAAATCCGGAGATTTGCAATCAGGTATTCCGCTTTGTCCTCCAGAAGGTGATGCGGGAACAGGAATGGTCGCTACGAATAGTGTGAGAAAACGTACTGGCAACGTGTCTGTGGGAACCTCAGTTTTTGCCATGATCGTATTAGAGAAGGATCTTTCGGCGGTATATCCGGAAATTGATCTGGTGACCACACCGAATGGTAATCCGGTCGGAATGGTTCATGCCAACAACTGCTCAAGTGATCTCAATGCTTGGCTGGGCTTGTTCCGTGAGTTCTATGAGGCCATGGGGCAAAAGGCGGACCCGAATCAATTATTCAGCGTGTTGCTGAATAAGGCCCTGGAAGCAGATCCAGATGGCGGCGGCTTACTTAGCTACGGCTATTTGTCAGGAGAAAACATCACCGGAATAGAGAAAGGCCGGCCATTGTTTGTCCGCTCCCCTGAGAGCCGTTTCAATTTGGCCAATTTCATGCGCACTCATCTGTTCACTGCATTTGCTGCTTTGAAAATCGGGATGGATATTTTGACGAAGAGAGAAAATGTCGCAATTGACAGCATTCTGGCTCACGGCGGTTTATTCAAAACCCCTATTGTCGGACAAAAAATTGTCGCGGCAGCTATGGATGTTCCGGTGTCCGTGATGGCAACAGCTGGAGAAGGCGGAGCGTGGGGTATGGCTATTCTGGCTTCTTACATGATGAACAAGGATCAGCAAGAAAGTCTGGAAGACTTCCTCGACCAAAAAGTATTCAGAGATGTTGAGGGACAAGAAATTCATCCCGACGGTTCCGATGTTAAGGGATTCGAAACATTCTTGGAACGCTACACACAAGGCCTGGCAATTGAGCAGGCTGCTGTAGATAATCTAGTGGAAAACTGGAGGAATTGACGTGTTAGAGCAGCTGAAAGAAGAAGTATTTCAAGCCAATCTGGATTTGCCTAAACATGGACTCGTGAAATACACCTGGGGTAACGTAAGTGCTGTTGATCGTGAGCGCAGCTTATTCGTTATCAAACCGAGTGGTGTTAGCTATGACACGATGAAACCTAGCGATATGGTAGTTGTTGATTTTGACGGCAATGTTGTTGAAGGAGAGATGAGACCTTCATCGGATACACCGACTCATGCCGTACTTTACAAGCACTACGCAGAAATCGGCGGTATTGTGCACACGCATTCGACCTGGGCGACCGTTTGGGCTCAAGCCGGCCTGGATGTACCTGTAATGGGGACTACTCATGCAGACACCTTCTATGGTTCTGTTCCTTGCGCTCGTTTCCTGACACAAGACGAGATTGATCGTGGTTACGAAGCCGAAACAGGCCGTGTCATCATCGAAACTTTTGAGCAGCGTGGGCTGGATATTTTAGCAGTGCCAGGTGTCCTGCTTAAAGGTCATGCTCCCTTCACTTGGGGAAAAGATGCGAAATCCGCAGTTATGAATAGCGTCGTGTTGGAAGAAGTTTCGAAAATGAACCTATTCGCACGGGAATTGAATCATTTTGCTGAAGAATTGCCGCAGCGTATTCTAGATAAACACTATTTGCGCAAACATGGGAAAGACGCTTACTACGGGCAAAAATAAGACAACTATACTAACAAACAAAGAAAAGAGGATGAATGTTATGTCAACAGTAGGTACAAAACAGTTCTGGTTTGTCGTAGGTTCACAACATCTGTATGGGGAAGAAGCATTAGCAGAAGTGAAAGCACACGCACAAGAAATGACCGATGCCTTAAATAAAAGCGGTGTGTTGCCTTATCCGCTCGTATTGCAGGATCTGGCAGTTAGTGCAGACAAAATCACCAGCCTCATGAAAGAAGTCAACTATCGTGACGAGGTTGCTGGTGTCATCACTTGGATGCATACTTTCTCACCTGCAAAAATGTGGATTCGCGGTACTAAATTGTTGCAAAAACCGCTGCTTCATTTGGCTACTCAGTATAATGAAAGCATTCCTTGGGCTACAATTGACATGGACTTTATGAACCTCAACCAGGCAGCTCATGGTGACCGTGAATATGGATTTATCAATGCCCGTCTGAAGAAACAGAATAAAGTGGTTGTAGGATATTGGGAACGTGCGGAAGTGCAAAAGCAAATCGCAGAATGGATGGATGTAGCGGTTGCTTATAACGAAAGCTTCAATATCAAAGTTGCCCGTTTTGGCGACAACATGCGTAACGTTGGTGTTACGGAAGGGGATAAAGTCGAGGCCCAAATCCAATTTGGATGGACCGTTGACTACTTCGGAATTGGCGACCTTGTTCAGTACGTCAATGCTGTGAAGGAAGAAGAAATTGATGCTTTGTTCGCAGAATACTCCGAACTGTATGAATTTGATTATGGTACTTACAGCAAGGAAGCTTGGGAATCCAGCGTAAGAGTGCAAGCAAGCTATGAAATTGCTATTAAACGATTCCTGGATGATGGTGGTTATACTGCCTTCACTACAAACTTTGAAGATCTCTACGGTATGAAACAGCTTCCTGGTCTTGCCGTTCAACGTTTGATGGCACAAGGATACGGCTTCGCTGGTGAAGGAGACTGGAAGACTGCAGCGCTCGATCGTCTGCTTAAAGTCATGAGCCATAATCAATCCACTGGCTTTATGGAAGACTACACCTATGAATTAGCAGCTGGTCAGGAATCGATCCTTCAATCGCATATGCTTGAAGTTGATCCAACGTTGGCAAGCAACAAGCCTAAAATTATCGTTTCTCCGTTAGGTATCGGCGATCGTGAAGACCCAGCCCGTCTGGTGTTTGATGGTAAGGCAGGAGATGGTGTAGTGGTTTCCATGGCTGACTTTGGCACACATTATAAACTGCTGATCAATGAGGTTACTGCATTTGAACCAACAGTTCCTGCTCCCAAACTTCCAGTGGCCCGTGTACTGTGGAACGTGAAGCCGAACTTCCAAGATGGAGTTAAAGCATGGATTGAGAACGGCGGCGGTCACCATACTGTAGTTTCCTTGAATCTAACTACAGACCAAATTGTTGCTTATGCAAAACTGGTTAACCTGGAATACGTAATTATTAAGTAATTATAGTTCATCTTTAGAAGCATTGGGTCAGTCTTCAAGACCCAATGCTTTTTATTGTTTGCCAGAGGAAGTTTAGATAAGGGAAGTTGAAGTGGGCGGATAGGGAGGTGGGCGATCTAACGAGACAATTGGATTCTTCTTTAAGGTAGTCATCTAATTCATGAGGATGTGATACTATGGCGAATTTACCATCTGCAAAAACAAAATTGGTTATGGTTGAAGGGATACCTGGCTCTGGAAAATCTACATTATCTAGATACATACAGGACATCTTACACCAGCATAAAATAGAGGCGGGACTTTTTTTAGAAGGGAATTTACGGCATCCGGCTGATTATGAATCAGTGGCTTGCATGCCGAATGAGGAACTTGATAGGCTCCGGTCTAGCTATGCTGATGTATTTCATGATATTGATCCATTTGTATCGCTAAGCGGTAACGACTCATTAATCGCCTATGCACTTGCGCAGAAATCAGCTCAAAATGGAATTCCTTCTAGTTTGTATGAGGAAATCCAGCGCTATGAAATCTACGATGGAATACCTGTAGAAAAATATTGCGAGTTGATGGTTCGACGTTGGAGTTCTTTTGCTAAGAATCAGCGAGAAAAGGATAAGCTGGTCATACTCGAATGCTGTTTTTTACAGAACCCAGGGTGTGCATTACTCGCTCGACATGATGCTGGAAATGATCGATTTGTTCAGCATGTATTACAGATTGCGGAGCAAATTCAGGACCTTAATCCAATTTTGTTTTATTTGAAGCAACCTAGTGTCCGTGAGACGATTGAGCGAGTGAAAACGATGAGGCCTCAAGAGTGGCTAGATTTTGTGATTTGGTACCATACGGAGCAGGATTATGGAAAAAATAAGGGGTTGCACGGGTACGATGGATATATACAGTTCCTTGAACATCGACGAGAGCTAGAATTGCACATTATTGAGCAGCTTCCTTTTCAAACTTTTATAATGGATAACTCCGATTATGATTGGGAAAATCAACAGCGGACTGTTTCGAACATCATGATGAAGTATTTATAATATGTCATCGTCTTCTGCGCCGCAAGAAGCCGACGATGATGCCGTTGGACGAAACTATAGTCATGGATGTAGGAAAATTTGATGTGGAGCTTATCGCTGAAAGAAGGGAATGGCACCAAAAGCTTCATCAATCCGTCGAGGGTTTATCTGACAAGTTAAAACTGGCGGTTCAGCTGTACTATTTTCAAGGGTATTCAATCGGTGAAATATCAAGCTATCTATGTGTATCTCCATCCGTGCTGAAAAAACGATTGTTCGATGCCCGCAATAAGCTGAGAGCCTCGCTGCTTGTCAGCGACTTTGTATCCATGTTTAACGATATTTACGAAGGAGGAGAATCGGTGCTACATATAGTCAACGGAGACCATGTTGGTGACAAGCTGAGGAAAGGGAACATTCGCGGAGATATCCTGGTCTGGAGAGAGGTGTATCCGGTAGGTCCGGTTTTCCTTGAAATGGGCGAGCCCTCATCTAGAGCAGCAAGAGTGGAATATTTGGAGAGAACTCTCGGGATTCCAGCAGAAGAATATGTATCCAATTGCAAGGCTCAGGAGCAGACTCTGCATAACTTTCATAAGTACGACGAAGTCGTGCTATGGTTTGAGCACGATTTGTTCGACCAGCTGATGCTAAGTTACTTGTTGTACTGGTTTTCAATGCAAACTCTAGGCCAAACCAAACTGAGCTTGCTGTGTATCGGCAACTACCCAGGTATTGAACCGTTTAGGGGCTTGGGACAGCTTACAACGAAGCAGTTAGAAAAATTGTCAGGCACGTGGCAGCAGATTGGCCAGCAGGAGCTTGAGATGGGCAAAAGAATCTGGGAAGCATATACCTCCCCGGATATAACGCGGCATATTGATATTTTGCACGAAGACACATCTGCCCTGCCTTTTGCTCATGCGGCACTTGAACTGCACCTATCTCGTCTACCTTCTACCGCCAATGGGCTGGGCATCGTAGAGCAGACAACTTTGGAACTCATCCAGCAAGAAGTAAATACTCCACATGAATTGTTTAAGCAGATCGGGAACCGAATAAGTGGTCTAGGAATGGGTGATTTGGAATTTTGGTACCGTTTGAGGAATATGTCGGAGCAACCATATGCACTATTGGAGATTCAAGGTCGCCACTCATTTTCTGATCATCAAAAGAAAACAACCCCATCCTTTGACCAATGCGTTGTTGCATTATCGGAAGTAGGGAGGAATACAGTGGCGGAAGTACATGACTGGGTGAAGATAAAGGGAATAGACGAGTGCTATGGTGGTTTATGGCTACAAGGTGATTTGGCATGGCGTTGGGATTCAGAGGGAAAGCAGTTGGTGTATACGTAACTTATCCTAAATAACAGCAAGTTCTCTATAAAGTGACTAAGAGTGAGGCATGAAAAATGAGGTGTCTTTCCATAACAAATAGGCCATTCCTTCGGGGAAGGCCTTTTGCTTGATTTAGAATGTGGAACAGGCTTAGTTCATATCAAAAGTCCAGTCACATCCTGATACCCCATACTAACCAACAATTCATTACCATTTAGCTCATGCACTTTCTTCACTGTCACATCTAACTCCATATCAAGTATATACTGCAACACTTCAGCAACATACTTAGGTTGGTTCAGATTAATAGAATATTGTTTACCCTCTTTCATCACCCGTAATCCCTCATTCAAAGGGCTACCAGTGACAATTGTATCTTTAGTAGTAAACTGAATTATAAATTTTATATCTCTATTTTCAGAAATAATAGTCAACTTGGATCTACAGTAAATATCTCTGACTGTTTTATAACTCCACAAGTACGTATTCCCACTAACTACTATTTTCCTCATAGCACTCTAGTCCCCATTCCTACAAGGTTTACAGAATCATTACAGATTCTGCTTCTTCAGCATTTCAGTCCGAAAACCGTTCTTCCCTGACAAAAGAAAATATTCCAACAATAGTCCAGGTCATGGGGGATCTTCGCCTTATGTCCCTTATTTTACTTGATTTCTATGCATTGTACAGTTTGCGTACAGTCCCAAGATGGATCGCGCATTAATTCTTGAAATCCTACATAACAATTCCTGGTTATTCATATACATAAACTGTTGATTTAATTATTGGGAAGCTGTATTTCACGAGAGTAACAAAATCAGCTATGTTTCTTATAAAAGGCTGAGTTCAATTTTTATTTTCGCAAGAAAATTCTCACCTTTTAGCAGAAATGATTTATAATTATCAGATAAAAGTAGATATAATTTTTAAATGATTATATTTAAGTTATAATGGAGATAGAAAAGGTATGTTCCTGAGTGGAGCCTTGCTTCTTGAGTCAGTTAAGCAGGAGGGCCTGCTCTTTTTTGCAAATATAAGAGATAAGGAAGGTTTTTATGAATAGTATTCAGAAAAATACAGACGTTATCTTAATTGGTGCCGGAGTCATGAGCGCGACTCTGGGATCATTGCTGAAAGAGTTAGCACCGGAATGGGAAATTAAAGTGTTTGAGAAACTGGCAAGTGCAGGAGAAGAAAGCTCTAACGAATGGAATAATGCAGGCACGGGTCATGCTGCACTGTGCGAGCTGAACTACACATCCGAAAAAGCGGACGGATCTGTAGATATTCGTAAAGCGGTTAATATCAACGAACAGTTTCAGCTCTCAAGACAGTTTTGGTCTTTTCTTGTCAACAGTAATTTGATTCGTAATCCACAGGACTTTATCAGGCCCATACCCCATATGAGTTTGGTAATGGGTGAAAAAAACGTATCTTTTTTAAAAAAGCGCTTTAAAGCGCTTTCAAGTGTTTCGCTATTTCAAGGCATGGAATTTTCCGATGACCCTGAAAAGCTAAAGGAATGGATTCCGCTAATTATGGAAGGTCGTACATTGAATGAACCGATTGCGGCAACCAAAATCGACTCTGGAACAGATGTCAACTTTGGTGCTTTAACACGCATGTTGTTTGACCATTTAAAAAGCAAAAACGTCGAGATTAAATACAAGCATAGTGTAAAGGATATTAAACGTGCGAGCGATGGCTCGTGGAAAGTCAAAGTGCATAATCTGGATAACGGAAAAATCGAATATCATACTGCCAAATTCGTTTTTATCGGTGGTGGGGGCGGAAGTCTACCTTTACTCCAAAGAACTGGCATTCCTGAGTCCAAATATATCGGGGGATTCCCGGTAAGTGGACTATTTATGGTATGTAACAATTCTAAAGTGGTCGCCCAGCATCATGCAAAAGTATACGGTAAAGCGAAGGTCGGTGCTCCTCCTATGTCTGTCCCGCATCTGGATACTAGATACATCGGTAACCAAAAAGCGCTGCTGTTTGGACCGTTTGCCGGCTTCTCACCAAAGTTCCTGAAAACGGGTTCAAATCTGGACCTGATTGGTTCCGTAAAACCCAATAACCTCATCACGATGTTGGCGGCAGGGGCAAAAGAGATGGCATTGACCAAATACCTGATTCAGCAAGTGATGTTATCGAATGAAAAGCGCCTGGAGGAATTACGCGAGTTTATTCCCAACGCCAAAATTGAGGACTGGGATATCGTGGTAGCAGGTCAGCGTGTGCAGGTGATCAAAGATACAGAGGGCGGTAAAGGAACCCTTCAATTTGGTACGGAAGTGGTTAGTTCCGCTGACGGCTCGGTGGCTGCATTGCTCGGTGCTTCTCCGGGGGCTTCTACTGCTGTTCACGTTATGCTGGAGGTATTAGAGAAATGCTTCCCACAACATATGGAAAAATGGGAACCAAAAATAAAAGAGATGATTCCTTCTTATGGATTGTCGTTAGCGGAAAACTCAGAGCTTTACCAACAGATCCACAATACCACTACAGAGGTGCTGGGTCTGGGCGAAAAAGAACCGCTGCATCGTTAATTTTACATGGCTAGTAACTCGATCATCCAAATATTTTAATAAAATACAAAGTAATCTTACAATACGTATTCAGTCGCATAAGCAACAACGTGAAGCGGTGGGGAGCTCCCACCGCTAAAATGCTTGCTTACGAGTGCGAAACTTTGTAATCCTTCTGTGTTTATTGGTGTTTGCTAAAGCGATTACAGTAATCATGGAGCGGGCTATAAAGGAGGAAAAGTAATTCTTTACCGATCGTTCCCGATATGTTAGGATAAAGCCAGACAGAGAAGAAAGACATATCAGCGACCAATGTAGAACGATCGTTTCCAAAAGGTCATGCAAATTAATCCAAACCTATTCTAAGTGGTCAGGGGGTAGCTACGATGGCCAGGAGCAAAGAATTTGAGGAAAACGTTGTTCTGGAAAAAGCTATGAGGCTGTTCTGGGAGCAGGGGTATGAGAAAACCTCGATGAATGATCTTGTCGAGCACATGGGGATCCATCGAAGAAGTATCTATGATACTTTTACCGACAAGCACACCCTGTTTCTTAAAGTGATGGACCGATTCGGAGAGCGAGTTAGTGGTAGATGGTCGGCAGGGATCAAGCAATCCCAGACGGCTAAGCAGGCACTTCAGTTCATTTTCGACTTTATCATTAATGGTGAAGAGGACGTACCGCCCGGTTGCATGTTCGTGAATTCGGCTGTCGAATTAGCAGCTCGGGATGAGGAGATTGATGCGATAGCGACGAAGGCCTTTGCAAAATCGGAGGAGCTGCTTGCAGAAATCGTAACGTGGGGACAGCAAAACGGCGAATTCACACAGCAGTACGAAGCGAAGGAATTGGCTGAGTATCTGCAAAATGCCTTAGCGGGACTGAGGGTGATGGTGCGGACTTCCGTTCCGAAAGAAAAGCTGCAACGGATAGCCGAGTTAAATCTACGTATTTTAGAGACATAGACGATACACGAAAACAAATTTTTTTCATGTTATTAGAACGATCATTCTCAATTTTATAAAAATGAGGAGGAAATAAATCATGACAAACAAAATCGCGTTAATTACCGGAGCAAGCAAAGGAATCGGACTGGAGGTTGCCAGACAATTGGGGCGGCAAGGCATAACGGTATTGGTTGCTGCGCGTACGAAAACAGCAGCAGATGAAGCAGCGGCCGGGCTATTGCAAGAAGGCATTCAGGCAGTCGGCGTGAAGCTTGAGGTGACGAATTCTGCACATATGGCGGAATTGGCCCAATTCATCGAGGATACTTACGGACGGCTGGACATTTTGGTCAACAATGCAGGCATTTTGGCAGAAAAAGCGGGTTATGACGGGGATGCTTTCAGAGATACTTTTGAGGTGAACACATTCGCACCCTATTTGATTACAGAAGCACTGTTGCCATTACTGTTAAAGAGCGAAGCAGGCAGAATCGTCAACCAAAGCAGCGCTATAGGCTCGATTCAGTTCCAACTTTCCAATGAACGGGTGCAGCGGCTTGCTACCCCGGCTTATGCCGCATCTAAAGCAGCTTTGAATATGCTGACGGCCTACTGGGCGCAAAAAAACAGTGGGACGCATCTGAAGGTTAACTCCGTACACCCCGGCTTGGTCAAAACGCAGATGGGTGGGGAAAAGGCGGAACTGTCGGTGGAGGATGGAGCAAAAACGGCGGTCCGACTGGCGACCCTGCCAGAGGATGGTCCAACAGGCGGATTCTATTACATGGATGATCAGCTTCCGTGGTAAAGCATTATGCATGAAAGAAAAAGATAATATATGACATCGTAACAGCAATTATCAGTTCGTGTATGGTGAGTGCAGACTGGATTGGTCATACCGAAAGATTTGCTCTAAAATTATAACCAATGGGCCGTTTCAGGAATCACGAGAGCAAAACGATATCCTTTAAGGAGGCTATTTTGGAAACTTTCATTTACATGGTGAGACATGGCGAATCACCGAAGACGGAAGGAAATGAAAGAACTAGAGGGTTGACGGATAAAGGGAAGTCAGATGCCTATCGAATAACGGAATTACTGAAAGGAGAGGGGATCGGGGTCTTCGTTTCAAGTCCATATCAACGAGCAATCCTAACCATCCAAGAATTAGCCCGATGTTCAGGACAAGAAGTTTTGGTATTCGAGGATCTTAAAGAAAGAATTTTTTTGAATGAAGAATATCGACTACCCGATGAGGAATTATTCCCTTTATTATACAAGTCATTTTCTGATCCAAACTTTGCTTTACAGGGAGGAGAGTCTAATACGGTTTGTCAGAACCGAAGTATAGCAGTTCTAAAAGAATTGTTAAAAACCTATCGAGGACAGAAAGTTGCATTAGGCACTCATGGGGCAGTTATGACTTTAATGATGGGGTATTATGACAAGCAGTACGACTTGGATTTTCTACTACACACATCCAAACCAGATGTATACAGAATGAAGTTCAACGATCAGGAGTTAGTCGAGGTAAAAAGATTATGGTGTATGCGGTAGTGGTTTGTGAGGAAATGGTATAGGGACTATTCTTTAAAAAGAGACTACCCTTGGCGAAGGGCAGTCTCTTTTTAAATCTTACCGTTGCAGCTATTGTGGTGAACCATTAAGCAAATCTTCGGCTATTTTAACCAAATCTTCTTTGGTCAGCGGGCTGTCTTGGTTATCGGATATGTTGTAGTGTAAATGTCTTTTTTCATCGAGCCATCCCAGTCGGTTTTTTCCTGCTTCCAAGGGCTTGCTTGCTTCACTTGCCCTGATGTAATAGACCTTGGTTCCTTTGATTGTCACTTGCTCAGCCGAATCCTGTTCATTTTGCATGATGGTCGTCTTTGTGACTTCAGGAGTGTATTTGGTGACGGTAATGTTTACATAGTCGTTTCCTCTCGCATACCGGGCAAAGGAGGAGTCTGACTTGTCCCAGCTTAGCTTTTGAATAAACAGGTTTTCACCCTCCGGTGCAGCTTTGGCCTGTTGCATCAGTTGATCGGTTAAAGCGCGATATTCCTTTTTGTCCATCATTCCAGGATATGCAGCGACTGGATAGACGTATCCAAATTCAAACTGATAGCCATCCGGTAGGTGAGTGGGGTTGTTGAATAAAGGAGCCTCAGTCCGCTTGATTTCATCTTGTAAGCTGTTGAAACTTGAAAGTTCAGCCGGTTTGTACGCAAACAGGGCCGGATTAGATAGGTTTTTTTGATTCATAGAATCGTCCTTGACGTAATAGGCAGCATACTCTCCTGGCTGCAAACGGCCTTTCACCTCTTTGTCCCACTGTGCGTAGGTCGAGGTATATGCTTTGGAGGCGTCCGTTTCGGTAGGGGTTTTGGCGGTATTTAATACGACATTACCCGTGCTGTTGCGGAACTCAAGATATTGTGAAGCTGCGTATCCGGTCACAGAGGCCCCTACTACAAAAAGCAAAATCATGATGGGGACAGTCAAGCGAGGCTGAAAATGGATTTTTCCGATATTTCCTTTTTTGGGCATCTCCTTTTGGTAGACCTGTTCCATCACTTTGTCAGAGACGTCAAAAGCCTGAATTTTCAAAGCGTTCTCTGGCTCGGTTAGCTTGTCCATGTTTTTGAATCCCCTGTCTTGCAGATCGGTGTATTTCAGGCTTTGTTTTTGAATTCTGTCTTGTAACTCACGCATTTGTGGTCCTCCTTTAGGGGCTCCATTATTTTTTTGAGCTTTGTTTTTGTCCTGCCGTATTTTTTCTTGATAGCGTCCTCGCTTTTGTTCATGATTTCCCCGATTTCTCCAAATGTTTTTTCTTCAAAAATGCGCAGCACCAGCAGGTTACGCTCCTCCGCGTTCAGTTGGTCCAACGCCCGGCTCAGCGGTTCACTGAAAAGCTGACGTTCCATAACCTGCGCTGGACTGTCTGAAGTCATGTCAGCTGAGGTGAACAGGGTAAGTTTAAATTTGCGCTGTAGATTCTTCCTGCGAATTAGGTTCAGGCAGTGATGATAGGCCATTTTATACAGCCAGGAGGAGAAGCCCACTGTCGGCTTGTACCTACTGATTTTCTCAAAAGCATTGACGAAAATATCCTGCACAGCCTCTTCTGCCTCCTGCTCACTTCCTAATAGCCTCCAGCAGTACACAAAAATCTGACGCTGGTACCCCTTTACAATGTAGGCGTAATCCTGGATTTCGCCGGCTTGAACTCGTTTGATTCTGTATTCGATGTCCTCATTCAAGGATTTAGGCACCCCCTCTGATCAAAAAGCAAACTATATCTGTATAACAAACGAAGATGACCAAAAGGGACACCTTGTCTAAAATTTTTTTAAGTGTGCTATCAACTCTTTAAGAGAATACGATAAAGCAGAACAATTATCACCCACGTAGTTAGTTTTATAGAGTTAAAGGTATATTGTGGAAGTGGGGGGATGGTAAAATGAAATTAAGAATTGGTAAGAAGGAGGTCTACGGTTTCTAATGAATGAAAGTGCTAGGAAATATAATTTTGATCATGTGATGCTTTACCTTCATGATCAAATGAAGCTGCTGCCTAACCTGGAATCAAAATACATTGGATTAACCATGCCATTTCCTCGACAAGCTGCACTACGGAATAGGATGATTGAGAGTATTGAGACATTGATAGCACACGATGAGGACGTTTGTATTGCTGTTCATTTTAATCAATCTGATGCTGGGGCTATTGAATATGAGAAAATAATTTTTATAGGAACGGATTACTTGCACCTCAAGAGAATCGCTGATTTTATGAAAAGACAAGATATAAACCTGAATATCAAAGACACCTGCATACTTTATAGAGAATGTACTGCTGACTTAAACATAAATTTGAAAGGCAATCATTCCAGAATAACAAGTTTGAATGACTTATTTGCAGGAGTCGAAATTCATATTGATCGTTTAGAGGCTGGAATGGGATATCAATATGAAAATAAACAAGTAAATGAGGATATTATTCATTATTGCTGTCATAAAGATGATGAGGAAGGTAAGGAGCTTGGATACCAATTATTCGTAAAATCGTTAGACTACTTTTCCAGGAAATTGCTAGCCGAAGGATTTCTATTAGGATATCCTGCTGTAGATTCAAAAATTAAAATAATGAGGGCTTCTTGTTCAATGTGTTTTTATCGAGATTATTATTACACTAGTGGAGCACATATATCACTCAAAACCGCCATGCAGCAAGCGGATTGGCAAATATGCGAACCATTGATGCAGGTCCATATGATCTGTAACAAGCTATATTTTGAAGAGAACTCCTTTTTTAGAGGGGTAGAAAATCTATGTATACTCGAGGACGAAGATGATTATAAGTTATCGTTTAAATCTAGACTTTCCACAATCATTGATATTCTAGAAGAGATGTATAACCATAAAAAAGATATTTCGGACTTCCATATAGAATTGGACAGCTATGTGCCAGTTGAAGGTGTTACTCAGTTAAAAGAGAAATTCAAAGTCATTTATAATATCGCTAAATGGAAAGATGAATTAGAGGAGCAAGAGATGAACTTGGCCATCCCGCCTGTATAGCTTACGAAAACCTTTGGCTGTTCTGGACGGGATGGCCTCACTCTTTTTATGCAGCGTACCTTCTACTTATGCCCTTTGCGTACCTTTAACAGCTTGCCCTTTACGGTCGTATTCTTCATAATTTCAAGCACCAGTGGGCCCTTGCCATTCAGAATCTCAACATCTGTCACATTATCCAGAATCGTAATGATGCCGATATCATCTGCCGTTACCCCGTCAAGCTTAGCGATGGTACCCACAAAGTCGACAGCTCTAAGTTTTTTCTTCTTACCGCCGTTAAAATTGAGCTTCATAATCTGTTGGTTTAATTGCTCGCGCTTGTCGTTTTTGAGCACAGTTTTTACATGTAGGTTCCGCTCGAAATCTTCTCTGCGGAGATCTACAGCCTCTTCTGAGGGGGCTTTTACTTGCGGAATTGCAAATCCAATATATGCTTCAATATCAGCTAATCGGTTGCTGTCTTTAGGAGTGATTAGAGTAATGGCTTTCCCCGTTTTGCCAGCACGTCCTGTACGGCCTGTACGATGAACATAGCTTTCCTTTTCAAGGGGAATATCGTAGTTGATGACATGGGTGATATTTGTGATATCAATCCCTCTGGCGGCTACATCCGTTGCGATCAAGTAACGGAATTGTCCCCTTCTGAATGCGTTCATTACCTCAAATCGCTCATCCTGCTCCATGCCGCCATGAATGCGATCACATGGATATTCGAGGTCAGCCAATGCTCTGAATAGTGTATCTACATGCTCTTGCGTACGGCAGAAAATGATGCAGCTGTCAGGGTTCTCAACAATGAGCAGATCCTGGAGCAGAGCCAGTTTGTCCGCCTCTCGCACCTGAATAAGAGAGTGATCAATTGTAGCAGTCGTTACACCTGTTGCCTTAATCTCAATTTCCACAGGATCGTTCATATATTTACGTGATAATTTGGCTACATCTTCGGGATAAGTAGCGGAAAACAACATCGTAACCCGGTCACTAGGCAACGCCTGAATAATCGACTGAACCTGCTCGATAAAGCCCATATTCAGCATCTCATCAGCTTCATCAATCACGAGATAGGCAATTCGATTTAAGGATAGCGTGCCTCGTTCAATGTGATCCAGTACACGTCCAGGCGTACCTACAGCCACATGTGTTCTTTGTTTTAGCTCGGCCTTTTGTATATGAAAAGGATGTTTCCCATAAAGGGGCGTTGCTTTGATCCGCTTAAAGCGTCCAATATTCGTGATGTCTTCAGTAACCTGTAATGCGAGTTCACGAGTTGGTGTCAGGATTAAAGCTTGGGGCTTATTCTCATTCCAATCTACTAGCTCACAAAGTGGAATACCATATGCTGCTGTTTTGCCGCTGCCTGTTTGCGATTTGGCCACAAGATCCTTCTTCGCAAGCGCAACGGGAATAACCTCCGTTTGAATCTCTGTTGGCGTCTCATAGCCCAAGCTATTCAGAGCCCTCACAATTTCTTCACTTAATGGATAATCTGCAAAATGCTTCTGACTCATTCTCAACCTCTTCTGCGCTGTATTTAAGTACCATTACATATATCATGTCATCGTGTACCGAACTTATACTCATCTAGTATACTCTATATCTAGGTTCACTCTAATACATATCAGCGATTAACTTGCTGTTTTCCAGTAAGGCAACTATACTTTTTCTGAGACGAAAAAACACAGTCTGGTTGGTAGTCCAGACGCATGGACGACTCTATATTAGCAAGAGTGCCATGTCAGTAACCTTCCCCCTCGGGATGTCCATCGTTTCGATTTAAAATGAGGGGGATTCAAATGAAGCTTACGATTTATCATGATGGACAGTATTGGGTTGGAGTCGTGGAGGAGCAGGACCAAGGGAAATTGAAGGCAGCCAGGTACATTTTTGGTACAGAGCCTAAAGACGAAGAAATTCTCCATTTTATCCGAGAGGAAATGTGTGAACTTGTTAGTCGGCTGTCACAAGAGGTGGCTGTAAAGGGGTCTGAAACGAAGAAGATCAATCCAAAGCGGCTAGCAAGGCAGGCAGCGTATGAATTAAGGCGAAAGGGAGTCTCCTCCAACGCACAAGAGGCCTTAAAGTTAGAGTATGAGAAGCGTAAGTTGGAGAAACGTACTTACTCTAAACAGCAAAAGGAATCTATGAAGGCACGGATAAGGGAGTTAAAGGAGAAAAAAGCGAAAGAAAAACATCGTGGACATTAATAAAACCTCCATCCTTATCCGCAATTGTAATGCATGTTTTATATCAACATATGTGAAAACATGTGTTACGCACAAAGGGCACCCGACTGGGTGCCCTTTAAACTGTCTTATAGAGATTGTTATCCGCTAAAAGAATCCATTCAACTTACTTAAGCAGTGTCAGTGTTACTTCTATTGTATTATCAATAAATGATCGTTCTGGACGAGACTTTATCATGACGGTCAGACCAATTAACGATACAACTAGTGCCTGTGATACAGCCTTCGCATCTAGTTCGATCTCAAGCTCACCTAATTGTATACCTCGTTCAATGGTTTCTTGAAAAATGACCGCTAGGTACATTTGATGCTCCCTTGTAAGAATTTCAAACTTCTCATCATGGGGCGCAAGTTCAACCATTGTATTAATGCAAAAGCATCCTTTTCTAGGATTTTCCGCATACTCCTCTTCAACTACACCCTCAAAAAAAGTACGAAATGCTTCTTTTACAGATGGAATACTTTGAAGTTTGGTTCGGATCAGAGAAGCACGGGACATCGTGTATTTGCGTAGCGCGGCTTCGAACAATTCTTTTTTGCCCCCAAAAGTGGAATATATACTGGGGCGTTGAATTTCCATTCTTGAAGTTAAATCACTTAATGAGGTGGCTTCATATCCCTTTTCCCAAAATATTTGCATAGCTGCATCTAAAACTTTCTCTTCGTCAAATTCGCGGATTCGTCCCATAACAATACCTCTCGTTACTCATGATTTTATTCTTAATGGCTCCATGTATCTGATTATAATGTTCAGTGACATTTATTTGATTACCAATCGGTACGTTATTATCTTATAATTAGTCCTTGAAATTGTCAAATGAAGGTTGGTCTTTCCCGAAAAGGGGAGGTAAATATGAAAGAAAATCAAAGTGGATTTACTATGATTGTTGACAGTATTCTTTTTTGTGAGTTATATTTACTGGGAAAAATAACTTACCGATTGGTACGATATTTTATTGTTATTCAATTGGCACACAAAGAAAGCTATTAGAACGGGAGAGATGGACCATGGAGATAGGTATTACCTCGTTTGTAGAGACAAAGCCTGATGTTCAGACAGGCGAAGTGATAAGTCACGCACAGCGGTTGCGTGAAGTTGTCGAGGAAATTATCCTTGCTGATCAAGTGGGACTTGATGTGTTTGGTATAGGTGAGCATCATCGAAAGGATTATTCGGCATCTTCACCAGCAATGGTGCTGTCCGCGGCTGCAGCGCAGACGCAACGGATTCGGCTAACCAGTGCAGTGACGGTGCTTTCTTCAGCTGATCCGGTGCGCGTTTTTCAAGACTTTGCTACGCTGGATGGTATTTCAAATGGACGTGCCGAGATTATGGCGGGTCGGGGTTCTTTTATTGAATCTTTTCCTCTGTTCGGCTATGACTTGGATGACTATGATGAGCTGTTTGAACAACATTTGGAACTTCTCCTTAAAATACGGGAGTCCGAAAAGGTAATCTGGAAGGGCGGTCATCGGCCAGCCATTAACAATTTGGGCGTGTATCCACGGCCAGTTCAGAACCCTTTACCAATATGGGTAGGCAGCGGGGGAAGGCAGGATTCTGCTATTCGTGCAGGTCTGTTAGGACTGCCCTTGATGCTGGCGATCATTGGAGGAAACCCGATAAATTTTGCACCGCTTGTCCAGCTTTATAAGAAAGCAGCAGCGCACGCTGGTCATGATGAATCGCAGCTTAGGGTTGGGTCGCACTCGATAGGATTTGTCGGAGAGAATAATGAGCAAGCGGCAGATACATATTTCCCTTCTACGATGGCAGGTATGAATAGATTGGGTAGGGAGCGAGGCTGGGCGCATTATGATCGTTCCAGCTACGATGCCGCGCGCAGCTTTGAAGGTGCGCTGTATGTTGGCGATCCCGAGACGGTTGCCCAGAAGATCATTCATCTTCGCAAGCATGTAGGTGTTACACGCTTTATGCTGTATGTTCCGTTAAGCACGATGCCGCATGCCGAGGTGATGAGAGCCATTGAGCTACTTGGAACAGAGGTAGCACCGCGAGTGCGGAAGGAAATAGCCGAGTGGGAAGCGGAGACGGAAAAAAGACTATAAAATAACCTAACATAGGAGTGATTCGCATGGATTTTGAAAATCGTTTATTACCAGAACTAAGGTCAGTAATTGCACAATTCCCCGGTTTCCAACTGGAGGAGAATTTAGAACTGAGCAGAAGTTATTTGTCGAGTCCGCCTATTGAGCAGTCGGAACACGTACGCACGACAAGCCGGATGATTCCGAGCGTTGCAGGCGAGATATTAGTCAAAATCTACGAACCTGCCCAGCGAACTGATGTTAAGCTTCCGGCCATGCTGTGGATTCACGGGGGAGGCTATGTAATGGGGCATCCTGATATGGACGATGCTTTGTGCGAACGCTTCGTGCAGGCGGCTAATTGCGTCGTCGTATCGGTCGATTATCGACTTGCTCCCGAGCACCCCTACCCAGCTGCCATCGATGACTGTTATGCCGCTTTGACGTGGATGACCGATGAAGCTGAGCTGCTGGGCATCGACTTGGACCGGGTCGCAATTGCTGGTGCAAGCGGGGGTGGCGGTCTAACCGCAGCACTTGCTTTAATGGCTCGTGACAAAGGCGGACCAGCCCTTATCTTCCAAATGCCGCTATATCCGATGATCGACGACCGCAATGTTACGGCATCAAGTCATGAAATTACGGCCGATAATGCACCATGGAGCCGGAAGAACAACTTGACGGCCTGGAACATGTACTTGGGTAATCGTACCGAAGATAGCGAGGTTTCCCCATATGCGGTGCCGTCGAGAGCAGAAAGCTTGGCTGGTCTGCCGCCGACCTACACGTGCGTAGGGCAGCTCGATCTATTCCGAGATGAGACGATCGAATATGTGGCACGCCTTGCCCAAGCGGGCGTTGACGTCGAATTTCATCTGTATCCCGGCACATTCCACAATTTTGAAGGGATGGTTCCTCAAGCAGAAGTAAGTCAACGCGCCAGCCAAAGTTATGTAGACGCGATTGCAAGAGCGCTTAATCCTTAAATAATTAAGGAGCGGTCTTCAGGTGATATGCTCCCAAGAAGATAGACAGGTTGAATAATAAAACCTACTACTGTGAAGGGAGTATATCACTTTTCGCAGCAGCCTTTTGTTATCGTTTCAGAGTTGTTTGGGATTCGTGTTGTGGCTGTTCTGCAATGATGTAAGATTTTTCGGGTAAAATCTATACTTTCACATGTAGCAGAAAACGACTATTCATTCTTATAATTGGAAATGTAAGCGCTTAAATATTAAGGGATGAGTATTATCAAACTATATGTGTGAGGAGGAGATTTTATGTTAAGAACTAAAGTGGGCAAGCTGGTGAGCAGTTTGGCGTTGGCGGGTGTGTTGTTATCATCTGTTCTGGTCAACCAGGCTGATGCTGGCCTGGCAAATGGAAGCAAATTTCTGGGGAATATCATTGCGGGCAGTGTCCCTCCTAGTTACGGGACATACTGGAATCAAGTGACGCCGGAGAACTCGACTAAGTGGGAATCGGTTGAAGGCAGTCGTAACAACATGAACTGGTCGCAGGCGGATACCGCCTACAATTATGCCCGTAGCAATGGTTTCCCGTTCAAGTTCCATACGTTGGTATGGGGTGCCCAGGAGCCAGGATGGGTTAAAGGACTGTCGGCTGCTGATCAGAAAGCGGAAGTGACTCAGTGGATTAAAGCAGCAGGTCAGCGCTATCCGAATGCGGCGTTTGTAGATGTGGTGAATGAGCCGTTGCATCAGAAGCCGTCCTACCGCAATGCCATTGGTGGTGACGGGTCGACCGGATGGGATTGGGTCATATGGTCGTTTCAACAGGCTAGACAAGCTTTCCCGAATGCCAAACTGCATATAAATGATTATGGTATTATCAACGACCCTTCTTTAGCCGACCAATATGTCAATATTATTAATCAGCTCAAGAGTAGAGGCCTGATTGACGGTATTGGCATTCAATGCCACCATTTCAGTATGGACAACGTCTCAGTCAACACGATGAATACTGTACTAAATAAGCTGTCGGCGACCGGGTTGCCGATCTATGTGTCGGAACTAGATATAACTGGAGATGATAACACCCAACTTGCCAGATACAAAGAGAAGTTTCCAGTCCTTTGGCAAAACCCCTCAGTGAAGGGAGTTACGCTTTGGGGGTATATCCAAGGACAAACTTGGAAAGATGGTACACATCTGCTGAACTCTAACGGCACGGAACGCCCTGCGCTCCAATGGCTGAGACAGTATCTGAAGAGATAAGCTATAGGTGGCACTTAAAACCCAACAGATGCGGACTTTTGCCAAATGTCCGGGCTGGGTAGTTGTTTATTTAAAGAAGTCTTGGCTGAAATGTTACACGCCCAAGGCTTCTTTTTATTTAGCTTAAACGTATCTTTTACTTGAAATAAAACCGTCCGGACGGTATAGTTAAATGGGCGGTGATCAGAATGAACACAACTAAAAAAACATTAAAAAGAGAATTAATACTTAAAGCAGCTTCTATGATTGTCCAAGAAGCAGGAGTAGAAAAATTAACGTTAGAAGCGGTGGCTAAGAAGGCGGGAGTAAGTAAGGGAGGATTGCTTTACCATTTTCCGAATAAAGATGAATTGATTCTGGGAATGGTTGAGCAGCTATCGACTAGCTTTATCACTGAATTTAATGAAAGGGCAGAAAACGATACACATTCCCAAGGTAGATGGACTCGCGCTTATATGAATACGTCATTTTCCGGGGATCAGGATGCAAGTGACCTGTATACCGCTCTCTCGGCAGCACAATTTACGAACCCTCACATGCTCAAGCTGCTTCAGGATGAGTATGCGAATATCCAAAATAAAATCGAAAACGACGAATTGGACCCGGTCCGTTCTACGATCGTCCGATTAGCTATAGACGGTTTGTGGTTTGCCGAAATGTTCGGACTCGCTCTTCCCAATGAAGAATTGAAGCAAAAAATTATAGAAGAATTAAAGACATATATAAAGGAGAATGAATGATGGCTTATTTTTTCTTGGCAATCTCTATTGCTAGTGAGCTTATTGGTACTTCAATGCTAAAAGCTTCTGAAGGTTTTACGAGACTGTATCCGACTCTATTCACGATTGTCGCGTTTGTAATCTCTTTCTTCTTTATTTCACTAACCCTCAAGACACTTCCTCTTAATATGACCTATGCCATCTGGTCAGGGGTGGGGGCTGTTGCTACAACGGTGATTTCAGTATTGATCTGGAAGGAGAAAATCAACACAGGAAGTATCGTAGGGATTGCTTTAATTGTTATTGGCGTGGTGGTATTGAACCTATTTGGTGCAGGACATGGTGAGGCAAAAGGAACAACAGAAGCAACTAGTTCAATCGTTCAAAAGTGAAATAAGGTGATATCACTCCAGTTCGTAAATAGGCGGTAGTTCCTCACTTATCGACTTAGAAGATTCTAAGAATGATAAGTGGGGAATCTACCGCCCGGAAATCATGGTTTATACGAATAAACTTAGTATTAAGATGAATCCTAATCCGGCTACAGAAATGATGGTTTCAAGCAATGTCCATGTGGCAAAGGTTTCTCTCATGCTTAAACCAAAATACTCTTTAAACATCCAGAACCCGGCATCGTTAACATGGGAAGCTATTAAGCTACCCGCTCCCGTGGCAAGCACGACTAAAGCAAGATTAACGTCGGATTGTCCTAACATCGGAATCACTAAACCAGCGGTTGTTAAAGCTGCAACAGTTGCAGAACCCAGGGAAATACGTAAGATTGCAGCGATGATCCAGGCTAGCAGAATTGGTGATAATGTAGTTCCATTGAATAAATCGGCTACATAGTCACCTACGCCGCCATTAATCAGTACTTGTTTGAAGGCACCGCCTCCCCCAATGATCAAGAGCATCATTCCAATATGAGTAATAGCCGTTGTACAAGATGCCATTACATCTTTGATTGGAATTTTTCTTGCGATTCCCATGGTGTAGACGGCAACCAGTAAGGAAATCAACATGGAAGTGGATGCATCACCAATAAATCGGATCGCGGCCAGTAAACTATTATCTTCAAACCCCATTGTTTTTTGAAGCAAAGTAATAATCGTAGCAATCGACATTAAGATGACAGGAAGCATTGCCGTAAATACACTGATTCCGAATCCAGGAGTTTCCTCAGACTTAAATACTTTTTGTTCTCCTAAAGAGGCAATATTACCGGTTTTCGTAAATGAGGCAGGTACGAGTTTTTTGGCAAGCTTCGTAAATACAGGGCCAGCCAAAATAACAGTTGGAACAGCAATAATGAAGCCATAAAGCAAAACCTCACCCAGATTCGCGCCATATTCACCAGCAATCACGGTCGGTCCCGGATGTGGAGGTAAGAAACCGTGTGTTACGGATAAAGCAGCGACCATCGGAATACCGAGATATAAGATAGAAACCTTTAATTCTTTTGAAATGGCAAATACGATGGGGATTAATAATACTAACCCTACTTCAAAAAATAACGCAATCCCGATAATGAATGAAGCAGCTACGACCGCCCATTGAATATTTTTTTCACCAAATTTGTCAACGAGGGTCATGGCAATTCTTTGGGCACCACCAGAATCCGCGATCAACTTCCCTAACATCGCTCCGAGTCCAAAGATTAACGCTAAGTGACCCAATGTTCCGCCCAATCCAGCTTCAATGGTTTTAACAATTTCCTCTAATGGCATTCCAAGGGCTAAGGCTACACCGAACGATACAATGATTAAGGAAATGAAGGTGTTTAATTTGAAGCCCATGATTAAAACGAGTAATGCTAAAATTCCAATCCCTACAACGACTAATGGCATTGTAATTACCCCCTGTATTTATCCTTTTAGTGTTTAATTAAGCCTCTTTGGTAATGAGCAATCCGTGTATAATCTTCTTCCAATACTCTAGATAGGTTAATGAAAATCGGTAGCAACTTCCTATATTCCTTGGTTGCTTCTTCTTTGGGTGCATGTTTGTTGGTACTGCCAATCATTTCAGAAACCACTTCAAATGATTGGATTTTTCCAATGGCATACAAGCCTAAAATACAAGCTCCTAGACAAGAACTTTCGTAGCTTTCTGGAACGACGACTTCAGATGCGAATATATCAGACATCATTTGCCGCCAAACATCTGACCTTGCAAAGCCTCCTGTAGCTTGGATTCGGGTCACGGGACCATCCATGCATTCGGTTAAGGCCAAAAATACGGTGTATAAATTGTAAATGACTCCTTCTAAGGCTGCGCGAATCATATGTTCTTTCTTATGCGACATCGTTAAACCGAAGAATGAGCCACGTACGTCTGGATTCCATAAGGGAGCACGTTCACCAGCTAGGTAGGGATGGAATAACAATCCATCAGACCCTGGCCTTACGCGTTCAGCAATTTTGGTTAACACATCATATGGATCAATTCCTAGTCGTTTCGCTGTTTCTACTTCTGATGAGGCAAGCTCGTCACGAATCCAGCGAAGAACCATCCCGCCATTGTTTACCGGTCCGCCAATGACCCAGTGCTTTTCCGTTAAGGCATAACAAAATATTCTTCCCTTTTCATCTGTTTGCGGCTTGTCTATGATGGTTCGAATGGCACCGCTTGTCCCAATAGTGACGGCAACTTCGCCTTTTCGTATCGCATTGACACCTAGATTAGAGAGAACTCCATCGCTGGCCCCAATGACAAATGGTGTTTGTGGATCGATCCCCATCTTTTTTGCTAAATCTGAATTACAGTCGGTAAATATTTTGGTTGTGGGCACGAGCTCAGATAGTTGAGAAGGGGTTATACCCGCAATTTTTAATGCTTCTTCATCCCAATCCAGCTTTTCGAGATTCATCATGCCCATGGCTGAAGCCAGGGAATAATCAACAACATATAAATCAAAGAATTTTTTGAAAATGTATTCTTTAATTCCGATATATTTTTTAACTTTGATAGCGATTTCAGGAAGGTCATTCACAATCCAAGCTATTTTAGTTAAGGGTGACATGGGGTGAATGGGTGTTCCTGTTCGTCTGTAGACCTCTTGGCCGTTCAACTCATCCTTTATATGATGTGCCCACGCTTCACTGCGATTATCTGCCCAAGTGATACAAGGCGTAAGTGGACGGTCATCTTCACCCATTGCAATAACACTATGCATGGCACTGCTAAATGAAACAAACGATAGTTTTTTTTGTGAGTGATGTTTCATGATATTCGAAGTCGCTTGTAGGACTGCTTGAAAAATCTCCTCAGGATTTTGTTCAGCTGTCGCTATATCTGGTGTATAAAGCGGGTACCCGATATTTTCTTGTTGGATGACTTCACCTTTTTCACTAAATAAAACGGCTTTCGTACTGGTGGTTCCGATATCTATACCTAACATGTAGTTAGTCATTTTGTGGCACGACTCCTTTGGACAGCAGTTGTTGGGACATCCATAAGTCTTCTACTTTACCTTGAACATCATCAAAGTTTTCATGTAAAGACTTAATCATAAGGTCTCTATCTTTTGCCTGGATTGCTTCAATATAAAGTTCATGATTTGATACAATCCGTGTAAAGTCTTCATACTTTTCATTGAAACGCATACGCATCGACAACAGAATGAGGCTTTCCATCACGGGCTTTAGGTTATTCCAGATCATCAGAATGTATGAATGATTAACTGCACGAATAATCGTTTCATGGAACAAGACATCTTGATATGAAAACTCATCGGCATCACTATATTTGACTGCGACTTTCATCATTTCGAGTATTTTACTAAGTTCCTTTGCTAAATCATGAGTGTCCATCTTTATAAGACGTTCAAATACGAAGGATTCTATAAGTAGACGAACATCATAAATTTCTTCTATTTCTTTCTCTGATAGACCAATAACGACCGCACCCATTCTTTCGAGTCGGATGATATTTTCAGAAGCCAATATTTTTAACGCTTCACGAATGGGTGAGCGACTTACAGCAAAATCAGCAGCTAATTTATTTTCAGATAGTATGGTACCGCTTTCAATTGCGCCAGAAATGATGCGCATTCTAAGCTCGGATGTTACACGATCCCCAGCAGAGGCTTTGAGAAGCCATTTGGAGGGATATAGGAATTCACTGGACAGAACCATAAATTCACCTTCTCATTAATCAAGTATACTTGTATACAAGTATTATAATCTAAAATTTTAAATTTGCAAGCGTATTCATTAAATTGATTTTGTAAGCCTGTTCGGGCCTTTTTGTGCAAATGCACAATCAATTTCGTCTGTTCTTCAATATAATTCACACGTTGCAATCGATATAATGAAAGCGTAATCAAAAATTGCCCGGGGGGTTAGACAGATGGAAGGGTTAACGATCAGTTGGATAGGAGCTCTAGCAGGGCTGGCTATTGCAATTATTTTGATATTAAGAAAGCTGAATCCGGTTTACGCTTTATTTTTGGGAGCTATTGTAGGCGCTTTATTGGGCGGAGCCAATCTGGAGCAGACGATCAGCGTGCTAATTAGTGGTACGCAGAGCGTGATGGGGACGGTCATTCGTGTGCTCGCGGCAGGTGTATTGGCAGGCGTGATGATGGAGTCTGGGGCAGCGGAGACAATTGCACAGGCTATTGTAAAGAAGTTTGGCGGCAGTAAAGCGATCCTTGCACTAGCGTTAGCGACGATGATTATTACAGCTGTAGGCGTATTTATTCCCGTGGCAGTGCTCATTGTGGCACCTATTGCCTTGTCGGTTGGGAACAAAATGGGGATTTCCAAGCTGGCTCTTCTGCTGGCCTTGTCTGGTGGCGGAAAGGCGGGGAACATTATCTCTCCGAATCCCAATACGATTGCGGCGGCGCGCGGGTTTAATCTGGATTTAAGCCACGTTATGTTGGCGGGTGTGGTGCCCGCGATATGCGGATTAATTATGACTGTTTTGGTGGCGTCTATGTTGAAAAACAAGGGCGTGAAGGTATCCGAACAGGATATTATGGATAGTGATGTCGATACGTCGAAGTACCCAGCATTGGGACGGGCGATTGTAGCTCCGGTGGTAGCTGTTATTTTGCTGATGATTAACCCGATTGGTTCCATCTCTGGCATTGAAGCACTGTCGAACTTCAAGGTCGACGCGATGTACATTTTGCCGATCGCCGGGATTGTAGGTATGCTGGCCATGGGACAAGGGCGCAATATCCTGAAATATTCGGCTTCCGGTTTGAATAAAATGACGGCAACCGTGCTCATCTTGATCGGTGCAGGTGGGATTGCGGGTCTGATTTCTGCGTCTAATTTATCTGCTCAGGTAGTTGGCTTGATTGAAGCTTCGGGAGTTTCTGGCACATTTTTGGCACCGCTTGCAGGGATTCTGATGGCGGCCGCCACAGCATCGACTTCAACTGGCGTTATTTTGGCGACTGGCTCGTTTGGGGAAGCCATTCTGAACATGGGGACAGCCCCGTTAGCTGCTGCTGTGATGGTGCATACAGGAGCTACCGTCATTGATTCCTTGCCACAGGGCAACTATTTCCACGTTACGGCAGACAGCATGAAAATGAGCATTAAGCAACGGATGGGATTAATCCCTTATGAAGCTATTGTGGGCGGAACTATGGCGATTGTAGCAACCATATTGTATGGATTCATACTTTAATATTCACGATGGGGTGACAAAATGAGAGAGAAAACATTTGTACTGGCACCGGATTCTTTTAAAGAAAGCATGACGGCAAAGGAAGTGTGCATCGCAATGGAGAAAGGATTGCGCAAGGTCTATCCGACAGCCCATTATGTCCACGTTCCGATGGCAGACGGTGGTGAAGGAACAGTGCAGTCACTGGTGGATGCGACAGGCGGGCAGCTTCGTTACATGGAGGTGACAGGACCGCTTGGAGAACCTGTAAAAGCGGCATATGGCTTGCTGGGAGACGGCACCACTGCGGCAATCGAAATGGCATCTGCCAGCGGAATCCATCTGGTTAATAAGGACAATAAAAACCCGTTAAAGACAACAACCTATGGTACGGGTGAGTTAATACGTGAGTGTCTGAACCAGGGAATTCGAAAAATTATCATCGGCATTGGCGGAAGTGCGACGAATGATGGCGGTACAGGTATGGCGGAAGCGCTGGGGGCTAGATTTCTGGATGCGGCAGGCAATACTCTTCCACGCGGCGGCGGCAGTTTGGGCGAGCTGGACAGCATTGATATTTCATCACTGGATGACCGCTTGCAGCAGGTGCAATTGATTGTAGCCTGTGATGTGACAAATCCGTTATGTGGGGAGCATGGGGCATCTCGTGTATTCGGCCCACAAAAAGGAGCAACCCCGGAAATGGTGCAGCAACTGGATGCTAATCTTGCCCATTATGCGGATGTGGTGAAGCAGCAGCTGGGAAAGGATGTGCGCGATCTTCCAGGCGCGGGTGCAGCAGGCGGATTGGGTGCTGGTTTATTGATTTTTACTCAGGCGGCGCTGCAAAAGGGCATTGAAATCGTGATTGAATACACCGATTTAAAACAGAAGCTCGCCACGGCTGATATCGTATTGACGGGAGAAGGCGGCATTGATTTTCAGACCAAATTCGGTAAAACTCCGTATGGAGTAGCTCAGGCAGCCAAACAATCAGGCAAAAAGGTCATTGCGGTTGCAGGTTATATCGGGGAAGGGATCGACACGCTATACAAGGAAGGAATAGATGCGGTGTTTGGCATCGTGCCGGGAGCCTCGGAGCTGGGTAAGCTTCTGGCCGAAGGGCCGCAAAACGTAGAGCGCACATGCGAGAATATCGCAAGAGTGCTTCAAATCAGTGAGTAATGATCGGATTGATAGGCGAGGAACATAAAACGGCATAATATAATTACAATGGAATACGAGCGCTCGCCTGTAACCCCGGTTTTCTTTAGCCAACGGAGATTGGTGGAGAAATTCGGGAGTGACGGCGAGCGAAAATAGGATATAATCGCAGCATGATCTGGCGTGATACAGCAGTTCATTGATGCAGCGCCAATAAGCCGTGCGTAAGTTCAAAAAGCTGAAGGAGATTCCGGGGATCTTTGCCAGTTAAGGTATGGATGCGCTTCAAACGGTATTGCAGTGTATTTCGATGAATGTTTAATTCATCTGCGGTAAAGGAGACACTGCCATTATGATTAATAAAGCTTCGCAGCGTATCCAGCAAATCCACGGTATCTTCCAGCTTGCTGACCAGGTGGATTGTGTTAGTCAGGTTGGTTTGGCTTAATTTGACCAAGAATTCGACTTCTGCAAAAGAGACAATCTGCACAGGTGGACGCAGAGCTAGTACAACATTCATAGCGGACTTGGCTTGCATATAAACATCCGCAATGCTGTGCTCTTGTCTGCTGATGGCAATCAGCACATCAGGATGGCTGCGTACAAGTGGTTCCAGTAGCTTGGTCGTTGGTTCCTGATTTTGCATCAGGATGAGATAACTGTCTTCCTCCATACGAAAGGATGGATGCTGCATGAATATATTGGATAATTCGGCGAAATGAGCAGGATCGGAAGGAAGATGCTTTACATATACGGCCGAAGTTTTGAGAAGCAAATCAATGTGATATTGAGCAGCTTCTTTTTTTATTTTTTGGGTATAGGCTCCCTGATGATTTAACAGCATTTCCAGTACGGATTTTTTTCGGTTGGCCTCATGGGCCAAGTGCTCCAAGGAAATACGCTGTTCAATCAGGAGAGACACCGTAGTTTTAACAATGTTGCAAAAAGGACGAACTTCGTCAGGATTGCCTGAAATACCAATGACACCAACTAGCTCATGATGAATGACAATCGGTTCATTGGTTCCTTTTTTCTCGTAATGTCCGTCCTGCCACACTTCAATCATTTTCCCGGTTTCGAGCGCCTGAACAGCCCCTTGGTGAATGGTTCCGATTCGTTCACTCTCGCCGCTGCCAATGATGATGCCTCGTTCATTCATAATATTGATATTGTATGGAATATCCTTCATCATTTTGTCTACGATGTCTTGGGCTTGTCTTTCGGAGAGCGGAAACAGATCAGGATTCCTCCTTTATCTAGTGATGTAAGGTGTTTTACTGTATCACATTAATTGAAAGGGCTTTCAAATCGTTGTGCATCTGAACAATATAATAAAACAGGGCGCCGAACATGTCAGCCTATTTTATCATAGATATCAAGAATAGTTGTATGCGAAAAAACAGGGCTCCGAGGAGCACCTGTCTTTTGCGTCTTATTCTTTCATTATTCGTCCTGGTCCGTCACGCTGTCTAAGGTCGAACCTCACGAAAGCTATAGGTAATATCATGAATTTCTTTCTTTAAACGGCTATATTTTGATGCAGGCGTATACCCGATGATCTGGTAGAAATTATTATCAGTCTCAATAATGGCTACATGGGTGACATAATGGTTTATATCTTTCTGCCCTTTAATCGTGAACTGAGTGGCAGGATATCCTTGAATCGTGGTGTTGGATGAAGGTCCTACCGTAGAGAGATTAAACTCTTTGGTCATGTTGTTTTGAATTTTCTTTGTGTAGTACTGGCGCGTTACATTACCCAATTTCTCCTTCGAATTGGATCGTACGATAACAGACTTTTCAATGTAGGGATTGAATATCGCAATATCTGCTTTTCCTTCCCGGTCCGGGTCTGTTGACCAATCTAACGGAGCGGAGATCTGAACATGTCCATCTCTACTTACAAAACTCTGCTCCTGCTTGCTTACCGGAGCTTCACTGGACTTGTAACTGTTTGCCAGTACAAAAATAGCATTTACAAACGAGGCTCCCAAGATCACCATTGCGGTAAAAAATATGAAGAGCGACCGTCTCATTGTCTTTTTGCTAATAGGCTCCAAGTCCCGCACCTTTACCACATATGTACCTGCAGCTAAATCACCAATTCGTTGTCTAGAGGCAGTTACTAACACGCTGATACCAGCAGGTAGTGAACCCATTAGCAATGGATTGGTGTCTATTAACCTGAGCAGCGTACGAATGAGTGATTTAAGAAAACCAGGAGGTCTTCCTTCTCCGGTAACCACCTTAATACGAAAAACGAATTTGCCAAGCGTATAGCCTGTGTAACCCTCCAAGAGCAAATAGTAGCAGAAGAAAGCTATAATCAGAATGCAACGGGAGGCAATCGCTAAGGGCAACAACCATCTGTCTGTTATCTGAATGACTGAGATAAAGAAACAAATATACCCGATTATAAAAAATATAAAATCAAAAAGGGTTGCTCCCCAACGTCTAAACAAAATAGACGAACCGTAGGTTTTTGATATTTCGGCCATTCTGTTTGTTTCCCCATAGTTTTGCCCATGCCGAATGTACTTCTCTCTTGCTGCTACTTGTGAATTCTGTGGTATGTGCTGGTCTTCCAAATCGTACACCTCATTTTAATAATCCATAATTTAAAAACACACTCCTTATATAACGGTCTTTTTATCATCCATGATTAGGAAAACATTCTATAAACAAAGAAGTAATTATAAATATCCCTTTAGAGGTATTCTTTCATTTACATTATAATTGGAAGAAGAAAGTAATGATCATCGAATATTGAACTTAGCGGCATAGGTATGCAAGGAAAAGCTTGCGAAAGTGAACAACGGAGAAGGCGGTGAGAATATGAAACGTGAGTTTCCGGTTATAACAACCGAACGTCTTGTATTACGAAAAATGGTAGCGACGGACAGCAAGGATATGTTGGAATACTTTTCAGATGAGCAGGTGATGAAGTTTTACGGGCTGAGCCCATTTGAGTCTGAACAGGAGGCACTGGATGAGATCCGTTGGTATGATCGGATTTTGGAGACAGACCAGGGAATCCGCTGGGCTCTTCAAATGAAGGAAGGTAAAATCATCGGTTCTTGCGGATTTCATAACTGGGATCAACGTCATCACCGGGCAGAAATGGGCTATGAATTGTCCAGAGCCTATTGGGGTCAAGGGTTAATGTCCGAGGCACTTGCGGCTGTGATCAACTATGGGTTTCATATCCTACCGTTGAACCGCATTCAGGCACTAGTAGAGCCGGAGAATACACAATCCTTGCGTTTGCTTGAAAAAGCAGGCTTTCGGCAGGAAGGAATCCTGTCCCAGTATGAATTTACGTCCGAGAAATATGATGATCTTTGCATGTGCGCACTCGTTAAATCAGAATATATCAATCGTTCTCAGAAATGAGAGAAGTAGTTGGATCAAGGGGTATACACATTTCATATTGCTCAATAGGGTCCTTCGAGAAGCCTGTTTTTTGGATAAAGCCTTCAAGAGAGTGATTGTCGGACAGGCAGATATATACCTTCTCGACCTTTTGGGTTTCTGCCGCTTTATGAAGTAGGGTACGTCCAAGGCCTTGGTTTCGATGTTTGGGATCGACCCAAAGAAAGTTGATTTTACCTTGAGCACTCATAGCAATCATACCGACTCGGGTTTGATTCACCGCATAGATGCCGAGAAAAACTTCCTGTGTGCTGTTAGCGTAATAAGGTGTGTCACTTTGCCAATGGATGTGACAGTCGGTAAGAGTTGTACGAAAATCTGCGACATCATCAAATGTTAGTTTCTTAAACATGTACGGTGATGAGGGAGCGGGAGAGATTGATGGGACAGTACCGTTGTAGTATTTTAGCGTATAGCATACCTCATAGTCGTGCCTTTTATAGAACTGGACAGCCCGATCATTATCCGTAATGACTTCGAGCCATAGCTGCTGACAGTTCTCGGATATGGCCGTTTGTTTATGCAATTCGAGCAACCTGGTGCTAATACCCTGGCCACGGTAAGCTGGACCGATGCATAGCGTGCCGCAACGCATGGTCTTATACCCGTCAAACTGCCGTATACCGCCTAGAATCAAGCCAATTGGCTGATCTTCATCCATGGCAAGGAAAGAGTGGCTCCGTGAATTACCCTCTGGACCGAAAAAACGTGCCGCGAAATCGTCTTGTTCCATGGTCAGGCGAATGGAATAGTCTGAGAATCCGAGCGAAAATGCCTGGAAAATGTGCTCCATGCTGACTTCATTGCATCTCAAATAGGTGATCACTGTTCTTCCTCCTGAAAATCCAGTATATTGGGATTGTCTTATTATACACTCCGTATGTTGCTGTAGGGTTACAATGAGTATATCGATAAGCTAATATAAGGCTAACAAAATATAACCCGGTATGCCTGGACATTCTTTATTTTGGAAGATAGGAGATTGGAATGAACAAAAGGCAAGTAGAAATTTTTCGCAAGTTGTTAACTGAATCGAACCGACTGTGGTTAGTGCAGGATCTGGCCGATCAAACGGATTGCTCAGAAAAGACGATTCGAAACGATCTAAAAGTAATTGAAGAATATCTAGTCAAGCACTCCAATGCCAATCTGGTGAGAAGACCGGGACGTGGCATTTATTTGGAGATCAGTGAAGCGGAGCAGGCTGATTTATTTCACCGGCTGTATGCAGGCGATAGTACAGCCCAGCATGAATCGGATGAGGAGAGGGTGCTGCATCTCGCCTATCGGCTCTTGATGGATGCCAAGCCTGTAACGATACAAGATCTGGCCTCTCAGTATTATGTGAACAAGACGGTGATCCGTAGAGATATGGAAAAGATTGATGACTGGCTGCACAGCTTTGATCTTGCCTTGATTACCAAGCAGCGCGTAGGCTTGACCATTCAAGGCACTGAGAAAAACAAGCGGATCGCTTTGGCGCGGATGAATCAGCTGATTGATAGTCCTGAGTTGACGGGACAGATGATGCGCAAGCAGTTTGAGCCACACGAGATTGCCACCATCCATCATGAATTAAAAGTATTTCAAAAGCATCATGAACTCAGCTTTACGGATGAAGCCTTTGAGGGTCTCATGCTCCATATTCTCTTAATGGTCAAACGAACCAAGCTGGGACAGCCCATTTCTCTCTCCGAACAAGACATTGCCTTTTTGCAGGAGAAGGTTGAGTTTACATGGGCTACTGCGTTTTTACGGCAGCTGCAAAAGCTGTTTTCCGTACCTTTTTCCAAGGAAGAAACGGCCTATCTAACCCTGCATTTGTTGGGTGGAAAGTTTCGTTATCAGCAGGAGGATAGCAAGGGGAAACACAGCGATCTGGCAGACAGCCATCCGCTTTTGCCTAAACTGATTGAGCAGTTAGTCCGGCGGATGTCGGAGCTGAATATGATTGACTTTTCCAAGGATAAGATGTTGCTGAAAGGGTTGAAAGTCCATTTATATACGACCCTGAATCGGCTTCAATATGGGTTGACGGTGTCTAATCCTATGCTGACTGAGATCAAGAAGATGTACCCTTACATGTTCGACCGGGTTATTATTACGCTGGAAGAGGTAGGGAATTTGGTTCGGTTATCGTTCCCCGAGGAGGAAGCGGCGTATTTAACGCTACATTTTCAGGCTTCTGTGGAGCGACTTCACCAGAAAGAAAGTCATCCTCAGAGGGCCATTATCGTGTGTCACATGGGCATTGGTATGTCCCAGCTATTGCGCACAAAGGTGGAACGTAAGTTTCCGGCTGTACATGTGGAGACAACTCTTTCGAAGGCAGAAGTCCAGGACTATCTGGCAACCCGGGAGTTGGATCTGATCATTACAACCGTGGATCTTCCAGAGCTTAGTGTTCCGCATATTCTCGTCTCTCCATTGCTAGATGCCAAGGATGAGCGTCAACTGGAGCAAGTGATCAGACGAATGGATGAGCCGGAACCTAGAGTCGCAGATGAATCTGTATTTTTTAAGTACACAACACCTTTTTTAGTCTTTCCCCAGCAAGAAGTGCAGCGTCCCGAACAATTGATTTCCAAGCTGGCGCAAATACTGGAGGACAAAGGATATGTGGAAACAGGTTATGTGGACAGCGTATTGGCGCGAGAGAAAATGTCGGCTACGACGATCGGGGGAGGCATAGCCATCCCGCATGGCGGCTCAGAGTGGATAAGGCAGTCAGCCATTGTAGTCGCTACTTTAAAGAAGCCACTTACTTGGGGAACCGAGAAAGTGGAGCTTGTGTTCTTGCTTGCGGTAAAACAGGATGGGCGGGAAGAAATGCGGCAGTTATTTAAGGAGTTGTCCCTAATCAGTGAGCAGCCAGCTCTAGTTCATGCTTTATCCAAGGAGACCGATGCGATGAGACTATTAGGGAAGCTAAAGGGATAAACTAAATTAAAAGCCATGCTTTGGAGCAGGACTTATAGATAAGTCCTGTTTTTTGTCCGTATTATTCTATTTTTCCGAAAGTTCCGGTAAAAAGTTCGCCCGATAACAGCAAAAAAGGCGGTTATACTATCAATGTAAGCGGAAACACCAGAGAGAAGGGGAATGACTATGAAGATATTAGCGATTACCTCATGTCCTAATGGAATTGCACATACGTATATGGCAGCTGAGAATTTGCAAAAGGCAGCGGCCAAGCTGGGTATCGAGATGAAGGTCGAGACACAAGGCTCCATTGGGGTAGAAAATCAACTAACTGAGCAGGAGATCCGTGAAGCGGATGGCATTATTATTGCAGCGGATAAGACGGTGGTCAAAGACCGCTTCGTCGGCAAGAAACTGCTGGTCGTTGGAGTACAGGATGGGATTCGCCGTCCGGAAGAATTGATCCAGCGGGTGATGAAGGGGAATGTGCCTGTGTACCAGGCAGAGTCACGTACCTCCGAAGCTAGCTCACAGGAGAATAAACCGAAGCAAAATCCTATCTACCGCCACTTGATGAATGGTGTATCTTATATGGTACCCTTTATCGTCATTGGAGGATTGCTCATTGCCATTGCGTTGACGATTGGCGGTGAGAAGACACCAGGCGGTCTAGTTATACCGGACGGTTCATTTTGGAAGACGGTTCAGGATATCGGTTCGGCTTCATTTACCTTTATGATACCCATCCTCGCTGGGTTCATCGCGATGAGTATTGCGGATAGACCGGGGCTTGCACCGGGTATGGTTGGCGGATTCATTGCTGCGAACGGCAGTTTTTATGGAAGTGAGGCGGGAGCCGGATTTATCGGCGGAATTATCGCTGGTTTCCTGGCAGGTTATGTTGCACTGGGTATTCGGAAAATGAAGGTTGGGCGAGCGTTACAGCCGATCATGCCTATTATTATTATCCCTGTGTTGTCATCTTTAATTGTAGGATTAATCTTTGTCTTTATCATCGGTTCTCCAGTCGCACAATTGTTTGAAGCTTTAACGGGTTGGCTTGCAGGTATGCAAGGTACAAGTTCAATTTTATTGGCACTGATTTTAGGTGCGATGATCTCCTTTGATATGGGTGGTCCAGTCAATAAAGTCGCATTTTTATTTGGCTCGGCCATGATTGGTGAAGGGAATTACGAAATTATGGGACCGATCGCCGTTGCGATTTGTATTCCACCGATTGGAATGGGACTTGCAGCAATGATCAACAAGCGTAAATTTGCACCAGCAGAACGCGAGGCTGGAAAGGCGACATTCACGATGGGACTATTCGGTATTACTGAAGGAGCGATTCCCTTCGCTGCACAAGACCCATTGCGTGTTATTCCTAGTATCATGGCAGGGTCTATGGTCGGTTCAGTCATTGCGATGTTGGGAAATGTAGGAGATAAGGTAGCTCATGGTGGACCGATCGTAGCCGTCCTTGGTGCAGTGGACAATGTATTGGTGTTCTTCATTGCCGTTATTGTCGGCGCAGCTGTGTCGGTCATCCTGGTGAGTCTGCTGAAAAGAGATATTGTAACTGCAAATCCAGCTGTTGCTGGAGAAGAGACATCTGGAGATTCTGCCGCAGTAACGGAACAATCTATGATGACTACGACTGCCGCCGAGTCATCAGCTGTAGCAACTGCAAATAACGATCCAGCCGTATCTTCGCAAGCCATTCACATTGAGAAGTTGACAGATATTGTAACGATGGATCTGATTGATCTGGATCTGGAAGGAACGACACAGGATGCCGTGATTGATGAAATGATCGGAATACTTGAGAGGAATGGAGCCGTAAGTTCTGCCAGTGGTTTTAAACAGGCCATATTGGACCGAGAGAAGGAAAGCTCCACAGGCATTGGAATGAATATTGCCATCCCTCACGGTAAATCGGAAGCTGTACTGAAGCCAAGCGTGGTCTTTGGATTGAAGCGGAGCGGAGTGGACTGGAAAAGCTTGGACGGCAGTGAAGCGAAACTAATCTTCATGATTGCTGTTCCGCGTAATAGCAAGGACAATGCACATCTGAAGGTGCTGCAAATGCTGTCTCGTAAGCTGATGGACGATCATTTCAGAGAAGCACTTCTGGCGGTTACTACCAAGGAAGATGCATATGAATTGTTGTCCCAGGTACATTAATTCCATACGCTAAGCAGAACATATTGTAATCCCTAACGGAACGCGCTGCAACGATAGTAAACGCAAAAGCAGTCTATCCTCATTTAAGGATAGACTGCTCTTTTATAGTAAAATATTGTTTTTCATCAATTAAATATTTCTACGAGGATTGAGCCACGCGTACGAGCATATGAGCAAGCGCGTGCTGCTGCTCTTTGTCCCCTACCTTCCACAATTCCTGAAGAAGCTTCTCCTCGCTATTGCGTGGTTCTTCCTTGGCTGCCAGATAGCCTGCGATCTTCTCAGCTGCTTTCGCCATCACTTCTTCATTCAAGCCGATTTTTTGAGCCATTTCAATTTTGTCGCTCAAATAACTTTTGAATGAATCAAAGCTACCCAAAATGTCATCCTTTTTGCTGTCGTCTATCCGATTTAACGCGTCATCTACTTTGTTCAGTGCCACTTCGCCTTCCTTATTTACAACATGATTGTGCTCTGCCATTTCTAACGCCTCCTCAAGATTGTTTTCTAGGATAAGGACTGCTTGCGGTACAGTAGTACTTACCCCGGCTCACTAAAATGAAAACGGTGAGAAGCGGAGTGCAGGGAGACAATTGCTACATAAAGTCGAAAAAATAACGAATTACGTGAAAAAAGACGGGCGAGGTGTAGGTCAAGCTATCCACCCGGCTTAAGTAGCTTTTTTTCAAAGCATCGAACTTATCATCATCACCGATTAATAAATCTCGCTTCAGCACGGAAACCGTTAAGCTCCCGAAGAAACCGCTCAAGCTAATCAACATGCCGAGAATAATCCCAAATTTCAGATCAAACGGCGTCAGGTACGGATAGATTAGATAGGAAGCCGCTATGGTTACGGGAAAAGCGAATGCAAAGCCTTCCCAAGTTATATTGGGATTGGATGTCGGGACGATTTTCCGCTTGCCGAAATAGAGCGATGCCAGATAATGTGCGACATCATTGAGTTGTGTCAGTACCACTAGAAAAAGTACAAGTTTCGCTCCGTATTGCGGTGTAGCAAACTGAAAATATGCCAGGTGACTCAGTCCAAAAACCATCAGCATGAGTCCCCATTGAGTCGAGCTGACACTGCGCAAGAAACCAACGGTTCCTTTATTGATCAATCGAGGGAGCGGCAGCAGCAAGAACACATAGATAGGGATAAAGACAATAAACATTCCATACCACCCGATATAAATCCAATAAAACTGTACAGGAATCGCCAAGTATGCCCATAAAAATAACCTGCGGTCAGCTTTTCTAGATCTAATCATGGAGAAGTATTCTTTTAACGCAAAGAAAGTAAGCACCATCAAGGAAAGCAGTGAAACGATCGGATTGAAAAGTGTTGCCAGGCAAAAGATAAAGAACATGCCCCACCAGGTCTTGATGCGAAGCCCAATAGCTGCATAGTCTTTGTTTGGCTGTGTTTTGGCTACCACTATATAAATCAGATGGATGATTAATAAGGCTATACAAATGAGGGTTAACGTGAATAACGAACTGTCCATTGCGACTCACCAACTTATAGCAAAATAGGATTCCATGAAGGGGGTCCTATGTTATTATGAAGGAATAATTCAAACTTGATAAGGGGAAATTTCGTAAATGGTAGCTGATCAGTCCGTTTTTATCTTGCTTACGAATACGGGAACGTTTCTTACGAGAGTTATTAAAAGCTATACAAGAGCGCCATACAATCACGCCTCCATTTCCTTCGACCGAGAACTTTCGGAGTTATACAGCTTCGGGAGAAAGACCCCCAGTAACCCTCTGGATGGTGGTTTCGTGAAAGAGGATATTAAGACAGGTACATACAGCAGATTTCCGAATACAACATGTGTTATCTACGAGCTTCAAGTAACCAATCGCGAAGTCGAAAAAATGAAGAGAGTTCTACACGTTTTTATCCGAAGCCGACAAAAATATATGTATAACTTACTGGGCTTGATTGGCGTTGCACTCAAAGAACCCGTCGAGTTCAGTAATTCTTATTTTTGTTCGCAATTCGTCGCGGAAATTTTACAGCGATCCGGCATAAAAATATGGAACAAGTTGCCTGCCCTTATCACACCAGACGATTTTCGGCAAAGTGACCGATTCCATTTGATCTACGAAGGAAAATTGAGCGAGTATGAGCCTCAAGCCTGAGGATAAGCACCGTATTACTCAGACTCCTCAGGCACAATCACCTCGATATGACGCGGTAGAATACGAACCTCAATAGGCAAAGACGGTCCTTCCTCACCATCTACATTCGTACTGACCGATTCTGCGGAGCTGACACTTACATGCTTTGCGGTAAAGTAAACGACGTCTTTATGATCCTTCAAGTTGCCTAAAAATAAGGATATACTGGCTGTCACCGTATTCAATATATTGAGGTTTTTGAAAATAAAGCAGTGAAGCAGGCCATCATCAACAGCTGCCCCGGGCACCAGTTTCTCAAATCCGCCAACTGAGTTGGTTAAAGCAGCAAGAAAGAGTGGGGATTCGCCTTCCCAAGTCTTGTCATCATAGCGAACGATAAGCGGATGGGCAGGATGGTTGATCAGTTCTTTCATACCTTCTTTAATGTAGGCAAATGTGCCAAACATGGATTTATCGTCTGACGACACAGCGGATAGCGATTCGGCAAGCGAGCCAGTGGCAACAACATTTGCAAACATTCGACCGTTTAAGAGGCCCATATCTACGGCTTTCACGCGAGCAGAAGTGAGTGTACGGATCGCCAGTTCGGGATTTAGCGGAATTTGTAAGGCACGGGCAAAATCATTGACCGTCCCAAGAGGGATGACCCCCAGTTTTGGACGATGGTCTTGATCCATGAAACCATTAATGGTTTCGTGGAGCGTGCCATCTCCACCGAGGGAAACGACTAGATCATAAGTTTCCTGACAAGCAGTGACGCAAAAACGGGTGGCATCAAGTTCTCGTGCCGTCTCTTCGACTGTAACAGCGTATCCTTGCTCACGTAGAATTTCTTCTACGTTTCTGACATGTTGGAGGGACTCCTCTTTGCCGGAAGAGGGATTTACAATGACCATAGCTTTCTTCATATACATATTCCTCTCTTTGTGGAAGGTCTGGGTTACCAGGGTTACCAACCCTTACCCGTAAAGCATACCTTTAGACTCTAAATTAGACATGTATCATATTTTTAGTTACTATATAAAAGTAAATAAAAATATGAATGGAGGATTTCGTATGAAAATCGCATTAACAGGAGCAACGGGGCAGCTGGGGGCCATTGTGGTAGATACATTGCTTGCATCCGTTCCGGCACAAGATCTTATTGTTAGCGTAAGAAATCCGGAAAAAGCCGAGGGGTTACGTAATCGTGGCGTTGACGTTCGTCATGGCGATTTTGATAAGCCGGAAACGCTGGATCAGGCATTTGCTGGTGTAGACCGACTGTTGATTATATCCGCAGACGGAGATAATGATACTAGAATTCGTCAGCATAAAGCGGCTGTTGATGCTGCTGTGCGTGCGGGAGTGGGCTTCATCGCGTATACCAGTGCTGCCAATGCCGCTGACAGCACTCTATTCCTTGCACCTGTACATCGTATTACGGAGGAGTTCATACGTGAGTCGGGTATTCCTTATTCCTTCTTGCGTAATAATTGGTATCTTGAGAATGAAGCAGGCACGATCCAATCCGTACTCGCGGGAGCTCCATGGCTAACCTCGGCAGGGTCCGGTAAAGTAGGTTGGGCAACCCGTGCTGATTACGCGGAAGCGGCTGCAGCCGTGTTGTCTGGCGAAGGGCATGAGAATACCATATACGAGCTCTCCGGTAAGCCGATTACCCAAGAAGAGTTGGCAGCCATACTTGCCGAGGTCCTAGGTAAAGACGTTCCTGTACAGCAAGTGGACGATGCTGCGTATGCCGAGATTATGCTCGGTGCGGGAGTACCGGAAGGTGCCATCCCTATTGTGGTAGGCATTCAACAGGCGATTCGCGAAGGAGCCTTGGATGTCGCAAGCAACGATTTAGAGAAGCTGTTGAAGCGTCCCCTTACACCGCTTAACCAAGGGATTAGTGAACTAGTCAAGCAAATTCAAGCATAATAACCGTACTGTCAAAAACGGATGCTACCTAGGAAGGTTAGCATCTGTTTAGTTACATTCATAAGTGGAACCGCGACTGATTATCCAATATACTTGTAGGGAACTCCAAGGTAGGCTTGGAATAGAAATAATATATGAATGGAGTACATAATACCATGTCTAATTTGCCAAACTGTCCTGAGTGTAATTCAGAGTACACCTATGAGGACCGCAGTCTGTTCATTTGCCCGGAATGCGCTCATGAGTGGTCTGCCGAGTCAGAATCTGTAAGCAGTGAAGATGTAAAAGTCGTCAAAGATGCGAATGGTAACATTCTAAAGGATGGTGACTCTGTAACGGTCATTAAAGACCTTAAAGTGAAGGGAAGCTCTTCCGTCTTGAAAATCGGCACCAAAGTAAAAAATATCCGTTTGGTGGAAGGCGATCACAATATTGATTGCAAAATCGATGGTTTTGGAGCAATGAAGCTAAAATCGGAGTTTGTCAAAAAGAATTAAAGTGTACAGCAGAGAAACTATTCAGTTCCATGAGGATTAAAAAAAGGAGAAGCCGAGGCTTCTCCTTTTTTACTAGCATTTGGCATCATTGGGCTTCCAATGCTCATGCCCACATAGATGTCATAGTGGTGCTAGCCATACAGTTCCGGTTCCCCTGTATACATTAACCAGCCCTTCGCCGGAAGCGGCCGAGCCCATTTTGGTTTTTCCCGATTTTTCGACGGTGAACTGTAGGGTGTTGGACCACATAAGGGCAAAGTTGCCATCCACCTTGAGCACATCATTTTGCAATTCTATAACGACCGCTTCATCAGAAGGGATCGGCGCTTGAAGTGCCAGCACTCCTTTTCCACGGGCGCTTAAATTAAATAACCCTTCTCCGCCCAGTGCAGCAGAAGAAAGATTACTGCGTGCAACGACGGATATGTCCAGCGTGGTGTCGCAAGCTAAAAACAATCCGTCTTCGATGGCAATGTCATCATTATCCACATCAATGAGCCAAATATATTGGTAGGTAGGCTCCAGCATAATGGTCCCCGTGCCTTTATAATGCGGTTTAATAGCACCTGTCCCCGTTACAGCACCGGATACCAGGTTTCGCATTAAGCCTCCGACGCCTTTTACACCGGTAGTCATTTCCATGCTGCCTACAGTATATTGCATGGCACCTGCCCTCATCATAATCTCACTATTATTGATTTCGATCATGAGCTGCTTGCGGCGCATGTTACTTTTGCTCATATAGTAATTGTCTTTTGCAGCTGCAACCGAGGTGCAACTCAAATCTGTTATGTATTCCAGTACCGTAAATCCACCTAATTGGTCAGTGATGGCAACATTGCTGTTATCCTTTAAATTATTAATGACAAAAGCCATAATGTATGTGCCTCCTTGTTGTTTTCATGGTGTGGGGATGGAAATCTTATTTATTCCATACCATAAATTCGACAAAGAGACTGCTTTTCCTGCGTGGATCTCGGCACTTCTCTCGCCTGATTTTCAGACTTAGAAAAGGAGAGCTTGAAAAAGATGTGAAAAAGGTTCAATATAAAGATATCGGTTTTTAAAATGATTTACTTTGGAAGCAGCCGAATAAAAGTGAAACATACAATAGGGGGTAGCATAAGTGGAGATAGGTATAAGCACGTTTGTAGAAACAACACCGGATCCCCAAACCGGTGAGGTCATCAGTCACGCACAACGGATACGTGAAGTGGTCGAGGAAATTGTACTTGCTGATCAGGTAGGACTGGATGTGTACGGCGTGGGAGAGCATCATCGTAAAGATTATGCAGCATCTGCTCCGGCTGTTATACTGGCTGCTGCTGCGGCACAAACCCAACGAATTCGCCTAACTAGTGCGGTTACGGTGCTTTCATCGGATGATCCGGTGCGTGTGTTTCAGGACTTTGCTACGCTGGACGGTATTTCGAATGGACGAGCTGAGATTATGGCAGGCCGAGGTTCTTTTATAGAATCGTTCCCATTGTTTGGATATGACCTGGATAACTACGATGAGTTGTTTGATGAAAAGCTGGAGCTGTTATTGAAAATACGTGAATCCGAAAAAGTGACCTGGAAAGGCGGACATCGGTCCGCAATCAACAATTTGGGCGTGTACCCGCGTCCGGTGCAAAATCCTTTGCCTGTATGGATTGGGAGTGGAGGCAATCAGGAATCAGTGGTTCGTGCGGGCTTGCTTGGATTGCCGTTGGTGCTTGCCATTATTGGAGGCAGCCCTATGCAGTTTGCACCATTGGTGGAGTTGTACAAAAAGGCAGCTAAACATGCAGGTCATGATACATCGCTGCTTCCAGTTGCATCCCACTCGCATGGTTTTATCGCGGAGACTACCGAGCTTGCAGCGGATAAGTTTTTCCCTTCCACTCAGCAGAGCATGAATGTGCTTGGGCGTGAACGTGGTTGGGGTCCTTATACTCGTTCCAGCTTCGATGCCGCGCGCAGCTTTGAAGGAGCATTATATGTGGGCGATCCTGATACGGTAGCCAAGAAAATCATTCACCTCCGTAAACAGGTAGGCATTACACGGTTTCTATTGCATGTGCCCGTCGGCACGATGCCGCATGATGATGTCATGAGAGCTATTGAATTATTGGGAACAGAAGTAGCGCCACGGGTGCGTGAAGAGATATCCAAGTGGGAATCCGAGAACAAATAGGCGGATTGACCTCAGTATCGAGAAAGATAAAGGAGCAGACCATGTGAGGAGGTCGCTCCTTTTTTGGTTCTAAATAATCTGTACAGGTGGGGCCGATCAGATCATTGTTTATTTGGTCCGTTTTTTATGCGTGATGCGTCTTTGCAGGAGAGGCTTTCCTTGTTTTAGTCTCTTAGGTTTTGCAGGAACTCTGCGCAAGATAGGTTTCTCTTGAGTTGCTTTGGAAGGCAGCGTCATGCGGAGTGTGGTTGATGCAGGTTTTCTTTGACTGCTGCTTGTTATAAAGTCGATAGTATAGTTCAAGACGAACGGGCTAACCGCAATTCTCCGCAGTCCCACGTTTCTACAAGTGGTACAGCCTGTATCCCAGCACCAATCGAAGGCATTTTCAGGAACTTGAGTGAAGTATGAACCTCGCCATGTACGTCCAAAGTCGTCCTCGGCATAATAGAAAAACGTATTACCTCCGGCGAAGCCGCTCCATACTTGAATCGTTTGACCGGGGTTCACACGAAACCAGCCTGCTTTAGAGTAGTTAACAGGAGTACAGCTGAAGTCCGGATAGGCAAAAACTAGAAAGATAGCCGCATTGGTGCTGTTGCGAAAATTGACACCCATTGTCGCCCCTTCTTTCCTCATATAGTAATCTTACAGTGTAGCTTATGAGTATTTTGAAAGAAGGAAACGGACAAGAGTCTTTTAATTGCTAAAGTTGAACCATTTGCTGATGTCTATTTTGTGATGTTCATTCATAGATCGCCATTCGTTTGATTCCGGTTGATAGGTATAATCTTTTTGCCAGGTTATGATGTTTTCCATGATAGCCCGTATGGAAGAGACAATATAGGAGACTTCCTGATTGGTCATCATGGGATGAAGCGACAGACGCACCCAGCCCGGCTTTCGAGATAAGTCTCCCTCATGAATCAGGTCTGTCATTTGCTTAGATGCTTGCTGGTCGATGCCCAGCAAATAATGTCCATAGGGGCCTGCACATGAACAGCCGCCTCGGACCTGAATGCCAAATCGATCATTTAGTAGTTTTACAATCAGGTTATAGTGAATATGACCGACAACGAAAGAAACGATTCCCAGCCGATCTTGGCTGTTTCCTCCCAAAATATGCAGACCTGGTATGGTGCCCAAGCCTTTTAGCAATAATGAGGTCAGCTCCTTTTTACGCTCCAACATGCGGCTGTATCCCATTTGTTCCTTCAGCTGAATACAGAGCGCGGTTCGAACAGCCTGTAGAAAAGGAGGGGTCCCTCCATCCTCGCGTGCTTCAATACTATCTTTATACTCGTATCCACCCCAAGGATTGGTCCAACTCACCGTACCGCCCCCGGGTTGATCGGGAGCACAATGGAGGCACAGCCGCGAATCCATAATGAGAACGCCGCTTGTACCGGGGCCACCAAGGAATTTGTGAGGGGAAAATACAATTCCGTCCAGTTTCTCAAGGGGATCTGTAGGGTGCATGTCGATCTCCGCATAAGGTGCGCTTGCCGAAAAATCAACGAAACATACGCCGCCATGTTCATGCATTTTGCGGGATAGCTGGTGAATCGGCACTTCAAACCCTGTAACATTGGAGCAGGCGGTAAAAGCGCCAATCTTGATCGGGCGATGCTGAAATTGAAGCAGCAGTCGTTCGAGATGAGCTGGATCGACCATTCCTCCAGGACCTGGAGGAAGACACACAACGTCTCCAATGGTTTCTGCCCAGGAAATATGATTGGAATGATGCTCCATGTGTGTAACAAAAATAACGGGACGGTCTTTTTTAGCGATGGGGTAGAGGGGCTTTAATTTTTCATGTATTTTCAATCCTAATAGTCGCTGAAGCTTATTCACCGCACCTGTCATCCCGGACCCGGCGAATAGAATGATATCATGTTCATTGGCATGAATGTGGTTCTTAATGATTTGTTTTGCTTTTTCATAGGCTTGGGTCATTAGAGTACCTGTCAAATTAGACTCCGTATGCGTGTTCGCCACAAATGGACCTAATTCATGAACTATTTTCGACTCGATGGGGCCATACAGACGACCGCTGGCTGCCCAATCCGCATAAATCAGCTTTTTAAGCCCATATGGAGATTCAAAGGTCTGGTGATAACCGATTGTATTTTCGCGATACTTTTGGAAATAAGCCTCGTTAGAAGGCTGATACCTACAGTTACTACTTCCGATTCGAGCCATGAGCATACGGCGCCTCCCAAGTCGTTCTATCTTCTTAGGGTACGTAGGGAGGCTGGAATAGGTTAAAAAAAATAGGCGAATGTCATCATTTAGTCAAAATAAAAAGCCTCATCCAATAGCAGGATAAGGCATGAGGATATATTAGATAAAAAGCTGCATATCCGACTCAAGCGCATCTTTTAGATACGTTTTTGCCTCGATAATTTCCAGTTCAGGGATGAATTCTTCCGGTTTAAAACCCATAATATCCACCGATAGCTTGCAGGCATAAAATTTGACGTTTTTCTTCCGGGCTCCTTTCAGGAAATGGATCAGCTTCGGTGCCTCATTGTCTTCCAGCATTTCCGTCAGCATCAGCTTGCCCAGACCGCTAAAATTCATATGGGATAGCGGTAAAGCTTCAGGCCCCTTGGGAGTCACCAGATCCATAAGTTTCTCGTAAATGGTCTTGTCCTCAAGCGTCATTTTATCGGGATCACGAACCAATGATAATCCCCAGAATGCAAAAAACATCGTAACCTCGACATCCAGCTCCCGAGCTGTATTGGCCAAAATCAGTCCAGCCATAGCTTTATCATAATCGCCGCTGAACATAAGCAGATTCATCCTTTTGTCCACGATCTTCCGCCTCCATTACCAACAGATATATTCAGTATGGATTTGGAAAGGAGAACTATGCCCAGTTCACATATTGATCACAATTGTAGGAGATGTGTCGGATTCAAGAGCACTATTCAATATATGTTATTATTATCTATGGAAATTACATAGCACCATTGTTTATGGAATATAAGAACAAATGAGGAAGGAACGGGTTTTGAAATTTATGAGAAAAACATCGTCTATAATGTTTTTGTTTTTATTGCTGATTGTGACAGCATGTGGAACCCATCAAGAGAAGAATACGGATTCATTTTCAAAAGCCTCAATCTCCAAAAATATGTCCTCCGAGCAACCGATAAATTCTGAAGAGAAGAAGGAAGATGCAACTGATGCAGGCCAATCTATGAAAGTGGTCGTATCTAAAGAAAAAGCTATAATACGTTCAGAAGAGGGAAATTCGTTAGTTCATGCAGATTGGACGTCAGGCCAACCTGATGTGGAGTTACCCCTTCAAATGGGGGCAACTAAGGCTGAACTCGTATTAGGGATGGATCATCCTAACGGAGTGAAAACATTGGTGGTATTCCCTTCCGAGTCTACAGGTTGGCCACTCGACTTGTCTTCAACTGGAGAATCGGAAGCCTTTGACGAGTTTGGTGAATTGAAAGCAGGCTATAGGTTTCAAGCGAGCGTTTACGATTTTGATCATGATGGAACCAACGAATTAGTCATTGCAGCGGGTGACTTAGCTACGAATGCTGAGATATGGGTTTTTTCATTTACAAATGTAGAAAACATTAAAAAGATAGATCCCTTTCATCAGGAGTTAGCTGTAACAGGGCAATCCTATATTACTTTAAATGGACATGAATTAGATGTGCCTTATGGCTCTCAAGGTTTATTTGAGACTTATAAGTATATAGATAAAGAATTTCTTACTCCGGTAAAGTAAGCTCACCGTTACCAATGTCATATCTACAAACCGCTCCCATTCTGTATAATCTCAAGGGAATTCAAGACACAAGCCTGAGATCGGGAGGACAATAAGAAAGTGAGTATAGAGAATAAATATAAAGCACTTGAGCTGGAGAAGCCGGGCATTTATGAGCTAGAGGGACTGGAAGTCGGGGTCACCTCTAATTGCAACTTCAAGTGTGATTACTGCTGCGCATATCAGCGGAACGACGGACAATGCATTAGCAGTAAAGAGGTCAAAAGTATCATTGATGATATTCCAACGTTAAAACGTGTGCGACTGTCCGGGGGAGAAGTGACCTTGAAGTATGAGGACTGTCTGGATATTGTGGCTCACTGTTCGAGCAAAGGAATCGCTACCCAGCTCAATACCAATGCCAGCTTGCTCAGCCCTGAACGAATTGAGAAGCTGCGTGACGCGGGGCTTTCCAACATTCATATCTCCTTCAACTTTACGGATGCCGATAAATATGCACAGTATTATCATGTTCACCCTCGCATGTATGAGAAAATCGTTCAAAATATTCGGTTGTGTACCGAAGCCAAGTTGGAAACGGTGCTGGAAACTTTGCTATTTGCAGAGACACAGAACAATATGCCAGCAATCAGTGAAAAAGTATACGAACTCGGTGTGCGCATCCACGAAATCCAAAACAGCATTGTGATGGATCATACGAATTGGAACGCGATCTCCACCAAGGAAGCACTTGTCCGTTCCGTTCATGACCTGATCGCTCATAAAAAAGACGATACCGTGCTGTATTTCACCTGTATGGACCGTTTTGCTCAGGAGCTGGGCTTCAAGGAAGAGCCAGGTGTATATTTTTCCAACTGTGTTGATGGTAAGAAGCAGCTTCATCTTCACGGGAACGGGGATATTCTAATCTGTGAACTTTGTCATCCTGTGGTCATCGGTAATATTTATAACGGAACGTCCCTAAAGGATATTTACAAAAATAAACCGAAGCAGCTTCAGGAGTTTCTCGACAAACTGCCTTGTCCTGCATATGATGCGCTTTTTCCTGTAGGAAGCAAGTAGACATGATTTGAGATTATGAGACTACGGTATCTACCACCCTAGCAGTCAGGGTGGTAGATGTCCTTCATGTAACTCCATGAGTCCTTTATTATTTGTTTTAATGAAAGGGTTTACATGCTAAAATATATAAAAATGCGAGCTTCTTAGGAAAGAAGGAGTAGATATGAGATATAGAAATGTAGGTAATAGCGGTCTTAAAATTAGCGAAATTGGACTGGGAAGCTGGTTAACGTACGGTACAGCCGCCGAACAGGAAGCAGCTCATACCTGTATTGCCAAAGCCTTTGAACTTGGAATCAATTTCTTTGATACCGCGAACGCGTATAACCATGGAGAAGGCGAGAAGGCTATGGGAGCCGCTTTGAAGCCTTATCGAAGAGAGAGCTATGTGCTTTCGACCAAGGTATTCTTTCCTATGGATTCTGGTCCCAATGACAGAGGACTGTCACGCAAGCACATTATGGAGCAATGTGAGGCGAGTTTGAAGCGCCTCGGCACAGATTATATCGACATGTACTTCTGCCATCGTTATGATCCAGACACTCCGTTGGAAGAGACACTGCGGGCGCTTGATGATCTTCAAGCTCAAGGCAAGATCCTGTATGCTGCGGTTAGTGAATGGAGTGCTGCCCAGCTCACGGATGCCTATGGTATTGGAAAACGGCTGAATCTGCGCCCGCTGATTGCCAATCAGCCGATCTATAATATGTTCGAGCGTTATATCGAGCATGAGGTACTTCCCGTATCCGGTCAGGTAGGCATCGGCCAAATTGTATTTTCACCTCTGGCCCAAGGCGTCCTCACAGGTAAATACAAGCCGGGACAGCCTATACCGACGGGTAGCCGCGGGGCTGATGCCTCTGTCAATAATGTCATCAGCAGTTATATGAACGATACTGTTCTCAACTGCGTTCAGGAGCTGGATCAGCTGGCGAAGGACTTGGGTATCACCTTGTCACAACTCGCGCTTGCCTGGATTCTGAGAGAACCGGGGATCAGCGCTGCACTGATTGGGGCTACTAAACCGGCACAGATCGAGGAAAATGTGAAGGCAGTCGAGGTGACTTTGCAACCGGAGACCTGCGCGGAAATTGAGCAGATTCTGAAGCAAGCAGAGGGTTTTGAGCCTTTGCGCTAAGCATTCACACGAGCCTCTATTGAGGGAAGCCATCAATAACAAAGTCTCGCTCTTCCTGTCCGTAACAGAGAAGGGCGAGACTTTTTAACTGGCATCAAGCATGGCATAGATGCCTGAAACCACACTAAATGCAATTCCGCTCACTAAAACAAGGATTTGCTTCTTGCTGAGATCCAGGGGATCAAAAAAGATGGGCAACAGCCATTTTAGGGTGATAGCAGCCCATAAGCCCTCCAGTAACCCTAGTATCAACACCTTTTGCCCCCACTGAAGCTTCATTTGCGGTGTTAGCGGACCTTCAAGAAACAGGTCACCTGAAGTATGAATATTCCAAGAAACAATAACTACGAATATAAGAAGAGTTAATAGTGTTGACATAATATAGGCGACATCTTTTTTGGCCTTTTTCGTAAGTTTTGGCGATTTTTTAAACTCAGGCAAGCCAATCAGGAAAAAAACGATTCCCATAAAAATAGCCACGCCTATAAAGGAACCCAGTATAATATTCGCTATGATGCCGATGCCATTGATGATTAATAATAAAATAAGCTCCCCCCCTTGGGGTTACGATGATAGTTATTTTATTGTACACGCAGGAACAAAAATGCTCAAATATTTGGAAAAGCCCCCGGCACTTGTGCTGAGGGCATTTTTTGATTTTTTGCCAGTTATAATGCTGATTTAATGACCTTTTTATAATACAGAATGGATAGCACTCCAAAGATGGAATATAAGGCGGTGTATAGTACCATCACGATGATCATAGGCATCCAAACTTCGGTCCCAAACAAGAACCAGCCGGATTGGACGGCGAAATAGCTGTGTGATAGGCCGATCACTAACGGAATGCCGAAGTTAAAGAGTTGTTTTATTTTAATGCCTTGCAGCAGGTCACTTTGGGTGAAGCCTAACTTTCTCAATACAGTATAATTGGCCTTTTCGTCTTCGCTCTCATCCATTTGCTTAAAATAAAGGATGCAGCCTGATGTAATGAGAAAGGTGAGTCCCAAAAAGCCAACGACAAACATGATCACTCCCATATTTCTCTTCTGATTACTGCTCATTTCAAGCTGTGATGTTTGTTGATCATTAAAATTCGCAGCTGCAAAGAGGCGATCGGCTTCTTCAATCTGCGCTGAGTTTAGCATATCAATTCCAATATATAAGGATGACTTCTTTTGGATCTCTGGATTTACATCTTTCTTTAACCGCTCAAAAATGGTTTCGTCTACAATGACAGTGGGTACTCCCCCAGCTGCAAAATAGTAGGGAATCACATAATCCTTTTTTAGACCCACATATTGTTGAGGTATGACTTCTGTTTTCCCCCTCAAATCCAAGGGTCCAAAGTCTTTCAAGGACATGAATTTCTGTAACATATCATTATAGCCCGTTAAAACCGTTTGGCCTGGAGATACATCCGTATCTTCCACAGATTGGTCGCTTACGACAGGCAGTGTCATGAAATCCGCACCCTCATTTAATTGTTCCATAGGAGTCTCCATAATTTGCGCTGTCTTCACACTGACTTGAATCACTTCAATTTTCTTTTCTCGATACTGTATATCATGCTCATGAAGTAACGCTTTGAATTTCTCCGCATCCGGCACATTCGTCATGGCAAAATGGGAAGGTACATTATCCTCAGCTGCTTGATCCGCAGAATAATAGGCGATATAGCTTAAGGATAGTAAACCGATAGCAAGTGCCGATACTGTCGTAATAATGGTTAACAACAAAGCATTGGATTTCATGCGGAACATAATGGATGAGAGGGACAGCACCTCATGAATGTTTAAGTAGCCGCCTTTACTTTTTCTGATGATATTGGAAATAAAGCGGATGGACCCTTTATAAAAGAGAAATGTTCCGATGATGACAGAGCCCAAAATAAACACCATTGCCATAAATAGCTCATTTAGGGATGTAAAGTCTCCACCAAATAATCTGGAGGAAACATAGTAACCTAACGCGATGAGTGAGACGCCAATGATCCCGATAATCATCTCAAAGATCGTTATTTTCTTGATTTTCCCTTCGGTGGTTGAGGTCACTCGGAACAAAGACAAAATACTTTGTCTTTTGATAAAAGAGTAATTCATGACCATAATCAGCAAGTAGATGACAACAAAAACGATGAGTGTTTGAGTCAGTGCTTGGTTCGAGAAATATAGAGTGGCAATAGCCTCGACGCCCGTCGTCTTAAATAAAATCATGATCACTAATTTGGAAAAAGAAAATCCAACCCCAATTCCAACGAAAAGAGAACCGAAGTATAAAATTAAGTTTTCAGCACTTAGAATGCGAAAAATTTTACTTTTTGTCATTCCGATCAGTTGAAATAGGCCAATTTCTTTACTGCGTCTTTTTATAAAAATATTATTAGCATACAAAAGGAAAATGCATACAATAGCGACCAGTAAGACGGATGCTGCCCGTATAGAAGCTGCGCCTTTAACAGAGCCCTTCACTTCGTCCATGGAGGGATCGTATTGTAATGTGACAAAGGCGAAATAGAGCGCAACACTGAAAATGAGAGCAAAAACATAAAGGTAATAATTTTTCAGGTTTTTTTTCAAATTCTTTAGAATGAGCAGATTAATGTTCATATTGGACCCCGCCTAAGACTGCTTGGGTTTTCATGATATCCTGGAAGAAGCTTTGCCTTTCCTGCACGCCTTTATGAAGCTGCGTATACATTTGCCCATCCTTCATAAAAATGACTCGGCTGCAATGGCTGGCTGCAACAGGATCATGCGTGACCATAATAATAGTTGCTTTGCGCTTTTGGTTCAGCTGACCCAGCTTGTTTAATAGATCAGAAGCCGACTTCGAATCAAGCGCACCCGTAGGTTCATCGGCAAAAATAATCGTAGGCTCATGAATAAACGCTCTAGCCGCAGATGTACGCTGTTTCTGTCCACCCGAAATTTCATTGGGATACTTGTCCTTGAGCTCATAAATCCCCAGCTCTGTAGCCACCTCCTGAAATCTTCGGTTGGCCTCTTTTTTAGGCGTTTTGGTGATAGATAGGGGCAAAAGGATATTCTCCTTCACGGTGAGCGTATCCAGCAGATTATACTCTTGAAAAATAAAGCCTAAATGCTGTTTGCGGAATTCAGCCAGTTGCTTTTCTTTCATTTTCGTCATTTCGATATCATTGATCTTAATGGAACCGTGGCTTACTTTATCAATGGAGGAAAGGACATTTAGCAGAGTGGTTTTACCTGAACCGGAGGCTCCCATAATACTGACAAATTCACCTTCCTCAATAACGATATCTATTCCCTTCAAAACCTCCTGCATATTTAGCTTATTACCATAGCTTTTGTGAATCTTATGGGCTTCTAAAATATTCACTTCGATGCACTCCTTATTGTTCTTGTAGCCTTATTATAAAAATCGTGCCGATGCTTTTCCCTTGATTGGGCGAACAATACATAAAAGCATGTGACATCTCTGTCACATGCTCATCATACTTACGAAATCATTTCGTTTGGGGAAAATTAAAGTGAAGGTAGTACCCGTGTTCGGTTTGGAGTGCACATCTATATGTATGAGCAAGGACTGCGCTGCCTTTTTCGTTAAATATAACCCCATGCCTGTTGAAGTATGATCGGAATGCTGGGTCGTGGATGTAAAACCTTTCTCGAAAATACGAGGTATATCCTTCGGATCAATCCCACGCCCAAAGTCTTGAACCTCAAGCTGTATTCGATCCTTATGTTCATAGCTGTGAATGATAATATCACTGGCATCGCTATATTTGATGGCATTGGTTAAGAGCTGTCTGATGATAAAAGCTAGCCATTTGGCATCACTTAGCACTTCCATTTGCTCAAGTCGGATGTCAAAACCGATCCCTTTTTGGATGCACCATGACTGTAATGCTTTGATCTCTTTAAAAACCAGAGATTTTAAATCTACTTGCTCGACGTACAAATCGTTTTCAATAAAAGATATGCGCTTCTGATGCAACTGTTGGTCCAGCAGTAAATGAATTCGCAGCCATTCATAAGTTAGCTGAGCCTTAAGAGATTTGTCATCCAGTCGCTCAATCATCAAATGCATAGCGGTTAAAGGTGTTTTCACCTCATGAATCCATGATAACAGCTCATCCTTTTCGTGTTCCAGAGTCAATTGATTTTGCGAGATCATCTGTTGTAGTCGTTCGGTCTGATGGACAATTTTGTGTTCAATGATTCGCTCAAATGGACTTTCAGGTTCGCCCATTCCGGTTAATTGGAGAGGCCCCTCCCATTCTTCCAAGGCCCTATAGAACTTGGTTTCCTTGGGATAGCGAACGATTAAAAAAACCAGGAAAACCAACATAGATAAGAAAACGACATACAGGATCGGTATCAACGGGATGGCCGTATCCACATAAGCAATGAGAAGGATCAGCATTTGTTGGCATACAAAAAGTAGAATCCAGCTCCGCCTCTCTGTAAGGTATTTTTTAATCATAGGCAGGTGCCTCTTCTGTAGCCATGTAGCCTTGCCCCACTTTTGTTTCAATGAAACAGCCCAAATCCAGCTCGTCCAATTTTTTACGCAGGCGGTTCAAGTTGACGGTCAGGGTATTGTCGCTGACAAAACGTTCATCATCCCAGAGGCTTTTAATTAATTCCTCTCGTGCGACAATTTTATTTTTTTGTTCAATCAGCAGCTTCAAAATAAAAATCTCGTTCTTGGTTAATTCGATGGAGCCAGCCTCATTGGCTACTACATTTTTTTCATAATCGACCGTCGCTCCACGCCATGTTTTCAGGGAAACAGGTTCTGTATTGTAATTATATACACGGCGAAGTGTCGCTTGTAATTTTGCAATCAGTACATCAAAATGGAAGGGTTTTTGGATAAAATCATCCGCTCCAAGCTGCATTGACATTACTATATCCGTAGGGTGATCCCGCGATGATAAGAAGATAATCGGGACGTTAGAGTGGGATCGAATCATTCGACACCAATGAAAACCATCAAATTTCGGCAATTGAATATCAATCACGACTAGATCGGGCTTTATCGTTGTGAATTCTTGAATGACTTTACTAAAATCCCGGATGCCGTACACATCATAGGCCCATTGAGTTAACCTGTCCTTTATTTCATGGAACAAAGTTTCATCATCTTCAATCAGCAAGATTTTAAACAACGATTTCACCACTTTTACTTTTTTATATAAAGTGTATAGCAAAATTTGTTTATGTGCTATATGTGAAAGAGTCAACTTGATATTGCGATAATCTGCTGTTAATAGTTGAGGTTTATAGTTGGTTTATATATACTATTTCATACCGTTAAAGGATGGATGTATTGATGGGAATTCACACCTATTTTCGATCGCTAAATGAGTTGGAAAGAATTATTCGTTGTCCAGGCAAGTTTAAATTCGAGGAACATAGTGTATCGGCTCATTCCTGGAAAGTAGTACAATATGCCAAAACCCTGGCTGATATCGAAGAGAGAAACGGCCTCAATATTGATTGGAAAAAGCTATACGAGATTACCAGCAGTCACGATTACGGCGAGATTTTTATTGGAGACATTAAAACGCCTGTTAAGCATTCCTCCAAGGAACTACGGTTATTAATCCAGCAAGTTGAAGAGGGTATGATTGAGTATTTTATAGAAGAGAATATTCCCGAGGATTTTAAAGCAATTTTCCGCAAGCAGCTAAGAGAAGGTAAAGATGATTCTGTTGAAGGCTTAATTTTAGAAGTAGCGGATAAAATGGATCAGGTGTATGAAGCGTTTGCCGAGCTTCAGCGGGGGAATACCGAAAAGGAATTTATCGTGATGTATCGCAATGCGCTTGTAAAAATCAAAAATATTAATTTGAAATGCGTTGAGTATTTTTTGGAAAATATCCTGCCGGATATGGTTAAGGAAGAAACGCCTTCATCCATTGATATAAAAAAGATCACGGAAGAGGCCTTAGCTCTGTAAATGAATTTTCTCGCCGTCTTTCAGAAGCCGCGAAGCGCTTCTGTTCATACATAACAATAGTTTTTTTATAATAAAGCAGGTTCTATATGAAAATAAAAAAGCAATCAGGACAGTTGATTGAACCTGCCCTGATTCAATTGGAGAGAACGGAGCTTATTTAGAAAATGGATTCGGGAAATTCGTTTTCGTAGCAGCATATTGGGTCTTGACGTTGCCGATACCAAGCTCACCATTTCCATTAGATCCCCAGGACCAGACCGTTCCATCGGCCGTCAGCGCATGGGAATGGGTTCCTGCTGCACTGAATGCTACTACATCAGTTAGTGGCGTGTTGGTGTCATCTACAACTTGGGATGGGACTTTAACAGAAAATACATCGGTTCCATCACCTACCTGCCCGACATTATTCGTTCCCCAACCCCAAAGAGTTCCATCATTTTTAAGTGCAAAAGTTTGACTTTTACCTGCTTTCAGTCTACTTACATTGGAAACATTGATCAATACGGGTGATCTTCTAAAAGTAGAAGTTCCATCCCCAAGCTTTCCAGAAGAGTTGTTGCCGGAAGCATATACTTCTCCGCTATTGGTCAATACATATATGCGGTCAGGTCCTGCTGTAAAGGTTTTGATATCACCAATTCGATATTGAACAGGGGTAGGCTGGTCTTCTTTATCATCCTGCCCCATTGCACCATCATAACCGCGTCCCCATACCCATAGCTGATTATCTTTGTCTAAGGCTGCACCGAAGCTATCCCCAGCGTTAATGGCTACAATATCCTCCAAACCCTGTACCTGCACAGGCTTAACGGAAGAGGCAGAAGCTCCTTTGGTGCCATTGCCGAGTTGGCCAAAGTTATTTTCCCCGTAGGCCCACACGGTACCGTCATTTTTGAGCGCAAGAGTAAACTGACCACCTGCCCTCACTTCCTTCACATCATTAATATACTTGTTTATAACAGGCTCCTTTGCAGAATCCCTTACCTTTCCTGTCCCTAGCTCCCCGTGACCTGCAAAGCCCCAAGACCAGATGGTTCTGTCTTTTTGAGCAAGGTCGAATGCAGAGCACCGGCTTGTGGTAAAGTTTAATCATTTATATTTTTTATAAAATTGGTTGTAAAAAATGCGTATTCCACTCCTTTATATATGAGAAGGCAATACGGCATCACAGTAAGCGCTAGGGAATGGAGCGCTGAAGATGGATTCCCCCTCATTGTTCTTCCACTAAAAAATAATTAATAGGAGTGGTAAGAATTATGGCATACACATATTCACAAGTTACAGCATCTAACGGAGTCGTCCTGCACACAATCAAAACATCCCCAAACAGCGTTTATATGAAGGCTCTTCCTGGAGGTTCCACGATTGCGAACCAGAGTACAGATGGTATCAATGGTAGCTTCTTCGATTTCTCTTCAGGTGCATTGCTCACGATTGCAGTAAACAATGACGTTCCAGTCGGTGGTAGCAAAGGGTCATACGGCTCTGGTTATGAGAACGCAAAGTATGCTCGCGGCACACTGGTATGGGATTCTCGTGAAGGAGAGTTCTCTGTGCAAGTGGTAAGCTCGGCAGCAAGTCTTGCTGTAGTAAATCGCCATCAGTACTGGGCTCAAGGTGGGATCAGTATGGGATTGAATAACGAATCCGGATGGGCCGCACAAGCGGATAAAGAAAATATGCCAAACCGCACAGGTAATGCAGAGCGTGCAGGTTTGGTATACAACACTGGCAAAAATATATGGCTCGTGGTTACAAACACGAAATGCTCAGCTGCACAGTTCCGTTCTGCCATTAAAGAAAAGGTCAGTTCCGGTACGCTGGTGAATGGTATTTTCCTTGATGGTTCTGGTTCTGCACAGATGAGAGCGGGAACCCCTAAGGCAACAGGCGATAGTCGTAAAGTCTTCTCTATGGTTGCCTTGCGGTAATCTCATAATCAAGTAGAGGGCCTTACTAGCCCTCTACTCACCCTAAAAAAGGGTATATAATAGAATATAAACGAAGGTATCATTCGATTGATGCCTTCGTTTTTTACATAATTTAAAAAATAGAGTAAATTATTATAAGATTATTGTAACTTTCTTCATTTGTATTCGTCAAAGAACGAGAAAGGATGTGTACATTTAACATGAATAAACCTGCTCGAATTATTTCTATTCTTATCCTTGCTGCAAGTGTAGGTGTGTTTGCTGGTTGTGGAAAACAGGAAGCAACAAGTCCATCCACCAATGAAACGGTACTGCCAGCAACCTCAGAATCGGCAGTAAAAGAAGAACCCGGTCAATCAGCTGTCCAGCATAGCTTGGACGAGATCAAATGGAATGAAGTTAAAGATCCTCTGATTGAGGATGGCATGATAACCAAACTCAAAGCGGCTATAGCCGCCTTTGTATCAAACGATTTGAATCAATTTCATGCTGCGCTTGCTCCAGACATTGGAACAGGTCACGATTATCTCTTAGAGCATCCAGTGAAGTTTACAGGGATTGCCGAAGCTATAAAAGAAAAGGATCGGGTATTGGTACCCGTAGTAGGCAAACGGCTTACTAAAGAAAAAGGTTCTTCACCTGATGTACAGTATACCTTTTATTTTGAAAAAGATAAGGGTGGATCATGGCAAATTGTTTCGATAGACTGATTCATATCTCATTCCAACCCAAGAGAAGACGTTCTGATAAAATCAGAACGTCTTCTTTTCTTTCTCTACATATTATTTGAGCAATACTGACCAGTTAGGATCTTTGTATCGTTTATCCACCACTTCCCTTACCAGGATAAGCTCCTCTGGAATCTGATCTAGCTTTGTAATCCAGAATCATAAGTCTGCTTTGCCCTACGATCGCTCTATAGCAAGTACGTTATACTGCTTACCTACTGCATCATATGCTCTCCACTCCTCATGCATTATTTCATTATCCATCTTCCCGTAGAATGAGATGACAGTTTCATATGCCCCTTTGTCGGCTTGCGATTCCTTAAGTGAAGCCCTAACCAACTCCAGGCTATCATCCATCATTTTAAAAGATTTGGGCTCAGTCAGCTCAGATGGTCTAAAAGGAAATCTTGCTTCCGTCCATTTCTGTATACTTTCATCTTTAGCGAGTATATTAACCCTTAGCAGCCCCTGCCACGAACTATTTGATCCGATTTGAACAGTCTGTTCAATTTGCCAAAGAAATACCTGAAAATGTTGATCCTACGGAAAAACCTATCCAATCGGTCTATATATCTATCCCAGATACACATATTTATAAGCAGATGGATGGACAGCGGAGGCAATTAATCAATCCAGAAGAATTACAGGTGGGCAACCCATTGAGGTTTCTTATGTGTACCCTGCAACCTCTGTTTTCCTGGCATTGGAAATGGTCGTGCTGGATGAATTGTAGAGGAGGCCGGTAAGGCACCTTACTCCTATAAAAGCACGTCATATCATAAGGTTTAGGTGATATTAATGAGTTTTACCATGTTGTAGATATAACGTGTTTGCGCATTCTTAACCATTGTACCTGCAGAGTTTTTGAGTTGAATACCGGACGAGCCCCCACCATCAAGAAGAACGGCTTCAAAGCAATCCTGTTTGATAAAATAATTGCGAAGTTGTTTTAGCGTCTCATTTTTATGAACAACCAGATAGACCTGCCAAATATTATTCACGACTTTGAATCCCAGGCCTGTCCGTCCCGTGGCTTCCGTGTACTGCAAGGTTCCATTCAAATCGAAGTTTTCAATCTCTTTCAGCTCCTTGAGCCATACTTCTTCCTTATTCTTCAGTGACAGACTACCGCCGCTAATAATGGATTTGTACTTAATTGCCGTTCCCATTTGTTTTTTGAGATCCGTTACACTTAAAGTACGGGTAATGGCAATTTACAGCTGCCCCTTACAACCTAATCATCAAATTTTATTAAAAAAAATGAAATACTGCGTACGAGACAATGCTTGACTTAAAGTTAACTTTAAGTAGTAACATACTGGGTGTAACGTATGGATTAGGACAGGCGATGGCTATTCTGACAAATTGGGAGTGATAAAATTGAAAAAGAAACAACTGGGTAACAGCGACCTTCAAGTATCTGCACTGGGTCTGGGCTGCATGGGAATGTCCGAGTATTATGGTGAGTTGGATGATCAGGAATCGATCAAAACGCTTCATCGTGCGTTGGAGCTGGGGATCAACTTCTGGGATACAGCAGATGTCTACGGTGTGGGGAAAAATGAAAAACTGATCAGCCAAATCCTGCGGAGCCACCGGGATGAGGTGGTGTTGGCTACCAAATTCTCCATTATGCGCGGAGAGGATGGGGGATTCCTGGGTGTTAGTGGCCGTCCTGAATATGTAAAACAGGCATGTGATCGCAGCTTGCAAAGATTGGGTGTAGATGTGATTGATTTGTACTACCAGCACCGGGTCGATCCGAATGTGCCTATTGAAGAGACAGTAGGGGCGATGAGTGATCTGGTCCAAGCGGGAAAAGTCCGCTATCTGGGGCTATCTGAAGCGTCTCCTGCACTGATCAGACGTGCTCATAAGGTACACCCGATTACAGCGTTGCAGACAGAATACTCCTTATGGAGCCGGGAAGCAGAAGATGAAGTGATACCGACATGTAAGGAGCTGGGCATCGAATTTGTGGCCTACAGTCCACTGGGACGCGGATTTTTGAGCGGGCAAATTCAGAAGTTTGATGATTTCGCAGAAGATGATTTCCGTCGCACGGTGCCGCGTTTTCAGCCTGAGAATTTCCAAAAGAATCTGGATCTCGTGCAGCATGTTAAGGATCTTGCGGCTCAAAAAGGAGTCAAGCCTTCTCAGCTTGCTTTGGCCTGGCTACTTGCACAAGAGGGAATTGTACCAATCCCCGGCACCAAACGGGTCACGTATTTAGAGGAAAATGCAGGAGCAGTTGATGTGGGCTTGTCCGCAGAAGAAATGGAGACGATTAACGCCATCATCCCTAAAGGAATGGCAGCCGGCCTTCGTTACCCGGCAGAGCGGATGCCAAATTGGCAAGCGGAATAATAAGAATCACGAGATAACCCCTTAAGCCGTCTTTAACACGAATCGGCGTGAAAGACGGCTTAAGGACTTTATATATAAGCAGGAACGTGCTTCGTATAATGCCGAAGGCATCCTTTTACAAAACAGGAGCTTGCAATGCAGTATTGATATTTTGCAGATCCACCGACAGCTGCTCTTTTACGTTCCAGGGGTGATACCAGCCACGTTCGATCATGTACGTTGAAATTTGCTCATGCATATCGATAGCTTCATCCAGTTGTTTTGTAAGCATAGCTTTAATTTCTGGAGTTCCCGCTTCCGTTACGGCCATAGCGTAATTTCTCACACCGCTTTTGGCGGTGTTTAAAAAATCAGCAGCAATCACTTGGTCGGTTAACGTATTGAGTCCGGTCAAATACTCCAAGAGTATATTCATTGTTCCACCTCCTGTGATGACGAGGCTTGATTTAAAACATTACTCAGCTCTTGCAATTGTCGTGTTGTTAGGTCAACGTCCTTTTGCAAAATAGCTTTGAGAACCGGATCAGAGATCAATGCTTGCATTGTTTTAGACTTGGTAAGACACACTGTTTTGAATGCTGACAATTCATGGACTTCAAGTGTTTCGTGCAGGCCATACACCATATAACATTTGCCTCCAGTCCAATATATAGTTAAGGTTTAAGTACAACTTTGATGCAATTGTCTTGTCTGGTATCGAAAATTTCATATCCGCGCTTGGCATCGCTTAGTGGAATGACGTGTGTGACAACGTCACCAGGGTCAACCTTCCCCGTATCTATCAATTCATACATGTAAGGCATATAGTGAATAACAGGAGCCTGTCCCGTACGCAAATTAACATTTCGCTGAAAAATATCTCCCATCGGAAAACCGTTATATCGACCGCCGTATACCCCGGTAACTTGAATGGTGCCCCCTTTGCGGACAGCCTGTGTAGCTATGACTAAGCCTCCCAAAGCTCCACCGTGAAGTTTAAGACCTGAAGCCAAGGATTCCAGCGGAGACATTTTGCCGCTCATGCCGGAGCAGTCAATAACTACGTCCGCGCCTCCTTTGGTCATCTCCTTCAGATAGTTGCCGACGTTTTCTTGCGATTCCACATTCACGATCTCCACATGATTGGTGCGCTTTGCGTGTTGCAGACGATAATCCAGATAGTCTGCCGCAATGACTCGTTTTGCCCCTTTGAACCAGGCGAATTTTTGCGCTAATAGACCTACTGGCCCACAGCCAATAACAATGACGGTATCTCCATCCTTTACTCCGGCGTTATCGACGCTCCAAAATGCAGTAGTCATGGCATCAGCAATCAGGCAAAGCTTCTCATCAGAATGTTCGCAACTCTCCGGAATTTTGAAATGAGTGAAGTTGGCAAAAGGCACACGTAAATATTCAGCTTGTCCACCTGGATATCCACCGGTTGTTCCGGAATAGCCAAAAAAACCGCCCATCTCTCCATTTTCATTCGAATGATCACATTGGCTTTCCAATTGGTTTTTACAGTAAAAGCATTCACCACACGCGATGTTGAACGGAATGATCACGCGATCTCCCTTTTTCAAGTTAGTCACGCCGCTGCCGACTTCTTCTACAACCCCCATTGGCTCATGCCCGATAACAAAATCTTCTTGTAAGTTTGGAATCATTCCGTGAAGGAGATGCAAATCTGAACCACAAATAGCGGTTGTCGTCAGTCTGACAATCGCATCATCGGCTTTTTGAATACGTGGGTCAGGAACGTCTTTAACGACAACGTTTTTGATACCTTGATAGGTCACTGCCTTCATGCCTGATTCCCTCCAATATGTTCGTCCGGCGTGCGATCAAACATACCTTTGCGTGTGGTATCGTCTGGGAACAGTTTCATCTTGCTAATGTCCACCGTCTTATTAGCTGACAGTTGATCCAATTGATATTGCTTTTGCAGCTCATAGGGATGAAACCATTTTTTCCGTACCATCAGTTCAGTAATTTCCTGATGAAGCGCGATACCTTGATGCAGTTGATGGCGCAATAGGGTTCTGGCATCGGTAGAGACGGTTTCTGTTAAAGCTACTGCTGTGTTCCGAACCCCTTCCTTGACGCGAACCAGAAAATCCATTGCAAGTGTCGTGTCTGCCATTTCGGGCATATTTAATGAGTTTTTTGGGTCCACATAATCCATTTTGGCGGACTGGGTCTGGCTAGGTGTCACATCATTCACCTCAATTTAAAATTGGTGTTGGACGGGAGTCAGGAACAGGTGCTTGAAACGGCGCTTTAGCGTAGATTGCTTGCAAATCAGCAATAGCCTGAATAGATTGCTGAACATCTTTTTCCATTAAATCCTTTAGCTCTTGATCGAATACTAAGCCCTGCATTAATTTGGACTTGGCTAAACATAACGTTTTGAAGTTAAGCACTTCATGGATCTCTAGGGACTCATGCGCCGCTAATGTAGGCTGTTGGCTTATCATAGGATCACCTTTCTTTTATGATTCTCGAAGGTATGTTGTCCAGCATAACTAGGTTTATTCCGAAAGGATCGTTCTATTCGGCTTCAACCTTGCCAAGTGCTTTTTTAGCGGGTCCCTCAATTACTTCGCCTTGATATGAAAAGCGAGAGCCATGACATGGGCAATCCCATGTTCTTTCCGCCTCGTTCCAGTCAACTTCGCAGCCCATATGGGTGCACGTTGTGTCCACTAGGTGCAGTGTCCCCTGTAAATCTCGGTAAGCGCCTGCCCTTTTGCCATTCAGCCGAATGACTGCCCCTTCGTCTTGCTGGAGTTCTTCGGCTTTTTTGTGGCTGATTCCCAGCTTCCCGGCAATCAAGTGTTTAGCTACATTCGCATTTTGTGTCACAAATGTTTTAATGTCGGGGTCCGCATGAAATCTTGAAGGGGAGAAAAGATCCTGATACGGGCTTTCCTTTCTGGTAATCAGATTCGTATTTAATAAAGCCGCTGCGACACTTGTGGTCATCCCCCATTTTCTATAACCCGTAGCCAAGAGGATGTTAGGAACATCGGCTAATTCCTGCCCGATATAAGGGAGCTTGTCTAACGAATACAGGTCCTGGGCCGACCAGCGATAGACGATTTCCTTTAATCCAAATGTTTGCTCTGCGAACTTTTCTAAGGCTTCATAGTATTGAAATGTGCAGATTCCTTGACCCGTTTTGTGGCCTTCGCCACCGACGATGACCATCGGTTCACCGTTTATTAGTACAGAGCGAAGCGAACGTTTGGGGGTTTCTGCACTTAGGTACATACCACCCGGATAGGTTTTGTCCGTCTTGACCGCTAGTACATAAGAACGTTCGGCATGCAATCGCGCAAAATAAAGACTGTTTGGATCATTAAACGGAAAATGAGAGGAGGATACGACATGGTTGCAGGTAATTTTATGCCCGTCGCTTGTTTTAATGATGGCAGGGTTTCCTTTATCCACACCCACAACGGTAGTCTGTTCATAGATTTTCCCGCCTTGCCGAATGACTTGATTTGCCAAATACCTTAAGAAAGGAACCGGATTAAACTGAGCCTGGTTTTCCATCATAATAGCTGCTTTAGTTGAGAAAGGCAGAGGTGTTTGTTCGACATAACTTCCCGGGATGCCAAGTTCCTTATAAGCTTTATACTCGTCGGCGATTTTTTCCACATGCGTATCTGCACTTGTATAAACATAGGCATCTTCTTCTGTAAATTGACAATCAATATGATTCTCTTCTACCGTTTGTCTGATGAATTCAAGAGCATCACGGTTGGCTTCGTAATAGAGCCGAGTTTTCTCCTTGCCAAAATGTGAAAGAAACTCGCTGTAGATCAAATCATGCTGTGCGGTAATTTTGGCGGTCGTATGGCCTGTTGTTCCATGAAGTATCCGCCCTGCGTCGACGACTGCGACATTTAGCCCTTTTTTGGACAGTAAATAAGCAGTGGTAATACCCGTGATCCCCGCACCTACAATAGCAACATCCACCTGAATATCTTCACTGAGCTTGGGAAAACTGGGGATGTCAGTTGAAGCTAACCAATACGATTCTGGAAATTGCGGAAAGGCGACATGATTTTCATCTTGTTTCATTTTCACAAGCACCCCTTTGACTACAATTATTGTATACATTGTTATCATTGTATGATTTTATATACCCTAAAAAGGGATACTTTCAGCCAGCCTTCATCTTGTTTTCAGCCTGACTGGGTACAATCAAGGCAATTTTCCCGGGGAGGATGCATAACTAATGAAAACAAAGACGAAAAAGACGGTTTGGATTCCGGCAATCATTGCAGTTACGGTAGCGGCTCTACTCGTAATCTACTATTACTACATGTCCTCGGTTTCCGGTGGCAAGCCTGGCATGCGACCTCCGGGAGGCGGCAAAGTACCAGGGCACATGGGCGGAAGTCCCGGAGGAAAAGGTGGTGGGGGAAACGGAGAAATATTTAACACCTTGGGAACGATCTCCGTTTTTCTTGGGGCGGCCTCTTTCTGTTGGTTCTGGTTTAAGAAGAAACTGAGATCACCGTCAATGTTGGTTCAAAAGGCCGGAAAGTTGTTTCACTCCTTGCATAAACTGCTGGGTTGGGCGACCTTGATTCTTATTGCCGTTCATGGTGTCTATTTCCTGATTACCAAATTTCAAGATCACAAAACCTACTCCGGCCTAGCAGCCTTTGCTATTATACTGGCTATCTCCGGGTACGGTTTCTATATTAATAAAGTACGTAACAAGTGGATGCGAACCATCCATCGTATACTTGGACTGCTGTGGGTTCCCGTGCTGCTACTGCATGTCGGCGGAACAGCAATTATGGCGGTCATCGCCACTCTTGCCGTGGGGGGACTAGTCTGGACAATCGACAGAATGGCGGAGAAAACGATGAAGCCTGTCGCAGGGGACACTCTATAATTTTATGGAATGGTGTTACCTTCATTCCGGGGGAGAACAAGATGCTGGCGGAGGTGTACGGTTACATTTTTTACGTTGTACTAGAAAAACTGCTGCGTCCTTAATAGGACGTAGCAGTTTGTTTTATTTAATGACTATGAAATTAAATAAGCTAGTTACCTAATTTGAATGCGATTGTCCTAATATATGCAAAGTAGCAGAACAGGAGTTTATGCTCTTCCGTTAACCAGAATAACATTAGCTTGAGTTCCTGATTGGCGCAGCTTAATTAAGGGCGCGTAGTCATCGGAATAATAGAACTGCTTGGCAGCCTCGTAAGTCGGGAATTCGTGAACTACGACTATTGACGGCTTCCATGTGCCTTCCAGTGTCTCGGGCTGTGGATCTAGCGTAAGGTTGCGGAATCCCGGAACTTTCTGCAGCAGCGCATCTGCTAGCTCTGCGTATTGTTTGAAAACAGCTTCTTCCTCTACTTTTATATCTACGATAACATATGCGCTCATATTCATTCTCCTCTGTATGTCGGACGGTGATCATACGTCCTAGGATTTCGCCGGCGAGCATCTTTAGCTTAATCCGACACGCGGAGATTTGTAAATTAGGCACTTTTTTTATCCTCAGTTTCATTTATTACACCGGTTCGTTATTTCAGGTTTGAAAGTCGGAGAGATGATGTTCGGCTTGAAATCGTTCTCCCCAAGCCTTCATTTGGGTGAGTATTGACTCAAGCGAAGCCCCGAGCGGGGTTAGCGAGTATTCCACTTTTGGCGGAACAAGGTGATGAACTTCGCGGTGAATGAGACCGTCTGCTTCTAACTCTCGCAGTTGGAGGGTCAGCATTTTTTGGGTGGCCGTGGGAAGTGCTCGCCGCAGTTCTTGAAACCGCTTAGTTCCACCCAGCAATTCGTACAGAATGATTCCTTTCCACTTTCCGCCGATAATGCTTAAGGTTACTTCCACCGGACAGCCTTTAGTCGGCGTGCAATTAACTCCATTGTTCAGCCGTTTTCTCAACGATATCATCTCCTTTCACTTTGTTATTATACCAATACTGCACTTGCAGTTTAGTTCAGATACAGCGATACAAGGCAACACTTGATTTCAAGTTAACTTTAATAAGCAGCATCTAGTAGCAAGCCGAGTAATTCCAGCCTTATATCCCCAAAGCCATCCTTAACGCGGATCGGCGCGAAAGGCGGCTTTGGAGATATACGTATGCAACTAAGGACGTGGTTTGAAAATGCCGAAAGGTCGTCCTACGGGCAGGAATGTACGGCCAAAATGTGCATTCAGGACAGCAGCTCCTGTACCGTACAGCGAGAGTAGACCGATGCCCATTTCAGCATAAGCAGCGATGGTATGGAACACCTCTGGGGCGATGCCAAATGCATCGAAGCTAAGGCCGAGGAACAGAAAATCAATCAACACAAAAATAAAAAATAGAACCTTATGCGTCTCCATGGCTCCAATGGTCATGAAGAGCGTAAAGATGAGATAGCCGGCAAAGGCAAAGCCGAGCTGTCTGCCATCCACCGCTGATGCCAGCTCTGAGCCGAATACGCCCATTTTAATCATCCAGCTACTAGCTACGGCTAACCAGAAGAAGGCGTAAGCACCAAATGCCGTCATGCCAAAGGTGTTGTTATGCTTTGCATCCTGAATGCAGGCAAACAGCTGTGCAAAGGCACCAAGGAAAATAGCCCAAGGAATAATAAAGCTCAAGCCATCAGTGAGACCAAGCTTTTGGGATGAAGCTACAAGCGTTACAATGGCCAAGCCAAACAGGCCGATCGCGCTCGGATCGGCCGTTATGATTTTTACGTTAGAATGAGATTCATTTTGCATGAAAAAATAGAAGCCTCCAATAATATTCAAGTACGCGTCAATCTGCCGATGCCAGAATCACACTGACATATTGTAACGGAAACCAACCTACTCGCATAGTAGGTAATTCATAAAATTCCTACCGATCTGTTTAGTGACGGGCAAGGATTTATTAAATGGTGTTAGCGCAGGATTTATGATAGTATTTACACCTATATAGAATGAGGAAGTGACATAGTGATTAATATAACGATTCCAACTCCAGATATCACGATTACCAAACAGGTTAACCCTGAGCTCAGCCATATTTACGGATTTACAGATTTCCACCTGATCCCTAGAGATAAGGCTGGTATCTTTATGTTCTACAACGCACAGGAGGAATTGCTGTTCGTTGGGAAAGCAAGAAAGCTAAGACCAAGAATCAAAAAGCATTTTGAAGATAACGTATCGCCGATCAAGGCCAATCGGAACGAAGTGGCGATTATTGAGGTCTGTATTGTGGAAGATGCGGTGGAACGAGAAATTTATGAGACCTATATCATCAATTCGCAAAAGGCTAAATATAACGTTGAAAAAGTGTTTTTTAAGTAAAGAAGCAACTGCTTTATGATAAAAGAGCAATAAGCCGCAGTCGTGCACTGCCCTTATTGCTCTTTTAAATTCGTGCATTTAGATCCTTTCAAGGACGGGGCGATGTAGTATGAACAAAACCGACCGGTTGCTGGCCATTTTGCTAGAGTTACAACGTAACGATATTTTACGGGCCGAGGATTTAGCGGCGATTTTCGAAACAAGTGTGAGAACGATTTATCGGGATATTCAGGCTTTAAGCGAATCGGGCGTGCCGATTGTAGGGGCACCGGGCATTGGATACTCCTTGATGGAGGGATACTTCCTGCCCCCTGTAAGCTTTACTGTAGAAGAGGCTGTGGCACTGCTAATCGGAGCAGATTTTGTCGAACAAAAATTTGATACAGACTATGGCATGAAGGCACAAGCTTCACGCAGAAAAATTGAAGCTATTTTACCAGAGAGCGTTCGCAGGGAAGTTTCTCAGGTGCGGACGACCATTAGACTGCTGGCGGTGGGTAAAGGGGCAGACCAGAGAGAGAAAACGTATTTGGAAACGCTGCGCATCGCTGTATTGAACAAACGGAAGGTTCGGTTTAGCTACTCCAAAAAATTGCCAGAGGCTGACGGGAATCGCCAAAGTGTGCGTGTGGTCGCTCCTTATGGTCTTGTACTGCTGCATGGTTCGTGGGTTATGATTGGACAATGCGAATTGCGGCAGCAGTTGCGACATTTCCGTTTGTCGCGTATGGACGAGCTGATCATGCTGGAGGATAGCTATCAGTTGCCTAGTGATTTTAATTTGCAGGATTATAAACAACCCGATGACCGCCATGTAAATGTCCGCATACAAGCCAATTCGAATATTGTAGATAAAGTGAAGGAAGCGAACCATTTTTACATGGAGTCCATGGAGGAGCATGCAGATGGACTGCATGTACTCTATCGCGTCAGACAGCCAGAGGAGTTACTATCATGGATACTTGGATGGGGTGCAGACGTGGTGGTGCTGGAGCCTGAATCGCTTCGCGAGCGCGTCCGTACGGAAGTGGAAAAAATGTTGAAATGCTACTGACATAATGCTGTCAGTAGCATTCTTGTATAGTAAAGCTACTTTGATAGAGAGGGGCATTTACTATATGAATACAAGCGAAACATTACAGCGTTTTGAAGAAACGGTACAACACTATCTTCTTGAATTGGACAGCTTCAGCTTGGAGCAATTGCAGTACACACCGCAGGAGGGACAATGGTCGCTTGGGCAAATGTATCTTCATTTGGTGAACTCTGCTCTTTATATGCATCTTAGGAACATAGATCTTTGTCTACATTCTAATGGGGAGAAGGGGGATAAAACGGAGGCGGGCACAGCCGCATTTAACTTGGGAAGCTTTCCACCCATACGTATCCAAGTTCCACCATCTCCGCAGTATACTCCCCCCCAACCGACTAGCAAAGAAGAGATTGTAGAAGGATTAAACGTGGTGATCCGTAAAATGAGAGAGATTGAGCCGACCGTTGACAAATCAACAGGGTCGTCTACCGTCTCTCATCCCGGATTTGGCGCGATGAATGCGGGAGAGTGGTTTAGACTCATCGAGATGCATTATCGTCATCATCTTTTGCAGATGGAGCGCTTGAAGCACGCAATAGCCGGTTAATCGTCTCCCGGCGCAGCCCGATGAACTGCCCAATTTCCTCCTGCGTCAGCACGTCTGTTAACGTAGCGGGTGCGATGTAGGAGTGGAACCAGCGTTGAAGCTTCCGAAGCTTCTCGGCAGGCGATACCTCCGTGAGCTGGTCAATTCGTTGCTGCATCATGCGCAGCTTATCCTGTAGCTGCAAAGCAATGGCTCGACATTGAGCCGGGTCTTGCTCTAGCTTCAGGTACCATTCTTTTTGCGACAGAACCTCAACCTCAGAGGTGACCAGCGCCATCGCGGTACCATAATAGGGATTGGGACTGATGAGGGAGTGGTGCGGGATAATTTCATCGGGCACAATTACATTAACTAAAATTTGCGAGCCGTCTTCATGGACTCGGACAATTTTTAACAAGCCGCTCTTTAAGTGATATAAAGGGCCTGATTCCCCTTGTCGAAATAAGGTCTCGCCTTTGTGTAATATCATGAACGTGTATAGCCTCCATTTCATGTATTCCAGCTTTTAGATGAATCCGCCATTCACGCGGATGGTCTGTCCGGTAACCCACTGCGATTTAGCGCTGACCAGAAACTCAATCACATCAGCGATATCTTCCGGTTCACCGAGACGACCCATAGCATTCATTTTCTTCATGCCTTCGATCTGTTGCTCTGTTTTTCCTGCCTGAAAAAGCTCTGTGTTGACAGGACCGGGAGCCACGGCATTGATCGTAATTTGCCTGCTTCCGAACTCCTTGGCCAGCTGACGGGTAAATTGCTCCACTGCGCCTTTCGTACCCGCGTATACGCTATAAGCCGGAAACATTTGTCCGATCACGGACGTGGACAGATTCACGATTCTTCCGTAGTTCTCCATGTATTTCATCGCTTGCTGACAGGCAAAGAAGGTACCTTTTACATTCAGTGCGAATTGTTGGTCAAAATCAGCTTCGGTCACCTCAGCCAGAGGTTTGGTAATCATCAGCCCGGCGTTGTTAACCAGAATATCCACTTTGCCGAATTCAGCAATCGTATTTGTAAATAAGGTTTCAATATCGCCCATCTTGCTCAGATCAGCGTGGAGAGCGATGGCCTTTCCGCCTTTTTGAAGAATGCCTGCTACCACTTCTTTAGCTCTGTCCGGACTGCTGGCATAATTGACGACTACACCAGCACCTAGATTAGCCAGCTGCTCGGCAATGGCACGTCCAATTCCCCTGGAGGAGCCAGTGATAATCGCTATTTTCCCTTCCAAATGCTTCATATGTGTTTGGCCTTCTTTCTATATATTTTAAGATATCCCTTTTTCTAAAAGTATCCACACTTCTGCAAACTCCTGATCAATCGTCGGATTCTTCCATTCATAAGCATGTGCGGGATGATGAAAACGGGCTGTGGCATAGAAAAGCGTACGCGCCAGTTGGGGCGGCTGATCCGCTGTGATACCCCCGCGCACAATAATATCAGCGAGCTGATCCACAATGTGGGCGATATGTTGGTCGATTAAATCCGCGGCTTGCTCGGTGACCCGGGTATACATCTCGAACATTTCCTCGTCATCGCGGGCATAATACTGCTTAAGTTCGACCAAGGTCTGTATATATCGTTTTAAGTGCGATATTCCTAGCACAGATGAATCCTGGCATATCTCCGTTAACGGATCAATAATCTTTTCATTTAGCCATTTTTCGGTCACGCCTTCAAGAAGCTCGGCTTTACTTTTAAAGTGTCGGTAAATAGTGCCGTGACTTACTCCTAACACTTTGGCAACATCCGTCACGGAGCTTTTGGTTACACCAAAACGTCTAAGGGTGTCTTCTGTAGCGATAAGAATCTGTTCCTTGGTCAGTATATCTGAGGATTTTTCCATAGAGACACGGTTGACTTACCGTGTGAGTCACCTCCTTGAAGTCAGGATAACACAAAGAGTATCAAATGACAAATATACATTTTTGTCATTTGATACTCTCTTTTTAAAGAATCTAAAGAAGTGACCAGGAAAACTACAAGAGCGATTCGATGACAGGGTCAATAGCACAGGTTGCCGTTGTTACTTCAAATCTGGCCTTTACATAGCCGCCGCGATCAATCAGGAATTTGGAAAAATTCCACTTGATACCATCGCCAACGTATATTTCTGGATATTTATCCTGCAAGAAATCGTCCATCCATTGGCCGTCTTTGGCCTGGGTATCGAAGCCTTGAAACGGTGCCTGTTGGGTCAGATATTGAAATAAAGGATGAAGGGAAGATCCTCTTACCTCCGTCTTCTCAAATAATGGGAAGGTTACTCCATGCTTAATTTGACAAATTCCCTGAACCTCCGAATTGCTACCCGGCTCTTTTCCATTGAATTGGTTACAAGGAAAAGCAAGGATTTCAAAACCTTGTTCTCTCCATCTTTCATAGAGCTTTTGCAGATCAGCGAATTGGCTGGAGAAGCTACACATGCTGGCAGTGTTTACAATAAGGAGAACCTTACCTCTATAGTCTGACAATTCAATCGGTTTCCCGTTAATTGAGGTTGCTTGAAAATCATAAACAGACATGTTATCGTTCCTCCTCGCGTTATTTTTTAATACATCATATATCTAGAGTTGTTATTGGTCCAATATATTATTGGGATTAACTTTATAGGTATTTACAATAATTGCGTCATGTAAAGACCCATAGTACCCCTCTCTCTCTCTTTGAAATCAAAGAAGACTTGGCTTAGAGAGAGTAGGAGATTTGCCTCTTACATAGCAAACTGTGGCATTCGCCGTTACCAAGATAGAATATAGATGCATATTCATGTAGTGTGTGCAAAAACCCAACAGAATCGAGGGATATTCGTGCCCATTGGAAAGATGATTCAATACAAGGAAATGCAACAACATCCCATTTTACGCTCGCACTTGCCCGAAACCCGCTGGATTACGAATGCAAGGACTTTACGGATGCTGGATACCTACCGCACTGTCTTTATCAAGCCTAATTATGGCAGTGGAGGAACCGGCATCATACGCGCGAAAAAGGTAGGGAGGAGATATGAGGTTCGTTGCGGCTCCAGTCGCAGAGTCGTTAGATCCCACGCTGTAAGAAGAGCAATTAGAAGCTATCGGAGACCTCATCGTCGTTATTTGGTACAGCAAGGACTTAAGTTAGCCAAGTACAAAGGTTCGATTTTTGATGCCAGAGTGTATATGCAGAAGCCGGAATCGGAATGGGTCATTTCAGGGATAACCGGCCGTGTCGCTGCACCTCGAAAGGTCGTTACCAACTATCGGAAGGGAGGACATGCGGCGCCGTTGTCCAAAGTGCTTTTAAGGGTTTTTAAAAATGACAGAGCGAAAATGAAAGAGATTTTGGACCAGGTCATTGAGCTTTCTAGAATCATTGCCGACACGATTGACCAAAATCATCCGGTTCGCGAGCTGGGCATCGATCTTGCTATTGAAAAGAGCGGTCAAATCTGGATTATTGAGGCCAATCCGCATCCAGGACATATGTTATTCAGGCAGCTCCCTAATCATAAGATGATTCGCAACATTTTGAGAAATAAACGTCGTATTCATCATCATTAGAATAAAGTGTTTTAAATCATTTATGAATAAGATAAGGAGGAGAACGCCCCGGCAAACTTGCGGGAGCATTCTCCTTTTTAGGTTCTAGCTTAACAGCCACCTTCTGTCTAAGAAGGCGGCTTGTTTTTTACCTAGAAGCCCAGTAACTTTATAGCGTTTGTCCGCTGTCTATCGTAATGATCTGGCCTGTCATGGCTTCCTGTTCCAAAGCAGAGCAGACCATGCTGGCAATATCCTCAGGTGTGGAAATGCGCTGTAGCAGCAAGTGGGGAGCCAATTGTTTCATTTGTTCTTCCCTACCTGCCCACCATCTTGTGGCCACCGCGCCTGGTACGATGCAATTGACTCGAATATCAGGTGCTAGAGATCGTGCTAACGACTTGGTCAGCCCGTGGACGGCTGCTTTGGATACTGCATAGGGTAGCGAGGAACCTAGCCCTGTTTGTCCAGCTATACTTCCCAGATTGACGATAGCTCCTTGTTGACGATGCTTCATATAAGGAGCCACGGCTCTGGCACAGTGAAACATGCCTTTCACATTGACATCCAAGAGATCATTCCACACCGCTTCCGTAACGGCCTCTAGATCATCCATCGGAATATGATGTGTAATGCTGGCGTTATTCACCAGTACATCAACCGTGCCGTATTGCTGAACAATCTGCTCGACCATCGCTCGAACTTCCCGATCTTGAGAAACATCTGCCTGTAATGCAATTGCACTTCCTCCCTGTTCAAGTATCCTACGTACGGTTTCCTCTGCATCGTCTTTAGAACGGGAATAGTTTACGACTACCGTAGCCTTACGATCCGCCAGCTCCATACATATGGCTCTCCCAATTCCTGTACCGCCTCCTGTAACCAGTGCTACTTTTTGATGTAAATCCATGTATGTCCGCCCCTTATCCAACTCGTTAGTTTTGTGTGAAAAATAATATGATCTAATATGGATCATTGTAGAGGATGTATTACATTATGTATAATTGAATTAAATGAACTTGAAATTCAATAAAATTGAGTTAAACGAGCGACTTAGGAGTAGGAGAATGGATATTAAAGCACTTAAAACATTTCAGATGATTGTGAATTGCGGAAGTTTTATACGTGCAGCGGAAGCGTTGAATTATGCACAATCCACCGTGACGATGCAAATACAGAGGCTGGAATCCGATCTAGGAGTTCAGCTTATTGAACGGGGCAAGAAAATAAAGTTAACTGAAGCGGGCAGGATGTTTTACGAGCAAAGTCTGCATATTGTAAAAGATATGGAGCAATTGCAGGAAAATATGGAGAACCTGCAAAAGGGAACCGCAGGCGACATTCGCATAGGGGTGACTGAACCGACCGCCAGTTACCGACTACCTGTAATTTTAAAGCGATTCTTAAACCATTATCCTTACATTCGGATTTCTGTTGAGTTTGGGAATACCCCTACATTAAGCGAGCGTATTCTCAAAGGGGATGTGGACATCGCATTATGCTCTGCTCCGGATTTGGGTACAGAACTATATTTTGAACCTTTATTTAAGGAGAATTTTGTAGTTTTGATGCCTGAACATCACCCTCTTGCACAAAAGGAGTGCATTGGACCTGCAGACTTGCAAGGGCATCGCCTACTTATTACGTCGTCCATCTGTCCCTATCGGCGCAAACTTGAAATGGTCATGAAGGAACATGGAATAACCACGTTAGACACGATGGAAATTGGTAGCATGACGGCTCTGAAATCTTATGTGGAATGTGAATTGGGGATTGCCCTTGTGCCCCAAATTCTAGTCCATCCTGTCCCGGCAGGAACAGCGGTGAGGCAATTAAGCGGCAGCCTGATCGATATGTCCTTTGGTCTTCTTTGTAAAGCAACCGAGGCACCGCTAAAGCTAGCAAGCGCAAGGCTATATTCTGTGTTAAAGAAAGAACTGGGGCAATTGTCCTGAGCATACGATAACAAACCGACTGCAATAGGCAGCCGGTTCGTTTGTTTATTTTTTCGTAATCGGAATCCATACTTCACTTCGGTAGTCCTCAGCATGAGCATCCCCCATGGTATACACTTCCAGCTCGGGACCGCCCGAATGCTCATAATTGCTGGCAGGGAACCATTCTTGGTAAATTCTTTGCCATACCTTCTGGATCGAGTGAGGCATAGGGCCGGTGGATGTAAACACGGCCCAGGTGGCAGCCGGGATGGTTCTGGCTTCTAATCCGTTCGAGGCTGCTACGTCTTCGTTACCCTCTGCGGCGATAAGGTAGCTAAACGTCTCCTCACCATGCTTCATGTCCAGACATATACCGAGTATATCGTCGCCTGTCCCCAAGGCATGAATGCGATCTGATGTTCCATCTCCGTTAAGCTGATCCCAGAATTTTGGGATTTCCCGAAGATTTTCACCGTTCTTAGTAGTAACTTGAATGGACTTCCCAATGACCGTAAAGGCCGCCTTCTCTACAATTTTATAATCCATCTCCTGATCTCCCTTCAGCGATAGGTGGAAGGTGATGCGCGGAAAGGCTTTCAGGTTCACTCCCGGGTTTCTGGCCTCGGAGGGAGAAATACCGTGTACCTTTCGGAACGCTTTAGAAAAAGATTCGGGGGAATCATATCCGTATTTGAACGCAACATCCAGTACTTTGGTGGTAGAAAGACTCAACTCTTGAGCAGCCAGGGTCAATCGACGTTTGCGCACATATTCTGCTACCGTAACGCCAGTCAGCATATAAAACATCCGTTGAAAATGAAAGGGAGACGAGTAGGCCGCCTTTGCAATTTCATCGATATTGAGGGGCTGCTGCATTCTATCTTCCATTAGATCGAGTGCGTTCTTGATCCGAACCAACCATTCCAACCACATCACCTTCCTTGGTTGTAATCATATCATTCACGGTGTCCGTCATCCTGTCTTTGCGTGCTGTTGTTGAACAGGGTTTCATCAGCCTGCCCCCTTGTGTTCATAATTAAAATTTGGGACAATAAAAGAACTGTTTGAATAGCGCAGAGCGCTCAAACATGCTATGATGCAATGATAGTTGAGACGAGTCGTGATGGCTAGGGTTTATATATAGAAATACGAATTTTAACGTTTGTGAAAAGAGGATCGAACATGAAAAAGGAATCCATTTATGGATTAACGTTAGACCAATTGACAGCATGGCTCATGGAGCATGGACATAAAAAATCTCGGGCATTACAGGTATGGGACGCATTGTACCGGAAACGGATTACTGATTTTGCGGCGATGACAGAGGTTCACGAGAGTTGTACTCGCTTGTTGGCAGAGCACTTCTCTATTGAAATCCTGGAAGAACACGTGAAGCAACAATCAGCAGACGGGACGGTCAAGTTTTTGTTCCGCTTGCAGGATGGGAATTTGATTGAGACGGTATTAATGCGGCATAAGTTTGGACTATCCGTATGTGTGACGACCCAGGTGGGATGTAACATTGGATGCAGCTTCTGTGCGAGCGGATTGTTGAAGAAGAGCCGTGACCTTTCCAGTGGTGAAATTGTAGGACAAATCATGAAGGTGCAGCTGTATCTGGACCAGGAACGTCCGGGCGACCGGGTCAGTCACGTTGTGGTAATGGGGATTGGCGAACCGTTTGATAACTTTGTGAACCTGTCCGATTTCATTCGGGTCATTAAGGATCACAAAGGGCTGGCGATTGGGCCGCGGCATATTACTGTGTCCACAAGTGGCCTTGCCGATAAAATTATTGAATTTGCAGATTCCGATCTGCACGTCAACCTTGCGATCTCCCTCCACGCTCCGAATAATGAGATTCGTACCCGCATTATGAAGATCAATCGGGCGATCCCGATTGAGAAGCTCATGCAGGCGATTGATTATTATTTGGATAAAACCAATCGTCGGATTACGCTAGAGTACATCCTCCTGAAGGATGTTAATGACGGTAAGGAGCATGCGCTCGAACTGGCTGAGCTGGTGGGCCATCGTCGCAATCTGGCGAATGTGAACCTGATTCCTTACAATCCGGTGGATGAGCATAGTCAATACCAGCGGAGTGAGTCGGAGTCGATTACTGGCTTCTATGATGTACTGAAAAAGCAAGGCATTAGCTGTAGTGTTCGGCTGGAGCACGGAGTCGACATTGATGCGGCCTGTGGACAGCTACGCAGCAAGCAAATTCGCAAGGATGCGAGCGGCAGCCGCAATGCGGAGCGCGAAGCGATTAGTTAAAATGTACGAGCGTACTCTCTAACAGGAGTACGCTTTTTTTATACATGAGCCATGGAACAAAACGCCAACTGTAAATGTGAAAATAGTCACGTAATAGTTGCTGCTTTTACGTTATAGTGAGTGGTTAGTGGAGGGGTTATATGGCTAACGTAATTTCAAATGTGGCGCTCGTTCCGGGCATTTATGTAATGAAGATAGAGGGCAAATTTAAAGGGAAAATGGGTCAGTTCTACATGCTGCGCAGCGGGAATGGTTACCCACTGCTGCCCAGACCCATCAGCATTTATGATATCGGGGAAGAGAGCATTTCCTTTTTATACCGGGTTGTTGGAGAGGGGACCAATCTATTTTCCCAATTACAGCCTGGTCAGGAGATTCAGTTGGAAGGACCTTTCGGAAACGGGTTTCCGCAGGTCGAGGGCAGTCTAGCTTTAATCGGCGGTGGCATGGGTACAGCACCTTTGTTGTTGGCTGCAAAATATTACCCACATGCAGACGTTTATCTGGGTTTTGCACAGCAAGCCTTTGGGGTTGAAGCGTTCGAGGCTGCGGCAGCATCTGTACAGGTCAAAGTAGGGGGAAGCATCGTCGAACAGGTCGATCCGGCTCGTTATGCGAATATGTTTTCCTGCGGGCCCACTCCGATGTTGCAAGCACTCGCGCTGAAAACGGCGGGTACAGCGTCCCGTTTATATATTTCAACAGAAAGACACATGGCCTGTGGTATTGGCGCATGTTTGGGCTGCACCATGCGTACCCGTGAAGGCAATCGGAGGGTATGTAAGGAAGGGCCTGTATTCCCGGTGGAGGAGGTGGAGTTCGATGATCTCCATGGCATGTAATATAGCAGGTGTACCGTTCAAAAATCCAATTATCATGGCATCGGGTACGTTTGGGTTCGGGCGTGAGTATGCAGAATTCTATTCTCCTGAGCTACTCGGCGGCATCGTCGGCAAGGGACTAACCCTTCATCCGAAGGCGGGGAATACGGGGCAACGAATACATGAGACAGCATCCGGTATGCTGAATAGTGTAGGATTGGAAAATCCGGGTGTGGCGGCTTTTTTGAAGGATGAACTGGATGACATGACTCGCTGGAATACGGCTGTTATTGCCAATGTGGGCGGCTCCAATCTGGAGGAATACGTTCAGGCCGTAGCCATGATTACGGAAAACGCGCAAAAACGCCGTACAATGAACCGCAGAGGCGTTGACATGCTGGAATTGAACATTTCATGTCCCAATGTGAAGCAGGGTGGAATGCAATTTGGTATCCAGACAGAGGTAGCGCGGGAGGTTGTGCGTCAGGTGCGCAATGTGACGGCGCTTCCGCTGATCGTCAAGCTATCTCCGAATGCAGAGAACATCACGCAGATGGCAGTGATGTGCGAGGAAGAAGGCGCGGACGGGGTTTCGCTGATCAATACATTTTCTGCAATGAAAATAGATATACGTCGGCGTCGCAGTGTCTTTGCCAACACGTATGCAGGCCTTTCCGGCCCGGCAATCAAGCCGATTGCCTTGCGCATGGTTCACCAGGTGGCGCAGGCGGTATCGATTCCTGTGATCGGGATGGGCGGGATCAGCTCGGTGGAGGACATTATTGAATTCACCATGGCAGGGGCCGCCGCCATTCAGGTGGGAACGTATAATTTTGTCCATTTACATGCAGGGGCTGAGCTGGTATATGGACTAGAACAATGGATGCAGCAGGAAAAGGTGCAGTCGTTGGATGAGATACGAGGAATTTTGTGAATTTTGGACTCGTTTGTGCATAAACTTAAGCATACAAAACCGGCTTGTCTTTTTAGGCAAGCCGGTTTTGTATTTTATTCTACCGAACCAGCCAGACTCGACTAATGGTTAATATCGCATTTGTTCAAGATGAACGAAATTTGATTTTCCAGCCGATGAATGGCTTCCTTGGATGCCTGGTCGTTGGCATCTTGTGCCTGAAGCGTAGCGAGCTCCTGCTTGAGCTGGTGAAGGTCTTGTCCTGCATGGGAGCAGTCGTAATTGCTTTCGAGATTGTCAATCATCCGTTATCCTCCCTTTCGTTAGGTATACGTCCTTATTATGGAGGATTGATCTTTCCTTATTCAGCATATTGTTCTATTTCAGATACAGACTACGTTAATTCCCGATGAGACGCGTAAAGCTTGCAGAATAAGAAGGGAATTTGTCAAACAATGTCGAATAAAAAGGGATTATAGGGGCAAGATAGGCTCTTCTTCTCATGGAGAGCTTGATAAAGAAGCTGGGTGATAGGGTTGCGGTTAAAAGGCAAGTTGAAACCGAGAAGACAATTCAAAGTTTCGCTACAATTCATGATTATTATTTTGGTTGTTTTAGTTATTATTATTTCCTTGATTATATCCTTGCTTCTCATTCGTAATTTCGTGATTAACAAGCATTTTGATAATACGAAGGAAAAACTTTCGGGTATTGCCAAGGTGGTTGCCAGTGACAACGATGTGATTCGTAATGTTGAGCGGGGAGTTCCTGTGAGACAGATCCAGGATTACTCGCTTGGAGTCATGCATAACGTTAATGTAGATTTTGTAGTCATACTGAACCACGATTTAATTCGGCTATCACATCCGAATGAAACCATGATTGGCAAGCCGTTCTCTGATCTGAATGATGCTAGAAAGGCGCTATCCGGTCAGGGACATTTCTCTGAGAATATCGGTGTTTTGGGTCAAGGCTACCGTTATTTTACGCCGATATTCAATCAACAGAATGAGGTCATTGGCATTGTATGTGTAGGACTGACCATGAGAACGCTAAATCATGATTTGATGCAGGCGCAGTATACCATTTTTGGAGGACTGATGCTGGGGCTCTTTAGTGGAGTTCTGGGGGCGATCATTCTGGCGCAAAAAATCAAAACGATTTTATTTGGGCTGGAGCCACAAGAGATAGCAACACGATTACGTGAAAAAGTAATTATTGAAAATGAAGTCTCTGAAGGCATTATAGCCATTTCCGCTGATAAGAAAATTATGCTTATGAACAAGGAAGCTAAGGCCAAGTACCAATTGGCGAATCAAGACAAGAAAGCTCCGATTGGCGAGCAGATCGATACCAGCTTTTATAACGCGCTCTTCAAGAAAGTGTTTGATGATAAGAAGAAGATCAAGGACCGCTCATTTTATGTGAATGGTATAGAGGTCATTGCGACAGTAACCCCTATACATGTAGAAAATGAGTTTTTTGGGGCAGTGGCAACGCTGCGCGATCAATCCGAAATGATTCATCTTAGCAATCAGTTAAGTGGCACCAAATATTATATTAACTCTCTTCGCGGACAGACGCATGAGTTTATGAACAAAATGCACGTGATCTCCGGACTGATTGAGATGAGGAAATATGAAGAGGTCAGTCAGTATATTCAGCAGCTAAATCACCGGTATCAAAATGAAGTAGGCTTTCTAACAGAGAGAATTAAAGTTCCGGCGTTAGCAGGTTTTATTATGGGGAAAATCAACGAAGCACGCGAGCAAAATATTTCGGTGTTACTGGAAGAGAGCTCGAATGTCTCTAATGTGGAGATGCAGGACATTGTTCATGATGTTATACACATATTGGGCAATTTTTTTGACAACGCGATAGACTCCATTTTACAAAAAAAACAACCCGGCAAAATTGAATTGAAATTGAATTATGAGTGCGAGGGAAATGTGTTCATTTTGAAAGTGAAGGATAATGGTATGGGGATTGATTCCGAAATGCAACAAAGAATATTCGAGCATGGCTTCTCAACCAAAGGAGAGGACAGGGGTTACGGCTTGAATCTGGTTAAAACCATGGTGGATAATCACCAGGGCATCATTGAAATTGACAGCCAACCTGGCCTGGGAACAAGTATCTATGTAGAGTTGCCCTGTACATTGGAGGTGACGAGTGAATGAAGGTACTCATTGTGGAGGATGATCCCATGGTTGCTGAGCTCAACCAACAGTTTATTGAGCGTATGGACAACTTGGATGTGGTAGGTAAAGCAGATACCGTCCAGAAAGCGCAGGATTATCTTCAGAAACACACACCGGATTTGGTATTACTGGACGTGTATTTACCCGGAAAAAGCGGATTAACCTTGCTATCCCATATGCAGGAGCATCAGTACCATGCTTCGGTTATTTTAATTACGGCTGCAAAGGATATCCAAACGGTGAAGGAAGCTGTTTTTTATGGAGTGGCGGACTATCTAATCAAGCCTTTTACATTCGAACGTTTTAAGCTGGCTGTGGAGAAAATCCAGCGTCTGGCCACGGTAATGGAGGAAGGGAACGGAATTAATCAGGCTGTCATTGATCAATATTTTAATAAAGAAGAGCCTATGGGTGTGGAAAAGAAAAAAACTACTGAACATCTATCCCCAAATCTATCAAAAAATCTGTCTAAAAACTTGTCCAAACTGACCATGACTACCATACTGAAGAGTATCCAAGAGCTGGACGGACCCTTTTCGGTTGAAACCTTAGCCAGAGAAGTGGACTTGTCCCGTATTACAGTCAAAAAATATATTCAGTTCCTGGTAGACGATGTCTTCCTAATTGAATCGATAGAATACCACAAGGTTGGAAGACCACTAATGCTCTATCAGATCAATCCTGATATAAAAGAACCGCCATTTCCAGTATGATCTGGAGATAGCGGTTCTTTATTGTCCAATGAGTGTGCCAGACTTCCTACATTATTTCATAGCGAGAACAGGAAGTGGAACCAGATTATCCGAAGAATGAGTTGTAATGATATCATAGAAGTTTTCGTAGCTGGTTTCAATCATGTTGGATAACGCAGTAACCGTATTCGAGCCCGCATGAGGGGTTACCAAAACTCTTGGATACAGCTCCACAAGCTTCTGGATTGTTGGGTCCGGGAGCATTTGCCATGGGTCAAATGCTTTGAAAAATAGTTCTTCCTCTTTAGGAAAGACATCTGTTCCGAACCCTTCCAAATGATTGCTGAGCAATGCATCCAGAATGGCTTGGTTATCTTGTAATTCCCCACGTGAGGTGTTGATGAGAATAGCTCCCTTTTTCATTTTTGCTAAAAAGCTGGCATTAATCATTTGGTCGTTCTGTCCCGGCAGGTAAGGAACATGCACACTGACGATGTCACTCTCTGCCAGTAACTCATCCAAGGTTGTGAATGGAACGACGGCCTTGGCCGCGTCCGATTGGTACACATCATAGCCGATAACAGAAGCACCTAATCCTTTAAACAATCTGGCTTCCGTCAGACCAATGCGACCGACCCCGATAATCCCGACTTTACAATTGTGAATCTCTTTGCTGAACGTATGCTCGTCCACAATAAAATTTTTGAAAGAGCTTTTGGTAGTCATATAAGCGGTGTGACGGAGCAGCATCATAGCCAGCGTTAGGGATAACTCTGCAATAGCATTCGGAGAGTAGGATGGGACGCGTGCGACCTTCATTCCAAATTCGCTGCAAGCATCCAAATCAATGTGGTTGATTCCGACCGTTCTGGTGAAAACATATTGAATGCCGTACTTATGGAATTTTGTAAGATTTTCTCGATTGGCAGCACAGTTTCCTCTTAACAAAACAGCATCGTGATGCTGCGCCAGTTCTGCATTGCTGGAGGTCAGTAGCTCTTCTACCAGCGTCAGTTGAAAGTTATATTTATTAAGCTCATGGAAATAGGGCTTCTCATATGAACGGGCACCATAGCAGATGATTTTTAACATGTTGTTTTCCCCCTGGTTTAGAAAATTCCAATTTTATCGATGACATTGAGCGTAATGATCCACACTGGAATCATGACGACGGAAGTAATAGTTGATAGAAGCGAAGCGTTAGAAGTCAGTACAGCTTCCTTATCAAAACTGATAGCATAGGCTGCGGCTACGGTAGCTGTAGGAGTAGCCATCATAATGACAATAGTAGATAAAGCGACAGTATCGACCGACAGAATATGAGATACAGTCAACAAAGCCAGCAAAACGATGTTCACAATAGGTACTAGCCAAACTTTAACAAGGCTGTAATACCATGATGTCTTGTCTGTAGCTGCCGATTTGAAGCTGATCTCACCCAAAGTCGAGCCAATCGATAGCCAGGCCAATGGAGAAGCTAGTCCGGCAAGGTAAGTCATGGGCTTGAACAGCCAGACAGCGGTTTGGTCAATTCTTAGAAAAGCAAACTGCTGAATGGTTCCATCCTCTGTAGCCACACTCATTTGTGGTAAATAACCCTGGAACAACCAAACAAACAAGCCTATAAAAGTCGCGATAACGATCGGATTCAAAAACATAGTTTTGAGATTTTTAAGCTCCATTTTTAAGCCGCTCATTTTGATATAGCCATAAGAATATAAGAAAATGCGGTAGCCTATATTAAAAATGGAACTGTACATGACTCCGGTAGGACCGTAAATGGCACCGACAATGGGAATTCCAAAAAAAGTAGTAGAACCGAAAATAGTGAGTACCCGCAGCACATCCTGCTTATCCTTGTTGTAGCTCAGGAAGAACGGCTTGGAAATAAAGATGAGAATGATATAAATGAGAATCCCCCAGATTAAGACATTCATGCCTTGTTTTAATATGGTAGGATTGATATCCTGCATGAAAGAATTAAAGGCTAGTGCCGGTAGAGCTACGGTGAGAACAACCTTAGATAGCATCTTTCCTACGGCTGCGGTAAAAATCCCCTTCTTGCGGCAAAAGAAGCCGAGCAGGATAATAAAAACAGTAGAAGCGATAGAACTGACAATACTGTTATCTGTTAAGGTCGCTTTAATCATTTCTAGTAAAGACATAGATAAAACCCTCTCTTGTACCTTTTTTCACATAATTGACGATGCAAAATGTGACTATGCAATTCCCTGATCTTTTGGCCAAAGTGTTTGGTTTGCACCTTTATAGTAAAAAAACTTTGTGAAAAAAAGAACAATATCTAATTAATTTAACTTATGAAACTAATTTAAAAAATTTATACGTTACATCAGGATGTAAATGTGAGGTGCTCATCGGCATACATGCTATAATATAAAAAATTAATTCCAACCTGGTTAGTGGGTTAAATGGATAAGACAAGCAGGAGGGTCCGCATGAATCCGATACAACGTATACTGAACAAATTTCAGCTGATCGTGCTGGACGGCGCAATGGCGACTGAACTAGAACGTCACGGGCATGATCTAAACGATAGCTTATGGTCAGCCAAAATCCTCTATGAACATCCAGATTCGATCAAGCGTGTACATCGAGATTATTTTGAGGCTGGGGCAGACTGTGCGATTACGGCGAGCTATCAGGCCACTGTGGAGGGCTATGTTCAACGCGGGCTGAGCGAAAATGAGGCATTAAAGCTTATTCAGTCATCGGTGCAGATTGCTGTACAGGCACGAGATGAGTTTTGGGCCGATGTGACGGCTACTGCGAGTCAGCAGACTCGTCCCAAGCCGCTGGTTGCGGCCTCTGTCGGACCCTATGGGGCGTTTCTCGCTGATGGATCAGAGTATCGCGGTGATTACAAGCTGAGCGAGGAGCAGCTTATGGAGTTTCACAGGCCGCGCATGAAAGCTTTGATTGAGGCGGGAGCAGACATTTTAGCTTGTGAAACGATACCCTGCATGGTTGAAGCCAGGGCCATCGCCTGGCTGCTGAAGGAATTCCCCGGCACGTATGCCTGGATCAGCTTTAGTGCAAAGGATGAGCAGCATATCAGTAACGGTGAGTCTATCGCCGCATGTGCAAAGTGGCTGAATGAGCACGAGCAGGTGGCTGCAGTAGGGATCAATTGCACGTTGCCCAAATTCATTCCATCCCTTATTCACGAAATACACAGCCATACGGATAAGCCGGTGGTGGTATATCCCAATCTGGGGGAGGAATATGACCCGGTCACCAAAACATGGCAAGGCCATACTTGTACAGAGACGTTCGGACAGAGTGCCCGTCAGTGGTATGAAGCAGGAGCGCGTATGATTGGTGGCTGTTGTCGGACTCAGCCACAGGATATTAGAGAAATCGTGGCATGGTCGAGAGAGGTATAAACGAGAATAAACTTTCAGGGAAGGTTATCATGGAGTTTTCCTCCATTGCCGCAAAAGAACAAGCAGGCTGAACCGAGTTATACTCCAGTAATGGAGCAACCTGGTTCAGCCTGCTTTTTGTAAAGAATGAATTTCTAAAGCCTCGCTTCGTTCGCTATTTCTCTACCTCTCTACCTCTCTATCTCTTTGCCAATCCAGATCAGCTTTCCACCAAACGTTCCAGCAACGCATCTCCATTGCGGCTGACCCGAATATAGGCGTAACGAGCGTTCTGTTCAACAGTACGCCCGGTTCCTTCAGGGATGAAATAATTCTCAACACCGTACAGAATACGAGAACCATTCCATTGTCCGTTAAGAATGATTTCATGATTGGCAAGCACTTCACCATCTTGATATAGACGATCAGAGATGTATACTCCTTGGCTATCTGGTGTGAGAACGACTTTAACTTTGCCTCGGTTCCAATCCTTCTCCTGAAGAGGGTCCTTGGAAGGAGGGGTAGAAATATCGTAATTCAGTGCCACATAGTCGCCCTGCAACAGGGAACGCGGATCTATAGGAGCCAGCTTGAGCTTAACGGAGGCACCTGTGGCGAGCAGGGTTTCACTTCTCGCCGTCTGATAGCCGATAATCCCCAGCTGTAGTACGATGACGATGGCAATGAGTAACGGGCTTAAGCGCATAAAGCTGCGGTGGTCGGCATCGAATGCTGCTTTGCCGCTATGAGCCATTCGTCGATCGAACCACCAGGTAATTCCGAGTGTAACGATCCCCAGCAGCGCCAGTGTAAAAGATTTATACAGCAGCGTCCACAATAAATCATAGTATTTGAAGCCGATAAAAATAAACCAGAATACGACGCTCGTAATGGCCTGCGATTTGTGTTTGTGACGAATAAAGGCAAAGACCATCCATGTAACGATAACAAAATAAAAAATATTAATGAACATATAAGAGTGTGGAATGACATCCTCAAAAAACGTCGCCCAAAACAGGAACAATAAGCTGAAGAATAATGAGCTATCCCGAAGATGTTCTTTTAACTCTGTCTTGAGCACAAAGTAGCTTACCCCATATAACACGGCATTGAGCACGAATAGGGCGAAGATGATGAATTCATAGGTCCAGTTCCAACCATACCATTCTTGATACTGCTTTAATAAAACAGTCGCCATATTCAGGTTTACAAAAGTATAGGCAAAAAATTGCTGCCTTTTCCCCTTGGAGCGAAACCATCCGGCGATGGAAACGATCAGAAATAATACTGAAAGTAACGTCTGGTCTGACCATAGAATGGCCGCCAGACCGGTAATATAGCTGATGGTCAGCAGTGTATAACGGACTACAGAATCCAGCTTGGACTCCGGTATGACAATCATCGTAATCATCAGCAGCAAAGACACACTCAGCAGTACATATTCGGTGTGATTTACGTTCGTGCTAATCATAATCAGTCCAATGAGGGATATACTGCCAATCAATACTCCAACCACTTTGATTACACGGGATACGGTTTTGCTGATCCATTCACTACTGCGGTCTTCGGAAACAGTTGTCTGCGCATCGGATTTTGCGATATCTTCTTTGTTCTCATTGGGTATTTCTCCAGCCTCCGGAGACGGTTTTCCCAAACGATTTAAATAACGAAAAAACCATACGTTACCCGTCAGTAGCAGTGCCACAAAAATCAAACCGAAAACAAAGAATAGAGATGAAGAGTACGCCTCTGCTAGCTCTATAAATTTAAAGACAGCAAAAGCCGAGAGCGCCAATGCATTCAAGGTCAGTAACGTTTTATTCAGCCGAACCTTGATAAATATATAAAATCCTAAAGCAATCACAGCGATATGCGGTATATTCATGATCAGGCCATACCCATCGAATGCAAAGGAGTTGGTCATCGCCAACATAGCTATATGGAGAACAGTAAAGCTGATATATTGTAGTGGAGCAGAATGTATACGCTGAAGAAACGTCAATAGAAATAGCACCAGATTGAATATTGCGAACACTCCAGCAATGGACAACGATTCCAGTTGGCTATAAGCCGCGCTTTGCATCGTTGGATAAAAATAAAGCCATACCCCCAAATGAATCAATACATAAGACAGCATATAAAAAGGATTATAGCGGGTGATCCAGCTAAGCAGTAAAGCCGGCACTGACCAAATGAGAAACAATCCATAGCTGTCTGCATGGGAGTTGTAAATTTGACCGAGTAACGCCACGGAAACGCCGAAGGCTACACAGCCAGCCAGCAGAAATATATTGGACAGAAAAGCTTGTTGCCCGGGAACAGCACGAACACGTGCAAATACAAAAGACAAGCCATAGAACAAAACAATAAGCGCAATAGCTAGCACAATTTTGGCTGTCCGATCCAGTCCGCCCCAATTGGAGGCGAAAAAATAAATAATCGCAGCCAGTATCAGTGAGATGCCCAGCAGATAACCTGTACGTATAGCATTAAATCGCAGCATGGAATTCACGTACCTTTCCTGTTGGTTTGATGCCTATTATAGCGTTGATAGCGCTCAGAACCAAGTACAAATTAGGATCAGGTCATAAAAAAGGGAGAGCCGCCGTATGATGGTGGTTCTCCTGTATCGTTGCTGGATTCCGACTAAGCGTTGGCAGTGCGGATCTCTTGCCGGGACTGATGCCGGAAGCGATATTCTCGGGGTGGGATTCCTGCTGTTTTCTTAAATGCCTTGGAAAAGGTGGACATGTCGGTATAACCGATAGATTGGGCGATGATCGACAGATTGTAAGTGGTCTGTTCCAGCAATCTTTTCGCTTCGTTAATCTTGAGGGTTTGCAAATATTTGGCGGGGGAGATAAGGAAGGTAGAATGGAATTTACGTGAAAAATGCGCACGATCCACACCTACATGCTCAGCAATTTGCTCAATTGTAACACGGTCACAATAATGCATTTCGATGTAATCCTTCCCCTGCTGGAGCCAATAATCAGAGCATACAGAGTTGCGCAGAGCACCAGATGTGTTGCGGGACAACTCCTCGAAGATCTGATGTAGTGTAATTAAGCGGGCCAGATCGCTGCCCTGTCTGTTGTGGTCGTTGGCGATGGAAAATAGGTTGGAGATCAGTTCGAGGATTTCCTCGCTCACTGCGTTAGCTATAAATGGCTTAGAGGGGTTGATCCCGATCCGCTCCAGCAACGCCAGAGATTTCGGTCCCTCAAAGGCAATCCATACCTTTTGTAACGGGTGCTCTTGGTCGGTGTAAAATTCATGGGCAAGATGCGGAAAAAAACAGAATACATCAGACTTTTGCACACGATACTTCTCTTCCTTATAAATGAACTCAGCTTGACCTTCAAGTACAAAAATAAAATAAAAATAAGGGACAGCCTTGGGGCCGACATGACAGCTTGTCTTCGAAATATCCATACCCAGTCTGACTGGCCAAATGGCACTGGATTTTTCCAGTTCGGTTGTTGTGAAATAATGGTCTTCCACGATGTCGAAGTGATCTTCATTTTTTGTTCTTATCATCATTGTCACCTCTCCTTTGGTGGAGATAAGGGAATTTTGATTTTATTGTATATAAAGGAAAGTACAATTACAAGTTAATTCATTGGAATTTAGGGTTATAAAATTAAAACGGTAAAGGCTCCATGGCTGGTTTGAGACGAGCCGTGGAGCCTTATAGAGTTCTGCGTTATACGATTAGCCTGTGTTTATACGTTCAGGATTCCTTCTTTTGGAGTAACATTAAAGGCTTTAGCCAGATCTGATAGCTCCTGATCTGTAATCCGTTGCTGGATATCATGCTTAGCAATCAGCATATAAATTTGCGCTGCCTTTTCAATCGTTTCAATCAGGCCAAACGCTTCATCAATGGAGCTACCTGTTCCGAAAATGCCGTGATGAGGCCATAATACAGCGTGATGATCCTTCATTTTTTTCGCTGTTTCACGGCCGATTTCGCTGGAGCCTGGCACCATCCAAGGGATTACACCGATACCGTCTGGAAAGACTACGATACATTCGGTACACATTTCCCACAGCGTTTTGGTGAATTGGTTTTCGTCCAGACTATGAATGAAGGTCATGGCAATGACATGGGTGGCATGATTATGGATTACAACCCGATGGTTAGGATCGACCTTCAAGCGCTCAATATGGCTCATAAAATGAGACGGCAATTCGCTGGTAGGAACCGCGTCATGCTCGAGGCCCCACAAAATTTCTAGCTGCTCACCATCTTGGGATACACGCAGGACTCCTAAATTGGCTTCCGGATCGGCAATAACATTTTTGAAGTACTTGCCTGATCCAGTGACGATAAAATATTTGCCTGCCAGTTCATTCACGGGGAAAGCAGGTTTAATCGTTCGAATGACTTTATGAATATCAATATATTTGGCAACCTCGGCTTCATCCAGAATATAGCTTACATTTCCTCCGTTGCGTTCATCCCAGCCGAATTTCCACATGTTTTGCGTAATTTCCGCCATCTCGCGAACAAATGGGATATCCAGTCCTGATTTTCGTTCTTTTTGATTCTCCAGCACAGTAGTCATGGATGATCTCTCCCTTTGGATGATATGAATATAAAATGATCAGTGCAGTAGTTACCGTTTCAGCAGGACTCGTTGTTCATAGTTTTTAGCCTCGGTTAGCCATTCCTCACGAACGGGAACGCCGTTTTGAGCGCAATAGTAATCCCATACAGCCCCAAACGGATAGGATTTAAACTCTTCGACCAGGGCAAGTCGCGTAGTGAAGTCTCTTTCCTCTTCGGCTTTTTTCAGTTCCTCAATCGGCTCCAGCATGGCGCGAAGCAACGCTTTGATGGTGTTGCGTGTTCCGATGACCCATGCAGCCACGTGGTTGATACTGCCATCAAAGAAATCAAGGCCGATATGAGTGCGGGAAAGCAGCTCACCGCGAACGAGCTCACGGGCAATGTCCAGCAATTCGTCGTCCATCGTCACGACATGATCGCTATCCCAACGAACAGGTCTGCTGACGTGTAGCAATAATTGATCGGTGAACATCAGCACAGAGGACAGTTTGTTCGAAATGACTTCTGTCGGGTGGAAGTGACCAGAATCGAGACAGATAGATTTCCCCCGTGTCAGGGCGTAACCCATATAGAACTCATGAGAGCCGACGACATAGCTTTCCGAACCGATGCCGAACAGTTTACTTTCAACTGCATCGATGTTGTAATCTTCACTAATTTCCTCGCTGAAAATCTCGTCCAGAGCATCCCGCAGACGTTCTCTTGGAGCCAAGCGATCCACCGGGGTATCCTTGTAACCATCCGGCATCCAGTGATTTGTGACACAAGGCTGACCGAGTTCCTTTCCAAAATATTCTGCAATTCTGCGTGATTTCTTACAGTGTGTGATCCAGAAATCGCGAATTTCCGGGTCCTTGTGGCTTAGGGTGAAGCCGTCCTCCGCTTTGGGGTGGGAGAACAGGGTCGGATTAAAATCAAGTCCAAGCCCTTGCTGTTTGGCCCAGTCTACCCAGTTCTGAAAATGGCGTGGCTCCAGTTGATCCAAATCTACTTGTTCTGTAGTATCTGCATAGATCGCATGCAGATTAACCTTGTGTTTACCAGGGATGAGCGATAGGGCTTTTTCCAAGTCCTGACGTAGTTCATCTGGCGTACCTGCTCTGCCCGGGTAGCTACCTGTTACGGCAATTCCCCCGCTAAGCTGTTTATCTTTGAACAGGAATCCTTGCACATCGTCTCCCTGCCAGCAGTGCAGTGATATTTTGATTTGTGAGAGCTTCCGTAAAACGTCATCCACCTGAATACCGTGGCGGGCATACAGCTTTTTCGCTTCGTTATAACTCGCTTCAATGGCTTCGTTCATGGCTTTACTCCTTTATTGAGATATGTGAATAGGGGGTGTTGCTTGTATCTTGAGGCGTTCCCAGCGATCCAGAAGCTCTCCCATGCCTTCCACCGATTGCGGCTCATATAGCCGAGTCGGGAAGGAATTGGCTATGGTTCGGCCAGCAGCTTTCAGATCTCCAAGAGCACCAGAGCTGATTAATTGCACGACAATATTGCCGATGGCCGTCGATTCGGAAGGTCCTGCCTGAACCTCAATTTCTAAAAGGTCGGCTGTTAGCTGACATAGTAATTCGTTGTTAGCGCCTCCGCCGACAATGTGCAATCTGGTAATCGTTTCGTCTGTTAAATGTTGTAGCTCATGTAAAGCATCCCGGTAGCTTAAGGCCAGACTGTCAAAAATACAGCGGGCGAGCGAGCCAGGTGTGCGTGGGACAGGCTGCCCGGTTTTTTCACAGAACCTCTGAATCTCAAGGGTCATACTATCCGGATTTAAGAAAGAGGACTGGTTACAGAGGACGAGACTGACAAACGGTGTCTCTGCTGAAGCCAATTGGGCCAATTCGGCAAAGCTATGTGCAGAACCACCTTCTCTTCTAACCTCCTGAATCATCCATAAGCCCATGATATTTTTCAAAAAACGGTACGTGCCGTAAGCGCCCCATTCATTGGTGTAGTTCGCCTGCATAGCTGTCTCGGTATTCAAGGGTTGGGATCGTTCCATACCCAATAGCGACCATGTTCCGCTGCTGATATAAGCCCAAGACTCCTCTCGCGATGATGGAACACCTGCAACCGCTGAGGCGGTATCGTGTGTAGGCACAAGGATGAGCTGACAGTCGGGAAGATCGTATTTCCGAACAAGCTCCGGCAAGATGGAGCCCAGAACACGACCAGGCTCAGCCAGCTCCGAAAATTGATTGCGCCGAAGCTGGAGCAGGGAGAGCAGGTCCTCATCAAACTCTCGGGTGTTCACGTTGAGAAGCTGCATCGTGGATGCATTGGTCATTTCATTGACCATAATGCCTGTCAGGCGATAGTACAGATAATCGGGTACCATCAATATTTTATCTGCTTGGGCGAGTTGTTCCCGATCATGGGCGAACAGTTGATATAGGGTATTAAAGTTTAGTTCCTGGATGCCCGTTTTCTCATATACCTCTTCTCGGCTGATGAGCTGGTGCAGCTTATCGGGGGCATGTAGAGTGCGTGCATCGCGGTATGCGTACACCTCATGGATGCGATGACCTTCCTTATTAAGTAACACGTAATCTACAGCCCATGTGTCAATGCCGAGCGTACAGGAGTCAATCCCGTTTTGTTTGGCTTTTTGTAGTCCCTGGATGATCTCATCAAATAAATTGTCTATATTCCAGTAATCGTGCCCGTTCCTCTCAGTAAAGGAGTTGTTGAAACGATGAAGTTCTTGCAAGTGAATTTGTTCACCTTGTAGAGTTGCACTCACGAGTCTTCCGCTTGAAGCTCCAATATCAACAGCAAGATAGTTGTTCATATCTAATCTCCTTGCATGGATGAAATCCCGGCAGCCTGAAAGACTGCCTTTTGTTTCTTAACTAATTCCATACTACTTCCGTTTGTCTGTGCAGTCAACATAAACGGAAGTATAATTTTTGGTTTTTCTTTTGAATTTAAAAATGAAATTAATTTTAAATGTTGTTTTGTATTGTTTTTCGTTTTTTAATATCTGCTTTCTACTATATATATACCTCAAACAGGGATCGGTGTGTTGTTGCGATATTCAAATTGTGGAAGGTTCTCCAAATGCCGCTGTTTGTATGAAAAATAGTCTTGAAACCGCCCGCCAGAGGGTGTAGTATACAAGATATCAATTTCATATGACTCGTATAATATTGGGGATATGGCCCAAAAGTTTCTACCGGATGACCACTGTAATCGTCCGACTATGAGTGATAGCGCATCAGCTTCGGATGAATGCGGGCATTTTATTTGTGCGCCAATCCGTCAGGGATTACGACCCCAAGGACAGGCTTCACTTGAGAAACGACTCAAGGGAGCTTGTCCTTTTTTGGTTTTTGCAGGTTTTATTCTATTTTAAGTACAGAGGAGCGATATTCGCATAATGAAAGCTTTGGAAGAACGTATTCGTCAAGAGGGACAAATTTTATCCGATACGGTGTTAAAGGTAGATTCATTTTTGAACCATCAGGTGGATACAGCATTAGCATTGGAGATTGGTAAGGAGTTCGCACGTCTGTTCGGCAGTGCTCCAATTACCAAGGTGCTTACTATTGAAGCTAGTGGTATTCAATTTGCTATGGCCACTGCTATTGCTTTGGGAGTACCGTTCATTTATGCGAAGAAAAAGAAGGCGATCACGCTGAATGAACAGGTATACTTCGCAGAGGTTCATTCGTTCACTCGGCAGGAAACCTATCAGGTGAGCATTTCCCAAAAATATCTCGATGCCAGCGACCATGTGCTGATCGTGGATGATTTTTTGGCAACTGGTGCAGCTTTGGTCGGACTTACCGATATTGTGAAGGAAGCAGGAGCAGAGCTGGCCGGAGTTGGCTGCGTAATTGAAAAGAGCTTTCAGGAAGGCCGTGGACTGTTGGAGCAAAGAGGTATTGCCGTACGTTCTCTAGCGCGTATCGCTTCCATGGCACCGGGCGAAGTCCATTTTATAGAGGAAGCTGGCACGGTAATTCCTCCCGTTAAGGAGAATGTGGGATGTTAAGTAAACAAAAATTATTTGCGCTGGGTTTCCAGCATGTCATGGCGATGTACGCCGGAGCCATTGCTGTCCCTCTAATTGTAGGGGGAGCACTGCACCTGACGCCAGCTCAGATGGCCTATCTAGTGGCTGCTGATTTATTCACTTGCGGGATTGCTACGTTATTACAAATTATGGGCACACGCTTTTTCGGTAGTAGACTGCCTGTCATTTTGGGCTGTACGTTTACGGCAGTAGGACCCATTATCGCAATTGCTTCGACATCAAATCTGGCGACAGCGTACGGTGCCATCATTTTGTCCGGTATATTTGTGGTGCTTGCGGCACCGTTGTATGGCAAACTGTTACGCTTTTTCCCAACAGTGGTTACCGGCTCGGTCGTTACGATTATCGGTCTATCCCTTATTCCGGTGGCGATGAACAATGTAGCGGGTGGTCAGGGCAGCGCGGATTTTGGACAGCCGCGTAATTTGCTGCTGGCGCTGGTTACACTACTGGTTATTCTGCTTGTCAATCGAGTAGCCAAGGGCTTTTTACGCTCGATTTCCGTTCTTATTGGTCTGTTCGCAGGTACTGTAGTCGCCTATGCGATGGGAATGGTGCATTTTGCTCCCGTAGCGGATGCTTCGTGGGTGAGTATTGCGCAGCCGTTTTATTTTGGTAAGCCGGAGTTTAGCATTATGGCAGTATGTACGATGATTATCGTCAATATTGTGAGCATGGTCGAGTCTACAGGGGTTTATCTGGCAGTAGGTAAAGCGATTGATCAGAAAGTGGAGCAAAAGCAAATCGTCAATGGACTTCGTTCGGAAGGACTTGCAATTATGTTGGGCGGTATTTTTAATGCGTTCCCTTACACGGCCTTCTCCCAAAATGTGGGTCTAATCTCGCTGACTCGCGTCAAATCCCGTAACGTTATTTTTGCTGCTGGCGGCATTATGGTCGTCCTCGGTTTGCTGCCTAAGCTGGCTGCCTTGACGACAGTGATTCCTAACGCTGTGCTGGGCGGGGCGATGATCGTCATGTTTGGCTCGGTTGCTGCATCAGGCATGTCTATTTTGTCAGAAGTGGATCTGCGGAAAGAAAGCAATCTGCTGATTGCAGCATGCAGTATTGCCGTGGGCCTAGGCTCAGCTGTTCTGCCGCAAATGTTCGACCAACTGCCGAGCTTTGCCAAAATGCTGCTGCAAAACGGCATCGTATCTGGCTCGATTACGGCAATTGTCTTGAACATTGTTTTGGCAAGAAAACAGGGTGAATCGGTCAAAGGCGTTAATGTCTCAGAAGTTCCACAGAAGGTTTGATGAATAGGAAATAAACAAAAACAGCCGGAGAGAGGGCGTAGCCTCTTTTCCGGCTGTTTGGCATGGGGTTATCCAGAACTAGTTATTTATTAAGCAGCATGAAATTATTGATAAAACCCTCTTTCTGTATGAAGATCGGGGTTTGGATTTTCGAAGTGAAGTCATAATAGTACACGCCGCGCCCTTCCTCCTGATTTTTCAGGGAGGTGCTGCCTAAATAATATACCCCCTTGCCGTCCGGGGACATATAGATAAAGCTGCGGGATGAAATGGGGAGCTTAGTTTGGTGCGTTTTCCAGTTGCACTTTTAGGTTGGTTTATCTACTAGAGGAATTTGCTAGAGTGGTAGGAAGAGGCATGGTATAATCTACCTTAAGGACTTTGGATAGTGGTGGATGTTTTCGGATCACGGCGCAGCTTCCCGAAAGGGGGTGAAGCCGATGGTCAACCTTGTGTCGTGCTATGATGTGCTGCGTTGGATGGTTACGTTACTAAGCCTGGTGTTTAGTATTCGTAAGCTTTATCGCTGGCTGCGTCGGAAATTTCGGAACAAGCGAAAACCCACCGCGTAATTAGGTTGGCCCCTAACGGTGGGTTTCGTTCGCATTAACATTCAGTTATGCAGCGCGCCGTGGTGGTGATCCACAGCCTTTCAAGTCCTAAGAGTCTTTGCCGTTGGAGCGGCGAAGGCTCTTTTTAGTATACGGATACGGTGGTTATCTCTATACCTAATTTTAACACGTGAATTGTGTGCACGCAACGTTAAGACATACCTTCAATTGCGCGCAAGCAATGAATAGCCTTGGCCTTGATTCACACTATATCATTCAAATTTAAATTATTACGCAACATTTGTTGACAAGCCAGTAGCAACAAAATAAGATAATCCTAAATCGTAATAAAAAGGAATAAAGGAAGAAAACAGGTGTGAGCCGGACAACTCTATATACGAAGTTTCGTAGAGACGATGTAGATAGTTGTTGAGCGTGTTCACTTAAAAGGGAAGTTCGGTAGATTCCGACACGGACCCGCCACTGTATACAGGCATCAGCAGGGTACTGCTGGAGCTTTCAGAACAAGCCACTGGAACTGTGAGGAACCGGGAAGGCCTGAAAGATACGCTTGGAGTCAGGAGACCTGCCTGTTTTGACATCACTGTCAGACCCACGGGATGCTGGGGAGGTGGTTAGGCGTGCTGCATACGGAATGTCTGAAACCGATCTGATCCCTTCTATGTTTTTGGAGCTGGCTTTGAGGTGAGTTTTGACATTTTATAATGAAAGCATTTCTGACTGCTGATCAGGTGGTCGGGAATGCTTTTTCGCGTTTTGTGTTAGGTTTATACGATTTTACAAGATAGAGGGGGAAATGTGGGATGATAGGCAATCGTAATAGGCGTTCATGGTTCATATGTACAGGATTGCTGCTGCTGATGGCAGTTATGACTCTTTCGGGATGTGGCGCAGCCACGAAGACGGAGGATAACTCGGGCAAGGGTGAGAACACGTCTGCACAACAGACTCAAGCAGATAAAAAGCTGGTGATGGCGTATACGTGGAAACCGTCCGGCGTCGATCCGCATGGAGATAATAGCTGGGACGTGATGCGTTCCGGTGCCGGTGAGACACTCATTCGTTTGAATGAAAAACTGGAACCTGTAGCTTGGCTAGCCAAGGAATGGAAACATGACAGCCCTAACGTGTGGTCGTTCAGCTTGCAGGATAAGGTCACGTTTCATAATGGAAAGAGCATGGATGCAGTAAGTGTAAAAGCATCTTTGCTGCGCTCAATCGAGAAAAGCCATCTGGCGAAGGATTTACTGGATGTGAAGTCCATTGATGTAACTGGTCCGCTGACGCTGAAAATTACGACAAACCAGCCGAATGCAGCGCTGGTATCCAATTTGGCTGATCCGTCAACGATTGTACTGGATGTGGCATCCATGAAAGATGAGCAAAGCTACCCTGCAATGACAGGTGCTTTTAAAATCAAAGCCTTCAACAAGGATCAATCCTTGGTCGTCGAGCGTTATGACGGATACTGGGGCGAAAAGGCGCGATTGGCCGAAGCGACGATGAAATTCATTACGGACGGTAATTCGCGCCTGATGGCGTTGCAATCTGGTGAGGTGGATGTAGCGACGGATATTCCGGTAGATAACGCAGAGGTATTAAAAAAGAACGACAAGCTACAAGTGCTGTCGGCTCCATCCTTGCGCACCCATATGATTGTGTACAACATGGAATCACCTGTGTTCAAGGATGCAACCAACCGTAAGGTGGTGGACAGTCTGATTCCGCGCGCGTCCATTGTGAGCGCCGTCATGAGAGGCTTCGGTACGGAAGCAAGCAGCCCGTTTCCGAGCATTCTTCCCTTCGGTAAGACTGAGCGTAAAGCATTGGACGGAACGGCGGAGCAGTTGTTGACGAAGGATGGCTGGCAGAAGGATGCCCAAGGTACGTGGACCAAGCAGGGCAAGCCATTCGAGGTTACGCTGCTGACCTTCCCACAGCGTCCGGAGCTATCCGTCATGGCTGAGGTGATTCAGAGCCAATTGCTGAATGAGGGGATCCAGGTCAAGATTCGCAAGGTGGAAAATATCGACGAGGCATTGACCAAAAATGATTGGGATTTTGCTATGTACAGCATGCTCACGGCCCATACAGGGGAGCCGCAGTATTTTATGGACATGTTCTACTCCTCTACAAGTGAAGCGAATGTAAGCCGTTATGCTTCCAAACCGCTGGAGAATATTCTTCACAGCCTGAAGTTGGCGAAGGATACCGCACAGCGTAATGCGGTAACACTGCAAGCGCTGGATATCATCAATACAGATTTACCGCAGTCGTTCATTGTGCACCCTGACAATGTGTTTGGTGTGAAAAAAGGAGTAAAGGGCTTTACACCGCATCCGATCGAGTATTACTACATTACAGCGCAATCTGATATTGCGGAATAACGAGCAACGTATCCTATGATTCGTTTTATATTGGAACGTGTGGCGCAGCTGCCCATCATTGTATTCGTTGTATCTACGCTGACTTTTGTACTGATGAGGCTGGCCCCTGGTGACCCTGCTCTCATTTTGCTCACCGCGCATAATGTTCCTGCTTCTGGGGAGGCGCTAACCGCGCTGCGAAACGAACTGGGCTTGAATGAGCCGCTTCATATTCAATATGTGAACTGGCTGAGGGATGTGTTCACAGGACATTGGGGAACCTCGTATGTGTCCAAGGAGTCAGTGCTAAACGAACTATGGAGCAGACTGCCCGCTACGGTGGAGCTAGCTTTGGCGGGCTTTGCCGTCATGGCGGTGCTTACGCTTGGGATGGGACTGGCTGCCTCGCTAAAAGTCAGCGGTCCACTAGATCGTCTGGGCAGGCTGTTCGCTTTGCTGGGATCGTCAATTCCTTCTTTTTGGCTTGGGTTTCTGCTGATCTATCTATTTTCCGTTCGCTTGGGCTGGCTCCCATCCATGGGAAGGGAGGACTGGACACATTTAGTGCTCCCAGCGCTGACGCTTGGTGCAGGATTGGGAACGGTGCAAGCCCGTGTATTGCGTGCTCAGATGCTGGAGCTGAGTGACCGGAATTTTGTGAAGGCAGCGAGAGCTCGCGGTTTTTCACGTATGCATATTCTCTTTTTTGAGATATTTAAACATGCCGTTCTGCCTATGATCACGCTATTAGGTACGAATCTATCATTTATGCTGGCAGGTAACGTCATCGTAGAAACCATTTTTTCATGGCCAGGGTTAGGAAAGTATTTTATAGATGCAATTACGCAGCGGGATTACCCGGTGATTCAGGGATATGTTATGTTTGCCGCGTTTTTAATTGTAGGTGTTCAGTGTTTGGTGGATGTGGTCCAGACGGTGATAGATCCAAGGCTGCGTTTGCGTTAAGGGGGAAGCTGAAAATGAAAAAGATACGGCTTTCCTTTAGAGGAAGCTTGCTGGCAGGGGGCGCACTGTTTGGCCTGATCGTGCTGCTTGGGTTGCTGGCTCCCTGGGCCGCTCCGCATGATCCTCTGCATGTGGACCTTCTGAACCGTTTGGCACCACCCAGCCGTAAATATCCTTTCGGTACGGATCATCTGGGTCGGGATGTGCTGTCACGGCTCATTTATGGAATTCGGACAAGCGTGTTAATCGCTTGTGCGATTACGGTAGCAACGCTGTGTATTAGTCTGCCCACAGGCATGCTCATTGGTTATGTGCGAGGACGCGTGGATCAGCTGATTATGCGGGGAATCGATGGCGTACTGGCTTTTCCCGATATTATTTTAACGGTGGCGATTGTGGGTATTTTGGGGCCGGGTTTCGTCAACATGACCTTAGCGATTATTGCGGTACGGTGGGCGGGCTATGTCCGCTATATCCGTAGTTTGGTTCAAAAAGCCTGCCAGGAGGACTATGTACGGTATGCCCGTTTGTCCGGCAATTCACACGTGCGCATACTAAGACGTTATGTATTGCCACAAGTATGGCCGCAATTATTGGTATATGCGGTATGGGATATTGGACACGTGGTGTTGATGATCGCTGGACTCTCCTTTCTTGGATTGGGTGTACAGCCGCCCAAGCCAGAGTGGGGCGTGATGCTGCATGATGCAACCTCGTATTTTCAGGTGGCTCCGCATGTTATGATCTTTCCGGGTTTGGCGATTATGCTGTTTGTGCTTGCCTGCCAGCTTCTGGGTGATCATTTTTCAGAAAAGGGGGCGGCGAAATAGTGGGAAAACGACCAGTCATAGGGTGGAAGGATACGATAGAGCGAGCTTACGTACAAAAACCGTTGTTACACGTGGAACATTTGGAGATTAGTCGTACAGGTGCAGGAGCAAGCGGAAGCGAGAGCAATCCGCTACTGCGAGATGTGAACTTTTCCGTCTACCCAGGGGAAATTGTGGCTCTGACTGGACCAAGTGGATGTGGCAAGAGCCTGACCGCACACGCAATCGCGGGTATGCTGGACCCAAGTGTTGGTGTTACGCAAGGGTGCATCTACTATAACGGGGAAGACATTATCCCATTCCATGAACAGCGCTGGCAAAGACTGCGCCGTGAGGATATTGCCCTGCTCATTCAACAATCGCTGAGCGGGCTGAATCCGATCCGTACCGTCCGCGCCCAGCTGACGGATACGCTTAGACTGCACAGGCGGCGCCAAATGCACGCCCAGAAGGAGCAGGGACAGGCTGATCTTGCCCCGTCCCACACTGCATCACAGCAGACCCATCGACGACAGGGCGTAATGTCACGGATGCGACAGATGCTGAACCGTGTCACGGAGCTGGCTGGAGGCCGCACTACTCCAGGGCAGGAAGCTTATTTGTGTTCTCTGCTCCGCAAGGTCGGTTTTGCCGATCCTGAGTATATTCTGTCATCATATCCTTTTGAACTAAGCGGAGGTATGTGCCAAAGGGTGCTGCTGGCTGCAATGTTAAGCTCCGGCCCGCGCCTCTTTATTGCCGACGAGCCCACTACAGCGCTGGATGTGATCAACCGCGACAAGGTTCTGTCATTGCTTTTACAGTTGAGAGAGGATTTCGAGCTCACTATTTTGTTAATTTCACATGATCGTCAGGGTATGAGTCGCGTAGCAGATCGAGTATTGGAGATGACCCCGGAAGGGAGGATGCAACCGTGATATTGGAATTGAAGAACGTCACCAAAGCTTATCCTGTCCGCAGACGGAGAAAAGGCTGGTTCAATACGAAACACAGTGAGCAGGCTATAAAGAAAGTGAGCTTGGAATTACGACAGGGAGAATGCCTTGGACTGGTTGGAGAAAGCGGAAGTGGCAAAAGTACGCTGGCACAGTGTATCCTGGGGCTAGAGTCGTTGACCTCGGGGGAAATCTGGCTGAATCAGCAGCCCATACATACCGGAAGGATGAAAGATATTCATCTGTACAAACGAATCCAGTTAGTCGCGCAGGACTCGGCCTCCTCACTGCATCCCCGTATGACCATTCGAGATATTCTGATGGAGCCGATCCGGAACTATTTTCCTGAGCGAAAAGTAAGGGCACTGGATATCTGCCTTTCCTTACTGGAATCGGTAGGGTTAGAGGCTGACAGTCTGAAAAAATACCCTGCGCAGCTAAGCGGTGGACAAAAACAGCGGGTGTGCATTGCTCGGGCGTTGGCCGTTGAACCAGAAATCATCCTGTTCGATGAATCCGTCGCCAATCTGGATACGACAACCCAGTCCTCCGTGCTGAACATGCTCAAAAGAATGCAGCTCGAACGTCAGTTGTCCTATCTTTTCATCACCCATGATCTTCAATCCACCCGTACGTTCTGTGATCGTGTTGCCGTCATGGTTCAGGGAGAGATCGTGGAAATATTTGAGGATTGGGATGAAGAGCTAGTGAAGCATGAATACACGCGTACTCTATTTCAAACGTTGGCGGATTAATCCATAAATTTAATATTATACAAATTCAAAATAAATAAGAGCTTTGCTTGTCGAATATTGTTGACAAAATATAATGTGGTACCTATTCTAAATATGATTATGATAATCATTATCACATATATAGAAAAGGGGAAATACATTGATGTCCGTTCGACACCGCAAGACTGCCACCTTTATGTTGGTGACGCTCCTCTTATTATCCGTTATTCTGGGCTGCGCGAAGCAGGAGAACACACCTGCATCCACCTCTACTAACGGAGCTGCCAATGAAAAGTCGATCACGCTATCGTGGCCACGGGACATTGGTACAATGAATCCTCACGTATACAACCCTTCCCAGCTATTTGCACAATCCATGATTTATGAGCCGTTAGTCAGCTACAAGCAAGGAGGCAAGCTAGAGCCTGCTTTGGCTGAATCTTGGACCATATCCAAGGACGGCAAGACATATACGTTTAAGCTGCGTAAAGGTGTGAAATTTTCCGATGGAACGCTATTTAATGCGGCGATTGTGAAAAAGAACTTTGACGCTATTATGAAAAATGAGAAAACGCATAGCTGGCTTGGTATAGTAGGCGTTCTCGATAAAACTGAAGCTGTAGATGACAGTACGTTCCGAATGACGCTCAAAGAGCCATACTACCCAGTTATTCAGGATCTGTCTGTCGTTCGCCCGTTCCGTTTTTTGGGTGAAGCCGGGTTCCCGGATGATGGAGATACGTCCAAAGGAATTAAGAAACCTGTAGGTACAGGACCTTGGATGCTGGATGAATACAAGCAGGATGAGTATGCAACCTTTAAGCGTAACCCGAATTATTGGGGTACTGCACCGAAGGTGGACAAAATTACGGTCAAAATTATTCCCGATGGTGAAACACGTGTAATGGCCTTTGAAAAAGGCGACCTGGATCTGATTTATGGAGAAGGTGTTATTAGCCTGGATGCTTTCAAACAGCTTCGCGACACGAATCAGTATGTTACCACGCTGTCCGAGCCTGTCGGCACAAGAAGCCTGTTGCTCAACTCGTCCAATCCCAAGCTGGCAGACCTTCGGGTACGTCTAGCACTCCAGCATGGATTTAACAAGCAGGCGATGGTGGAAGGCGTAACCTCGGGGCTCGAGGAAACAGCGGATACGGTTTTATCCAAAAACTACCCGTATACGAATGTCGACTTACAGCCAATAGGCTATGATGTGGAAAAATCCAAAGCATTGTTGGATGAGGCTGGCTGGAAGCTGCCCGCAGGCGGCACAGTACGGGAGAAAGACGGACAACAGCTGGATTTTGAGCTGATTTTCGATAAGACCGATCCGATCCAAAAGGCGATGGCTGAAACCATTCAGGCTGAATGGGGAGAGCTGGGTGTCAAAGTGAATCTGACCGGACTGGAGCTGACGGTTCAAATCAAGCGGCTTAGATCCAACCAGTTTGATCTGTATTTCTGGTACAACTATGGTGCGCCTTATGATCCGCATTCCTTTATTAATGTTATTGCCAAGAAGAGCTTCGGAATTTCTGAGGTGCTGAGCGCCCTTCCGATGAAGAAGGATCTGGATCAGCAAGTACACGAAGCACTTTCATCGACAGACGAAACCAAGCGTCAGGAGCTGTACGCCTCAATCCTGAAGACACTTCAGGAGCAATCTGCAATTGTACCTATTTCGTATATTAAGAAGACGGCAGTGTATCAGAAAAAGATTACTAATTTTGTATTCCCAGCTAATCGGGATGAAAATCCATTTGAGGGAATTGAAATTGGAAAGTAACTGAAACGGGAAGGTAACGTTAATTTACAGGATAGGAGGACAACTATGATTAGCTATATCGGGAAGCGAATGGTAGCGGTCATTCCTATTGTTCTCTTTGCCACCCTTGTTACCTTTGCACTCATTCACATTTCACCGGTTGATCCGGCTGAAGCTTATTTGACGGCTGCTCATATTTATCCTACCCCGGAAATTCTGGAGCAGAAAAGGCATGAGTTCGGGCTGGATCAGCCATTGCTGACACAGTATATGCATACACTTCAAAGAATCAGTCGGTTGGACTTTGGTAGTTCGTATCTGACCAACAAGCCAGTGTGGGATGAGGTGAAGGCTCGATTGCCTGCCACTGTTGAGCTGGCCTTAAGCAGCATGGCATTATCCATCGTGGTGAGCATTCCGCTGGGTGTGTTGGCGGCGATGCGTAAAAATGGCTGGATCGACATACTGAGTCGAGGGATTTCGTATTTCGGGGCATCTATTCCCCAGTTCTGGCTGGGATATTTGTTAATCTTCTTTTTCTCTGTACGATTGGACTGGCTACCTGTAGAGGGTCGGGGAACGTGGCAGCATCTGGTGTTGCCGACGTTGACTCTGTCGCTGGTTCTGATTGCTTTATATACGCGTCTGTTGCGCTCCAGTGTGCTGGAACAGCTTCAGGAAACGTATGTGCAGTATGCCAGAACCAGAGGAATACGCGAGCGGGTGATTATGCTCAGGCACATATTCAAAATGGCCATTACTCCGCTAATAACAAGTATGGGCATGAACCTGGGCAAGTTGCTGACTGGAACGATTATTGTGGAGCAGGTGTTTTCATGGCCTGGGTTTGGCCGTTATTTCGTGGAAGCCATTTTTAACCGGGATATTCCCGTCATACAATGCTATGTGTTTTTGGCGGCATGCCTGTTCATCGTATGCAATTTGCTCGTTGATCTGGTGCATTTGTATATGGACCCCCGAATTTCTTCGAAGGGACGAGCAGAGCAGTGATGATAAGGTTGCGTAAAATGTTCAAAGGTCAAAAGGTAATCGTGGTTTGCTCTATCGTGCTGGTAGCCCTTTTTATCATAATGGCGCTGGCTCCATGGCTGGCTCCTCATGATCCGGTTAAAGTCAATTTACTGCATAAGCTGGAAGGCCCCTCAAAAGAGTATTGGCTGGGGACGGACCATCTGGGTCGGTGTAATCTATCCCGGCTGCTGTATGGAGCGCGAATTTCGCTCGGCTTTGCGACATTAATTTTCTTGTCCTCGCTTAGTATCGGTGTTGTGATCGGATCAGTTGCAGGTTATTTGGGCGGTTGGGTCGATAGTGTACTGATGCGGTTTTGCGAAGGCATTATGGCGTTTCCCAACTTGGTGCTTGTGCTCGGCATTGTTGGTATTTTTGGGCCAGGTCTCATGCAGGTGTTGTTTGCCTTGATGCTGGTGCAGTGGGTGTACTATGCCCGAATGTGCCGCAATATGGTCGTCAGTCTGAAAGAGCAGAATTTTATAGCGGCCGCAAGGATTAGCGGCTCCTCCTCAGGGGCCATTATCCGGCGGCACATCATTCCGAATGTGCTGCGGCCGATTGTGGTCATTGGTACGCTAGAGATGGGCTGGGCGATCATGGATATCTCCGCGTTGTCATTCCTGGGTCTAGGCATCCAGCCGCCGACTCCTGAATGGGGAGCCATGATCCATGAGGGAACGGGATACATCCGCAGTCATCCGGAATTAATGATTTATCCGGGTTTCATGATTCTGGTGGTGGTAATGGCCTTCAATATATTGGGAGAGGCGTTGTCCGACCGATATGGAATTGCCAAACGTCAGTAAAACAGGAGTGGGGACAACGATGGAGGACACAGCCAAGACGCAGGTGCTGGAGGTCAGTGGCTTGCAGGTAAAACTCAAAACTGATGCAGGGGCGGTATCTCTGCTGGAACCTATCCATTTTGAACTGAAAAAGGGGCGGGTTCTGGGTCTTGTCGGCGAGAGTGGTAGCGGTAAAACAGTAACCTGTAACGCGCTGCTCCAGCTACTGGATCGCCAGACGATGGATGTGGAAGGCAGTGTCTGTCTGAACGGACGTGAGTTGAATGGAATGCCAGCCGAGGAGATGCGCCGCATTCGGGGCAAGGAAATTGCTTTTATTATGCAAAATCCGATGAGAGCTTTTACGCCAGTATATACGATTGGGGCTCAATTTATGGAAACGATCCGCACGCATACCGGATTAACCATACAACAGGCCCGTGATCTTGCTATAACGGCTTTGGAAAATATGAATCTGCCCAATCCAGCCAAGCTAATGAAGCGTTATTCGTTTCAGTTGAGTGGCGGGATGCTGCAACGGGTCATGATCGCCATTTCCATGTGCCTGCGGCCAGCAGTGGTTATTGCGGATGAACCGACGACGGCACTCGATGTGGTTAATCAGCTACAGGTGCTGAGAGAACTGGATCGCTTACGTACGGAATATGACACGTCTATTTTGCTGATCTCGCATGATCTGGGTGTCATCTCCCAAATGGCGGATGAAGTGGCAGTGATGCAGCGGGGGCGTATTGTTGAGCAGGCAGAGGTGTTTCAGTTGTTCGACCATCCACAGCATGAATATACGAAAATGCTGTTGCAGGCCAGACCTAAGTTGTCCCTTCAGGGCATAAATCAGTAGGGCGATGAGTTGCCTGTTGGATACTTTCAAAAGGGGAGCGAATGCATGTGCTGCAAGTGAAGGAAGTAACTCATAGCTATAGAAAGCGCAAATGGCTGGGCCGCTCCGAATCACGTCTCCCTGTGCTCACTGATGTGTCGCTTACCATAGAGAGCGGATTTTGCCTAGGACTGCTTGGAACCAGTGGAGCGGGGAAGAGCACGCTGGGCAAGGTTATTCTGGGGCTGGAGAAGCCGCAGGAGGGTCAGGTGCTGTTTCAGGGGCAGGACATCTATAATGGAAGTCCTCAAGTACGCAGGGGATTGCGACGGGATATGCAGGTTGTATTCCAGGACTGCTATTCTGCTGTAAACCCTCGCATGACCGCCGGACAGATTATCGGAGAGCCCTTGGACAATTACGAGCGGTTATCAGTGCAGGAACAAAAAAGAACGGTAGAAAATCTGCTGGAGCGGGTGGGTCTTAAGCCGGAGGATCGGAATAAATATCCGCATCAATTCAGCGGCGGACAATTACAGCGGATTAACATTGCACGGGCGATTGCGCTCAGACCCAAGCTGATCGTGCTGGATGAGTCCGTCAGCAGTCTGGATATGGTTCATCAGATGCGCATTTTATCCCTGTTGGAAGAGCTGAAAACTTCATTTGGATTGTCATATCTGTTTATCACACATGATATTCGAGCGGCTTACGCCGTCTGTGATGGCATTGCTGTGATGGAACAAGGGAAATTAGTCGAGCACTGTGCTGAGAAAGATCAGATTTTTGAATCTGCTCACCCGGCTGTGCAACGTTTAATTTCGTCCATTTTGCCGGAGCATCCAGCAGACCGTCTTCCACTTCATAGATAACAACTGACCCGCAAGGGTCTTTTTTTGTGCAGCATCTGGTTAGATAATCAAAATGAAATTTGCTAGTTGTATTATTTGAATAACTCGTTATAATATAAAATCATAGTAAATTACTTGGATTTTAAAAGGGGATGTCATTTATGAAGAAATCTGCTTGGGTAGCAGCGATTGGGCTATCTCTTGTGTTAATAACGGGTGCCTTGAGTGGTTGTTCCTCGAAGGAGGCGGCATCAGGGGATAAGGTACTCTATGTGGGGACACAAAATGACTACCCGCCGTTTGCCTTTACGAATGATAAAAATGAGCTGACCGGATACGATGTGGAAGTAGTCAAGGAGATCGATAAGAAGCTGGACGGCTATAAGATTGAATTTGTACCTTCGGGCTGGGATGCGATATTCCTTGCGCTAGATGCGAATAAAGTGCAGATCATCGCAGATGAAGTTGCCAAAAATCCTGAGCGTGAGAAGAAGTATTTGTTTTCGGATGAGTCCTATTTCTCGGCTCAGTCGGTTATTATTGTGAAAAAGGGTAGAACGGATATCCATTCTCTCAAGGATTTGGAGGGCAAGAAGGTAGCCGCCTCGGTAGGCGATTCCTATACGCAGTTGCTGGAGCAGTATAATGCGAAGAACGGTAACAAAATTATTTTAAAATATAATGATACAGGCACTTCGTCCGACAACCTTCAAGATGTGCAAAATGGCCGAGTGGACGCTTATGTGAATGATCCAGTGATGGCGGCAGCAACGATCAAGAAGGAAGGCTTACAGGTGGAAGCTGTGGGCGAGCCTGTGCAAAGCGATAACATCAATCTAGTGTTCAAGAAGGATAAGCAGGGTGAAGAACTGAAAGCTAAAATCGACCCGATTATTAAAGAGCTTAAAGCGGACGGAACACTGAAAAAATTGTCTGAACAGTGGACAGGTGGAGAATTTATTCCTCAGTAATCACAATGTAAAGAATAGAGTGGGGTTCCTATGGAAAAGCTGTTTGATTTAGATTATATGCTGAAAAGCCTTCCCCAGATCGTGGAGTATCTCCCCGTTACATTATGGATTGCGTTTGTCTCCATGCTGCTGGGTGCGATCATCGGGTTAGCTACGGCCTTAATCCGGATATACAAGGTGCCTGTCTTGGCACCCTTGTCTACATTGTATGTCTCGTACATCCGGGGAACACCGCTCATTGTGCAGCTGTTTCTCGTATATTACGGAATACCCAAGTTTTTGTATTATTTTCAGAGCGAATATGGCTTCTTGCAGCAATTCAATGTCTACGTCATTCCACCCGAGCTGTTTGCGTTGCTCTCATTTTCATTGAACCTGGGGGGATATTTGTCGGAGACGTTCCGGGCAGCGATTCATTCGGTCGATCGGGGACAGTTTGAGGCGGCCAATTCCATCGGAATGAGCCAAACACAGATTATGCTTAAAATTGTATTGCCGCAGGCGCTAACGGTGGCTTTGCCCAACCTGGGAAATACGCTGATCAGTACAGTGAAGGATACGTCTTTTATCTTTATGATAGGTGTCGTCGATATGATGGGGCAGGCCAAAATTATGGGCGCGCGGGCGTTGGCTTTTTTTGAGGTCTATGTTGCGGTGTCTTTGATCTACTGGCTGGTGTGCATCATTATTGAGCGCGGGCTTGTTGTGCTGGAGAAACGTATTCGAATTTACGAAAGAAGTGAGTAAGGGCATGATTCAACTTCATCAAATTCATAAGCATTTTGGGCAGCATCATGTGTTAAAGGGCATAGACCTGACAGTAGGTAAGGGAGAAGTGGTGGTCATTCTGGGCCCAAGCGGATCGGGGAAGTCCACACTGCTGCGCAGCATTAATTTTTTGGAACAGCCGACCAGCGGTAGCATTGAAATTGATGGTCTGAAGGTAGATGCGGCCAAGGCCGGAAAAAAGGACATTCTCGGACTGCGGATGGCAACGGCAATGGTATTTCAGCAATATCAGCTGTTTAAAAATTTGAATGCACTCCACAACGTGATGATTGGTCTGACCAGTGTGAAAAAGATGGATCGCAAGCAGGCAAGGGAGATCAGTGAAGGCATTTTGGAAAAGGTCGGGTTAAAGGATCGTATGACCTATTATCCTGCCCAGCTTTCGGGTGGACAGCAGCAGCGTGTTGCGATTGCCCGCGCTTTGGCGCTGAATCCGCAGGTGTTGTTGTTCGATGAGCCGACATCCTCACTTGATCCTGAACTGGTGGATGAAGTGCTGTCCGTGATTCAAAAGGTGGCGAGTGAAGGCAATACGATGATTATTGTCACGCATGAGCTTGGTTTTGCGAGGGATGTAGCGGATCGGGTCGTGCTGATGGAGCATGGTGCGATCGTAGAACAGGGACCGGTGGAGCAGTTTTTCAATCATCCGAAGGAAGAACGGACACGGCAATTTTTGGGCAAAGCTTTGGGGCAAAGAACGTTACAGGAGCAACCGTAAAATTCCGTACAATGACGTGGAAAGGGGTAGAACTTAGAGTAAAAAGCACGTTAGACTTATCGCAGGAGAAGGGAAACCTGCGTATGTCTGACGTGCTTTTTGGCGTGCTATATATAGATGCATCAGGCTACTGGTGGATGTACCCGGAGAATCCTCAGGTAGGATGAAAGGTCTTTTCCTGTGGGTATCGGGGAATCAGAATGATCTTCTGCTGCGTTCCTTCCGCAGTAAATACACAAAATAAGGAGCGCCCACAAGTGCTGTCATGATCCCGATGGGTATTTCACGTGGAACAATGAGCATTCTGCCCAAAATGTCGCCCAGCAGCATCAGATTCGCTCCCAGCAGGGCAGCCAGCGGAATCAGCCACTGATTGTGGCTGCCAACAAATCTTCGAGCCATATGGGGTGCCATCAGTCCGATGAAGCCGATGGCGCCGACCGCCGAGACTGAAATTCCTGCCAGTGTAACGGCAAGCAATAGGAGCAGCAGGCGCTGGCGAGTCATATGTACCCCGAGGGAAGTAATGGTCTCATCGCCAAGCTGGTAAACATTCAGTTTTTGGTAGCTGCCCCAGGCCAAGGGTAGCAAGACAATGATCCAGGGCAGCAGTGAGATGACCTCCCGCCAGCTCCGGCCCCATAGGCTGCCTGACATCCAGAGCAAAGCCGTGTTCACATTGGTCGGGTGGGTTATGATGAGATACTGCGTGGCTGCCATGAGGACGGCCCCCATAGCGACCCCGACCAGAGCTAGAGCTGCTGGAGCCAGCGTAAGTCTACGGCTGAGCAGCAGCAGAATCAGGAATGTTCCCACGGCTCCGCCAAACGCCGCCAAGGGCAGGATATAGGCTGGAGACTGGGGGAACAGGAAAATCACAGCCGCCGCTGCAAATCCGGCTCCTTTGGAAATGCCGATCACGTCAGGACTGGCTAGCGGATTGCGAAACAGACTTTGCAGAATAGCTCCTGCCACGGCTAGTCCCATGCCTGCCAGCAGTCCAACCAACGTCCGGGGCAAGCGAACCTCGTATACGATAAAATGAAAACGGCTGTGCGTATCCAGCAGAGCCGAGCTGACATCACGCAAGGGAATAGGAAGTGCTCCCACACTGACCGAAACGATGCCGAGCAGGAGCAGCAAAAGCAAGGCGGCCACAAGATAGAAAGTTCTGGTCATCGTGTCCCCCTCCTTTTTTTACGGGCCAGATAGATAAAAAACGGCCCTCCGATAGCAGAGGTTACAATTCCCACGGGCGATTCGAACGGAAAAGAAATGATGCGGCTGAGCAGATCCGCATACACCAGCAGCAGTCCTCCGCCAAGCGCTGTCATCGGAACGAGCAACGAGAGACGTGTTCCAACCAGCGCCCGGGCGATGTGGGGTACGATCAGACAGACAAAGCCGATCGGTCCGCATACCGCCACGGCTGAGCCTGCCATTACGATAACCAGCAGCAGAGCCAGCGCTCGAACAAGAGGGACCCGTTGCCCCAGTCCGGCTGCGATCTCGTCCTCCAACAACAGCAGTCGCAGGGCTGGCAACAGCATAACGAGTAGCACAAGGCTCGCAATGAAAAAAGGAAGAATCATTCGTACCTCTGTCCAGCCCGCCTGGCTTACAGAGCCAGCCAGCCAGAAAATCATGGACTCCGTAGAGTACTGATTTAATATAATGAAGCCCTCTGTTAGTGACGACAGCATGAAATGAATGGTGATGCCCGCCAGCGCCAAGCGAACAGGCTGCTTGTCTGCGAATCCAGCCAGCGACCAGACCAGCCATGCACCTGCCGCTGCCCCAGCAAAGGCCATCAGCATCGTGGATGTTGCCGATAGCTGTGCCGATAAGACGAGTCCCAGCACCACGGCGAGAGAAGCCCCAGCGTTAATGCCAAATACATGTGGTGAAGCCAGCGGATTTCGTGTGGTGAGCTGGGTCAATAGCCCCGCCAGCGCCAGCAGGGTACCGACCATGCAGGCGGTCAGGGTGCGCGGCAGGCGCAGCGTCTGAATATACAGATGTATCTTGTCGCTGCGCTGATAGGTCAATGCCTGATACAGTTCAGCCCACGATATAGAGGCGGGGCCCCATTTGAGGCTGAATAACAAGCCCAGGATTAATAAAATCAAAGACACTAAAAACAGGAAGAGCAGAAACCGCGAACGGCTCTGCTTCTTGGTGGATATAGAATGGATCATTTTACTTCTCTCCCAGGCTGTTTACGATGTCCTCGGCTATTTTTTCACTTCCCAGCATCCCGCGGGACAAGGACCAATTACGTCGTTCTACCGTAAATACACGGTTGTTTTTAACTGCGTCTATATTTTGCCACAAGGGATTGCTTTCCCACTGGTTCACGATCGTTGCAGGGTCTGTCGGCATCAGGAACAGTACCTGTGGGTTGGCTTCAACCAACTGCTCCAGTGTCAGCTCGGGATATGCCTTGTCGCTGTGCACCGGATCGGTAAAGCCTAACAGCTTTACAATGGAGCCAGTATATGCATGGTCCGAATGGGCGAAGAAGCCTTTAGGATTGACGACAGCAGGCAGTACGGTCAGAGAGGTGTTCTTCAGCTTCTTTTTGGCTGCATCCATTTTGACCTGATGTTCTTTTAGGCGTTTTTGAGCCTCTTCACTTTTACCTACGGCCGTAGCGAGGATCGTGTAGTTTTTTAGCATATGCTCATAGTCTGCCTGAAAATCGTCCAGTGCCAGCACTGGGGCAATGCCTTTCAATTGAGTTAGGGCGTTTTTGTGCTTATTAATATCCACAATAATCAGATCAGGCTGCAATGAGCTGATCAGTTCAATGTTGGGTTCATAACGGGAGCCTACGGAAGTGTAGTCCTTCAGCTTGCTTTTCACGGAATCCATGAACAGCTCAGGCGTACCGTCATCAGCAATTCCGATAGGCTGCACACCCAGAGTCACCAGCATGTCCGTAAAGCTGAAATCCATTGAAATAATACGTGCAGGCTTGCCTGGTAAAGTGACAGTTCCGAGTGCATCCTGAACGGTGATACGGTCTCCGTCAGATGAGCTGTTCGCTGGTTGGGAACCCGTCGAATTGTCGTTTGCCGCAGTCTGATTCGTGGAGGATGAACTACAAGCTGCCAAGCTAATAGCGAGCAGTAAGGTGAAGGTGAGGCTCAATATACGTGTAAACCAATGATGCATCCTGTTTCCTCCTGATAATAATAATTATTCTCATTTGAATTTTAGCGGCAACCTCTCTTTTATACCATGTCTGATTTGTAGACGTTACATGTTATATTATTAGATTCTTTGAAACTGGGTGGGGGAGCAGCCGACTTCTTTTTTAAAAATACGACTAAAATGAAAATAATCCGTAAATCCGACCCGTTGGGCGACTTCCTTGGCTGGAAGTCGGGTCTGCTGGAACATTTGCTTCGCTTTTTGGATACGGAGATGACGTAAATACTGGGTCATGGTCATGCCAGTGGCTTTTTTGAACAACACCGTGTAATGTCCTTCGCTCATGCCCGCCCGATCAGCCAGAAGCGGCAAGGTCAGCTTGAGCATATAATGCTCATGGATATAAGACAGGGATTGTTCAATAGATACCGATGAGTTGTGGTTGTCCTGCACCATATGCGTCTCATAGATATAAATGAATAGCAAGCGCTCCAGAAGCAGTCTTTTTCGAAATTGCCGGGCCGCCTTTTCCACGCCAGCTTCATCCTGAATGCTTGGGGCTGTTGTTCGTAGCAGCTCGTCCAGCATATATTTGATTTTGTATTCACTCAAGGTACGCAACGGACCATGCAGCGTCCAATCCGTGGATTCGCCTTGCAGCACACGATACGTAAGCACGATATATTCGGCTTCCCGGGTTTTGGGGACCTGAATGCTGCAAGCGCCATATTGATTATGAAAGGCAAAGCCCTGCGTGAAAATAACCGGCTCTTGGTCTTTAGCTGAGAGAGTGACATGTCCGTGCAGCGCAACAATCAGGAGATGGCTGTCGGAGCCAGGATGCAGGGTCTGAGAGGTGTTGCCGTATTCGATATGCTCCAGCAACGGGATGACGGTTGCTAGCTGCTCCAGATTCATGAATGCACCATCCTTCATTATTTCTTTTCTTTAGCAAAGTAGCTAATCACCCTTATTCATGATAAATTCTAAGAACAATAAAGTGAAGTTGTAATCGGGAAGGAACATTGGCAAATGAAAAAGGTTCTGTTCATTAATACCGGAGGAACAATTGCTTCCTCCTATCAGGAAAACGGCCTGACTCCAACTCAATCGGCTGAAAATATTTTGGCTGAAATTCCAGAGCTCCAGGAAATTTGCGAGATTGATGCCTACAATCTGATGAGCATTGATAGCACCAATACACAACCAGAGGATTGGGCTTCCATCGCCCGGATGGTACATCGTTCGCTCGATCAATACGACGGTATTGTTATTGCCCATGGCACGGATACGATGGCTTATACGGCTTCAGCCCTGAGCTTTATGTTGGGGACTGTGGACAAACCCGTCGTTGTGACAGGGTCGCAAGTATCTATATTGGCGGAGCACAGCGATTCCAAAAAAAATGTAATTGACTCATTCCTGACCGCATGTGGCGAGGTAGCAGGGGTTTTTGTCGTGTTTAATGGCAAGATTATCAACGGCAGCCGCAGCTCGAAGATCAGAACACGCAGCTATAATGCTTTTGAGAGTATTAACTATCCGTACATAGGTCTCGTGGAGAACGGCAAGGTGGTCTATACGGAGGGCGTATTTGCAAATCGTGATACCGTTCGTCACCCATACAATGACAGGTATGCTTCTGAAGTATTTCTGCTCAGGCTGATTCCGGGTACAAACCCGGCGATTTTTGATGCTATTCAGAGCTTGGGCTATAAAGGTATCGTCATTGAGGGCTTTGGCATGGGCGGCGTGCCTTTTAAAGAAAGGAGCCTCATCAGTAAAATTGAGGATCTGATGAAGGACGGTATGAGTATTGTTGTTACCACTCAATGTCCTTATGAGGGCGGGGACCTGACGATTTATGAGGTAGGGCAGAAGGTGCTGGAAAAGGGCGTTATTCCGGGGTATGACATGACAACAGAAGCGCTGGTAACGAAAATGATGTGGGCGTTGGGCCAGACGACTGACCCGGCTGAGGTAGCCAAGATTATGGCAACGAACTACGCGGACGAAGTGTCCCTGCCTGCGGATACAGCTTCCTGATAGGAAGCTGATTTCCGAAGGTACGGGCTAACTACCGGCTAACGCCGAGCTTGCTCCAGTCTGTTTTTAATCTCAATGGCCATTTCCAGTGCTTGTACGGCCGACTCCAATGGAATCAGACATTCCGCATGTCCGCCAAAGCAATCAAGTGCATGATCCCAACTTTTTTCGTATGGATTGGCGGATTCGAGGTTGATTTTTTGCTGTCCTGATGCGGTATACTCAAATAATGCGGTGGGTATGGGATCGTTTTCGTCACTCTCATGAAATACCAGCTTGGCTTTTTCAAAATAAGCTTCATAGGCCACCGTGAAAGGATAGCTTTTCGGCATATGGGAAGAAGCGATGACTTCTGTGAATGTATCCCGATGCTGAAAATAAGCCCGAACTTGTGCCTGTTCGGGATGGACTACCTCTGTACCCCACACTGTATATGGATCACATGGACCCCATAGCCAGGTGAATAAATCCAGTTCATGAATCATGAACTGCGTAGGGAGGGAACTTAGTCCAAGGTCTCCCCACAGGGGAGGGGTTTCTCTTTTCAAGGACAAGGAAATGAGTTTTCCGTATTTTTGTTGGTGATAAGCCTCGTACAGATAGGTATAGGCAGGATCAAACTTAATGAACTGGTTGACCAGAATTTTTTTGCCATATTGCTTCTCAGCTTGTTGCATAAGAAGAGCGTCTTCGAGATGAAAGCAAACCGGTGTTTCACAAAATACATGCTTCCCGTGCTTTAGCGCATCAATGGCATGTGACCTATGCAGGTGGGAGGGCAGGCATAGATCGACGATATCCACGTCCGGATCCAGCAGAATATCCTCTATATTTTGTGTGACTTCTACGTTTAGCTCCTCTTTCAATTTTTGCAGCTTGGTTTCGTTCCTTCCAAATACAATGAGTCTGTTTACCTTGGGATGGTTGTTTAACAGCGAGGCATGATACGCGCCGAATCCCGTCCCCAAAATTCCAATATTCATCATCCATTACACCCCTTTACTTCTATGATACACACCTATTGCTGCCAACAGGGTGTCAACAATCTTTGCATCATCTTTTCATTTCGGGTTAACCATCTATGTGGAGGTATGATTGTGAGACTGCATCGTTTAATCGCGATTTTATTATGTATCGAATCTAGAGGGAGAATGAAGGCCAGGGAATTGGCGTTGGCACTGGAAACCTCTGTACGCTCCATTTACAGGGATATCGACCTTCTGGCTGAAGCCGGAGTTCCGATTGTTACCGCATCCGGTCCGAAGGGCGGAATTTATTTAATGGAGGGTTATACGGCAAACCTGAAGCAGTTGAATGGCGGGGATGTCATTCAGTTGTATTTAACGGGGATGGGCATTTATACGGGCGGGTCCACGGAATCGGGTTTGAAGTTAAAGAATACTTTGCTCAAACTGGAACAGACGATGCCGGCCCCCTATCAATCCGATATTCAAAAAGCCAAAGCTCGGTTTTATTTTGATGATACACCGTGGTGGACGGAACGTATAGCGATTCCTTGCCTGGAAGCCGTGAGAGCGGCAGTATGGGGGTCCTATAAAGTAATGATCCAATATGAGAAAGCTGACGGCTCTTGCACTTCTCGCCATGTACATCCCTATGGACTTGTGGTGAAAAAAGGAGATTGGTATCTGATTGCCTTTTGTGAAGTCGGGCAGGAGATTCGGACTTTTAAGTGTGAGCGAATTATGGAGGTTCAGCCGTCTGTTGAAGTCTTTAAGGTTCCTGAGGATTTTTCACTGGAATATTATTGGACAAGTAAAGAAAGCGCTTTTAAGCAGCTTTGTAGAGAGAAAGAATACTATCCTGTTCTGGTCCGAGCGACTAAGAAGCAAGCTGGAATACTAGCGAAAAGGATGGAAATCATCCAGTCTGTACAGGAAGGCAATCACTTCATTCTAACCGTCAACATGTATAGCTATGAAGCGGCCTGCCGCGATGCGATGGATTGGATCGGCCGTGTTGAAATCGTGGAGCCTGCAATACTCCGACAGTTTGTGAAGGAGGAAATTAGCCGACTCCAGAGGATATACGGTTAAATCATCAAAAAAACATCTGCCTATAGCAGATGCTTTTGCTTGTTAAGTCCAGGCCCAGAGGAATGCATCACGATCCCAGGCGATTCGGCCACCATGTAGCTTGCGAAATGCCTTTTTGATTTCTTTTTCCAAAGATACATGACCATGCTCGCTTATAAACACATACTGCTCTCCGTATTCAGAGCGTACATATGCAATGGCATCTTCTTGTTTCAGAGTGCCCACTTCACGGATTTGCGCGACCATCCATTGTGCAATTTGTTGTTCTATAGTTGGGGTGTTGTCCATTTGTCGTATCCTTTCCTGCGACCGATTGGTTGTAGCTGTTCAGCTCGCCTCCTGTAGTATACGGCAATTCGGAGAATTATTGAATTTTTTGATATAAATGTACTTATGCAGTTGGCTAAGTGGGCTTTCTTTTGTATAATTAAGGGAATATTCACGGGAATTTTCTTTTTTTGTATTGAAATCATGCAAGTTATCCCTGGGGGTGCCTGATTTGAAGGAAACAACCACTATTCGCGCAGAGCTGGAGCAGTACATCAGACGAGAAGGAATTACGATTAGTAAGTTTGGGGAGAACACAGGTATTAATGCAGGAACAATCAGTGCCATTATCAACGGTAACCGGCCAATTGCGATGCTGCTGCTGGATCGGATTGCTGCAGGTATGGGGCTTGAAGAAGGAAGCCTCTATGAGCTATACATTGATGAATTTATACGGAATACGGCACCGAATTGGCGACGGGTTCGGCCCTTTTTGCATCGCTGTGCAGAGCTGAACAAACTCGATTGTATTAAGCAAGTCGTGGAGTTTATCATGGACTATCTCATATACGCCCCGGCTTTGTTTGAGACAGCGGAAGAATTATTCAGCGAAGGTAGGTTGGAGGCTGCGGCCATTATTTATAAAAATGTCGCGGAAAGTGAGAAGTATCAACATTCGGAGCGGCTGGCGCTCTGCCAATACCGTTTATTTACGATTACCGTTGGCGATGATCAGGATGAAAATTTATGGGCAGCCACACATTTTGAAAGCTTTGTAGAGCGATTGGGTGAGGCAGACCAACTGGATGCCTTAAGAGATTTGGCTAATACGTATGCCTCCTTGCGGCGTTGGGATAAAGTAGAATGGTTTGCTGAAAAAATGGCTCAAAAAGCCAAAGTACAATACGAGCAAAAATACGGAAATACCAGAAAATCAGAGCGTGGCAAGGAACCTAAGGGCCCTTTGTTTATGTATATTGTATACTCTTACGTACTCCGTGCCGGGGTGTGGGATGAGCGCGGGGATTATCAGAAGGCACTGGAATATGTATCCCTATACTCTGATTTGAGCTGGGTGCAAGAGGATACGGAGGAAGCTCGGCATTTGAAGGCCCTTTGTAGCAACTGGGCTGAGGCCAACAGGTATTTGTATCAGTTGATGTCCGGTAGCCTGGATGTGATTCCACAGTATGTAAATTATTTGGAAAAAAATGAGGGCGAAATTCTGGTGGGGTTACATAAGATAATGGTAGCGGCCAACCGTTATGATTTTAATGTAGATCATGTACTGCAGCACTTTGAAAAACAAATTGAGGCATTTGCAGATCAGCATGCCAAGGTAGGCACCTATACCGAGCAAATGTCAGCAGATCTCTATGCACGATTTTTGGCAGAGATGGCTTGTTACGATCTCAACAAACATCGTTATTCCAAAGGTATGAAATTCCTGCTTGAGAGCCTTTCCTATTCTGTCGTGCTGAATGGTAATCCTGTCACCATCAAGTGTGTAGGACTATTTGAAAAGTATCGGCATACTGCCACTTCTGAGGACAAAGAGGAATATAAAAACTTACTTGGAGAGGTAGAGTACATCTATGATAAAAAAGATCGTTTTTTCTCTGCTCGCATTTAATGTTTTTATCCTATTGAATTTTCCACCCGTCACCCCTCCTATAGAAGACCCTAGCGATGTCCACAGTCATGGGCTGGGGGGATGGGCATTGTCATCTCCTGAACCATCGGCTTAGAGGGTCTAGATAACATTAAAAAAGGTATTCTCTTATGAAGAGGATACCTTTTTTATTTGCAAGTGCATTTGAAGGTTGAAGGAGCGTCCTTGCCGTCAAGTGTGAGGAGTTGGAGGTTGGGCAGGCGGAAACCAGACATGACGAAGATCCACCCAACCTTGGCTGTTAAAGGATACGCCGCGAACAGTAGGAAGATAGGCCGTCTGAACGGGCTTTTCATATAAAATATGCAGCTGGTGCTCATCCATGAGCCGAGTTTCGATATGTTCAAATTGCTGTGCTCTAACGGTATGATCGGCTTCCCGTGCAATTTCGCGCAGCAGTCTTTCGATATCCACACGGCTATGCGGCTCCACATGCCCAGATACATTGAGATACAGATCAAACAGACGCAATTGCTCATCACGGTCACGAAACAGAGAAAAGATGATTAAGTCTGACTCCATACGAATAGATGAACTTTTGAATTCATTCATGGATGCGGCCACAATGTTACACGTATATCCACAGAATTCGAGCTGAGCTGCGACCCGTTCTGCATCCGCTCTATACTCGGGAATGGTGGCAATTTGTAACGCCGCCAGTGGTTCGCATGAATCATTAGCGTTAGATGAATCCACTGCTGAAGGAAGGGGGCGATGATCCAGACATGCTACAATCCGAGCACGTATTTCCGGGTTGCGCAGCGGTCCATCCTTGTGTGTGTTACATGTGATAAATTTGCGTACCGAAGCCGCCGAGTGAATCTGGCTCCATGCGGTATCCGTGTCTCTTGCCAGTATAGGATTATGGATAATGTGAAAAGAAGAAGCGGTATCTTCCATATCCGGCGATTCCAGCTTAGTCGCCCACGGGAGTTGAACGATTTCCACCCGATCTAGATGAGCACGACCCTGAAAATAAGGCGCAAAAGCCTCAAGTAAGCACAAGCTTTCGTTCATTTCCGTGACCTTGAAAGCCCCCGTACCGATAGGACGAATGCCAAAGGCGGCTTCACCCACCTGATTAAGCTCACGCGGTACAATGGCAGCCCGGCTGGTACACAGGAAGGATAAAAATAGCTCGTTCGGCTCCTTTAGTACAAAGCGTACCATCGTCGGACTCAACGCTTGAACGTGCTGAATTTGCCGGACGATAAAATGGTAAAGTCTCCTTCCCGGCGCCCGACTCAGTCGCTCAAAGGTATAGACGACGTCTTCCGCGGTCAGTATTTTGCCGTTATGAAACAGCACTTCTTTACGCAGGAAAAAGGTCCACTGCGTACGAGTAGTGTCCACCTCCCAAGCGTGCGCCAGTCCCGGCAAAATCTCACCGCTCTCGTTCGCCCGGCGGGCCAGCCCGTCAAAGACATGGCTGGATACGAAGGACTCGGCGAGCCAGTTCAAGTACAACGGGTCCAGCGTATAGAGCTGCTGGCGAATGGGCAGACGCAGCGTGTCGATCTGCTGCTGATCACTGCGCACCTCCGCGTGATGCCCGAAATAATTCAGCAGCCAGCCCTGCAAATGCTCCTGCATGGTGGAGGAGCGTGAATGAACTCGGATTTCATCCAGTGCGCGTTTGATATCATGGCGGTCTATGGCTTGCATCATGGATTGCACAGCAATGTCTTCCGGCTGAATAAGGAAGCGCAGACTGGAGCGGCGGCCTCTGCCTCGGCGAGGAGTCCATTGTATCCAATCGTGCTGTTCCATTTTCTGAATGATCATCAAGGCATTGCGGTGGGTGCAGTCAAAAATAGCCGCCAGCTCATCCAGCGTAGTCTCTATGGTATGGTTCTCGTCCCTGTCGTCAGCTGCGTGGGAGTGAAGCCGTAAAAATTGGGCGTGAAGTTTCATTCAGGAATGCTCCGTTTCCCCTATGCTTGAGTAAAAGCGCAACTGCTTTTATAAAATAGGAAATTTTATTTTGATTAATTTCTCTTTATCTTCTTATTTTATCATCTACAATAAGGGTTATAAAGCATAGTTGTGGAGGTATTTACCATGCATGACAAGGTGAATGGATCGTCTTTGCCGAAAGCGTCGTTGTTGTCTGCCTTTGCCGGCGCCATTGTGTTGGCGCTGGTCCATCAATATCTGTTCTTCGAACATGGGCTGGGCGTGTCTATGCCTATTTTCGTTATTGTATTTTACGTGTATATGTATTCCTTTAATCGAGATCGTTGCCAGCCCATTACATGGATAGGACGTCTGCTGTTTGTGGTCATTATGATGCTGGCACTGACATATGTGCTGTTCGATAACCCGATCTTTTATGTGTTAAATGCCCTGGCTATATCTGCTCTGATTAGCGTACATATGGTGTTGCTGTTCGGGGAAAAAAGGCATAGCTGGTCAGAAATCGGTATTATCGGTCAGGCGCTAAGCCATTGGTTTTATCAAAATTTCCGCCATATCGTGACTCCGTTTCGAATGTTTAAGACGGCAGCCTTTCGGAATGTAAAGGATGAGCGTAAGCGTGTATTGGGTAAAGTGATAATCGGTCTACTTATTGCCTTGCCGTTGCTACTCATTATTATATCTCTGCTGGCTTCCGCAGATGGGGTGTTCGAAGAGTTGTTATCTGGCATACCCGCATGGATTGGCACATTGACCTTTGGGAGTGGTTTGCCGCGGCTGATCTGGGCCTGCTTTTTTACCTTCTGTTTTTTCTGTTACTTGTGGGGATTCGTACAGCCTGCTCCGCGGAATACGGAAAGAGAGGCTCAGTCAGCAGCAGCAGTACCTTACCACGAGCCGGTCGCAATCAAGTTTGATCCTGTCATTACCGCTACAGTGCTGATTGTCATGAACCTGGTGTATGTTGTGTTCGTCGTGCTGCAGTTCGGATATCTGTTTGGTGCATGGGAAGGTGCTTTGCCAGAAGGAACCTCGTATGCTGAATATGCGAGAAGAGGATTCGGGGAGCTGGTTATGGTAACAGGTATCAATTTTGTGCTGATGATCAGTGTATTGAAATGGACTGAATTCGGCTCAGGTATAGTGCAAACATTGAACAGCGGCCTGCTGTACATACTCGTCGGTTGTTCGGGTGTGATGCTGTACTCGGGATATACCCGGCTGGTTATGTACGAAGAAGCATACGGATATACGTATATCCGTTATCTGGTACACGCATTTATGATTTTTCTGGGCTTGCTGCTGCTCGTTGCGGCCGTGCGTATTCATGTCCGCCAGCTTCCGCTGGCGAAATATTATATTGTACTCGCTCTAATCGCCTATGTCGTCGTGAATTATGTGGGTATTGATGTACGGATAGCTGAAAATAATCTCGAACGGTATCGTACAACATCGGTGATAGACAAGGAATATTTGAGTGAGCTATCAGCGGACGCGATTCCACTACTGATTGATTTTAGCCGTAAGGAACACGGAGCGCTGGATGAGTTTTTACAAGCCCGCTTGATGAGCATGACGAGAGAAGAATCGAGTTGGCCCGAATTCAATTGGGCTAAGTATCGAGCGCAACAGGAATTGCACGCCTATATTTTGGAATGAGAGGTGTTTGGGAATGATCGGAACAGATACGTTACAAGGTATGGTACTAGAGCTACGGGATGAAATGTCACACTACCAGCATCAGTTTGGTGTAAGACGGAACGATTTCCTCGTGGAGGCTATGTCCTATGGAATGAGTAAGGAGGAAGCCCGTGCTTATGCTATCCAGCGTATTGGCCCGGTCGTTCCCGTCACCTGTATGCCTACGTTGGCTCTAGGGAAAGTGAGACCGCTCAGTCCAATGTTGGCAATGCGGTACCAATATGCAGGGGATTGGAAAGACATCCATGAGCATCTGCTCCTTCCTGATGAAGTGCTCCGGATCGCAGGTACACAGCATTTTCGCAGCTGGATCAGCGATATGCGAAATTACTGGGTGGAATCGGCCCCTTACCGATTCGGGGATGATCGTCTTTCGCTGCTGTCGGTCGCAAGCGAGAAAGAAGGTCACTTTTCCATGCTCGTCTGGAAGGAACCTGGTGAAGAGCCGGAGGTATGGACGTATGCTTCCCAGCATGAATACCGATTCAGTCATTTGCTCCACTGGTTCAAGTGGTTGAACGGGCGCAGTGAAGAATGAGAGGTACAGATGATGAAAAAGAATCGTAATTGGATCGTGCTATTTATTGGCATTGCTATAATGGTGGGGGTTGCAGACTATTTTACACCAGCTAAGCCTGCGACTACTCCTGAGCTTATCGTTCCAACTGTAATCAGTGAAGAAAGCCTTCAGCTAAGTGATGACTAAACCATAAGGGTCACATTATGGCTGCTGTTAAGTTGATTTTGAGCAAAGTCTCTGGTTTCGATTGAAATTAAAAAAATATAGTTCGTTTTCTGTGGTATTGCGTTGTTAAAGTAAGCCGGAAATCACCCTAATAGTTGAGAGGGAATTGAAGCTAATATCAATCGAATGTGGAGCCATTCAGATGTTCAAGCGACTCCGTCATTTCCTCTACAACTTATATTCAGGGGGAATTTTCAATGGCTAGAAGTGCAAGCACATACGCATCTGTAATCGACGGTTTTAAGGTAGAAACGAACAAAAAGTATTCGCCAGTAGGTGGAACAAAATGTAATATTTTTGCACAAGACGTGATGGCTGCGATGTCGGCTTCCTTGCCAAGTGGCTTAGCCAATCAAATGGCTGATGCTTTACTGGGTAACAACACGCCGGGCTGGTACTCCGTAACTTTTCAGGATGCTCAAAAAAGAGCAAACCTCGGGTACCCAACCATCGGGATCAAAAAAGCGGACGGACATGGTCATGTCGTCGTCGTCAGACCAAAGGGTTCATCGATCACGATCTTGAAGGAAGTACAGATCGCTCAGGCGGGAACCAAAAATTACAACAGTAATACTATTAATTACTCTTGGGTGGCAGCTGATCTGCCTGGCGTAAAATTCTATACACACGACTAAGTGGTTTTGAGATATTAGCAGTCAAAATAACCCTGGAAGCAGATCCATTCGATCTGCCTCCAGGGTTATTTTTTTATTTTGAAGCAGAATGTTTAGATACAATGAAGGCTTTGCCTGGCTTGACAAAAGCAACAGCATAACCATTAGAGAAGGAAGAAGATTCCGATCTGTATTCAAGCTTGGTCAGCAGTTGCCCTTGGCGATTGATGTAACCGAATTTTCCGTTCGAGACAGATGAGTTTGCTTGTTTACCAACTAAAGCAATGCCTTCCTTGAATGGAGATGTAACGTCATATTTTTGTTGATATTTAATAACCAATGTTCCGGTTTTATCAATAAACCCAACCTCATTTTTCGCATTTTTCACACTGGCCAAGCCCTCGCTAAAATCCTGTGCATCCGTAAATTTAAAGGGAATCACGACTTTTCCCTGTTTATTGATGAATCCCCATTTACCCTTGGCATTTTGTACTGGAGCCAATCCTTCCGAGAAGTCTCCGCCAGATTTGTATTGAGGTGGAATGACTTCTTTTCCTGCCGTATTGATATAACCGTATAGTCCCTTGCTATTTTGAACAATAGCCAAGCCATCCGAGAAACTACGGCTGTATTTGTATTGATAAGGAATCGCTAGCTTACCGGAAGCATTCACAAAACCAATCTTCCCAGTGTTAGGGGCATAGGCAAGGGCCAGCCCTTCTGTAAATACATATTCTGAATCCACATGTTCTTTAAAATGAGAAAGGGTTTTTCCCGTTCGATCTATAATTGCATTTTCTTTGGTGTCTGCTATGGTGACCTTGGCCTTGCCTTCGGAAAAGACATTGGCTTCGGTGTATTGGCAAGGAATGACCAGTGTCCCTTTCGTATTAATGTACCCAAAGAGATTGGTTTTTGTATTTTTGACTACAGCCCGCTGCTCTTGAAAATCACCAACAGGTTTAAGCTCGGCGGGAAGAGAGAAAGCCTTTTGTCCCTTGGTATTGTAATACACAAGGTTTCCGGCAGATGTTTCAGCAGCCAATAAGCCATCATGAAAAGCACCATCGCTTGAAGGACGAGCAATGTTGTAATCTACAGCAGTTTTAGAGACTTCAATGGTTGTTGTGCTGGGTGCGGCCCAGCCTGTTCCAATAACAGAGATGCCAGTAATCAAAATTAATGCAGCTAATCCTAATTTTTTCAACATGCATAAGCTCCTTTGTGAGTTGATTTTTAACTTCGGGCTTCAAAGAATCCTGCCCTCATACGTAGGGCCTTCCATAATATAGACGATAAAAATGTAGGAATGTTTCTTGATATTCAAAATTTTTCTAATTTTCAGTGCGTGAAAGCTCTACTTTCATGTAGGATGCTTGTTCATCTCGTCTCTACTCATCTCTTCTGACCTCAGCTATTCTTTGGCTACGGAGGGGCTATCAAGCCTATTCCGTAGCTCATGTTAACATTTTACAGAATCGAATAACATATCATTGGCAGAATCTCTTATAGTGAAAATCGATTATTATTGAGAGATTAAAGATGAGGGATCAGTTCACTTTCAAAAAAAAAAGAAGAAAATGTGTCATTTTAAAAAAAGTCTATACATATATGTTAAATGTATAGACAAATTCAAAAAGCGGATTTATAATTACGCTGTAAACGTTTTCTAGTAGTTATCATCCAATCAGACCTTGAAGGGAAGGAACAATCATGAAGAAAATTTTACTGGCGTGCAGCTCAGGTATGTCTACAAGTTTGCTGGTTACTAAGATGCAGGATTATGCTAAGTCCATTGGAGACGAGGCTGAAATTTGGGCAGTAGGTCAAGATCAAGCCGCAGAGGACATGGCTAAGGCTGATGCTGTATTGATCGGCCCGCAAATGAGTTTTCTTAAAGGACAGCTGGAAAAGGAAGCAGCCCAATATGGTATTCATGTAGAAGTGATTGACATGATGGCCTACGGAATGGTTGACGGTAAGAAAGCCTACGAACAGGCTGTGAAACTGGTGGAACGTAAAAATGGATAAAGTTAATATAGCTGATCTGACGGAAGAACAAATTAGTTTCCAACTTATTTTGCATAGTGGAAGCGCTCGCAGCAAAGTGATTCAGGCGCTGACTGAATACAGAAATGAAAATGTAGAAGGTGCGGACGATTTGCTCAAACAAGCCAAGCAGGATTTACGTGCCGCGCATGATATCCATTTTCAAATGGTTAAGAAGGAAGCGGGAGGAACCCAAACTCCCTTCTCGCTCCTTCTAATGCATGCCGAGGATCATTTGATGTCCACGGCTACCATGAAGGATTTGGTTCAAGAGCTGCTGGAGCTGTTCAAATCCAGAAGTTTATAGCTGGACCTGTAAATTTGTGAATTTTGGGACATGAAATGCTTGCAACCCTATTGATGCAAGTCACTTCGCGGGGAGGAATAGGCTTTGTTTGAAAAATTAAGCCGGATACTGATACCTATTGCCGGTAAACTGAACAACAACCGCTATCTTACTGTACTGCGTGATGCATTCATGCTGTCATTTCCATTAACAGTTTTTGGCTCCATTATTGTAGTTATTATTAATCTGCCGTTTCTAAAAGGGTGGATGGGCGACGGCAATTATGCGACTTTTAGCAGTCTGCTGAACATTGCGCCTAATGCCACACTGAATATTATGACCTTATTTGTCATCGTCGGGATTGGTTATTATCTATCTCGAAGTTATAAGGTCGAGCCCATATTCGGCGGTATGATCGCGTTGGCCAGTTTCTTAATGCTCACCCCTTTTGTACTGACACAAGAAAGCGGTGCCACGATTGCTGGTGTCATTCCGGTGGACCGGATCGGTGCCAAAGGCATGTTCCTTGGTATGATCGTCGCCTTTATCGCGGCTGAGATATACCGGAGGGTGACACAGCGAAATTTTGTCATTAAAATGCCTCCAGGTGTTCCGCCAGCCGTTGCCAAATCGTTTGCCGCTTTGCTTCCGGCATGTATCACATTGGGTATATTTTTGATCATTAATGTTGTAGTTACACTGACCCTTCACAATAACCTGCATGATCTGATTTATCATGCCGTACAGGCACCGCTGGTGCATTTGGGCAGTGGTATTATACCTACATTAATTGCTATTTTCTTTGTACAGCTTTTATGGTTCTTTGGGCTTCATGGTCAGATTATTATCAACTCGGTTATGGACCCAATCTGGAATACACTGGCACTTGAAAACTATGAAGCGTACTCCAAAGGAGCGGAACTGCCGCATATTATCACCAAGCAGTTTGTGGATATTTATACAGTAGGTATCGGTGGTACAGGTATGACATTGGCTGTCGTGCTTTCGATTCTGATCTTCCTGAAGAGTAAGCAATTGAAGCAGGTCAGTAAGCTGGCCCTTGGACCAGGTCTGTTTAATGTCAACGAACCCGTCATATTCGGTCTGCCGATTGTGATGAATCCGCTTATTTTTGTTCCGTGGGTCATTTCTCCAATGATCGTTACGCTGATTACTTACTTTGCCATGACTACGGGGATTGTACCGCCGCCCAACGGGATACAGGTTCCTTGGACGATGCCGTTGTTCTTTAGTGGAATGATGGCTACGGGTTCTCTAATGGGAGGCATACTGCAGTTGTTTAATATGGCTGTCGTCTTTGTCATCTGGTTCCCGTTCCTGAAAATTATTGATCGGATGAACGTTCGTAAGGAGCAGGAAGAGGAGCTTAAACAAGCAGCCGTTGCAGGTAAGGATCAAACTGTTGGAATGTAACATGAATGAGCTGCTAGTGTAGTGGACTTGTTCTTTGCAAAAGAGAGAGGAGTAGAGCTGTGAATCATACCGAAATGAAAGATATAGAGCAGCAAGCCATTCAATACCGTTTTCCGACTGACTTCTGGTGGGGTTCCTCAGCTTCGGCTACCCAGACAGAAGGAACTGTGGAGGGAGACGGCAAAGGACCGAACATTTGGGATTATTGGTTTGAGCAGGAGCCGAACCGTTTCTATGACGGGGTCGGTCCTGCTGATACATCCCGTTTCTATACCCGTTATAAAGAGGATATTGCACTCATGAAAGAGCTTGGCCACAACTCTTTCCGGTTCTCTATCTCCTGGTCACGCCTGTTTCCGGCAGGGAAAGGTGAAATAAACCAGCAGGCGGTTCAATTTTATAATTCCGTCATTGAAGAGTTGCACCAGGTGGGCATTGAGCCGTTTGTGAATCTGTATCATTTTGATTTGCCGATGGCTTTACAGGAAAAAGGAGGCTGGGTAAACCGCGAGACGGTCGAAGCTTACGTGGATTACGCGAACACTTGCTTTGAGTTGTTCGGGGATCGTGTAGCCAAATGGTTTACGCATAACGAGCCAATTGTCCCGGTGGAAGGCGGCTATCTATACGATTTCCACTATCCCAATGAAGTGGATTTCGGTAAAGCTGTACAGGTGGGATATCATACCCTGTTATCGAGCGCCAGTGCCATTAAGGCTTACAGAGAAGGCGGCTATAAGGGCAAAATCGGTATTATTTTGAACCTGACGCCGAGCTATCCGCGTAGTCAGCATCCGGCAGACGTGCAGGCTGCTGAAATATGCGACGCGTTCTTTAACCGTTCCTTTTTAGACCCATCTGTGACGGGAGAATTTAACCCTTTGCTTGTGGAGCTGTTACGCCAAGAGGGATTTGTACCGAGCATGGAAGACGGAGATCGGGAGATTATACGCCAGGGTACTGTAGACCTGCTGGGGATTAACTATTATCAGCCGCGCAGAGTCAAGGCTCGCGAAAGTCTCCCAAATCCAGACGCACCTTTTGTGCCGGAACGATTCTTCGATTATTATGCCATGCCTGGTCGTAAGATGAATGAGATGCGAGGCTGGGAGATTTATGAGAAGGGCATTTACGACATTCTGACCAATGTCAGAGAAAATTACGGCAACATTGAATGCTTCATTTCAGAAAACGGAATGGGCGTTCAAGGTGAAGAAAAATTCAGAGATGAGCAGGGTATGATCCGCGATGATTATCGTATTGATTTTATCCGTGAGCATCTCAAATGGGTCCAACGAGCTATCTCAGAAGGGTCCAATGTGAAAGGCTATCACTTATGGACGTTTATGGACAACTGGTCCTGGACGAACGCATATAAGAATCGCTACGGCTTTGTATCCGTGGATCTTCAGAACGAGGGTAAAAGATCCGTTAAGCAGAGTGGGTACTGGTTCAAACAAGTGATCGAAAATAACGGATTCTAAGGTAAGGTGGGGGGTGGTCCTTTGGACCGCCTTTTTTTCTTCATTGCTGAAAGGAAGCTGTGCTGTATACCGCTGGTGAGAAAGTATAATGTTCGGTATACTTACTATACCGTCATACCTTAACGTCCCGCCTGCAGAACAGAAAAACCAGCGCTACCGATATTTTGGTAAAATGCTGACATAAAACAATTTTTAGTACAGGTGGTAGACAGATGAACAAATACGAGCGGATTGCACAAGAGGTCAAAGAGCGTATTATGAATAAGACCTACTGCAGTGATGATCCCATCCCTGATGAGATCTCATTGGCAAAAGAGTTTCGTGTAAGTCGAATGACGATTAAGAGGGCATTGGACACATTGGTGATGGACGGACTGCTGAATCGTAAAAGAGGACACGGAACCTTTATCGTTAAATCGGTCTACAATGGCCCGGTTAATGTCGTTGTAAATGAAATGCTGGGGCTGACCAACGTACTGCGCGGGAAAGAAATCAAAAGTAAAATCATAGCCTTTGACGTTCAATTTCCATCCGAGGAAGTAGCGACTCATCTGTTTATTGACGTCAATTCTCCTGTATATCATGTGATCCGTCTGCGTGTTGTGGAGGGCGAACCCTATGTTATCGAGCGCACGTACATGCCAACGAAGCTGATTAGCGGTATTACCGAGGAAGTGTTGTATGGCTCGGTGTACAAACATATTAAGGAGGAGTTGGGCCTTAATATTGTCGGTTCACATCGTACCATCCGGGCATCCAAGTCGACGGAACTGGATCGGGAGCATCTGGATTGTGCAGCAGATGACCCAATCTTGGAAATTGAGCAAGTGGGTTATCTGGATACGGGGATACCATTTGAATACTCATTCTCGCGCCATCGGTATGATAAATTTGTGTTCACCACAGTGAATCGGATGCGTTGAGCCAGTGAGTAAGAAACGGATGGTAAAGCACAAGCATGGCAGAAGAAGGCCTAACTGATGTGGGCACTCTCCTGCCATGTTCTTTTTAATGAAGCAAATTAATTGCCAAGCAATCTCACTTCATGCACCGTCGGAGTATACCAGTTGTTCGGATTATTGAATAGCACTGCATTTACAAGATTGATTCGCACGTAACGGGCTTGAAAATTAACTTTGTCACTGGTAAAGCCGTATGCAGTATTGCTCGTACGGTCAATGGTGGAATAATGAACGCCATCCGTACTATATTCGATCTTATACTTGTAATATGCCTCAGATCCTTTGTACATAAACCATGAAATATCCACTTCGTTAATCGTCTTGGTACTGCCCAAATCCACCTGCCACCAAGCAGGCCAGGATGCAGATGTAGCCTTCCATGAGGTTTGGGGATTGCCATCGTTCGCCAGTGAGGCCGGGGAAGCAGATGCGGCTGAACTGGCAGTAGCTGTTTTGCCTTGCGCGTGATTCACAAGGGATGGTAGGATGACTGTGCCTGTGGCAGCATCCATATCCCAGCTACTGTACCAGTTCAGGGTAGCCGTTTTATTGGAGTCATTCAGGGTCAGTGGCAACCAGATGAATTTGTGATCGCTCAGATTGAGCGGGTTCCAACGATCGCCCATATAGATGTAACTGGTTCCTGCGCTGCCTGTAATTGTGGCGATGGAGTGGATTTGCGAGCCGTAAGCCGCCGGATCACCGAAAGGCGACAAAGCAGACCAGCTTCCAGTCATGGAGCTGGCGGTTGCATAAGCACCCTGATTCGGATACCAGCCGGATGCCTGCGAGGTGAACAGGTAGTAGGTGTTGTTCTTTTTCACAACAGCAGGCGCTTCACGATAACCATTTTCAAAAATCCAGCCAACGAATGACTGCACGCCTGTATAATCGGCTGTCAGCTTGAAGATCGCCATCGTATCGTTGGCGCCGCCATTTTTACGTGAAGCTGTAATGAGGTAACCGCTACCGTCGGTATCCGTAAACACCGTCATATCACGGGACTCATAATTCAGCGGGCGGAAGCTGCCTTGATAGGTGAAATTCCCGTCAGGCGTATCGCTGGTAGCAACAGCTACGCGACCGAGTGAGTAGTCTGTGCCATTTTCATAGTGTGCCCATAGTACATATTTTCCGGTAGATTTGTTGTAAATGACTTTAGGCCGCTCAATTTTGCTTGAATTCAACTCAGGGGCGGAATCTTTGGTGAGAATACTACTGCGGAAAGACCAATTTTTCAGATCGGTTGAGGTATATACGTTCACTTTTTCAAATTTCCAGTTCTCAGCGTGCTCGCCGTACCAATAATAAGTGGAACCTACTTTTAGGATATTGCCGCTGTTCGCCTGAATCGGGTTTCCTGCGGTGTCCTTCCAATCCGTTCCATTCGTAATGGCTGTGCTTGCTGTTGCACTCAAGGACAGTTCTGCATTAGCGGCGTCCAAACCATTCAGCGATGGGTTCATCTCGCTCCCATAGGTTGCTTGCGTAACGCCTGTTGTATTGGCATGTACTGCATCAGGTTGAAGGCCTGCACCGACCACTGCGATTATAATACAAATCCATGGGGCTAACCATTTGCTGTTGTTGATCCACTTCACGATATCATCTGCCTCCTTTAACACGGATAGGATGGGCCAGAAGGGCTTGTCCGGCACCTCACCTTTGATTTTATCTTAATTGGAAGCGTTTACAAGTGGAATAAATTGAAGTCTTTAGAATCATAAATTGGAATCGGTACTGAATGAAAATGGGAATGTTGGTCGGCTGAGTTAAAAGAAGCGTCTCTTTGCCTACTTGTGGATGTGCTATTATCTACACCAGGAATGTATATAATTGTGCGTTTTGTCATTGACACGTTCACATTATTTCAAATTTAAAGTGACTGGAATCACATAAACGGTTACTTTATGTGGGTATACTTGCTTTAATTGAAGGTTAACAAAAGGGAGCTATGTTGTAACGCCTTTTGTTCATCATTATTTTGGAGAAAAGAGGGATACAACAATGCTAAGTGAGCAAACCATTGCAACGATCAAATCGACTGTACCTGTTTTGGAGGTACACGGAACTACAATCACCAAGCGTTTTTATCAGATGATGTTTGAGGCCCATCCCGAGCTTCTCAATATATTTAATCATGCGAATCAGAAGCAAGGACGTCAACAGGGGGCGCTGGCCAATGCTGTATATGCGGCCGCACAGCACATTGACCGTCTGGAGGAAATTCTTCCGGTGGTACGCCAGATTGCACATAAGCATCGTAGTTTGGGGATTAAGCCAGAGCATTATCCGATCGTCGGAAAATATCTGCTAGCTGCGATCAAAGACGTGCTGGGGGATGCAGCAACGGATGAGATCATTAATGCATGGGCCGAAGCCTATGGTGTGATTGCGAATGTATTTATAGATGTGGAAGCTGAAATGTACAAGGAGGCTGAACAGCAGCAGGGAGGTTGGTCAGACTTTAAGAACTTTGTTGTACAGAAAAAGGTTAAGGAAAGCGAGCGAATTACGTCCTTTTACCTGGTGCCGCAGGATGGACAGGTGCTGCCTGCATTCGAGCCTGGGCAATATATCAGCTTGAAGATGGAGATTCCGGGTGAACATAATACTCATATCCGTCAATATAGCCTTTCTAGTGCACCAGGAAAACCTTACTACCGGATATCCGTAAAACGAGAGGATGCTGTAGGGTCTCGTCCAGCGGGCAAGGTATCTGTGTATCTGCATGAGCACGTGCAGGAGGGCGATGTACTATTGGTATCTGCACCGGCGGGTGACTTTACCCTGGATCGGACAGATCGCAGACCTGTTGTATTAATCAGTGGTGGAGTCGGGCTCACCCCGATGGTCAGCATGCTGGCTTCCCTGGTGGAAACTGCTCCGAATCGGCCCGTCACTTTTGTCCACGCAGCAGTCAGCGGAGATAACCATGCTCTGCGTAATGAGGTGGAAGAACTAGTCGCCACACATGCACAGGCGGCTGTTCGGTGGTGCTACAGCAGACCAACCGAGCAGGATCGTCTAGCTCAGGCCTTTCATAAGGAAGGACATCTGGATCTGGCCTGGCTGCAATCCGTGATACCGGAACGTAACGCTCAGTATTATTTTTGTGGCCCTGTGGGATTCATGCAATCGGTATACGGCCTGTTGAAAGAGTGGAATATCCCTGCATCGGATATCCACTATGAATTTTTTGGCCCTGCTAGTGCATGGGAAGCAGAAGCGCAGTGAGACATTAAAAAAAGGCGAAGGATGGTTGTCCTTCGTCTTTTTTGTGTTTATGACTATGAGGAAATCCTACTCATTGGCTCTACGCTTCTTCAAAGTGTGCCCATATTTTCATGACATGGGAGGACGCAAAAATTCTATATGCTGCGGCATATACTGGCGTAAAGCTTCTGGAATGCGGATCGAACCGTCCTCCTGTTGGTGATGCTCTAGCAACGGGATCAAGATCCGAGGCGAAGCGACCGCTGTATTGTTAAGTGTGTAACAATATTGTAGCTTGCCGTCCGCATTACGGTACCGGATGTTGGAACGACGCGCCTGAAAATCAAGCAACTGGGACGACGAGTGTGTTTCGCCGTAAGCCTGTCTGCTAGGCATCCATGTCTCAATGTCCACCTGCTTGTAGGTTTTTTGCGACATGTCGCCTGTACAGACAGCCATCTTACGGTAGGGGAGCTCCAGCAGTTGAAGCAGATCTTCCGCATTGCGCGTAATCTCCTGAAACATCTGCTCTGAAGCTTCCAGACTCGCTTCGCAGATGATGACCTGCTCCACCTTGGCAAACTGGTGCACACGATACAGTCCGTGCACGTCCCTTCCGGCCGAGCCAACCTCGTTGCGGAAGCATACGGATACCGCCGCCAGCCGAATCGGGTCTGTAACGTCCATAATCTCACCGCTGTAATACGAGACCAGCGGAACTTCCGAGGTGCCTACAAGCCATTGATCTTCTCCAGCGATACGGTACGTCTGATCCAGTCCAAGCGGGAAAAAGCCAGTGCTGCGCATTGCCTCAGAGCGTACCATTAATGGTACGTCCAGCAGCTGAAATCCTCGTTCGCTCAGCAGATCAACAGCAAGCTGCTGTACAGCCCGGTGCAACGCGACCCCAGCTCCCGTCAGATAATAGTTACGGGTACCGGCTGTTTTGACACCGCGAGGCACATCGATCAGGTTGTGAAGCTGGCCGAGCATCATATGATCCTTGGGTTCAAATCCAAAGTCAGGTATCGTTCCGACCCGTTCCAGTTCTATATTATCTTGATCCGACTGGCCTCGCGGCGTATCCGGGGATACGATATTAGGCATTAGAAGCAAGAGCTGTTGAAACTGTTGCTCTAGTTCCTGTTGCGGGGCTTCCAGAAGATCTAGCCGTCCGTTAATTTCTTTGACCTGCCGCTTAGCCTCATCCGCCTGTTCATTTTTCCCGGCCTGAATTAGCGCCCCAATATCCTGACTACACTGATTACGCATCTGGCGAAGCTGCTCCACTTCCCGAAGCAGCTGCTTTCTCCGATCATCCAGGGTTAACAGCTCTGCGACCGATACTTGTATTCTTTTGTCGTCTGCCGCTCTCTGAACCTGCTCTTGATGCTCTCTAATCCACTTGATATCTAACATGACACCGCACTCCTTTTCGGATAAAAATACAAAAAGCGCCCTCATCCACATGGGACGAGGAGCGCTTTGATCTCGCGGTGCCACCCAAATTGACCGGACAGCATGACAGAAGTCATACTCTCCAATCCACTTTGCTCCGCTTTAACGGGCGGGTCCGGTCTACTTAGGAACATATCGCCATATCGTACACTAACGTATAATCCTTGGCGTAAACGCCTCCGAGTTGGATGCTCTTCACAGGCACAATGTCGTTTGCTTTTTTGTAAGTATACGAATTTTTGGCAGGTTAATCAAGGGCATGAGTCAGTACACTGGATTACTTCCTTTTTTCAACATGATCTTTCCAATAAAAATAAATACACAATGCGATTAAGATAAGTGGAAACAAGTGAAAAGCATCATTGTAACCTACAGAATGGCTGACTCTTAGAACGTATAAAATCCAAAACATGGACATGCTTGCGATCAAAGCTATAGTACCACTTACTGAATACATGTATATTTCTCCTTTCAATTTCGATTTCATGTTTGCGAAGGGGAAAGGTAGGCTTTATTTCTTATGTATTTCCATTCTACTTCATCTGTGATAATGAAACTGGAAGAATATTTAAGTAATAGCCTTAATTCAGCGTTCAAAATGGGCTATAGTCTCTATAATGCTATTTTAATTTCATGTAAAATGTAATGATTACCAAAACGACAGCGATGGAGGGGAACATGGAGGATTTTAAAGATCGTTTACACACGATCCGCCAAGAACAGAACAAGCTGCTCAAGGAGTATCAAACATTAATCGCAGATTACGAAGCTTCAGATATCATTTTGGAAAACGAGGTTCTGCGAAAAAAGTTCGAGGATTATCAGGCTCGCTGCATTCACTTGGAAGAGCGGGTACGACATATTGAGCAGGAAAATGGAAAGCTGCGTACTGCGCTGACGGAGCAGATGTTGAGTGAAAAGGCGAATATGATTCGCATTTCGCGGGAAAAGCTGGAGACCTATTTTTCTTCCAGAACCGCAGAAGGGGAAAACCGGCTGACATCCATTGAATATGGGGCTAAAAACCGGGTGGACCAGCTTATTCAGCAAACCACTCATGAGCTTAAAGAGGATCAGGATGAGATCGTCGCTAGACTGAGACTGTTCTCGGAGGAGATTCGTGACCGGATCATGGAGCAACGCAGGCGGTTTCAGGAAGCAGAGCGCAAATTGCTTCATCAGACGGAAAACGAGCTTCATCAGCTCGAAGAAGAAGAGATCAGTGAAGAAACGATGCAGAAGCGCATGAAGCAGAATCAGTTTGAAATGATGCTGGGATTGAACTGGATTAACAAGCTGGGGATTTTGCTCATTATCTTGGGTGTGGGAGCCGCTTTTAAATACTCATACTCAAACTGGTTTACAGGGAATATGAAGGGCGTTGCGTTCTTTTTGCTAGGAGCGCTGATGCTGGGCGGCGGCGAGTGGTTGTATCGCAAGCAGAAGCAGACCTTTGCGCTCGGTATCTTGGGCGGCGGTATTTCTGTACTGTACGGGTCCATTTTTTATAGCTACTTTTTGCTAGAAATCATAGGAATGTATACAGGTATAGGCTTGTCCGTTCTAGTTACGGTGACCGCTGTGCTGTTGTCCTTAAGATATGAATCTCGAACGATATGTTCCTTCGGTTTAGTAGGGGGATATCTTCCGTTGTTCTCCTATATGGCAGCAAACGGGCTGGAAGGAAACGCCGTGTATATCGCGATGGGCTATCTATTCTTGCTGAACCTGCTGATCCTGCTTGTATCCTTCCGCAAACGGTGGGTCATCGTGCAATATATCAGCTTTCTGCTCAATACCCCATTAATGGTTGTACTCGCGTGGTTATCAGAAAGCAATATAGCCAGCATGCTATATGCAATCATTACATTTGCGATGTATCTCGGGATGACACTGTGGGTGCCGTTCCGACTCAAAACAAAACTATCATGGCTGGATTTCTCCTTGTTGGCTCTGAATACAGTTGTGAGCTGTTCCGTTCTGTATTCTCTGTTCGGCGATGCAGGTCTGGATGATTACAAAGGATTACTGGCACTCGTCTTTTGCTTGGTGTATGGGGGCTTGGGCCAATGGGTACGGCGATATATTCCAGAGGAGAAACAAACCAAAATACTGTTTTATGCGACATCATTGACCTTTGCCATTCTCATGATTCCGTTCCAGTTTGGAGTCAGATGGTTGTCCATGGGCTGGTTAATCGAGGCTGTGCTTCTTACATTGTATGGACATCGCTACCGCTTGAAAGAATTGGAGCGTGCAGGATGGGGCATTCTAGGATTGTGTCTGGGCGCATTCTTTTTCATTGATTTCCCTATATATCTGTTGTCAGGCTTTGAGACAGATTATTTTGGGCTTAAATATACGCTCATTACACTGGGAATGTTGATCGTTACTGTCTTCTATGCGATTGAATATAGTCGTCCGAATGCTTTCAAAAACAATCGTTTGTACGAAATGCATATCATGCAAGGATTTAAGTATGTAGCTTTGGTGAACGTGTACCTCTATCTTTTGTACGAAGCTGGGCATTGGTATAACATCGTCGTATCCGATGAGTTTGCACATTACACCTTGTACAAGGTATTGTTGTTCACCTGCGTATCCCTGGTGTTAGCTTATTTCCTGCCTAAAGTGAAGCTGTTGTACGATCGGGTGATTAAATATTATAGCTTGGCATTGTACGTCATAGGCTACGCGCTGGCATTGGTGGTAACCGTAGCGATTCCAACCTTGCATGAGGATTATGCGCAGAATACGGCTGCTGATTATGTGGCGTTAATTGTACTGGCAGCCTTTAATGTACTGGTATTCTTCAGCAGCAAGGACTTCCTAAACGCACTGATGACGCGACATTATAGAAGTAATGAGCTATATCCGGTCATTATGGGTGTATATTTGTTGGGCATCATTACTGCCTTTCTCGGAGTTCAGTTCCACCTGGGAGACGCAGGTCTTGTGTTCAGTCTGGTGTATCTCCTGTTGGCCATTTTGTATATTGTATACGGCTTCCTCAAGCGAGTGGTCTACATCCGCCGATTTGGGTTGGGCTTGACTCTGCTAGCTACAGGTAAGCTGCTATTGTACGATCTACACCTATTAACGTCGGGAAGCACAATTGTAGCCTATTTCTCCTTTGGGGTTGTATTGCTGGCCATTTCGTATATTTACCAAAAAGTATCCAATCGTATGGGAGAGACCATTATAAAGAAGGATACTGAAGAAAAAATGTAGTTTTTTGTTGTATTGTGTAGATCCCGAACATTATGAAAATAAATCCGGAAATAGTGAAAAATTATGCATGACCTCGCATCCTACTTACGCTATAATGAGAAAAAATTATTTATGTACGCATGCTCAAGTTTATGCGTAAGTAGAGAGAATGAGGGGGATACCATGAATTTGGGCAAGGGGCAGAATAACCTGTCTGATAAGAATGAACGCTTCTCGTCGGCTGGATTCATTTTGGCAGCGATCGGGAGTGCGGCAGGACTAGGTAACATCTGGAAATTTCCGTATATTACCGGACAATATGGCGGAGCTGCATTTTTCTTGTTGTTTATTGTCTGCTTGTTGCTTGTTGGTTTGCCTGTACTTTTAGCAGAGCTTGCGCTTGGTCGTGCAGGTCGAGGAAGTGCTGCCTCTGCAATGGTGAAAGTAGGCGGACATCCAATTTGGGGCAAGATGAGCATTATGTTTGTTATCGTGCCGTTTGTTATTTTGTCGTTCTATGCCATTGTAGGAGGATGGACACTGCATTATGCCGTAGAGGCATTTAGCGGAAGTCTGTTTTCGAATAATGATTTTGCTGGTCAGTTTGCTTCATTTTCCTCTGGCTATGCACCGTTGGTATGGTTGTTAATTGTTTTTGCATTTACAGCAGTCGTGGTTACCCTTGGGGTATCGAACGGAATTGAAAAGTTCAATAAAATTTTGATTCCTGCTAAGGTCATCCTGTTGCTCGTGCTGATGATTAACGCTCTCATGCTGCCAGGTTCTGGTGCGGGTGTATCCTTCTTTTTGAATCCTGACTTTTCTAAGTTAAGTATAGAATCTGCATTGGTTGCTTTGGGACATGCCTTCTTCTCCCTCTCACTGGGGATGGGGATCATGGTCACATATGGTGCTTATGTAGATCGTCGACAATCGCTGGGGGGAGCTATGCTGGCAGTGGGTGGCGGGGATTTAATCTATGCGTTTATCGCAGGTATGATCATTTTCCCTACAACCTTCTCCTTTGGTATTAACCCTGCCCAAGGACCGTCTTTGGTCTTTATTGCTTTACCGGCTGCATTCTCTGCCATGCCTTTCGGAGCTTTCTTCGGCGGTTTGTTCTTCGTATTGCTGGCGGTTGCAGCATTAGGCTCTATGGTATCCCTGCTGGAGGTACCCGTAGCTTATGTTATGGAGCGGTTCCGTTGGGGCCGGGTACGCTCGGTTGTCATCGTATCGATCCTGTGTCTGTTGCTGGGTGTCCCTTCTGCATTGTCGATGGGGTTGGTTCCAGAGTTAAAGGTGGGCGACAAATCTTTCTTTGACTTTGTTGACTTCACAGCGTCCAACATCTTCTTGCCATTGGGCGGCTTACTGATAGTTATATTCACAGGGTACTACTGGAAAACTGCTGGCGAGCATGCCAATCTCAAGCCTTTCTGGTTCCGTGTATGGTTGTTCGGCCTTCGGTATGTTGCACCGATCCTGATGTTGTTGGTCTTCCTTCATACTTCAGGGATCATCAAATTTTAATAGACACGAATTAAGAAAAAGGTATTTTCTTCCTAAGGGAAGAGATACCTTTTTTTGTATATCTATCAGTGGTTACCTAACTGTGGAAAGGAATGATATAATAAAAACATTGTCATTAATTTTAACTTCAATGAAATCATTACGATTATGAAGTTTTATATAATGAATGAAAAGGCTACAGGGCATCGCACAGACGATGTGCAGGAGAGGGAAAGGGCAGAAGAGCATTGAAACAGACAGAGAGTTCGAATTTGCAAGAAGGACAGCGGCTGAAATGAAGTCTAATCGGTTGTCGTCACAACGTCGTTATATGCCAGGTTTGGATGGATTAAGAGCACTGGCGGTCATCGCAGTCATTGTGTATCATTTGAATCCGGATTGGTTACCGGGTGGTTTGTTGGGTGTAGGCGTGTTTTTTACGTTGTCGGGGTATCTGATTACAGATATTCTAGTCAGTCAGTGGGATACATATCATAGTTTTAAAATGAAAGATTTCTGGGTGCGTCGTGCCAGAAGGTTGCTGCCTGCCATGCTGACGGTTGTGACTGTCATTGTCCTGTGCTCGTTGCTCTTCGATCCGTCACGGCTTACGGCCTTGCGCGGAGATGTACCTGCCGCATTGGTGTATATGAGCAATTGGTGGTTTATTTTCCATCAGGTTTCGTATTTTGAAAGTTTCGGTCCTCCTTCTCCGCTTGGGCATCTGTGGTCGCTGGCGGTGGAGGAACAGTTTTATATCCTGTGGCCTTTACTGCTGGCGCTTGGGCTGAAGTACATGCCCAAGCGTATTGTACTGGCCGGATGGGTGATTTGTCTGGCGTTAATATCCGCGCTCCTGATGGCCGTGATTTACGTACCGGGGAGCGATCCGAGCCGGGTATATTATGGCACGGACACACGCGGCTTCGCTCTACTGATTGGTGCGGCGCTGGCCTTGGTATGGCCAAGCGGCAAGCTGAAAGGGCATGCTTCGGCGAAGGCGCGCTTGCTTCTCGATGGCGTCGGTGCAATCAGCTTGCTGCTGCTATGCCACTGGGCGTGGGCCTCGAATGAATATGACCCAGCTCTGTACCGCGGCGGCTTGCTGGGGATTGCGGTGGTCACTGCTATTGTGGTTGCAGCATTGGCACACCCGGTGAGCCATCTCGGTCGCCTGCTTGGACGCAAGCCGCTGCGCTGGATCGGCGCCCGTTCCTACGGACTGTATCTATGGCATTTTCCAGTTATCACGCTAACGACACCTCAGGTGGATACCGATGGTGTGCATGTGATGCGTATCGTTATACAATTGCTGGCTACCATACTGCTGGCGTCTCTCTCGTTTAAATATATCGAGGAACCGATTCGGCATGATGGATTCCGGCACTGGATTGCAGGAATTCGTTCAGCGGTTCGTCGGCAGATGCGGTGGAGATGGATCTCTACAACCGCAACAGCAATGCTTTGTATAGGTATTGGTGTGGGTACCGTTCACCTGTACGTGGTATCTCCTGACGCAACGTTGCAGGCAGCATCTAGTGATGAGCAGCCAATTGCCAAGGCAAAGGCGATGCCGCCGCTTCATGGAACGGTGTCCGTAGCTTCCAAGGAGCCTACAGCCACCAAGCCGCAAGGAGTCAAGGACAGCAAGGCTTCGTCCCAAGCCCAGGCGCCTAAAAATACGGCAGTCAAGGCTGGTACTACGGATGGCGTTACGACGCAGACGGAACCTTCGACCACATCCCAAGAAGCTAAGCCTATGACAGGCGATGGCTCTAGTGTGACTGCCATTGGAGACTCTGTCATGCTCGATGTACAGTCGTACATTCAGGAATCCTTCCCAGGGGCTGTTGTGGATGGACGGATTGGCCGCCAAATGGCGGAAGCGCCTGCCGTACTGGAGCAACTGAGACAGAACGGACAGCTGGGCAAGACGGTTATTATTGAGCTGGGTACGAACGGCGCTTTCACCAAGGACCAGCTATCCAATCTGCTCGCCAGTCTGAAGGATACAAAGCATATTATACTTGTGAATACCCGTGTACCTCGGCCTTGGGAGAGCATTGTGAACAAGCATCTTGCTGAGGCTGCATCCCAAGACCCACGAATTACAATGATTGACTGGTATGCAGCAAGCTCCGGTAAAAACTCATATTTTGAGCATGATGGAGTACATTTAAAACCTAAAGGCGCTAAAGCCTATGCGTCTTTACTGGCTCAGGCCCTAACGAAGCAATCTTAATGAACAGAACCGCAATGATATTCATAAATTATGCAAATGCAAGATAAGAAACCACCGGGAGTAGGTTGTCCGTCCCCTGGTTGAAGTGCAACCTTAAACTTTCATCGGTCAAACCTCCCGGTTTTCCAATGTTCGTTGTAAGGTGCGCTTTCACCCTGCTCCGGTGGTTTTTCTTATTTTAGGGTGGAGGTACATAATCTAATGGAAAAGGGTTATTCACATAGTAGAACAAGAGAGCACCGCTTGAAGAGGAACAAAAGAAGGCTGATGCTGATTGCTATTGTATTATTTGTGGCAGGCTGCATTACTTTTATTGCGATAAAGGTCTCAGATAGCAAACCACATGCGCCGACTCAGGAGCTTGCTAAAAAAACAGATTCTGTATCCAAGGACTCATCCAAAGTTAAAGCCAGCGCAGGGGCAAACAATAAAGCAGCCTCTCCAAAAAATGATCCCGGTGTAGAAGACGGTGCCTTTGTTGAAAAATATTTAAATCAGCAAATGCTAGGAAAGATGCCTGATGGAGCCGATGGTAAAAAGGTGGCCTACTTATCCTTTGATGACGGTCCATCTGTGACGGTCACCCCCCAAATATTAGACATTCTGAAAAAGCAAAAGGTCAAGGCAACCTTTTTTATTGTAGGAAAAGAAGCCAATGAGAATGAGCATACCCGGAACCTTATCAAAAGAATTGTCAAAGAGGGTCACGCGATAGGAAACCATACGTACTCACATAACTATAAGTATTTATATCCGAACAGACGAGTAAATACGGATCATGTTATGCAGGAGATCGAGAAGAACAATCAGGTTCTAAAAAGCATTCTGGGACCAGAATTCTCCACCAGAATGATCCGATTCCCCGGGGGGCACATGACATGGAACAGAAGAGATCCACAAGGAATGGCCGCTCTGGATAAGGTTTTACTTCAAAAGGATTACCATCAGGTGGACTGGAATGTATTAACGAAGGATGCAGAGGGAAGATCCAAGAAAGCACCCGCACTAATTAATCAGTTTATGAGGTCAGTCAAAGGCCGAGAAAAAGCGATCATACTCATGCATGACACTTATGGTAAAGAAGAAACAGCCAAAGCATTGCCGCAAATTATAGAATATCTGAAGAAACAGGGATATGAATTTAAGGTTATGAAGTAAGATATATATGAGAAAAGGACGGGGCTCATCGCCACCGTCCTTTGTGCTATTTAAAAGTACATAGTCCGCATCATTTAGATGCGCTCTGCTTCACCCATCGCCTGAATGAAAGCTCCGATACCTTTGGGATCGTTAGTTATAATCGGCTCGCTGATATAGTAAGCGAAGGTACCATCCCGGCGATCTTTACCACCTAGACCGCTTACTTGTACTGTTTTGTTCAGATTCACAAGTCCTTCTTCAGTAATCGTAATAAATTCATCAATAATACCTTTACGGGTGATTTCTGCTTCTTGGCGATAATGCTCTGGCAGATAACCTTTGCGAACACCTTTGGCCATAGCGTATAGAATCATGCAGGAAGCAGATGCTTCCAGATAGTTGCCTTTCACATGGCCCAGGTTGAGCACCTGATAAAAGACGCCGCTTTCTTTATCACGCACTTTCAGCAAGGCTTCCAGTGTTTCTCTCAGCATATCAATCAAGACGGGACGATCTGCATGATCTTCTGGAATGTAGTCCAGCACGTCGACGAGTGCCATGACAAACCAGCCCATTGAGCGGCCCCAGAAATTTTTGGAACAGCCGGTTTCCGGGTTGCACCAATGCTGTTCCCGCTTCTCATCCCAAGCGTGATAGAGCAGACCCGTTTCAGGATCACGCGTATGCTTGTAGCATAGCTTGAATTGCAGGGTCACATCGTCAAACTCTGACGGATCTCCGAATTCGCGAATAAACTCAGCATAGAATGGGGCACCCATGTACAAGCCGTCAAGCCAAATTTGATACGGATAAATTTGCTTATGCCAGAATGCGCCCTCGCTTGTGCGTGGATGTTTTTCCAGCTGACTGCGTAATTGGAAGGCTGCCTTTTTATAGCGTTCATCGCCTGTGGCACGATACAGAGTGAAGAGCAGCTTGCCGTTATTCACATGGTCAATATTATACTCATCTACTTTATAGCGCTGAATCACACCATTTTCATCAACAAAGTGATCCATATGTTTTTTTATATATTCCATATACTTGGGATCGCCTGTCAGTTCGCCAACCCATTCCAAACCTCTGTAAATCACGCCATGGTCATATTCCCATTTTTCATAAAATTCCGGACTCCGTTTAATCACGGAATCGCTCATACGTACAGCCCAGGAATCTGTTTTTGTAGGATTTGTTGTTGGTTGCGATGTTGAATTTGCCATGATACAGTCACCTCTTCAGTAAAGTTTAATCTGTATGTTATTGTTGTTACATAGACGGAGTGTGTGTCTTAGGATCAACGGGTTTGTTCTTAAAGCCCACATTATTGTTGCCCCAGCACCGATCGTAGCTGAAGCCTGTTAGTTGTTCGAACACTTTTCGAGCTTCTGGCTTGGCTGATTTCATGGAGCCACCGTTTTTGAGGCGGTCAATCTCGGCGATTAGCTTCTTGTGGCTGTCAATATCCAGCTTCATTACGACAGAAGCAATCATCCCGATGATCGCGAGAACAATAGTACCCACCACGAGTACATAGAAGATAGCGTGCTGAGCAGAGACTGGCTGACTTTCAGCTCCGGATAGAAAGCCAAAGTGCTGTAACACCCAGCCGAGAATGAAAACGACAACAGCCCGCACCATTTTTCCGGCAAAAGTCATCATACCCGCATAAATACCTTCCCGGCGGCGACCAGTCAGCGCTTCATCCACATCGGCAAGGAATGTGTATTGATTCCAAGGGATGTAGTAGACGCCACCTGTACCAAGCCCCATGAGCAGTGTGATGACATATAGCCACATCATCGTATTAGAGGCTCCTGTGAGATAGAGCAGACCATAACCTGCTACGCTAAAGCAAACGACGACGAGTGCGGCGATGAAAGGCATACGAAACCCTTTACGCACACAGAATTGGATGAAGAAATAGGTAGAAATCAATTGAATGACAGAGTTAAAGCTGTTCAGATTGGATACCATCTCCGAGCTTTGGAACAAGGAGAAAACAATGAAGTACGTAAAAGCTGAAGTAAACAGCCACTCAGCTGAAAATCCGCCCAGGTACATCCCGAGATGATGACGGAACGTCTTTACTCGGAAGGTAGAGGAAATGTCGATAAACAACTTTTTCATGGAATCTATAAAGGAAAGTGGAGCTTCACCTTCCAGTTCCTTTTGCAGTTCTTCACTTGGACGTTCCCAGGAGTTTTTGTACAAGAATGCCATGGCAATCAGCAAGATTGCTGCAAAAACGAGACCGGTATACAAGAAAGGCAATGGAGAGTCTTTGCCATAAGCAGCAATAAAGCGACCAGGGATAAAAGCGGCGGCAAAATTGGCAATTTTACCAAACATGGCCTTCCATCCGGTCAGTCTGGAGCGTGCACCGAAATCCCGGGTCATCTCGGATGCTAGTGCTTCATATGGCACCATGACAGAGGTGTACACCAGTTCAAACAGCACGTACGTACTCAGGTAATACCAGAAGCCCAACCCATCTATCCAAAGCATCGGATACACGAGCATCAGCGGAATACCCATCATGATGAAAAAACGGCGTCTGCCGAATTTACGACCTAAGCGGGTTCGGTGAAAGTTGTCGCTGATAAAGCCCATGATCGGATTGCTGACCGCATCTATGATGCTGGCAACAGAGAAAATGGCTGCGGCCTGAACAGGAGACAGTCCGCAAAAGGTTGTATAAAAGTACATTAACCATGCACCGCTAATAGCAAGTGCACCACTTCCCAGCATGTTACCGCTTCCATAGGCAAGTGTATGTTTCAGTGTGATTTTTCGTTCCATGATCTGTTCACCTCATATTTTGTCTGGTTATGAGGACAATCACCGGTCGCTATATTATGCAGAATGGTCTAGGTTGGTAGATGGGCCAGGCGTCCTGATTAGGTGGGGCTTTTACCGTGCCCCTATATTTCCGCTCGGAGTACCCGAGCCAATCAGATCGCTTCCTTTGGCCAGCTTAAGGAAATCACCCAGCTGGATGGAACCGTCTGTACTTCGAGTGATGGAAGGCACGAGACTAACAAAGTCGTCTGCACTGGCTGTGAGACCTTTGGCATTCGTCGTTTTTTTGTTTTTCCACCAGACGTTAGAGTTATCTTGATCCGTACCACTTGTTTTATCACTTGCTGTTCCCTCGAAAGAAAGATTGTTAATGAACACGTGTTCACCCTTATCAAAGGCGAAATTGCTTTGTCCATTGTCCCATGAGGTATTGTTGGTCAAAGTAATGGAGCCAGGGTTGCTATTGTAGGTGAAACCGTGTTTTTTGTTTTGGAAAGCGATACTGTTTTTTACAATATGGTTGACCTTGATTTTGTCTCCACCCAGCTTAAAGCCGTTGCCGTCACTGTTCGCAGTAGACGTTCCATCAGAGGTTTGCCCGTTGTGATGGGCCACACTGTTCAAAATGGTTACGGCACCGATAGGGCCTGTTTCCGTTTTACTGTACAGATCCCAGCCATCGTCTACGTTGTACGCTGCCAAGCAGTTATCGAACACATTGCCTGATCCTACAGTCAGTTTAGCCGCGAAGCCATCGGCATCCTCGCCATTATCGGGATCGGCGTTATCGTGAGAGTAGGAATTCAAAATCAAATTGTTCGCAGGCCACTCACTGGTGGAAGCGTTAGGGGAGTAGCGTCCGAGTTGGAGCCCGGTATCCCGATTGTGGTGGGTCTCGACGTTTTCAATTCGGTTATTGCTGCCGCCAATATAGATACCGTTATCTCCGGCACCTTTGACTTCAAGACCTTTCACCAGCCAGAAGTCCCCGTTAAGCTGAAGTCCCCGATTAGCTGAACCAAAGGCCTGAGCAGAGAAATCAAGTACAGGTTTTTCACTACCGTAAGCGACTAATCCTTTGAGTGAGCCGTTATTGCCGTTATTTCCACGCTGAATTGTAATCGTTGAGGAGTAGGCGTATTTACCACCGCGCAGGTAGATGGTTTTGCCAGGAGCAATTTGTGTCAGTGCTGCTTCGAGGGTGGTAGGACTAGATATGGTACCCGGATTGGACACGTTACCATTTGGAGCCACATACAAATCGCCTGCCGCTAACGTGGTGGAAACAGTTGTTGAATCGGTTGCACTAACTGCCTCCTCTGTGAGTGTGGTAGAGGGGAGGTTGTTGGATGGAATATCCGCGTAAGCGGTTCCAATAAGACAAGAAGAAGCAAAAACAAAAGAAACACCGAGTCTTAGAGCGTTAAAGCCATTTTTTGAACGATCATTCCGTTTAAACATGTAAATTCCTCCTTATCTGAGCTCATATTTTAAAAGAAGATAGCACATATAAAAGTCGCTCATGCTGTCTTTCCATTAAAAAAACAGGACACCTCCTGGGGGGACAGATTGATCTATCATAAGTCCAAAACGCTCTAAGAAGTATATGCACAGTGTAATATATGTTAACGTTTGCATCAACAGTTTTTTATTGTTTTTTTAATATTGTGAAAAAAAGTTCACACTTTTGTTTCAACTAAAAATACAGTTTTGCTAGACTGGGAAAATTTGATTATACTTAAACATTATACATATAATAGGAATAAAACTGTGAGAAAAGGTGGGTTTAGCGCATGGAGAGCGGGAAGCATTTGACAAGTTCAACTTCCGAACCATTGCAGGAAAAGCGACCGCGAATGAACAAGGAGATGATCGATTGGCTTAAGGCAATTATTGTTGCCATTGTGCTCGTGTTCATTATACGTTGGCTGTTATTTGCGCCATTTATTGTTGAGGGAGCATCCATGGAACCGAATTTCAAAACAGATGAACGAGTGGTCGTGAATAAGGTGATTTACGATTTTCGTGACCCCAAGGCAAGTGAGGTTGTTGTATTTCATGTAAAAAAGGAACAAAAGGACTTTATTAAGCGTGTGATTGGAGTGGCTGGAGATACGATTCAGTATCAAGGTGATCATCTTTATGTGAATGGTAAGAAAGTAGAGGAGCCATACATTCAAGAGGCTATCCAAGATGCTCACGCCAAGGGAGAATTATATAACAATGTGGACTTTCCAAACGGAACCATAACCGATTCCAAGGTTCCTGATGGGTATATTTTTGTAATGGGTGACCACCGCAATAATAGTAGGGATAGTCGTGCAATTGGTTTTGTTGCCATCAAGGATATTGTCGGACGTGCGGATGTGATCTTTTGGCCGATCGATAACGCGCAATGGGTTAAGCATAAATAAGGCCAGAGCGCCTAAGATGGGAGGTAGTTGCTCACTTTAGGCGCTTTTTCAAACTCATTATATGTTTTTCGTAAACGGGTCAGGTAACTTGCGCCAGTCCTGTTCCATTTCTTCAGGGGTTAGCAGTGTCTTATCCAAGCTACGCTCGATTTCTTCCCGGTTCATATCGATACCAATAAATACGAGTTTGGTAACCCGGTCGCCATATTTCTCATCCCAATCGGGTGTTTTTTCAAAATTTTCACCGAGATAGTATTGTCGTTCTTCTTCAGTCAAAGCAGACACCCATAGTCCTGCGCGTGCGAATTGTTTGGAGCTACCCGCCTGACTGAATGTAAAGGCAGTACGGTTTTGCGTGGCGAGCCACACTAATCCCTTGGAACGTACAACCTCAGTAGGCCATTGAGCCAGCCATTTCAATAAACGTTCGGGATGAAATGGGATTTTGCGCTTGTACACAAACGAAGCAATGCCATATTTCTCTGTCTCCGGTACATGTTCATCCTTGTTCATTTCCTGTATCCAACCCGCCGCCTGACTAGCAGTTTCAAAATCAAAGCGATGCGTGTTTAAAATCTCCTTTGGGTCCACTCTGCCGTATTCGGAACGGATGATTTTGGCGTTCGGTTGAATGCCGCGTAGTGCCTTTTCCAGTCGTTCGAGTTCCTCTGGCGATACCAGATCGCACTTATTAATGATTAGCACGTCACAAAATTCCACCTGCTCTATGAGCAGATCAACGATGCCGCGTACATCCTCTGCCGCCATTTCCTGTCCACGATCCTTAAGAGAGTCCCTAGAATAGAAGTCTTCCCAAAACTCTGGTGCGTTCACGACGGTGACCATCGTGTCCAATCGGGTCAGTTTGGTCAAATCAATTCCATTTTGCTCATCTACATAACTAAAGGTTTGGGCCACTGGAATGGGCTCACCTATACCTGTGGATTCAATAAGAATATAGTCAAACTTTTTTTCGAGCGCCAGTCGCTCTACCTCTTTTAATAAATCTTCACGCAAGGTACAACAGATGCAACCGTTGGACATTTCCACTAGCTTCTCATCCACACGGGATAATCCTCCACCGTCGCGAACGAGATCAGCATCCACATTAACCTCACTCATATCATTGACGATGACAGCTACCCGTAAGCCTTCCCGGTTGTTCAGTACATGGTTCAGCAGTGTGGTTTTGCCGGAACCGAGGTACCCACTTAGAACCGTGACCGGTATTTTCTCATCTCTTTCCATAGCGTTTGCCAACGTAATCACTCATCCCTTCGAAAGTTTCATAAAATGTTGACTGTGCAGTAGTAACTGTAATGCGAGATAGGAAAGCAGCAGCACTTTCTGTTTGATAATTTAATCGTAATAATTACGAATAATGAAATTAGTAAATCATTTATGTGGAAAAATGTCAAGAAAGGTGGAGCCAATCAGTCAAAAGGACTTGCGTAAACTTTACGCAAGTCCTCTGGGGGTCATCTGTCATGATGTAATTGCCTCAGCCTTTGACGGCCCCGGCCACTACACCTTTAACAATGTATTTTTGCAGAAAGATAAATACGATAATGGAGGGCAGTACAGCCATTACCATTGCGGTCATAGCATATTGCCAGTCTGATGTATATTGCCCAACGAAGGTATAGGCAGCCAGCGTAAGCGTTTTGGTGCTGGGTGAGCCGTTAACCATGAGCAGCGGAAGCAGAAAATCGTTCCATATCCACATCACGTCGATAATAACAATAGTAGCGGTGACCGATTTCAGCAAGGGAAAGATGACGGAAAAGAAAAGCCGAAAGCCTGAGGCTCCGTCGATCTTGGCGCTTTCGTCAATCTCGACCGGAATGCCTTTCACAAAGCCGTGATAGATAAACACTGCCAATGGGGCTCCAAAACCCCAGTACAGCAGGCCAAGTCCCCAAGTGCTATCTGCCAAATTCAAGTCTTTCGCCAGGCGCAAGACGGTCAGCATAATAGACTGAAATGGAATCAGCATCGGCATAATGCACAGCATGTAAATGGCGGAGCTCCACTTGCTTTTCGTCCGTGCCAGCTTATAGGCAGCGATGGAGGATATTAGCACAATGCCTGCCAGCCCGAGCACAGTAATAATCGTGTTATTCAGAAATAAGCGTGGATAGTCAATGAACTTCCATACGTATACGTAGTTATCCAGCGAAAGCTGCTTGGGCAGCGCAATGACGTCGGTCATGACCTCAGCGAAGCTTTTGAACGAATTGTTAATGGCGAGAAACAGCGGATACAAAAATAACAGCGACAATACAATCATGCCCGCTTCCAGCAAAATACGTCCCGTACGGCTGCGTTGCATCAGGCTTCAACCTCCCTGCGTTTGAAAATAGACAATTGAATAATCGTAATGACCAGCACTGCAACGAATAAAATCAAGGCTTTGGCTGTTCCGTAGCCATACAGATTGTTTTGGAACGTATCTCGGTAAATATCATACGCAATGCTGTATGTCGTACCTCCTGGCCCACCGCCAGTCAGCGATAAAATGACGTCGAACACCTTGATCGAGTTGGTCAGTGCCATGAAGACCGAGATCGTAATCGAGGGTGCGAGCATCGGTAAAATAATACTGAAAAATCTCCGAATCGGTCCTGCCCCATCCACGATGGCAGCCTCTTTTAGATCCTCAGGTACAGATTGCAGGCCTGCGATATAAATGACCATGTAAAAGCCAATGGATTGCCAGATGGATACTGCCAGAATGGAAATAAACGCGAGCCCTTCCTCGCCTAGCCAACTGAGCTGGAAGATGCCCCAGCCTGTACTGTGTCCCAGTGACTCAAAGCCTTGCATAAAGATGAATTTCCATATAAAGCCGACAATGACGAGGCTGAGGATATAAGGAATAAAGAAAGCCGCGCGCAGCCAGGCTGAGCTTTTGAGCTTCATGTCGAGGACGAGCGCCAGCAAAATGGCCAGCACGTTTACCAGTACAATGTACAGAATGGCATATTTGATCGTAAACCAGGCTGCATGTGCAAAGTTAGCGTCTCCGAGCAGGATTTGCTTGAAGTTATCTAGACCTACGAATTTCGGATGTTTGGATATGCCGTTCCACTTGGTCAGGGAATAGCGTATCGTCATCAAAAACGGAATATAAAATGCAATTGTAATGCACAAAATTACGGGCAGTGTGAATAAACCAAATTCCAGCTTACTGCCCTTGTCGCCCCATGTTCCCCTTTTTTTCAGCATAACGCACCTCTTTTTCTCAGCATTTTCCGGTCTTTCGCTCCAAGCTGTTTAAGATATAATGAAAGTATAGGATAGCCCCTAGGGCCGGACCAATGGATTTAAGAAAACAGTTGAGGGTAAAAATGTGTACGCTTTCAAAAGGGGCGGTAATCATGATGTCAGGGCATGTAGGAACAATTTTTCGATCCATGTGGAAGCGGATTACACAAAAATTAGTGAACAAGCTCATTCTGCTTTTTACCTCGGTGATTATTCTGGTGGTGGGCTCACTCACGATTATTTCCTATCAGATGATTGAAAAGGAGTCGGTCAATCATAGCATCGCCAGCACGACGAATAATCTGCTGCTGGTCAATCAGAATTTGGAGGATTACTTGGAGGGAATGCAGCAGTTGGCCCTTCCACAGCTTCGCTATAACGATATCATGAACGCGATTGCCAATGAGAACCGGGACTACGCTGCACGAATGGTCATTGAAAATTACTTGCGCAACATGTTCTATTCCCGCAATGATCTGGAAGCGATTTATCTGTATGTGGCGGATCGGCATCAATACTACGTGGTGACTAGGGAAACGTACAATATTACAGTACGCAAAGGAATAAACACGGATATTCCCAAGCTTCCCTGGTATAAAGAGGCGATGGCTAGCACTGCTAACGAATCTTTTCAATCCTTTGTGGAGTCCCGCTCTGATATGGGCTATGTGGCGCCACAAGCCAGCTTTATGGCTTACCATCGAGTGCTGAGATCGATTGCATCCCGTCACCCGCAGGCAGTGTTGTCCTTTTATTACAACACGAGTGCCGTAGATGAAATCATGCGAAATATTCCACTGGGTAAAGGGGATCAACTGATGCTAATCAGCCCCAAGCGGGTTCCCTTTTATGTGAACAGCCTTCCGCTGTATGAACGAATGCGTGATTCTGGCGTATTGGCCCAGATCGGAGAGGGAGGAAGCGGGCGAGTAACGTGGTCAGACAGCAACCAGGAGTATTTGGTCGTGTATGATGCAGGTGAAAAGGACGGGTGGCAGCTCATCAAACCGATTCCATATCGCCAAATTTATGAGGCAGCTACGACCACACGGAATTGGAGTTATGTCATCGGGGCTTTATTTTTAGGTGTGTCTATTATTTTGGTGACCTTGACCTCGAACGCCATTACTCGACCTTTACATAAGCTATCTACCCAGATGAAACGGTTCAGCACCGGAGATTTTGAGGCAAGGGCTCTTGTGAAGGGGCATGACGAGATTGCATATTTGTCGCTGCACTTTAACGAAATGGTCCAAAGAACCGAAGAACTTATTAATGAGCGCTATCGCATGAAGCTGGTCGAAAAGAATGCCATACTCAAGGCGCTGGAGGCTGAGATTAATCCCCATTTTCTGTACAATGCCTTACAAGCCATATCTACACAGGCATTAAAGCGGAAGATGTTCGATATGGCGGATATGGTGGATGCATTGGCCCAAACTTTGCGGTATTCCATCAACGGCAAGGATATCGTAGCTGCCCGCGAGGAGCTCAAGCATATTGAACGATATATAGGTCTGCAAAAGGCAAGATTCGGGGCGAGACTTCAGGTCGAAGTGATATGGGAGGACACGCTGATGGAGCTGCCAATTCCGAGATTATCCGTGCAAACGTTGGTAGAAAACTCTATCAAGCATGCACTAGAAAAAGTATCAAGTGACATTCTGATCGTCATTTCAGCCGAATCGGGTGCTACAGACGCTACAATTTCAGTCAGGGACAACGGACCTGGAATTTCAGAGGACAAGCTGAAAATAGTGTTGGATTCGTTCCACGAAAAATGGGAAGAGCGGGAGAGCGAGCATATTGGCTTGAAGAATTTGAACACACGGTTGAAGCTTTTGTATGGAGATCAGGCAGGATTATTCATACTTACGGATGAAACGGGCACGGAAATGAGAATGCAAATTCCCCGGGGAGGAGTCGACCATGTATAACGTATTGATTATTGACGATGAAGAACCGTTACGAGAAGCCATTCGTATTGTTGGAGACTGGGATCGTCTGGGCATCGAACATATTTATGAGGCGACAAATGGAAGGTCGGGGATGGAACTGCTCGGTCAGCACCCTATCGATGTGGTGATGGTGGATATGAAAATGCCGGAGATGAACGGCATTGAATTTCTTCGTGTGATCGAAAAGGCATATCCCCATCTGCTGACCATTGTCATTAGTGGCTACAACGACTTTAAATTTACGCGACAAGCGATTCAATCACGGGTAGTAGATTATCTGCTCAAGCCTATCAACCGCCAGGATCTGAATCAGGCCCTGCGCAAGGCGGTGGACACTCTGGAAAGCCGCAAGCAAAGCCAAGACGAATTCATTAACCAAAACATTACGCTGAATATGTCACTACCGAAGCTGAAAGAGAAGCTGTATGTATCCATTTTGGATGGCAGCTTTAAAAGGCAGGCCAATACGTCGTTGCTCCCACTAATTGGAGCCGATCGGGCGGAGAACCGCTTTGGGGTGATCGTGCTACGGTTACTGAACAGGGATGAGATTCGCAGGACTCGTTTTCATGGCGATGTCGACCTGATGGATTTTGCCGTAACTAATGTATTAGCGCAGACATCAGATGAACGGTTGCGTTGTTTTAGCTTCCCCCACCCGCGAAGAGAGCGTGAGGTCGTTTCGATCTGTACTCTGGCCCCAGGACAAGAAGAACATATGTCCCTCCTACTGGCACAAGTGGCACAGAAGGCGGTTGCGAACCTGCATGGGCTGTTCAGTATGGTGGTAGCAGCCGGAGTGGGCAAGCTCTGTTCAGACGTAGTGGAGCTGGCTTCTGCGTATAGGGATGCCAAGAGGTTCATTCACAATACAGATGTGTTGAAGCTGGAAGGGGAATCTATTCTCCACACGGTACCGCGGCAAATGGGGACGTCAGAGGAAATGCCATGGACGGATCGGTTGTTGTCGATCCAAAAGGATGCTCAGACCGGTCAGGCCAACCGAGCAAAGGTACTTCTGGGCGATCTACTGAAACAATTGGCAGCTGGTCCTGTTTTCCGTTTACAGGATGCGGATCGATTGCTGCGGGAGTTTCATTTTTTACTGAGAGAAGCAGCGATTGAGCTGGGTACGCCTATGTCCGCGTCTAATCAGGAGGGGACTTTGGGGGAATTGGGTCGTGTGATTGAAGGCGAGCTGTCTGCTGATTTTGTGAGCTTTGCCGACTACAGCCAGAGACTATACCAGATACTGGAGCTCTACATTGCCGGGGTCCAACATGCACAGGCGGGTAACCAACCCTTTGATATTACAGAGATCAAAAGGTACATCGAGCGATACTATTTTGAAGATATCAAAATCTCGTTTTTTGCCGAAACCTATTTTTTGAGCCGGGAATATCTGATGAAGTTGTTCAAGCAGCAATTTGGTTACGGCATTCACGAATATGTACAGAAGGTCAGAATGGACAAGGCGAAGGAGCTCCTGGGTGATTCCAGCCTGAAAATTCAGGAAATTTCCGATATGCTCGGTTACAAGGATAAAAACTATTTCAGTAAGGCTTTTCGCAATTATTATCAGGTGTCACCTTCAGAGTATCGCGTGAGCCTGCAATAAACCACTTTTTTACCCTTAACGCTTCACTAATCTGCCTTTTTAAATGAGGCAATATTTTTTAGAATGAGCGCATGAACGTTGATCACAAACAGATGGGGGAGTATCCATGTTAAAGAAGATGATGGCGTTATCCGGCAGTTTGCTTTTGACGGTCGGTTTGTTGAGCGGATGTGGAAGTAGTGGTGGCACAGATGCGGCTAAAGAAAGCGCTGGCGGCAAAGATGATTTGAAAACGGTTACAATTAACATGTTTACAGCCTCACCTGAGTATACCGATGCTTTTAACGCGTACATCGAGGAGTATAAAAAGGTCAAGCCTAATGTAAAGATCAATCTGGAGATCATGCAGGCAGACTACAACACCATTCTCAAGTCAAAAATAGCTTCAGGCAGTACACCGGATGTGTTCCAGACCACGGCCGGAGGTGACATCGACACCTATGCTGATTATAGCGCTGATCTGACCAATGAACCGCTGGCAGCAGCCATGACAGATGCCGTCCGGGCCAATATGAGTTCCAGTGACGGCAAAGTGCTGGGATTACCAGTCAAGGGGAACCTGTTTGCTTTGATTTACAACAAAGATTTGCTTACCAAGGCTGGAATAACCTCTCCGCCGAAGACGATTGCCGAGATGCAGGATGCTGTTACCAAGCTAGAGGCGAAGGGCATTACTCCATTTGCTAATGCATATAAAGAGTGGTGGGTATGGAAGCATATCTTCCAACACTATGTAGATGCTGCTGCGCAGGATGCCGGGGTAGAGCCAAAGCAGCTCGTTGATGATTTTATTGCAGGTAAAGCAAAAATCAAGGACTATCCAGTGCTGTACAACAACTTCTTTAGCTTCATTGATCTGACGGTGAAACATGGTACAGATAAGCCGCTAGAACGGGACAGCAATGCGGGAGTAAGTGATTTTGCATCTGGAAAAGCTGCATTTATGACGGGTAAAGGTGCGTGGGATGAGGAAGCGATCAAGAAAATTAACCCTGATCTCAAGATTGGCATCATGGGATATCCGGTGAGTGACAAAGCGGACCAATCGGTCATCATTACCGGTGCGGATCAGGCGCTACGTATCAACAAGGACTCCGAAGTATCCAAAGAAACGATTGAATTCTTCAACTGGCTGTACACTTCGGAATACGGTAAGAACTGGTTCTCCCAGGTAGCGAAGGTGATTCCTCCAATTAAGGATGCACCGCTTCCTGATCTGGAAATGCCTAAGGAAATGGATAGCATTTTGAAAACATCCAAGTCCGGTGATCTGTCTGTCAACTACTCGCTGGATACATTCCACCAAAAATTTGGTGAGCTGATGCAGGCTTATATCAGTGGTAACATGAACAAGGATCAGGCGGTTGCAGAGATTGAGAAGGCATGGGTCCAATTAGGCTCAGCGCAATAAAATTGGTTTCGCAGAGGCGCCCGTAAGGGCGTCTTTTTGTGTTATGGCTAAGAGCCGGGAAAAGTGTAGACAAAAAAATATTTAATAATATTTAAATATTTACTTGCAAAAAGTTATTAAGTTGTGGATAATAGATTGTGTGCAATATATCTACAATCTTACGATATACATAATGACTGCAAGGTGCAAATACGAAGGGATACCCCGGTTGGGGGAATCTCTTTGTTTCGTTTGGACTGTGCCGATTATGCTTATAATAGACCGTGTAATTTGGAACGCATTTTTAGTTATGTGGTAGAGATAAAAAGGAGATGAGCGTTTTGAAGACTTCGTTGTTTACACCGTACACACTCAAAGATTTGGAGTTAAAAAATCGTGTGGTCATGGCCCCAATGTGCCAATACTCGGTGACAGCCAAGGACGGAATTCCGAATGATTGGCATCATGTCCACTACCTAAGCCGGGCAATTGGAGGCACGGGTCTGATTATTATAGAAATGACGGACGTGGAAGCGGATGGGCGGATTACGGATTACGATCTGGGGCTTTGGTCAGATGAACATATTCCGGCGTATAAAAAGCTGGTTGACGGTATTCATGCGCACGGGGCCAAGGTTGGCATTCAGATTGCTCATGCAGGCCGTAAAGCTGAGGATGCAGCAGAGCCGGTGGCTCCTTCGGCCATTGCATACCCGGATGCAAATTATAAACAGCCACGCGCACTGACCACAGAGGAAGTCCGTGGTATGGTACAAAAATTCGGAGACGCTGCCCGCCGGGCGGTTCAAGCAGGCGTGGATACAATCGAGCTTCACGGTGCACACGGGTACCTGATTCACCAATTCCACTCGCCAGTTACGAACAAACGGGATGACGAGTATGGTAAGGATTTATCCCGTTTCGGCGTAGAAGTCGTTCAGGCTGTGCGTAAGCAAATGCCTGCGGGTATGCCGTTAATCTTCCGCATCAGCGCGGTGGAATACGTAGATGGTGGATACGATGTGGATCATGCTATTGAGCTGAGCCGCGCATATCAGGCTGCAGGCGTAGATATGATCCATGTCAGCTCGGGCGGAGAAGGCCCGGCTGGAGCCAGAAAACCAGGCAACTACCCGGGCTATCAAGTGCCGTTTGCTCGCCAAATCCGCGAGGCGCTGAACATCCCAGTAATCGCCGTCGGCATACTGGATGACCCAGCCTTAGCGCAGTCTGTAATCGGCAATAAGGATGCCGATCTGGTCGCTGTAGGACGCGGATTGCTGCGCGATCCTTATTGGGCGATTCATGCAGCGGTGGCGCTGCGCGGCGAAAAGCCCTCCGTACCTGAACAATATCAACGTGGCTACTGAGGCCTAAGTATTCCCACGTTGTTTATATATAAACAGGCACCTGGAACGAAGTGTACGCTTCGTCGGGTGCCTGTTTTGTTTTTATGGGGATAATGATCGTAAATGAATAATAGTGATTACTTTTACATTTTGTGGATAGATAAATCTGTATAATAGTTGTATTTAGTGTGTATAGGAGGATGAAAGAAATGCAGTATGTTATTGAAACGAAGGAACTCCGCAAACAGTTTGGGATGTCGATAGCTGTAGACGATATTTCCTTACATGTAGAACGGGGCAGCATCTACGGTTTTCTAGGTGAAAATGGAGCTGGCAAAACAACGACCATCCGCATGCTGATGAGGCTGATTGAGCCTACAAATGGGGAGGTTTTTTTATTTGGCGAGCGGCTAGAGAAAAGCTATCCTTCTATCTTCTCAAAAATAGGTACGATTATCGAAACGCCTGGTTTATACGAAAATCTGAGTGCACGAGATAATCTGAGAATCTGCTGTACGTACATGGGGGTACAGGATGATGGGAGAATTGAACGAACCCTAACTACGGTGGGGTTAGAGCATACTGGAAAAAAGAAGTTCAAAGATTTTTCCCTGGGAATGAAACAGCGATTAGGGATTGCCAGGGCCCTTGTTCATGATCCTGAGTTGCTTATATTAGATGAGCCAACGAACGGGTTAGACCCGTCAGGAATTAAGGAAATTCGTCAGCTATTAAAGAAGTTGTGCGAGGAACAAGGGAAAACAATTCTTATTTCTAGCCATATTCTAAGCGAAATTCAACAATTAGCTACACACATCGGGATTATACATAATGGAAAACTGTTAGCGGAGGATCGTTTGAGTCGGTTAGAGGAAGGTTTTGAGCAATATACAGATGTAAAGGTAGACGATGCAAAAGCAGTACAAGCGTTTCTGTATGAGAACATGAAGCAACTTAAATCTGATTTGATATCCCCACAACAACTAAGAATTTTTAGTCCAATTGAAAATACAGCTATGTTAAATAGACAGTTAATAGATCGTCAGTTTTCAGTTTATGAGATACACACCACAAAGCAGACGCTAGAGGAGTACTTTTTGACTCTCATTTCAGGAGAGGGTGGGCGGCATGATTAGAGCAGAACTCATTAAGCTTAAAGGCTCTAAAGCCTTCTTGTTGAGCTATATTATATTGCTGGCTATTGTGCTGTTGGAATTCGCTCTAAGCGCTATTTTTTATAGATATTCAATTGATAGGCTCGGTTGGGTCTACTATTTTACAAATATTGATTTCTTAGTTAATATTGCAGCTGGATTTATTAGCTATTACATATTAACCGGTCATATTTTTGCGAGAGAGTACCAGGAAAATACGCATCTGTTTATGTTTACTACGCCTGTCACCAGGGTTAAATTTTATTTTAGTAAATTGATCATTATTTATGGGTTTATTATTGTGTCGCTATTTATCGTTCTGTTTCTGTCTGCAGTATTAGGCATGTTCATTACAAATCGGCCTTTAACGATGGCTATCTGGGTATATCAAATCCAGGTATTTGCCAAAATGTGCGTGATGCATGCGATGCTCATCCCGGTCGCCTCTTTTTTTGCTATACGCTGGAAAAGCATTATGGTGGTTGTACTCGTAGTTTGTACTGTTATATTTTTGAATTTTATGTACAAAAGTGAATGGTATCCGTGGATTGTACCCTATCTTTTGTCTCCCAATGAAGGAAGTGCGATCATATACGTCAATACTCTCATAGCGTGGTTGAGTTTATCCATAACTTTTCTTCTTGGATTGTTTTTATCCTTATGGGCATATCAAAGAAGAGACTAAATGGAGAGTTTTTGAGAGGAGGGTTACTATGCTTGACCTGTTTAAAGCAGAGTGCTTGAAGATGAAAGGAACTAAAATTCTTTGGTTAAGCATTATTATTTTAGCATTAACCATTGCTTTGGAATTCTATAGTTATACGGGAAGTACCAAATATTCCATTGACCGTGATGGTTGGAATGACTACTTTATGAGTGTTGTTATTCTTATTAACTTTTTGACTGGGTATATGAGCTACTATATTTTGACTTGCTATATCTATGCGAGGGAGTATCAAGAGAGGACCCATATGGCCTTGTTCACAAGCCCGGTTCGTCGGAGTCGTCTTTACTTCAGCAAGCTGCTTGTTATTTATATGTACATCGCTGTCAGTCTTCTGTTGGCATTTGGGCTATCTGCGCTGTTGGGTATGTTAATTACGACCAGACCGCTAACCTTTGAAATCGTTATATATCAGCTGGGGATCTTCGCCAAAAATGATTCTTATGCACGCTATGCTCATCCCGATCATCACGTTCTTCGCCATTCGCTGGAGAAAATTTGTGCCCGCCATTATGGGGATGTGTACGGTTATGTGTTTAAATTTTGTTTTGGTTAATACACCTGGAAATACCTTTTATCCATGGACCGTGCCGCTATTGTTTTCTCCGCACGGCACACTGGGCAGAACATTTACGAATGTCCCTGGAGGAGTCATCAGTATTTGTTTCATTTTTGTGTTGGGGCTCTTATTGGCGTTAAGAAGCTATATCCGTATAGAGACAAAGTAGAATGTGTAAGCAACAAAGGACGATGAGTGTTCACATGAGATTAGTTTGATAAAGCTGTAAAACGTTGTCGCAAAAGGATGGATTTACGTGCTATAATTCCAGTAACAACAGAATGGCTTAGGTGGGCGGTCGGCTAAGTCTCCCGGAAGGGAGGTGATGCCTGTGGAGGTTAAGGATGCTCTGACATTAATGATGATGTTCGGCACGCTATTAATAGCGTTGATTGGATTAATCGTTACGATTGTTATTGCAATGAACCAAAACAAAAAGAAATAGACCGCCCTGGAGAGGGAAACACGGTCTATTTCTAATAGCTAGCCCTTTTCAGCCGACCGCTCTTCAAAGCGGCTGTTGCCAAGAGTAGGGATGTTACCAGCATCCTTGCTCTTTTTTAGTATATCCTTCTATAACTTATTTTAGCACATCTGAATAATCAATGTAACTGAATGTGACTGTTACTTGGTGAAAACTTTAACTTCCTTTGGAGCGAGAGTTACGGTGATCGAGCCGTTGTTAATCTGAACGGAGTCGTTGCTCAGCTGGTTAGTCAGGCGGGTTCCGTTGGACAGATTATCGAAGTTGCCAATTGTGCGGGTTTGGCTATTCCAGGAGTTGTTGATAAATACAATGGCCTCGTCGCCATTTTTAGAGCGCTGGAAACTGTAAAAGGAGTCGTCCACCCATTTTTCCCTTTGGCTACCGTTTTGCAGAGCAGGGTGGTTGTTGCGCACATAGTTCAGCTTAGCGATGTACTGATACAGGTCATGGTTGGCGTTGAAATTCATATTCTCCCGATTGGCGGGATCATCTCCGCCACTATAGCCTTGCTCTGTGCCTTGGTAGATAATTGGAATCCCGCGAGATGTCAGAGTAAAGCCCAAAGCGGCCTTGAGCTGTGGCCATTTGTCATAGTTAGCACCCGGCTTGCCAGATGCGTCATTCAGGAAACGTTTTACATCATGGTTGTCGATAAATACACCGTTGGTCTGAGCATCGCGATAGTAACGATCATCGGAGTAGCGATCCTTGATTTTTCTCATGGATTGATCGTGTCCGAACACGTCCTTGATTGTATAATACATCGGAAAATCTAATGCAGCATCAAGATACCGGGTGTAATCGCCCACATAAGCAGGGTCGCCATGGAAAATTTCACCCATGGTGAAGGTATTGGCAGCTTGGTCAAAATCCTTTAGAAAACCCTTCGGTACATGCTTGGCGGTATCCACCCGCAGCCCGTCGATGCCTGTCTCATTAAGCAGCCATTTGATCCAGTTTTTAAGCTCGTTTGCGGTAGCAGGGTTTTCATGATTTAGGTCATCCAGTCCAGCTACATCACCATTTTCGATTTTCCATTGATTGTTGGAGTTATAGTCCCCGCCTGTAATGTCACCATTGTGATGATACCAGTCTGCTTTGTCAAAAGGAGCCTTGGCGAACCCGTTCCCCGGTTGGAAATCACCTGTGTGATTCACAACTACGTCCAGCATCACAGCAATATTTTTGTCATGTGCCTTGCGAACCAGCTCTTGGAGCTTGTCCATTGTTCCGAGATGCCCATCTACTGCATAAAAATCATACGTATGATAGCCGTGGTAAGCGTATTCACTCTTTTGCATCGTTACTGGGGTAATCCAGATCGCGGTAAACCCCATATTTTTAATGTAGTCGAGTTTGTTAATAATACCTTGAAAATCGCCACCATGCCACTTGCGCTGATCACTGTTGTTGGAATTGAAGCCACCGTAGTTATCATTGGATGGATCACCGTTGCTGAAACGATCTGTCATGATAAAATAAATGCTCTGTTTGCTCCAGTCTGTGCTGAGGGAGGTGGGCTTGGAGAGGGTACCCAGATCCATAGGGGTGAAGACGCCCGAAGGCGCCTCCGTTTGAGCTGTTACTTCAACTCCGTTAGAGTTGGGTGCGTAGGTAGAAGTGCTTACGTTTAAGGATACACCTGAAAGTTTTTCTGTTTGGATAGGTCCTGTAACTTCGTTGAGGTCGGTTGCGTAGGTAGAAGTCACTACGCTGAGGACACTCCCTGAAGGTGCCCCTGTTCGGATAGTTCCTGCGGCTCCGTTAGAGCCGGGTGTGTAGGTAGAAGTGCCAGTGCTGAAAAGGTAGTTTTTAGTGTTGTTGCTGTCCCAGTTGTTATTGCCGTCATTAAAAGCAGCTTCCAATTGGGAGGCAGAACCGATATCGACGGTAATTTTAGCATAGCCGCTAATCTCGGCGTCCTGCATTTTCACGCCAGGCACAGCAGTCCAGTTACCGCCAGCCGGACGGTAGTGAATGTAAGGTGAGTTGAAGCCTTTTTTGTAGTATACCGTTACTTTGTTAGCTGTACCGCCGCCATCCCCGGGATTTGTGCCCGCTGGAGCGCCTGATGTAATCGTTCCTGCATTGCCGCTGTTACCAGGCGTGTAGGTAGAAGTGCCTGTACTGAACGAGTAGTTTTTGGTGTTGTTGCTGTCCCAGTTGTTATTGCCGTCGTTAAAGGCGGCTTCCAATTGCGAGGCAGAACCGATATCGACGGTAATTTTAGCATAGCCGCTAATTTCGGCAGCCTGCATTTTCACACCAGGAGCAGCAGTCCAGCTTCCGCCAGCCGGGCGGTAGTGAATGTAAGGCGAGTTGAAGCCTTTTTTGTAGTATATCGTTACTTTGTTGCCTGTACCGCCATTATTGTCAGGCTTGGCTTTGCTGATGATATATTGTTTGAATCCACTCAACTCACCGGTTGGTGAGCCGTCATTGTTGACGAGATTGCTGATGCGCAATAACGTAAACCCATGATAACCGAACTTCGTGATTTTCTCCTCGATTTTTTGGAAGCCGCTGCCGCCTGTCGGCAGTGCATTTTCACCATTCAGGCGAACACCCTTGGCATTCGCGATGGAGGAGACGGTATCAACCAAGGTGGACGGCAACGAATAATTCGGTGCTGTGCCACTGTCACTCATCTCCAGGCAAGTAAATGTCAAGTCTAGATCGGCATCCTTGAATTTCTGAATGAGACGGTTGTAATCATAATATCCACCTGCTTGTTCTGTGCTGTGCGGCATAGCAGGATTGTTCATCTGCCAGTGCAGACCGGAAATTTTGGCCCCAATCCGGACACCAAACACAGAATCGAAGTTCTTGTGGGCAGCTGCTCCGATGACACCTAGATGCTTCTCAAGCACACTTTGGTACCACGACAGAAAATCCTTTCCATACGCGGAATTATACCCGCCGTTCGTGTAAAATCCGTCCCCGTCGGTCGGTGGATTGATTTGGCTAAGGCTGGTAAGCTTGGTGCCCCAAGCAGCATTAATCTTGTCCAATGATCCGTACTTGTCATTCATAGCTGTGCGGAATGCATTTTTGGCTGTTTCAGTATAGGCTTGGAACTTGCCTCGTCCCGGGTAACTCCAGCCCGCTGCCGGGTAGTAGGACGGATAGCGCAATTCCCCGGAAGGACCGCCGCTTAAATAAATTTTGGGAATGATACTTTTATACCCGGCAAAGTTTTGAGCGAATGAGGCATACAACTCGTCATATTGTTTGCCAGTCCCGCTCCACAATGGGGAAAGGGCTTCGTTATTGGCATAGCCGCTTTCGTCCTTGAACTGCATTTCATCTGCACTACCCTTGCTTGACAGCCAGCTTGGTAGTGGGATGTTGCAATCATCTCCCACATTTCCTCCACACTTATGCGTAGAGATAATAGGAACCCACTTCAGTCCCGCTTCTTTCACGGCATCTGCATAGGTTTTGTAGTAGCTCCAATCGAACTGGTTATCTCCTGCGCTCTCCACATAGCCCCACCAGACGTCGGTAGTGATGGCATACACGCCATTGTTTTTCAACGTTTGCAGTTGCTTTTTGAAGGAACCCCAGTCGTTGATTTTCGCCAGTGGTCCCATAACGGAAGCCTGAAAATCATCTGCAACCGCGGCGCTCGCCGTATTAGAGGGTGAGCCAATGAAGGCGGTCAGAGACAGCGCAAGGCTTAGTAGAAGCATACACCCTTTTTTCCATAGACTTCGATACAAGGTCAAACCGATCATCCTCCCCAAAGCATAGTCTAATTCGACAACATTTTGTAAACGTCTACAAAAATAGTATAGAGCAAGCGGTTGCATAAAAAGAAGAATTTATTGCACACTCAAGGTGGACAAATATGACATTTTGCGTTAGCAACCGTATGCTTAAATTAGACCAGGAAAAAAAGACACAGGTCTGAATAAGACGCGTGTCTTTTATAGATAGTAAATTCCCGCAATAAAATAAGGGAAAGAAAACCCCAGTGTGTATGCAAGTATTGCATGAGACAACCTTCTTAATAGATAGGGCGATTTTTTTCGTCGGGAATACCACTTTTACGATAAAAATACGTATTGATTCGATCCCGCCATTCCTTGGCGTGCTCAGCCTGATGCTCTAGCCGCTTCAGCACCTGTTCATATATCTTTTCATTTATTTGCTCACGCAGACTAACCCATGTATCTCGGAGATGGGCTGCACGTTCTGCACCTTCAAAATGAGTATCATAAATATGCTGTATGACCGTTTGGCCGGAGTGGAGCGTGTGCGTATAAGGGACATGGTGAAAGAATAAGAGCAGTTCATCCGGACAGGTGTCTGTAGACTCGTAGATCCCGGCAACAGGAGGAAAATATTGTCCTGCATAGCCCGTTCCAGTTGCAGTCGTCCGATCTACTCCGATCCCCTGGCAATCGGCAAAATGGTAGGTGCCCCACATCGAATATTCGTACCCGTCTACATCCGGCCCATAGTGGTGATTGGGACTGACCATCCAACCGACCCCAAGGGGGGCGGTGTAGGACTCGTAGATATTCCATGAATCGAGCAGCATCTGCTTAATGGTAGGAATCAACTCTGTATCATCGTCATCCTTACCTTTATTGTTAAATGTCAGCCGAACCCATTCATCTGCGATTTCATCTGCGGATAGATCCGGGTTCCATGCCAACCGGCCGTAGCCGTAAAGATTGGACTGGGCGAGCAAATGTCCGGTCCAATTGGTGTCTGCACCAATATTGGAAACAGCGGCTATTCCAAAGTTGTTGTGCTTGGGAACATGATGTGTTGGCTCCTCCTGGAAACTACCGCTGTTTGCATGGACCATAGTCTCCCTGCGAGGAGAATCAGAACCGCTGTTGCTATGCAAAACGCCACTCACGATACGCTTGATGGTGGAGCCTTTTCCCTGTGAGTAGGTATCAAAATCGAGCACTTCCTTCCATTGCGGAACCAGATAACATAGATGTTTTTGTTGTCCGGTATACTCCTGCGCAATTTGAAATTCCAGCAGTACCTGAGTGGCTTTCAGCGCGCCGAATAGGGGGGATACAGGCTCCCGCACTTGAAAATCCATCGGGCCATTTTTGATCTGTAAAATGACATTTTCCCGGAACAGCCCATCCAGTGGTTTAAAATGGTCAAAGGCCGCGCGAGCCCGATCCGTCTTGCGGTCACGCCAGTCCTGTTTGCAGTCGTAGACAAAGCAGCGCCAAATCACACGCCCGCCATAGGGCCGTAGCGCATCCGCCAGCATGTTGGCTCCATCGGCGTGATGGCGCCCATAGCTGAAGGGACCGGGCCGATTTTCAGAATCGGCCTTGACCACAAAACCACCCAGATCGGGAACGGCTGCGTAAACCTCCTGTGCTTTGGTCTGCCACCATTCAGCTACACCGGGATCCAGAGGATCGGCTGTGGTTAATCCACCGAGCTGAATCGGGCTGGCATAGTTAATGCTCAAGTAGATTTGGATACCATAGGCGCGAAATACGGCTGCTACTTTGGCTACATCAGGTAAAAACCGCTCTGTGATCAGCTCAGTTTCTACCTGATGGACATTCACATTGTTAATGGATAACGCCTGAATGCCTACAGAAGCGAGTAGACGGGCATAGTCTCGAAGGCGCTCCATATTTGTAGTAAAGGTATTATGGTTGTAGAAAATAGATGCCCCGGCATATCCACGTTCAACACTACCATCCATGTTATCCCAGTGGTTGATCATGCGAATGGAGTTAGCCGGATTAGACAGCAGGTCTAGAGTGGGAGCGTGCAATGATTCCCCGGCAGTGGGCTTCAGATTGCCGTCTAGTCCTCCTTGCAGGTAGCGCAGCAAGTGAAAGACTCCATACAATACTCCTTTTGACGTCTGCCCCGCAACTATAAGGCACTGTCCTTTGATATCATCGTGATCTTGCCCAGTTAAACCTGCAAGCTCCGGCACCTCTACTCCGCGAATTCGGTAGCCTTCTGCGCTCACTTCTGCCTGTTCTTCTGCACTAAACCGTTCTGCGATACATGGATGGTCTTGGAGCGTACCCAGCGCAACGAATGGTACATGGACAGGAACGGTACTTATCTTCGGCTGCTGTCCGAACATGGAAGCCAATCCTTGCAGAAGCTCACTCGCAGCCGTTTGAAGCACTTCATCATCTGTTTCATGAACCACGATGACTCTGCACCAAGCAGGCATTTTTTCTACAAATTGGTCGCGGTGATAGTGCAGCCAAGCGCCATAGCCGCTCCCTTTGGGCATATCCATACGCTTGCTCATATTATTGGAGCCTCCTTTGGACGAGTGAGGGTTCGTTCGTCTCAGGCATGCTGCTTCTCATCTTGACTCATATGCTGAGGGAGGGCCAGCCGATTCCCTTTGCCTTCATACAGCCACAAAATAGCGGTAACCCCGCGTGGGTAATATTTGCTGCCGTGGGCAATACCAGAGAGCATTTGGTCGCTCCAGCACCAATAGGATTCTTCAGGATGGAGGAGCCATGAGACATGGGCTGCGTCAGCCGCCTGCCCCGTTTCCTGCCAAGGCAGCTCCAGTAGCTCACGAGCAATAAACTGTGACAGATAGATTTTGCTCAACCAGGAGTTGTTACTGGTCGAGGATAGCTTCCAGCCTCCGTCTTCAAATAGACAAACTCCTGGTACCAGTACGGTTTGCAAATGGCGTCGAAGTGCCTGGATATATCCACCGAACCGCCCATCACTCTTAAGCGCATCTTCACATCCTGTAAAATAGGGGAAGATCAGCCCCTCAATGGCAGGAATGATTTGCGAGTCGTTGCCTTCCTTAATGACTGCAGGAATATAGCCCTTGTCAGTCATGTGAGTGGTGATTGAAGCTGCGCATTTGTCTGCCTGTAAGCCAGCTTCCTGTGAAAGGGAGCTAAGCCCCTTTGAGGCAAATATCTTTTCCAGCGCAACATATACCGCCCAGCATTTGCTGCCTAAATAAATGTTATTGCGGGATTGACCCAGGGATACATCCAGACTATCGTAAGTCGTAATTTCTGCCCCTCCCTGGGTTCTTGAGCTGTCTAGACCCATTAAGCCGTTTCGTTGCGCCGGGTCTGGATGATCCCGCCGTAGCATGCTTTCAAAGCAGTCGCACAAGACAGGCAGCATACGTGTCGTAAATGACTGATCCTGTGTCTGCTCGATATATACCGTGGCGCAGCAAAGCCAGTTCACCAGTTCCTCGTGGCTCATGTAAGAGAAGCAGTCGTCAATCCCTGCCAGCTCATAACAGGAATACCCTTGCCGGGAGAACACATTGGCCACGCCCATATCATGTGTAAACGTGATCCCACCGGGATAGGCCTGTTCCTCCCCCGGGAAGCGTACTTCATCCCGATAGCTGTACCGTTGGACAAACCACTCCAGCTCGTTGCGCACCGTCCATGGATTCAAAATCAATTCATAATAAAGCTGATCTGCCGTCAGATCGAGTGTATTCATCATTCGGTACTCGCCTTCGTTCACAATCCAGATCGGTTCGCCATCCTCTTGCTGACTGAGCAATTGAGTGCTGCCGTAATAGCTGTGAATGGCCTGAGCGAGCATAAATTTCTGATCCAGACTCAAGCTCGCCGATTCGATCCAGTCGTTCGCCTGAACACAGGCTGCGGTTAGGTCGGTAAAATGCTTCAACGCATAGCTTCCCACGTCTTCAATATCCTTGAACAGCCGGGTATAGTAATATGATGCTTCAATGCCTGTTGTCACAATGCCGCCGCGATAAAAGCATATAGCGAAGGCGTACGTGCGCTTCTCCCCTGCGGGAACGTCCATCAGGAGCGCACCCGTTGCACCTAAGCCAAAGGATAAGTTATCAGCCATGGTCTCCCCAAGTAGCTTCTCCATCGCAAATCCGCTGGCAGGTACCGCTTCGCTGCTGTTGGTCACAATAGCAGTGCTTCGTCCTTGACCGATGCCTGTGAGTCTTTCCCCCAATTGAGGAGAATCCATAACGTCCCTGCGTGGATCTTCTCCTATAATGCGTATGCCGCTATACGGGTCACTGCCCTGGTAGCCGAAAAAGGCTCTCCGTGCAGCAGCACCCTGTGTATTATCGATCGTCAGCTCGGCAAATACAGCCGGAACCAACGCTGCCCGCAGCTCATCTATGCCCGCAATTCCCGGCTCGGGCACCGGGCGAACGGGGGAGTACAGCCGGAATGTCAAATCGCCTGCCTGCCATGTATCGGTTCCTGCTTTTAGCTCACGGGTGATGTCCTGATCGGCAAAGGCAACGAGCAGAGACTCTGTTTTTTTATCCTTTTTCTCCACATCATAGCGGGTACTTTCATCCTGTATGGATGCAAAAAAGGGAAGCGCCTCATATGATCCGCCATCCCTGGATTGCAGCCCGATGTATACATTTTCATCGGCAGGCTTGCCCAGCTCCAGGCCGAGTCCGCCGCGATTACCCTTAAACCCGAGTGTAAAGCTGGAGAATGAACCGATAGGTGCATGCTGCGTGTTATAAAATATATTTTTCGACATATATTGAAACCCCTTTCATGATAAAATGTGGCTTTGGCTAACTTTAATTAGAGCCTAGCATGACATGTGCCGAGGAACCATTGTCAAATCGCTCAACTATTTATCCAAATCGCGCTGGAAACGATATACTGAAGTATATCGATGTAAGTAAGCTAGGAGGGAAAACATGTCGTCACCACGTTTACCAAAGCATCCCCATGATCCAAACCTTACGGTCGCCGGAGAGGAATTCTTTTTTCCCGATGTGCGGACTACGGTCAATCTGTTTGCCATTCATACACGAAGTGTCGGAAGAGAGTGGAGCTATCCGCCACATGGACATCCGCAATATGAAATTAACATCGTGCTTGCGGGAGAGCAGATCATGGTTGTGGATGGTCGCAGCTATATTCAGCGACAGGGGGATCTGATGCTCTTGCGCCCGGGAGTTATCCACTCCAGCCGTAGCAACGGAGAGGGATTTACGTATTTTTGCATGCATTTCGACATTGATGATAAATTGTTTCTTTCGCTCCTGAGCCGTCTGGAGCAAGTACTTTTTCCAGCGGATGGCACAGTAGCGAAGCAGATGGGACCAGCGCTAGGCAAGCTGCTCGGTCTTTCTGCGCTTGAAGACAAAGGTATAGATGGTGATTCAGTGGCAAAGCGTATGCGGATTCAATCTGCTGTGTTCGAACTGTTCGCAACGTTGTGGGAGGCTGTATCCAGTGAAGCCGCTCATCTGCCAGGGCGTGGATATGTGCAGGCAGAGCTTGCCCATCAGATTGCAAGTCGTCTTCAGGGCAGGGTCAATCAGCCTTATAGACAGGCCGGCTCGTTGGAAAAACAGGATGGGATCGAGGGTATTTCATCCGAACTGGGTATTAGCGTATCTCATTGTAATCGTGTATTCCGTAGCGTTTTTGGCGTATCTCCGCGGGTGTATCTATCCGAGCTTGTCTTGCATGAGGCCAAGCTGCTGCTGGCTGATCCGCAATGGTCAGTGCAGCAAATTGCTGATTTGCTCGGCTATGGGGATATTGCACATTTTAGCAGGCAATTCAAACGCTGGTCCGGTCAGTCGCCGACATCCTATCGCAAGAATATAGCCCTTGAAAGTTCACCCGAATAAAAATATATATGCTTATAAAATAGTTATGATACAATCCTTATAAAGGAGATGATAATAGTATGAATTTACATAATCAACGTGTTGTCGTGATTGGCGGCAGTGCAGGGATAGGGCTGGCAACAGCCATAGAAGCAGCAAAGCAAGGAGCGAGTATCGTAATCGCTGGCCGTTCTGCAGAAAAGCTGGAGCAGGCGAAGAAGGTCATTCCTACAGAAGCGGTGGAGACCTTTCAATTGAACAATCAAAAGGAAGAGGAAGTACAGGCGTTTTTTGAAAAGGTCGGCGCATTCGATCATTTGTTTACTCCGGGTGCGAGCTATACACGTGGTCCGATCACCATAGATACGGAAAAGGCGAAGACTCCATTCGAGGGAAAATTCTGGCCGCAGTATTTTGCTGCCAAGCATGCGGTACCGCATATCTCCAAGGATGGCTCAATCGTTCTCATGTCTGGAGCCTTCAGTCAACGGCCGATGGGATTTGGTGCTACATATGGAGCGGCTAACGGCGCGATTGAAAGTTTAGGCAAGGCGTTGGCGGTGGAGTTGGCTCCAGTACGGGTCAATGTGGTGTCTCCCGGCACGATCTGGCGGGACGGCCCCGAGGGGGAGCATCGGGCGCAGGCTTTTGAAGAATACAAGGAAGTAACCTTGCTACGGCGAGTGGGGTATAATGAGGAAATCGCACATACGGTGTTGTACCTGATGACTAACAAGTTCACCACCGGAAGCGTGCTATTCCCGGATGGCGGTTATACGCTGATCTAATTTGTCTGGAAGCCAACGTGTACACGTCCACCAGCCCAATACACGCTTACAATGTGTTGGACTGGTTTTCTTTTTACTCTATAAATCAATTAAGATCTTGTGTTTAAGGAGATGTAGTGAATGGATCAAGTGGATTATAAAATTCTACAGATACTGCAAAATCAGGCCCGCATGCCCACAACTAATATTCGGGGAAATTGGGTAATGTGGTATGCTTTTAGTTGAGGTATACATTCTTGTGATATGCAAGCTATTTGCATAGTCATATTCCGTAGAATTTCAAGTTTCAATGAGTTTCATAAATTCGTTTCTACCTGAAAAAGGAGATATCACATGTTGAAAAGAGCAGTTAATACTATACTATTTGCGCTGATTTGCTTTGTAACCGTAGATCAAGCAAATGCTGCACTTCCTAAATATCTGTACAATCTTGTCCTTACAGTAAACAATGTTGAAGTCACATCTGATGCAAATCCTTATATCGAACGAGCAACCAATACAACGTATGTCCCTATTCGATTTGTATCCGAGAGTTTGGGCGAAAGTGTAAGCTGGAATAGAGAGAAGCAGGAGGTTACAATCTTTTCTGAGCATGGCGAAATCGTACGTCTGACTATTGGCAGTAAAGTAGCTTATGTAAATGATAAAGAAACAATAATGCCTAGTGCGCCTGTTATGCCAGTCTCACCTAATCGTGTGATGGTGCCTCTCAGATGGGTTTCAGAGGCTATGGGCGCGACCGTAGATAGTACTTTAAAAAACGAAACTATACATATAAACATTACCAACACACATCTAAGCAAAAATTGACTTAATCTGAAAAATAGCATCTCTGTATAGGACTGAAAATGAAGGGTGAAATTTACAATGAGGGAGGTTTTATCAATTGAAAATTGCATTACATAAGAAGTTGGCTTGTTTGGTTGTCCTTGGGGGAACTTTGATCGTAATGGCTACTGGTTTTGGAGGGGATAAGGAACCTTATAAACTTCCCGATAAGCCCAAAGAGGCTGCTGTCTCTACATTTTCAGAATATATGAACGCTTCTATGAGTCGTGACTACGATAAGATGCTTTCACTGTCTGATGATTATCGTTTTAAAACAGAGCGGGCACGACTTAATTTTCTAAAAGCCCAAGGGACACCGATAGATTATCGTATCATGTCTGTGGATGATTCTGACCCTTCCAAGATTGTTGTTTCTTCGATAACGAAGTATAAGGATATGGAGTTACCTCCTATCAAGCATATTCTTGCTTTTGAAGAAGGAAAGTACAAGCTACAAATGAGGAATGTTGTGGTCAATATGATTCCTTCTTCACCTGACTATAAAACAGTCGAGTACGAGCCTGAGAAGGTAGATGATGATTTAGAAAATAATTTCAATTGATTTTAATTTTTTGATTTTCTAATCAAACGATCGACAACGTATCCAATGAGATACCAGAAACCTATCGTAGTAAAGTATACAACGGCTATAGGGATATGTGCTTTTCGCACAAATTGAAAAGATTCATACATCCAAACCAACGGGCTAATCATAGCCAATAGTATATTATAGTCGTCGTACCCTGTAAGATTTACAGCAATAACTATACAAGAGACTAGGACCAGCCAAAAGCGAAAGGATTTCATAGCCTATACCTCCATTCCTTTTAAAAGAGAAGCCGCGAGACGATTACCCGCATCCTGAGATCGTGGCGGCTTCTGGTGATTTTTTACTACACTTCTTTTACAGGACGTAACACTGCGTAGCCGTATCCCTCAGGGAAATGCCGTTGATAATCCTGCTTCGTTTCCTCATCCCATGTATATCCCATACTGCGTGGGTCAAAGCTCCAAGCTTTTTCCTCCACCACTCTCATAACATCTCCATTGTTTTTCAAATAATGGAAGGGCGGGTGGAAAAACACCAGGTAATCTGATTCGGGGATGTTTCGGCACTCCATACCTGCTGGGATCTCTCCATTGTAGTCAGCAGCAACCGGTATTCCATACAGATAGCCCTTCTGACCATTCTGATAGAACCAGCCTGCAGTTTGACCCAATTGTCCGGGAAGCTTGAGGTGAGACATACTTTCCAGGGTTCCGCAAATTTCATCACAGTTATGACCGTTTCTCCAGAAATCGCCGTAGTTTCGAGAAGAGATATCCCAGATTCCAATAAATTTGTGTGCCGGTATATGCTCAATTTTGACTTCGGCTTCTTGTAAATGCTCCTTAACCATCTTATCCCGCTCCTTCAAATGGTAATGATAAGGAGAGAACACCTCGGCGCGAATGGCTAAAGGAATAGGACGGGGCTCCTTCCGGTATACAGCCGGAGTTACCTCGAACGCTTTTACAAATGCTCGTGTAAAAGCTTCCTGTGAAGAAAACCCGTACTTTACGGCAACATCGAGGATGCGGACATTGCTGTCCCGGAGTTCAAGGGCTGCACGACTAATCCTGCGCATCCATACATAATCCCTTAACGTCATTCCTGTTAGAGAATGAAACTGTTTTGTACAGTAGTAAGGGGAATAGCCTAACTGGTCGGACATTCTCAACAACGATGGTGCTGAAGTAAGATTATTATCAATCCAATCAATCATAAGCTGGACCATTTCGTTCCATTCGTACACGGGGGTTCCCTCCTTTCGACTCCATCTTAACAGCCGGAATGCAGGAGTATTTGACTTGAGTTGCATGCACACTTTTATAACAATAAGTAAGACGACAAGAGAAAAGAATCTGACTATTCCATTCTTTCATTTGTAATAATATATGTAGGATGGTTATTTAACCTGAATATGTATATTGTATGACGTATGATCGGATGTTGAAAGTGGCCTTTTGATGAAAGTAACTATTTTCACAAAAAGCCTACCTACCGGAACACCGGCAGGTAGGCTTTTATAACATAAACATTCACTTACTTCGCATTCTATGCAGTCTGTGCCTTTGCGTTGCAACTGCACCGACAACGTATCCTAATCAATCTTAGTTATTTTTGCGTTGACGGGCGCGAGCTTCGCCGCCTTTGCGGCCTGCTTCTTCCCTGCTCATTTTCCCATCGCTATCACTTTGGTCTGAATTGCCACGGGCTTCACCGCCCTTGCGGCCGATTTCCTGATAGAACTCCTTGCCATGGTTTTTGGAAGTGGCTTCGCCGCCTTTTTCACCAATCTCCTGATAGAAGTCTTTGCCATGACTTTTGGATGTGGCCTCGCCACCCTTTTCGCCGATCTCTTGGTAAAATTCTTTGTCGTGATTTTTAGCAGTAGCTTCTCCACCTAAACGTCCTGCCTCTTCGCGACTCATTTTGCCATTTTGGTTGTTGTTAGCCATGTTCAATCACTCCTCATCGAATTTTAGTAAAGCGTCTACGTGTATCTATTAACCTTCGTGTCAGGAATTAAACATGTCTATTTTATTTTGATATATGGAAAATGGTTGGTAAATAACTAGGTGTATCCGTCTCTATCAGACCTCCCAAGACTCTGTGCGCAGTTGTTGCTGGCGGGTAAATAATGTCGGATAAATGAATAGGCTGAGCAGCACGCTGGTCAAAATGGCAGAGGTCATGGTAGTGAATACGATGAGCAATTGCAAACGCACGGCGACAATCGGATTGGCACCTGCAATGATTTGTCCGGTCATCATACCGGGAAGCTGAACAAGCCCGAGTGTTTTCTGCCCCTCAATGGTTGGAATCATACTGGAACGTATGCAATTCTTCAGTATAGGGAAGATGGCTTGTCTCGGGGTTCCCCCCAGTGCGAGAATGAGCATGATTTCAGGCTTGCGCAGCAGGACTTCCGACTTGAGCCGTGATACCAGCAGGCTGGACAAAATCATGGAGCTGCCAATGATCATGCCGCTAATCGGAATCATGTACCGGGCTGTCGCCGGAATGATATGCAAGCCAATCAGGAATGCCTGTGTAACGATTTCCACACACAGCAACGTCAGGAATGACTTCCACATGAGACGAGGGATAAACCGTCCTTTGCGTGCAACATTTTGAGAAGCTACAGTGATCATGAGCAGAATGAATAACACGATAAATCCGTAGCTTTGCATCCCAAAAATCATATGCAATACATATCCAATCGCCAGTAGCTGAACGGATGCTCTGATCGTGGCAATAATAATGTCTCGGTCCAAACCGAGTTTGAAGGACTTGGACATGACGATGGCGATAAATACAAAACCAAGAGAGAGAATCAAGGCAACAATCGTCATACCCATTCTCCTGCTACAAATTTGCGGGTTTCACTATGCTGTGGAGCATTAAAAAATGTCTCCGTATCCGCTTGCTCTACCAGTCTTCCGTTGATCATCAGCCATGTTTCGTGGCCTACCCTGCGGGCTTGTTCCATATGATGTGTAATCCAGATCATTGTTGTTCCCTCTTCTTTGTTCATTTGAAGCAGCAGTTCCTCAACCTCTTTGACTGAGGCGGGGTCCAGTGCAGAAGTAATCTCATCCAGTAGTAAAATATCCGGGCGGTTCGCGAGCGTCCGTGCCAAGGCCAAGCGCTGTCTTTGTCCACCGGACAACTCCTGCGCCTTCTGTTCCAGCAGGTCACGGGTAAGCCCTACGCGCTCTAACAGGCCAACCGGATCTTCCAGTACCGTACCATGCAGCCGCTCTACAGTCTGGAGATTGTAGAGGACCGTCCCCTGAAGCATGGGAGCATCTTGAAAAACCAATGCTACCTTTCGTCTCAGTTCAGGGATCTCCCACTCGGTTATAGGCTTGCCGAGGACGCTGATTTCTCCTTCATCCGATGTTAGCAAGAGATTGCACAATGAAAGCAGTGTGCTTTTACCAGAGCCTGACGGACCGACCAGTGTCGTGATTTTTCCGCGAGGGACCTTTGCTGTAATCCCGTTCAGGACAGCACGTTGCTGCCCCGATCCGGTGAAATATTTGGTGATATGATTAAATTCAATAGCTGGAAGTGGCTGGGGTTTCATAGATATAGTTAGCTCCTTTGCAGGGAATCGGAAAAGATATCAGATCCGCTCTATAATCTCTTTGTATTATATCAGTAATATCCTACTGGCTCTTCTTCTAAAAAAGATCCGGGGGATGGAACTGTTGCAAACGGGACCCTCTTTGTATAAACTAACAGGATTAGTTAAGACAAAATAAGAACTTAGTCTGTATATCCATATGAAAATCACCTTACATAGGAATTCAACGAAAGGGGACAGGATGATGTCACCTAGAAATGGAGTAAAGCTACAAGATATCCTGAAGGCTGCTGAGGATATTGCCAATGAACGTGGGATGGGAGATGTCACGCTCACTACGCTGGCGCAAAAGCTGCATATTCGTCCTCCATCTTTGTACAACCATGTGGACGGGTTGAACGGATTGCGTCATGTGCTAGCATTACATAGCCTCGAAAAGTTAGAGGAGGCATTGGTGAGCGCAGCCGTAGGCAGAGCAGGCGAAGATGCGCTGACTGCTATGGGGAGAGCGTATATGCAGTATGCGCGCGAGCGACCTGGTTTGTATGAAGCGATGCTGTATGCAACCGACCGAAATGATACCGAGCTAAGACATGCAGCGGATCGCGTAGCGGAACTTGTCATTACCGTGCTATCCAGTGGCTACGGTTTCAACGAAGCAGATTGCATTCATGCAGCGAGGGGATTCCGTAGTCTTCTGCATGGTTTTGCCTCGCTTGAACAAAAGGGTGGTTTTGGTTTACCTGTGGATGTGGATCGGAGTATCGAAGTGATGATGGACACCTTTTGGGCAGGTCTTCGCGTGTTACAGCATAAGCGAGATGTGGAGCATTCAGAAAAAAACTGAGTTCAATCTGATATAGCCCATATGATTGCGTCCTGGACTCAAAGGGTAAAATATATCAGTATAAAGTAGATGAGAGACCGTGAATACAGGAGGGATAAGAGTGAACGTATTGGTGATTGGTGCCAATGGAAAAGTAGGCAGACATCTCGTTCGCCTACTGGGGCAACATGAATTGCATCGCGTAAAGGCGTTGATTCGCAAACCGGATCAGGCCGAAGCGCTTGAACGTTTGGGAGCAGAAACGGTAGTAGCTGACCTTGAAGGGACAGTTGATGAAATTGCTGCAGCTATAAAAGGCAGCGATGCTGTCGTGTTCACGGCAGGCTCCGGCGGCAAAACAGGAGCGGATAAAACACTGCTCATCGACCTTGATGGAGCAGTCAAGGCGATGGAGGCCGCTGAGCAAGCGGGTATCCGGCGCTTTATTATGGTCAGCGCTCTACATGCGGAGAACCGGGAGCAGTGGCCCGAATCGATTAAGCCGTATTATGTGGCAAAGCATTATGCAGATCGCTTGCTGGAAGCGAGCAATCTGGATTACACGATTCTTCGTCCCGGCGGGCTAACAGATGATGAGGGTACTGGCAAGGTTGCTACGGGTGAAGATCTTACCAGCCATACCATCTCACGTGAAGATGTAGCGGCAACGGTGGTAGCAGCACTGGAGGAAAAACAGACGTATCATCGTGCGATTGATTTGGTGTCCGGCAGTACGCCTATTGCTGAGGCCATCCGGTAGAGCTAATGAATTGAAAGACATGTGCATAATATGGATAAAGGCAGACCCAGAGGTAGGATTCCGGGTCTGCTTTTTGCTTTGTATAATCCTTTCCTTTAACGCTACGTATGACCAAAAAACCAACGTTCCGATGGGCATATTACTAAAAAATTTGCCTAAAACTAATTATATTAATTATAATACTAATATAATTAGTTTCGATCAAGAAAAGGAGATGAGATAAAATGCGTATCGTTCAGGTGCAGCATGTGTATCAATTGACGTTTATGCCCCGGCTGTTCCCGGTGAACTGTTATTTGGTGGAGGAGAAAGAGGGGCTTACCCTGATCGATGCCGGATTGCCATATAGTGCTCAGGGTATTGAACAAGCTGCGGCGCGCATTGGGCAGACGATTGTACGAATTGTACTTACCCATGCGCATGGGGATCATGTAGGTGCGTTGGATAAGCTGAAGGCAAAGTATCCTGAGGCACAAGTATTCATTTCAAGACGGGATGCTCGGCTGCTGAAGGGTGATGTATCGTTGGAGGCAGGCGAACCGGATACTCCTATTCGGGGCAGCGTGCCAAAGAATATCCTTACCCAGCCTGACGTTTTACTGGAGGATGGGGATCATGTGGGCTCGCTGCTGGCGATCAGCGCACCGGGACATACGCCGGGCTCAATGGGATTTTTGGATACCCGTACATGTGCGTTGATTGCAGGTGATGCCTTCCAGACTCGGGGCGGTGTTGCGGTGGCGGGAAGGCTCAAGCCGCTGTTTCCTTTTCCGGCACTGGCTACCTGGGATAAGGAAGTTTCGCTGGCAAGTGCCAAAAAGCTGGCGTCTTGCAATCCGTCTCTACTAGCAGCCGGTCATGGCAATATGCTGAAGCATCCACAATCTCAGCTGGAAAAAGCGATTATGGAGTTGGAGCAGCAATGTTCAGTGTGATGATTACGTATTCAGCCAACATTCAGCCAGAACTCACAAAGTCCTAAGCTAAGGCAGATACAATATGAGGAAAATAGAAACAGAGAGAGGTGCATCGGATTTGAACGTTTGGAAAGCGAACGGTCTGAAATATATACTTCTATTTAGTCTCATATTGTGTGCTGCCGTTAGTATCGTGTCGTTATGGAGTTACTCAGGTAGTTCCGCGTCTCAGTCTGCGACAGTGAGGCAAGGTCCATCCGGCGGGTTTGGAGGAGGACCAGGCGGAGGTATGGGAGGGCCGGGGCAACGTTCCTCTGACGGTCAGACTGCGGGGAACCGTGGAACAGGAAATGTAGGACAGGACCAGCAGAATTCGTCCTCAGCATCTACGGATGCGACGAACAGCTCTGACGGCAAGAATCAGGGGACGACAGGTCAGACGACCAACTCCACTACTGAGAATCCACCGATATCAGGTGACAAAGGCACAACGGCCGGGAATGATACGTCTGCATCGGGCGGCAGTGGTATTGCTAGAGACGGACAGCACAACAGAGGTCCGGGTGGCATGTCTGGTAACGGATCTGGAATGGGCATGGGCGGTCCAGGCGGTGGTATGGGTGGTGGGAGGAATGGAAATTCTTCATCTGCTTATGCTACTCCGATGGCGATTTTCGCCGCTTTGTTCTTCGGTGCGTTCGTATTTATTGCGTACCGTTTTCCGGCTCAAGAATGGAAGCTCGGGGAACGTAACCGGGGACTGATGCTATGGACTGTGCTGGGTGTGGGGTTCTTTTTAAGAATGGCGATCGCCCCATGGATCTCGGGTCACATGGACTTAATGCTATTCCGAAACTGGGCTACGACAGCAGCGAATAGCTTGTCAGGCTTTTACACGAATGGTTCCAGTGACTATCCACCGTTCTATATTTATATTTTATATGTAATCGGTAAAATCGGCTCTACGGATGCTTTTAGTCCTTATATGTCTGTATTGCTGCGGCTTCCGAATATATTAGCCGATATCGTGACAGCGTACATGCTGTACCGGTTGGCAAGCAAACGGGTCGGCTATGGAGTGAGCCTCGGATTGGCCATATTCTACGTGTTTAACCCGGCTGTATTTATCAATTCGACCTTCTGGGGGCAGGTAGATTCATTCTTTACCATGCTGATTGTAGGCATGATTGTGCTGCTGGTAGAAAACCGGATCGGCTGGTCCGCTGTATTGTTTACGATAGCGGTATTGATGAAGCCACAGGGGATTATTTATGGGCCGGTTCTGTTCTTCGAGCTGCTGAGACAGCGCAAAATACAGCCTTGGCTGTTGTCCATTGGCGGCGCCGTTGTGACAACTATTCTGGTTATATTGCCATTTTCATGGGGGCAGGAGCCATTATGGCTGCTTGATTTATACAAGGGGACAGTTGGCGAATATCCATATGCTTCGGTGAACGCGTATAACTTCTTCGCACTCATTGGTGGCAATTATACGCAGGACACTACAACGCTGTTCCTGTTCAGTTACCATACATGGGGTATGATCTGCATTGTGCTGGTGACTTTGTTTACATGGTGGATGTATATCCGCAGTCGGAAACCACAGTTCGCAGCAGCAGCTGCACTGGTACTCATTGCAGGTGTATTTACCTTCGCTTCCAGCATGCATGAACGGTACCTGTTCCCTGCGGCCGCGTTAGCTGTACTGGCGTACCTGTATTTGCGAGATCGCAGATTTTTGTGGCTTGCGGGTGGATTCAGTCTTACGATTTTCCTGAACACCTTTGATATTTTCTATAGCTCCAATTCTCAGGATCATTACGGTATTATTTTGTGTGTGACATCATTGCTAAACGTGCTGTTGTTTGTATATTTGGTCAAGGTAGTGTGGGATTGCTCCAGGCCGGCTACAATTCAGGCTGCGCTTCCCAAGGCCACCAATATAGCTTCTTTATCCGCAGAATGAGAGATGGGCGGTCACCACACAGGTGATCGCCCATCTTCAGCAATGAAGGCACAGTCTCAATACGGCGCGCCAATATCCTTTCATTTCACTGCGGGTAAGGAAATGTTTCTCTCCACCATAAGAGGGATCAATTTGCGGAATGCTATCGTGCTTGCAGCCTGTCCATCCCTGTGGTAGGCTTCATATTCTTTCCTGAATGTGTCCTGCATTTCCTCCGGTAAATGGCGGATGTATCGGTGCGCACATGCGGTTACCTGTTCCGGCGATCCGAAATCAACCACCAGATTCAGAACATCCAGCACATAAAACTCCATGGGATTCGACTGTGGCAAAAACCATCCGGTCAAGATGGCTTGTTCAAGCACCTCGTCGAGATTAGCACCATGCTTCTCCTGGATTTATAGTATTTGAATCCGCAAGGCTCACAGGCCGCAGCAATCCTAGAGCAACATTCTCGAAAAATATCTTTGCCGGTTTGGTGATCCGCCATATCTATTCCTCTCCATTTTGCTTATTTTATAAAGAGCGTGAAGAACAGAAATCTTGGCTTGATTTCAGGCTCATAAACTTTGTATTACTACGCAAAAACAGGCCTACGGTTTCTAGTGTTGTTTTGCAGGGGCGGTTTTTTTGTCCTCATGCCAGAGTAACCTGATATCTAGTGTCTCAATCCATATATTCGTTCAGTTTCTGTACATCGCAGATGGTAATCTCTCGTGTACCTTTGATATGAATAATCCCCAGTTGTTCAAATTTTCCGAACTTGCGGCTGATGGTTTCACGTGTCACACCCACATAATTAGCCATCTCTTCGCGTGAAAGGGGGAGATTTATTTTAATATTGGAGCCGTCTGGCTTGCCGTATTTATGTCCGAGTTCGAGAATCATGTAGGCAATACGGATTTCCGGGTCTTTGGTAGCCAGACTTTGAGCCAGGTTTTCAGTATGTGCCAAGCGTTTGGTAATCGTTTTAAGCAGCCTCAAAGAGATATCGGGATTGTTGCGGATCAACTCCTCCATATCATCCTTGGTTAGCATACAAATATCAGTATCCTTTAAGGCGTACGCACTAAAATTACTCAGCTCGTCGTTATTAAATATGTTCAACTCACCAAAAAAATCGCCAGTAGTCAGAATGTGTAGAATTTGCTCTTTCCCCTGAGGTGTCATCTTCAGCAGCTTGACATGCCCGCTTTTAATAATGTATAGCGTATCCGATGCCTGTTCCTCGACAATCAAGGCCTCGCCTTTCTGATATTTTCGATGCCGGATCATGGAGCTAACCTTGCACAAATCTTCGCAGGACAAAGAGGAAAAGATAGGCACTTTGCGGGCACAGGGCTCCTGTTCGCACTGGCAGGGGCAGGACATTTCATTCACATTCATTCACTCCATTCATCAACCGGAAACTAAAAAGTATAGTGTGTTCTTGTTATTTTGTATCATCTATAGGGGCAAAATGGCTTTGATCCTCACCGCAGACTGGACAAACCCAGTCCTCTGGAAGGTCTTCGAACGCTGTACCTGGCATCACGTCTTCATCAGGGTCACCTATAGCAGGATCATAAACGTATCCACAGGGCTGACATACATATTTTTTCATTGTTAATTCTCCTTGTCATCTAAAATTTTTGTAAGCTCTGGTGCGTCCGGACTGAGTCCTTGGGTAATGGCTGCTTTATATGGAAGTGAAGCAAGAGCATCTCCGAAGCCAATCGCGCCACAGATAGAGCCGTTTTGTATGAACATACGTGTATAAGAAACTTGATTTTCACGGGTCAGGCTGTTGTCGCAGGCCTGTTCATCTACCAGACCGATGGAAAACAAGGGGCATTCATAGCTGTTGGACAGGGTGGCAGGAATGGGACGCTGGTAAGCTGCGGAGGCGCCCGCCATATTAGTGCCTGCTATTTTCCCTTGTTCCATAGCACTTTCCCATAATCCATCTACTCTATTGTGGAACTCGGCTACATCACCTGCTGCGTATATATTGGGGAAGCTGGTCTCCATCTGCGCATTCACCTGAATGCCTTGTCTGATATCAAGACCGATTTGGCGAGCAAGCTCCGTATTAGGTACAATGCCGATAGAATACACGACATGTTCACAGGGAATAACAGTGCCGTCCTGCAGTTCTACACCCTCTACATGCTCCGTGCCTGTAATACGCTTTACGCCTTGTCCAAGGCATACCTGGGTACCTTGTTCGATAACTCGGCGGGTCAGAATAGCGGATGCCTTTTCATCTAGCTGACGGGGCATCAGCCGTTGCGAAGCTTCCAGAATGGTGACGGCATATCCGGCTTGCTGGAAGGACCAGGCGGTTTCTACACCCTGAATACCGCCCCCGACGATACATATCCGGTCTCCCTCTCGCAATTCCGCTTTAAGTCTGTCTGCATCTTGTCGAAACCGAATGTTGTGAACGTTCCTTAGTGAAGCCCCGTCCAGCACCAGCTTACGGTTATGGGCTCCTGTACACAGCACCAGCTTGTCATAAGCAACGGTTTGTCCATTTATTGTTTCGATGGTGCAGTCCTCTGCGTGTATCGCGGTGATCTTTATGCCGGAATAAACGTTAATCCGCTGATTGGCAAACCATTTTTCCTTTTTGATCAGGATTTTGTCGCTATGCAAGTCAGTAAATAGCGCCTTGGAAAGCTTGACTCTGTTATACGGAAGGGAGGATTCTTCCCCGTAAATCGAAATTTCGGCTAACTCATCATGATCTCTAATTGCTTTTGCCGCGTTGATAGCGGCCACGCCGCCTCCGATTATAACGTAATGTTGGTTACCCATTCGGCATCTCTCCTATTCCTCTAGCTTTCTGCGCTAAATAACACTAAGCAGCAGATCTGAGACAAATTCAGCAGCATTTTTTATTTTTTTCACTTTTTCATCTTCTGTAGGAGAGAAGCGAACACGTACCGGAAATTCCACATGCGTCATACCCGTTGACTTGATTACATCTGAAGTACTTTGGACTTTCATATTAGTACCGTTCAAGTAATCCTGTACGACCTCAATGGCTTCACCGCTCCAGCCATAGGAGCCAAAGGCGGCAGCAAGCTTGCCTTCCAAATTCATCTTTTGCATTTGTTGCAGCAGGTCTTCCAATTTGCCTGTCATGTCGGCATATTTGGTAGAGCTACCGACGAAAACAGAATCCGCTGAGGCAATACTATTTAATATCTCGGTTTCATCCGCCTTATCTACATCCCATAGCTCCACCTTGATTTGGTTCTCCAAAAAGCAATCTCTCAGGATGTTTGCCATTTTTTTAGTATTATTTTTTAAGGTGGCATAAACAATCGCTACTTTTTTATCATCCTTGGTTTCGGTGCTCATCGATGCGTACAAATCAATAAATTTGGCAATATCATGTCGGATCGCGAAGCCGTGGGAAGGAGCAATCATCTCAATATCCAAGTCAGATACAGCTTCGATTAATGTACGCACATATCTGCGATGTGGATGAATAATAGCCTGGTAGTATCCGATAAAATCCTCGGTAATATCAAAACCGGCCTCATCGGCAAATAGATGCTCTACAGCTACGTGTGTGCTGAAAATATCGCAAGGGAACAAGATTTTATCTTCCACGCAATACGTAATCATGGTTTCCTCCGTATGGAGGTAAGGTGTTTCCTTAAATAGCAGTGTCTTGCCTCCAATATCGAGTTGATCCCCATCCTTGATTACGAGGAAGTTCCGATGCTGGAGCTTGTACATCTGCTGAATTTCCGGAACGGCAATCTCAGTGCAGACAATGGTGGCGTTTGCTGCCTTGGAAGCAAGGGCCGCCAACCCGCCGGAGTGGTCCGGTTCCGTGTGATTGACGATTATATATTGAATATCCAACGGGTCGATCAATTCCGCTACAGCTTCGGCAAATTCTCTACCGAACGCCATATCTACGGTATCTATAATGGTTGGTTTTCCGGTTTTTAGTAAGTATGCATTATAGGTTGTACCCTTAGATAGGGTAAGCCGATGAAAGGGTACCTCACGATTATCGATTTTTCCTACCCAATATATATTCTTTGCCAGCTTGAATCCTGGTTTCATAGGAATAACCTCCTGTTGTTTTGGTTTGTCTAACACAATTTGATTCTAGCTAGATGTGATGATGAAAAAGATGATTGAAATCAAATTTTTGAATATTTCAAAGTATTTATGACTTAAATTTATGTTTGTGATCGCAATCACAAGACGAGCGTAATAATCAAATACAATAAGACTATATAGGCCCAATCCAATTACAAACAGGAGAGTGAATCTACATGAAAAAATCAAACCTCATTCAATTTCAGGAATATAAAGAAGCTGCATTTACAAAACGAATTGTGCATAAGGAAGCTGACAATGTTATTTTTATTCTCAACTTCACCCCTAATGCTGAGTTGCCAACACATAACCATCCAGGAGCGAATGTATATTTGCTCGTTCTTGAAGGAAGCGGTACTGTAACTGTAAATGGTGAACAAACGGAAGTTGTCCAAGGGGATATGATCCATATTACTGGAGATGAGCACTTTTCCTATCGTGGTGGTGCGGGAGCGAACTCCAGCCTGCATGTGGTGTTGACCAAAACGCCAAGTGAAAGCTACGCACAAAATGTATAAAGTATAGAAATAACAAGAAGAGAAAACGCAATCCAAATATAAGAAAGCCGCTTGGTTTAAATGACCAAGCGGCTTTCTTATTGGAGAGCCACACCCCGAAATAGACTATACATTCCCCTCTGAGCTGGATGACTGTATCTGTGACAACGCTGGATGTCTGTTCATCAACAAGCCACTATAGGTCACGGTTGTGTTCGGCGAGGAAGCAGCTGGGGGCAATAGTTTTCACGCTTTGGAGCGACCTTATGATGAAATCCCGTCTGTACAAACTGCTCTCGAAGTGCCACAATACGTTGCAAAGGCCATATTTCTCCAGCTGGGATATCGTGCAAGGCCCGCGAAGTAGTCAACCCCAATAAAATAACGTTTCATTGAAAGGAGGAGGCAGGTTATGAAGCTGCATCGAGCCATTGTGGTGGATGATGAAATATTCACCCGCAAAGGGCTAATTCAACTTGTGGATTGGGAAACCTGTGGCTTTGAAATCGTGGGAGAAGCTGATAATGGTGAGGATGCGCTGGAGCTAATCAGTCGTCTTCACCCGGATCTGATCATTACCGATATTCGTATGCCTGTGCTGGATGGATTAGAGCTGATTCGATCCGTACTCGAACGGGGTACCCAACATCCTGCTTTTATTATCATGAGTGGTTACAGTGATTTTACTTATGCACAGCAGGCACTCCGCTATGGAGTGCATGATTTTATACTCAAGCCGGTTGATGATGAGGACTTTTCGGCTACACTGCGCAAGCTGAGTGAAAGATTGCACCGTGAGCAACAGAACGCGCAGCGATATCAACACCACCTTACAGGCGGGCTGTTAGAGACGATGATGATGAACCCAGTGGATGATGCAGTGGTGACACATTGGGAGCAACAGTTGCGGCTTGGAGAAGCCACGTGTATGTACTATGTACTTGTTGAGCTGAATGATCAGCATCCTTGGCGCTCCGGTGACGATGGTGTCATGCTATCGCTTTTCCAGTTCAGGGAGCTTATAGAGCAAGCGCTTCATCGTTTAATGGACGGCAAGTACCCCCTCTATGTCCATGAGCATCGTAACCGGGTTGGTCTTATCGTACCGGACTTCTTTTTAGAGGGTTTTGGAGCCAAAGTAGAATTGTTTATGAAAGCGCTACAACAGGAGATAGAGGGGATGGAGTCAGTAAAAAACCAGTTGGGAATTCGGGTATTCGTTTATGCGGGAAGTCCTGTAAATCGGTTGCGGGATATCCAGCAGTCTTATGCCAGTGCAAAGGAAGCAGTGCTTCATAAATACATTCATGACCCTAGTGGTATTGTTATCTTTTTACAGGATGAAATGCCATCCCTCCACTATAGGACCATTCGTCAGGACGTACTGGATAGCTTGACAGAGCAGGTGGAGGAGCTCCAATTGGAAGAGCTACGTGCGACCGTAGGTTATTTATTTAGCAGCTTTCGGGAAGAGTATTATGCTCCTGAGGCTATGAAAATGAGTCTGCATCAATGCGTTCTTAGTATCGTGCGGGTCATTCAAAACATGCAGGGAAATGAGCGCTCACTCCAGTCACTGGAACCGATGATAAACTGGCAGGATATGAATCTGTCGTTGGGTGAACTCCAACGATTGTTTACAGCCTTTGCCGAAGAAAGTGGAAAATATATTGGGACGTTGCGCAAGGAATGTCAGCAGGGAGGAATCCAGCACATCCGTGCTTATATTGAGCAGCATGCTGCCGAGAATATAAGCCTGAAAAGCATAGCGGCTCACTTTTACATGAATCCGGTATACCTCGGTCAATTGTTCAGAAAAACATACGGGGTGTACTTTAACGAATTTCTGCTGAAATTGCGCATTCAGGAGGCGAAACGCCTGCTGCGGCAGACGGACCTGCGTATTTATGAAATTGCGGAGCGAGTGGGCTTCGGCAGTTCAGACTATTTTGTGACTCAGTTTGAAAAGCTGGCGCACGTCACGCCAAGTGAATACCGCAATAGCCTAAGTGCTGGGTACGAGCCAGAGAGGTCCGGCGAATGAAGAGGCTGAGAACTATCCTGGATCATATACGGCTGCGAGATAAAATGCTGCTGCTTTATTTCCTCTGTGTTTTTACACCTATCGTGCTGACCAATCTGATCTTTTACCATGTTACCTCGCAAAATGTGAAAGAACAGCGTATTCAGGATATTACGCGCGCACTGGAACAAATTAAAATTGAATTTTACCGGGAATTTGAAGATGCGATGGAAATCTCGTCTATCTTTTATACCGATTATCGACTCAATGAGGTGTTGGAAGAAACATATCCCCACCCTGCTGACTATATTGCTGTTTATGACTCTTATTTACGTCGTATCTTAAACAATACTTACAGTCCTGTGTACCAATCCGTGGGTGGAATTACGATCTATACAGATAATCCAACGCTAATGGATTCCGGGGGAATCAGCTTTATAGATGAGAGGGTCAAAAGCTTCCCCTGGTATACCCAAATCCCGCCTGGACGCCAGTCCAAGCCTATATTTGTCCGTACTGACGACAGTACCGCTGAGCAGCTACACCCCTTCAGCCTGATTCGACGGATGAACTATTTTTATTCCCAAAATGGTCGTGAAAAAATACTGAAAATAGAGCTGCGAATGTCATCCATTCGGGAGATTTTCAATAACTTGAACTTGCAGGGGAGTCTCTTTCTGCTTAACGAACGGGGAGAAGTCGAATATACAAATGACCCCAAGGTTGATATAAATCATAAGAGCGTGGCCTATAGCACCCTCAAGCTACCCAATGACACCATGGAATTCAAGACTCATTATGTGCTTACGAATAATCTGAACGGCTGGAGCATTGTGGCTGCGGTATCCAGAGATGAAGTGTTGTATGAAATGCAGGAACCTCGCAATTTTGCGCTCTTGTTAACCTGTGTAAATATGCTGCTGCCCACCTTGATCATTATCTGGATTACACGTTCGCTGAACGTGCGGCTTCATCGCATTCTGAAACATGTGAAGAAGGTGAAAAATCAGCATTTTGAACTCATTCCGGGTATGGAGTCGAGTGATGAAATCGGACAGCTCACAGGTGAATTTAACCGGATGACGCTGAGAATAAAACGCCTGATTAACGATGTCTATATGGCCGATATTCAGCGGAAAAATCTGGAGATTCAGCGTAGGCACGCCCAGCTGAATGCACTTCACAGCCAGATCAACCCCCATTTTCTGTTCAATGCGCTGGAGACGATTCGTATGCGAAGCCTGATGAAGCATGAGGATGAGACAGCCCGCATTATTCATAATATGGCACGGATTTTCCGCAATTCGCTGGTGTGGAACAAGGATCGGGTTACTTTGCGGGACGAGCTGGAGTTGATCCGTTGTTTTCTGGAAATCCAACAATATCGCTTTGGTGAGCGAATACAGTACGATGTACAGGCACGCTCCGAAGACCTGGACAATTTGATTCCCAAAATGGTCGTACTGACGCTGGTTGAAAATGCAAGTATCCACGGCATTGAGCCGCTAAAGCATGGGGGACGCATTGAGATTCTTTTTGAGCATGAGGAAGAACGACTGCTGCTAACGGTTCGGGATGATGGGGTGGGCATGTCTTCGGAACAGGTGCAGCGCTTATATGGCTACATGCAAAGGCAGGAAGAAATGGGTGAGCGTATAGGTCTGCAAAATGTCATCTATCGTCTAAAACTTTACTATGGCAACCGCTTTAAGCTGGTCATTCGCAGCGCACCCGGCGAGGGTACAGAAATTCGTATAATGATTCCTGCGGATCGGGACCTATAGTTTCCTAAGTAACACCTATAGATTGACAGGTGAACAAAATGAACGGCATTTTATAAAATGAAAGTGCTTACAATTTGGTATTCACACACAATCGACAAAAGAGGCCGAAAGGGGAAGGTCTGGCATGACAAGCAAAAGGTTCGGAATCATCAGTCTGGTAATGGTTATGATGGCATCTATGATCGCTGCTTGCTCAGGGAGCTCGGGTAAGGAGCCTGCGTCGGGAGATAGCAAGGAGAAGGTCACATTCACGTATTTTAATGCCACGGCGGGAAGAGACATTAATACCAATGAAACGCGGATCGGAAAAATACTGGAAGATCAGACCGGCGTGAACTGGAAGCTGGAGCATTTGGTAGGGGATTCGAATACGAAAATCGGCACGTTTATTGCCAGTAATGACTATCCAGACGTGATTGTACCTGATGGCACGATTGATAAACTGCTGGATGCCGGGGCTTTTATTCCCCTGAATGATTTGATCGATAAATATGGGCCAAATATCAAGCGTGTATATGGACCGTACTACAATCTGATGAAAGCGGAGGATGGGAATATCTATTTCCTGCCGTTCAGTGCAGTGGTCGGTGATTATTTGTCTGCTCCTAATATAGAGCAGGGAGCTTTTTGGATACAGCGTAGAGTGTTGAAGGAGGCGGGATACCCAAAAATAAAAACTTTAGATGAGTACTTGGCTCTGATTCGGAACTATGCGAAAAAGCATGCAGACGAGGGATTAACCGGGTACTTGGCGTTAACCACGCAGGATAGGTTTTATGCGCTTACGAATGCGCCGATGCATCTGGCAGGCTATCCCAATGATGGCGGCACGATTATTGATATGAAAACACACCAGGCGACGGATTATGGAGATGAGGAAATCACAAAGCGGTATCTCCAGGAACTGAATCAGCTTAACGCAGAGGGCCTATTCGATAAATCCTCCTTTGTAGACAATTACGATCAATATTTGGCGAAGCTAACCTCGGGTAAGGTGCTGGGCTTTTTCGATTATCGCTGGCAGGCAGGGCAGTCTCTAAATAACCTGCAGGAGGCTTCCAAGCGTTCGGGTAATGATGATCTGGAATATGTAGGGCTGCCTGTTGTATACGACCGGAATATAAAGGATCAGTATCTTGATCCGTCGTCATTTGTTAATAACCGAGGCATCGGAATTACAGTCAGTGCCAAGGACCCGGTACGTATCATCAAATTTTTCAACAATCTGCTGACCGACGAAAACCAGGTATTATCCAACTGGGGGATCAAAGGTGAAACCTATGATGTAGATAAAAATGGGCGCTTTTATCGGACCAAGGAGCAAATTAAGAAGACGGGTGAGGATGCGTTCCGTGACTCATTTGGGTTCAAATATTTTGAATACAGCTGGCCGCGGTACGGTAACGGTTCTTCCTTGCCCGACGGCAACTCGGCTAGCCCCGGACGGCAGCCTGAGGTTGCGCGGATGTCGTATACCGAAGGTGATAAAAAGCTGCTTAAAGCGAACGGTGTAGAGTCCTTCTCGCAGATGTTTTCCGCACCTGACGAGCGTCCATGGTTCCCAGCCTGGAGCATTCAGGTTGATCAAGGCTCGCCTGCGCAGATTTTTCAGCAAAAGAAAGGAGACCTGCAGCGCAAATATTTCCCGCGCTTGGTACTGTCTGCACCGGAACAATTTGATGCCATTTGGAACGAATACACCACCGAGTTTAACAAGCTGGATGTGAAGGCCTTTGAGGAGCTGATCACGCAGGAGGTTGCCAAAAAAATCAAGACGGTCGGGAAAAAATAAAGGAGGAAGCAGCTATGAGCTACACGTCACCGCCACCTGTTACGACCTCCTCGGGCCATTTGCCGCTCTCACGGCGAACCGGCTTTAGGGGATTTATACACAAGCTGAATCAGCAGCGTGCACTCGTATGGATGTCCGTCCCCTTTTTAATCTGGCTGCTTATTTTTAAATATTTGCCTCTTTGGGGCTGGACGATTGCCTTCCAGGATTTTAAGCCTGCCCGCAAGCTGCTTGATCAGCAATGGGTTGGATTGAAGCATTTCCGTTTTCTATTTCAGGATGAACACTTTCTGCGGGTGATGCGCAATACGCTGGCGATGAGCTTTATTAATCTGGTGCTGGGATTTGTTACCGCTATAACACTAGCAATTTTGCTGAATGAGCTTCGTCAGATTGTATTTAAGCGAGTGGTGCAGACGATCAGCTACTTGCCACATTTTATTTCGTGGGTAGTTGCGGCCAGCATTATTAGTACGGCGCTATCAGCAGACGGCGGCATTGTCAATGAGGTGCTGATGTGGCTTGGACTCATTAAGGAACCTATTCTGTGGTTGGGTGAGGGAAGCTACTTTTGGGGGATTCTCGGAGCGTCGGAGGTATGGAAAAATGTCGGCTGGAATACCATCATTTATTTGGCCGCGATGACCACGATTGACCCCTCGCAGTATGAAGCGGCCGAAATGGACGGAGCAGGGCGGTTTCAGCGGATTTGGCATGTGACCTTGCCGGGATTAAAGCCTGTATTTATCATCCTGCTCATTATGAACATTGGCAACCTGCTGGAATCAGGCTTTGAACCGCAATATTTACTGGGCAACGGCATGAACGTGGATTACTCGGAAAACTTAGATATTTTCGTCTTGAAATATGGTATCCAGATGGGGAACTTTTCGCTTTCCATTGCTGCTGGAATGTTCAAAACGGTGGTTAGCTTCATTCTGTTGTTTAGCGCCAATCATATTGCGAAGCGGTTAGGGGAGGAGCGGTTGTTCTAAAAAAGAGTGAGTTACGGGGGAGAAGGTCGCTGCGCGTGCGGATTGTTCTTCCGATCACTGTTATCCCCGGATTTTCTTATTGGAATAAAAATCATAGGTTAAAATCCGGGAATAAAGGTGAACGCTCCGCTTCTTTAGAACAATTCCGCCCGCTCCGCTGCTATCCTCCGTAAAGTCATTTTTTAAGAACTGAGGGTTGTAGCAGGGGAACTTGCTCATCCATTCTACAGGGAAGGTCAGTGGATTTTTAACAGGCCGCTTCGCGGACCTCATCAAGACCTTACCAACGAACTACAACACGACTTCTTATAGTCCCAAAAATAATCCACATAATTCACTCCAATTGCCACTAGATATAACCACTCAAAATGATAGTTCCAAGTAACAGTACCAACAAACTCTAAGAATAATCAATCGGATTTAAGTGCAGGACTAGGCTGTTTTTTAGAAAGGAGAGGAAGTCATGGGCAAAGGGAAGGCCATACACGGGCGATTTCGGGCGCCCTCGGATCGGATTTTTGATGCGTGCAATGTTGTGTTTATGCTGTGCCTAATGGTGTTCACGCTGTATCCATTTTTAAATACGTTGGCGGTTTCATTAAATGAAGCGAATGACTCGATTCGGGGTGGGATTTATTTGTGGCCGCGTGAATTCACGTGGAGTAATTATGAATTTGTATTCAAGGAAGCGACGATTTTTCATGCTACGTTAATTTCTGTATTACGTACGGTCGCAGGTACAGTGACCTCGGTGTTTTGCTGCGCGATGGTGGCGTATACGATCAGCCGACCGGAATATGTGCTGCGCAAATTTGTTTCGATTGCTTTTATTTTGACGATGTATTTTAGCGGTGGATTGATCCCCAATTTTCTCTTGATTCGTGAGCTTGGGATGCTGGGAACCTTTTGGGTGTACATCGTGCCGGGCTTGATCGGGGTGTTTAATGTCATAGTCATTCGCTCCTTTATTGAGGGATTGCCAGAGGGGATTTTGGAGTCGGCGCGTATTGATGGGGCTGGCGAGTTTGCTACTTTTATGCGCATTGTTTTGCCGCTGTGTGTGCCAGTGCTGGCAACAGTATCCCTGTTCACGGCGGTCTCGCAATGGAATTCCTGGTTCGATGTATTTTTGTACAATTCGTCGTATGAGCAATGGAGCACTCTCCAATATGAGCTGATGAAAATTCTGCAAAATTCCAATACGTCCGTTAACGCTCAGGACTATGCCAGCCAATTTGCAGGGTCGGAAAATTTGGCAAAGGCGGTTACGCCTACCTCTATTCGTGCCACGATGACGATTGTTGCTTCAGTGCCTATTATTTTAGTCTATCCGTTTTTACAAAAATATTTTGTGAAGGGTATGACCTTGGGAGGCGTCAAAGGATAGTGAATATTTTACATTCATTCTAAGAGCCGTTTCCAATCCGCAGATAACTATAATCCAAGAGTGCCAAATATGAATTCAAAAATTTGAGTGCAGGAGGGATTGCTGTGCGGTCATGTTGGTATACGCCTTTTTGTCTAGTGCTGGCTGGAGTGCTGTTGTTATCACCTATCGGATGGTGGGGAACGTCTGTAGCGAAGGCAGCTTCGTCTATGGAACATTCTCCGTCGGTTTCGGACAAGGTGCTATCGGCAGGGAAGATCATTGGAGCGTATGGATTTGAGCAAGGAAACAGTGACGGCTGGAAGCCCCGGGGAGCTTATACCCAAATTGCATCCGTCACGGAAGCGGCCTATGGCGGTACGCACAGTCTGAAGGCAACCGCTCGTACGGCGGCTTGGAACGGAGCAGAGCTGGATGTGAAGCCGCTGCTGCTGCCGGATGTGGAGTATGAAATTAGCGGGTATGTGAAACTGGACGGCAATGCGGCAATTCCAAGCGTGATTAAGCTTACGATGGAGCAGCAGCCGACAGGGGGGACTACAGCATGGAAGACTGTAGCACAGACGGAAACAGCAGATACTTCGTGGATTAAACTTCATGGGAGATATACGTTTACCGGGGAGATGAATGCATTGAAGCTGTATGTGGAGAACTCGAATCCCGCTCAGGCCTACTATGTGGATGAGGTGGAAATTAGGCAGGTATCAGTAACACCAACGAATCCTACAAGTGGGATTGTATCTGGGTTTGAAGATGGCACAGCCCAAGGCTGGGTATCCCGCTTAGGAGCCGAGACCGTGCAGGTCTCGAATGCCGATGCACGGACCGGCTCATACAGTCTGCTGACAACAGGCAGACAAAAGGCATATGCCGGTCCCAAGCTGGACGTGACTGTCACGATGCAAAAGGGCAACCGTTATACGGTCAGCGCCTGGGTGAAGCTGGTGCCAGGTGAGCAGCCTGCCAAGGTGAGGCTCAGCGTACAACGTGATTACCAAGGTCAAAGTGCATATGAAACGGTTGTAGGCGATACGGCGATTACGACAGGAGGATGGATGCATTTGTCTGGCACGTATACGCTCGCACATGATACAGACACCGTTTCTATGTACCTGGAATCGCCAGAAGGGACGTCCTCCTTTTATATGGATGATTTCGAATTGTCCCTGGTGCCGCCGCTGGCGATTGAGAAGGACATACCTTCTTTGCATGGATTATATCAGGGACAGTTCAGCATCGGCACAGCGATTGAGGCTTTCCAGACCGAAGGGGCTTACGGAGAACTGGTACAGAAGCATTTTAACAGCGTCGTTGCAGGGAATGCGATGAAGCCTGTCTCCTTGCAACCATCCGAGGGGCAGTTCCATTGGGAGGAAGCAGACCAAATTGTTCAATTTGCAAAACAGCACGGATTGGAAATTCGTTTCCATACCTTAGTGTGGCATAACCAAACCGGGGACTGGATGTTTAAGGACAAAAATGGACAGCCGATGACACCGACTGCTGAGAATAAAAAGCTTTTGCTGGATCGCCTGGAGACGCATATTCGTGCTGTTGCCGCTCGTTATAAAAATGTTATTACCGATTGGGATGTGGTGAATGAGGTCATTGATCCTGATCAGCCAGACGGCATGCGCCGTAGCAAGTGGTATCAGATTACAGGAACCGATTATATTGAAAAAGCGTTCCGTGTCACGAGGGAAGTGGCGGGGCCAAACGCGCGGTTGTTCATTAACGATTACAATACCCATGAACCGAAGAAACGGGATTTTCTGTACAATCTGGTGCGTGATTTGCTTGCCAAAGGTGTACCGATTGATGGCGTAGGTCACCAATCGCATATCCGCCTGGAGTTCCCTACTATTGCCGAAATCGAGCAATCCATCGAAAAGTTTGCTTCACTCGGGCTGGATAATCAGATCACAGAGCTGGATATGGGCCTCTACTCGAATGATACGGATCGCTACGAAACGATTCCTGAAGCTCTACTGATCCGGCAGGCTCATCGTTATCAGGCGCTGTTCGATATGTTTACAAGACAGCAGAAACATCTCAGCAATGTGACCATTTGGGGAACAGATGATGGCAATACGTGGCTCAGTACATTCCCGATTGCCCGGGTGGATAAGCCGCTGCTGTTCGATGAACGGTTAAAGGCCAAATATGCATATTGGGCGCTGGTTGATCCATCCAAAGTGCCGCCGCTGCCAGTAGGGAGTATGAATAAATGATTTGAGACAGAGGAGTAGAAGACTAAGATTTTACTTCATTTAAACACAATAGGCAGGCTGTTCTTACATGCTCGGACATGTAGGGACAGCCTGCTTTGTTATCGTAAAGGAAAAAGCAGTTTTATTCTAAATTGGCGTGTTGACCATACATGGATTCGGAAGTCAGCTTGCGCAGCTTCATCGTTCTGAGTACCAACGCATCGCCATACAGCAGCAGGGTTTGTTCAAACAGTGAGCCCATGGGCTGAATGGTTTGGTAATTCTTGTTGGATGGGTCCTTGGGTGCGCCGGGCAGCTTAACGATGATATCGGCCAGTTTGCCGATGGTGGACTCGGGGGAGGTGGTAAGGAGCGCCAGTGAGGCCCCGAGTTTTTTCGCTTTGTCTGCCATGGAGGCTAGGCTTTTGGTTTCACCAGAGCCTGAACCGATAATCAGCAGATCACCCTCGCTTAAACCAGGGGTTACGGTTTCCCCAACGACGTAAGCTTGAATTCCCATATGCATCAGCCGCATGGCCAGCGAGCGAATCATGAACCCTGAGCGCCCCGCTCCTGCTACGAATACCTTATTCGCAGCAGCGATGGAGTGGATCAGCTGTTCCGATTCGGTATCGCTGATTAGCTGTGGAACGAATTGCAGCTCCTTGATTACCTCGGATAAATATTGAGAGGTCTCCATTGGGATTAACCTTGTTTAATGAGCTGCTGCATTTGCGAGGCTACAGCCTTTTTGTCGTCTTCGCCAGTGATACCGCCGCCTACGATAACCAGATCCGGTTGAGCTTTTACCACTTCAGCCAATGTACTCAGCTTGATGCCGCCAGCTACGGCTGTTTTGGAGTTTTTTACGACTTTTTTGACGGCTTGCAATGCTTCGAACGGACTTTGTCCTTCCGCTTGCAGATCGTAGCCTGTATGCACACAGATGTAGTCAACGCCTAAAGCATCAATTTCTTTCGCACGTTGCTCCAGGTTTTTAACACCGATCATGTCCACCAGGATTTTTTTGCCGCCTTGTTTCTTAGCTTCTTCTACAGCACCTTTGATCGTTGCATCTTCAGCTACAGCCAAAATCGTCACAATATCGGCACCAGCCTCGGAAGCTTTCAGCACTTCATATCCCCCTGCGTCCATAACTTTCAGGTCAGCCAGCACTTTTAGATTGGGAAATGCTTCTTTCATTGCTTTTACAGCGTGAAGTCCTTCATTGATGACAATCGGCGTACCGATTTCTACGATATCAATATACGATTCGACTTCTTTTACCAATGCAATACCTTGTGGGATATCTACCAAGTCTAAAGCCAATTGAAGTTCCATGTTATTAACTTCACTCCTTAAGTGAATTTGTATTTTGGTGAATAGGTACATGCTTTGTTGAGTCGTACTCTATACTTTGCTTTCGTGCACAGGTTTGATTGTAAGGCCCCGGTATTCGGTTGAAAAGTACGCACTAATTCGTAACGTAGTTACCCTGACGATACTATAGATCATAAAAACCACTCATAAGAGAGCCAATCTTTTGTCTTCTTTAGCATTAATTCAATAATGAAAATCCTCTATTCGTGACTCGTAAATATACATATCCATGTCAGATTGCAAAAATATGAATGTACCGATGATTAAATTGACTTCAAGTTAGGCTTTGACTATATTTGTAATATACTGGCATGTAAAAATGGGGCTAATAGCATAACTACCCTGAAGAATAGCCACAAGGCTAGGGGTGACCGTAATTTTCAGGATAGGGAGGCGGGGTTTAGTGGAAGAGGTCCTGAATCAAAGGGGAGCTATTTATTTGTTGTCGGACAGCCACGCGCTTGATAAAGCTTGCGAGTTATTTAGAATCAGCTACACGCATAATGATTGGGATGAAGCGAACAAGGTTGCGGATTATTTGCATTCGTTGGCTGAAAGCCTGTATCACACCCAACTGAGAAATGCTGCGGACGGCAAGTATGAGACATTGGACACCAAACACCCGCTGGTGTTTTATTATGCTTACAGTTATCTAGCGAAATCGATTTATTATCAGAATATAGGCCAGTATGAGGAAGCCAGAGATTATATTATGAAGTATAGCGAAATGGGCTGGTTTATGGGGCTGGATCAAAGCGGTCACGAAGAAGTAGAGAGATTCCGTTTTCTCGCCAAGGCCAATTTATATATGATTGATTTACTTTCGGGGAAGAAGGAACTTTTACCGGAATATGTTCAGTTTCTTCACAACAATGACGAGGAGCTACTACCAGGATTGGTTAGTATTACTGAAGCAGCTAACTTGAACAATTGGGATATTGATGAACTGCTGAACGAGTTTGCCGATGATATTGAGATATTTGAAGGTTATGAAGATAGAGCCAACCGCGTATATTATTTAAAACTGGTCAACCAATTAGCTATTTACTATTTGAAAAAGAAGCAGTATATCGTTGCCTTGAATTATATCCTTGTTTCTCTGCAATTCTCTATTGGTGTAGAAGCCGATGCCGATTTTAGAACACTGATTGCACTATTCGAGACTTACCGAGATTTGGCAACACCGTCCCAGCAAGAGCAATACCAAACCATTTTATTAAGGGGGCTTCATAATGAAAAAGGCATTAAGCTCGATAACTATGGTCTTAGCGTTTCTTAGTGTTGCTCTTCCGATAGGAAATACATTGGGAGATTTAGACTCCGTGCATCCTTCGAATCATGGTGTTTTTTCTTTTACTGCTTGATTTCAGACTTCGATCGTCATACCCAGTAGGGATTGTGTAAATAAGGGGAGCGCACTTTTTCGCCATTTGCGGATCAGTGCGCTCCCCTTTCTCATGCAAAGTAACGATGTTATTTATTTTACAATATAGGAAGTCAGGTTATCGGCCAGATGTTGCATCGTTTCGCTCGCCTTTTGCATACGCTCCATGACTTCGGTGAAAGAGCCTACCAGAGTCGCCTGCTCTTGAGAAGAAGAAACAATTTGCTCTATTTCCTGCTCCATCTGACGAATGGAGTTCTGTACATCCTTAAGGGCTCCCTCGATATCGACCGTCGCTTTTTTGGACTCTACGGACAGCTTGCGTACTTCTTGAGCAACGATACCGAAGCCTGCTCCTGCTTCTCCGACACGTGCGGCTTCGATCGCAGCATTCAATCCAAGCAGGTTGGTTTGATCGGAAATTTCCTTGATAAATACAGCAACCTGATTAATTTTACCCGAGTTTTGTACGGCAATTTGGGTGTTCTTCAAAATGTGTTCACTGGTAGCCTGTAACTCCTCCGAATGCGCTGTTACATGTTGCACCATCTCAATGAGCTGCTCGGTAATGGAGAGGTTTTCGGATACGATTTGATCCAGTTGATTTTTGTTGGTCAAATTATAGGAGGCGGCAAACGCTGCGATGACGTCCCCTTTATCGTCAAACACAGGAATACTGATCATATCAAGAGGATATCCCAGGACTTCAGCCGGAATGTGGGTCAAGCTGGCCTCATGTCCATTTTTAAGCATGGCAAAATTTTTGTAGTCCTCCAGCAGCTCCGAGCCTGTTTCAAAGCCGAGGTCCATACCCTCTGATTGGGTGTAAGCAAGAACGTGAGTGCGGTCGAAGAGAGCAAGGGTTACTTTCTCACGCATAACCTGTTGTATGTAGGGAATGGCTACAATTAATGCATCTATTGTATTCAAGTGGACTGCCTACCTTTCTTTACTAAATATATTTTTTATAGTCTTATATAATTGTCGGTCTGAAGACGGATAAAAGTTATAAAGGTATCGAAAATTTAAAGGGGATATGAGAGCTTCAATAAAAAAGGCATATCGTTTCCATTACGAAACGATATGCCTTCATATTTAATCTAAACGTGTCAGTGTGTGTAAAAGTGGTTCACTTGCCGCGTTGCTCGAACAATTGTGCGATTTCCACAATAACCTTGGTGGCAAGCACCATGTTGTCCACTGACACATACTCATACTTACCGTGATAGTTCTCCCCACCTGTGAAAATATTCGGTGTAGGCAGTCCCATGTAAGACAGCTGTGAACCGTCTGTGCCTCCACGAATCGGCTTGATAATGGGCTCAATATTCAGCTTTGTCATTGCTTCATGTGCGATATCGACGATATGTTTGACAGGCTCGATTTTCTCTTTCATGTTGTAATACTGATCTCTCAGCTCCAGCGTGATGCGGTTATCTCCATAGGCAGCCTGGAGCTCTTTTACGATATTTGTCAAATAAGCTTTCCGGTTTTCGAAGCTCTCGCGATCAAAATCGCGGATAATATAGTACAGTTTGGCTTGTTCTGCTGTGCCTGTAGACTCCAACAGATGATAGAAGCCATCATACCCGTCTGTATATTCCGGGGCTTCATTCGCAGGTAATCTACTGTGCAGTTCCATAGCGATTTTGGCAGCGTGGATCATTTTGTTTTTAGCCGTACCAGGATGTACATTCACACCATGAATGGTAATATGAGCAGCTGCGGCATTGAAGCTCTCATACTCCAGTTCTCCGAGCGGTCCACCGTCTACTGTATAAGCATATTCAGCACCAAAAGCGGCTACATCAAAGCGTTCAGGTCCTCTTCCAATCTCTTCGTCCGGTGTAAAAGCAACGCGAATTTTGCCATGTTGAATTTCTGGATGATCAATCAGATAGTGGATTGCTGTCATGATTTCTGCGATGCCAGCTTTGTTGTCTGCACCGAGCAGGGTGGTACCATCTGTTGTGATTAGGGTATGGCCTTTATATTGAGTCAATTCGGGAAACTCACGTGGAGAAAGTACTACACCCAGCGAGGCATTCAGCGTGATATCGCCTCCATCGTAATTCTCCGTCAACTGTGGCTTCACTCCTGCGCCGGTTAGCTCAGTAGCCGTATCAAGGTGTGCCAGAAAACCAATGACGGGCACTTCTTTATCCGTATTGGAGGGAAGGGTTGCCATTACATAACCATGACCATCAATGGTTACGTCTGTCATACCGATGGATTTCAGTTCGTCTACCAGGAGGTTGCCCAATGTGAGCTGTCCGGGTGTGGTGGGGCAAGTGTGGCTGCTTTCGTCGGATTGGGTATCCACCTGAACATATGTAGTCAGGCGGTCAATCAGTTCCTGTTTCATGTGGTTATCCTCCTTGGGTCTTTTTCATTATGGTACGTATTTTATCATGATTAGGCTTATAATATGAAAAAAATGGTTTAACCTTTCAAAATGACAGGTTGTCCGCAGATTAGGCAAAGGATCTGAGAGGGCAACTCCTTTTAATATATAGAGAGTACGTTAATCTAGAAGTCTTTTAAATTGTGTCTTATTACTGAGACACTTAACGTTACGTTGATAGATTGGGAGCATAGAATACATTATCAAACGCAAGGGAGGTGAAGACTATGGCGATTCTTTTACCTTCGCAATTCTACAATCTTGCTGCTGGTGTGGGTAAGTCCTTCTTTGAAAACCTGAGAGGCGGTAATAATGCTACGATTACTGTGAATAATACAGGTGCCAATCCGGTTGATCTTGTGGTTACCCGTGTCAATGCTCCTGTGATCACTTATGTAATCCCAGCGGGCAACAGCCTTACGTTAGAAGTTGCTTTGCTGCTGGTAGCTGCTCTTCAGGCGACTCCAGTTGGAGCAGTAACAGGTACTATCCAAATTGCTACCGCTGATTTTTAATCTGTAACGACTTGACCCTCTAACTCTAGCTTTGCCGAAAGGCAAGGTTAGAGTTTTTTTATTGTTTGAAATTTTCTGAAACTTTTTTCAGGTTGTGCCGATATATACATATGACATCGTAAATAACACATCGAAAAGGAGTACCCTGTATGAGCTTTAGCAATCCGGTTTTACGTGATGACATCTTTTTACGTGAAGATGAAAGAGAAGCTAGCGAACAACGTATGACCATCGGAGGAACGGTGAACAAAACGTTACTTCTGCTGGTCCTACTTATCGTTTCTAGCAGTATTACCTGGTATATGACCTACCAAGGAACCGTAGAGGTGCTATCGTTGCTGACGGCAGGCTTTATTGGGATGGCAGGCGTAGCACTTGCGATATCCTTTTTTCCAAAAACGGCTCCATTGCTTTCTCCTGTATATGCGATTCTGAGTGGCTTTGCTTTGGGTGGCGTTTCCGCTTTTATGGAGTATGAGTACCCTGGAATTGTAGTTAATGCCATTTTGCTGACTATGGGTATCTTGTTCTTGATGCTCTTTATGTATACACAACGAATCATCAAGGTGACACGTGGCTTTATCTCATTTGTTGTCCTATGTACGATGGCGATTTTTCTGGTGACATTGGTTGATTTTATTTTGAATTTTTTCGGTATGAATGTTCCGTATATCCATGAAACGGGCTGGGTGGGTATTGGCATTAGTTTATTTATCGTCATCATTGCCGCTTTGAATCTGCTCGTAGATTTTAATTTCATTGAGGAACAAGCTGATCAAGGTGCACCCAAATATATGGAATGGTATGGCGCTTTTGCATTGCTGGTAACGTTAGTGTGGCTATATGTACGAATATTGGATCTGTTAGCTAAGCTTAGCAATAGGGACTAAGGTCTGCGACTATTGCATATGGTTCAAGTAGGATGAGAAGAGAAGGGCGGCTGAATGTCGTCCTTTTTTGTATGAAAGAGGCGGTTTAAAAAATGCATTTTACGTTAAATACATAGAAGTTGGGTAAAACATAGAGGATAGATAGGTGAGGAGTGAGGTATATGTATCAAGTGGTGCTGGTGAGGCATGGAGAAAGCGTGTATAACCGACAAAACTTGTTCACAGGCTGGACGGATGTCGATCTGACTGAACAGGGAACTCATGAGGCCATCGAGGCAGGACGTATCCTCAAGGAGGCTGGGTATACGTTTGATTTGGCATTTGCTTCTGTGCTAAAACGTTCTATCCGCACGTTGTATCATATCTTGGATGAGCTGGATCATCTGTGGATACCCGTGCAGAAGTCATGGAAGCTGAATGAACGCCACTATGGTGCTCTTCAGGGGCTCAGCAAGCTGGATTCCGCCGTGCAATACGGCGAGGAGCAGGTTCATATTTGGCGACGTAGTTTGACGGTGCGACCACCCATGTTGGATGAGCAGGATGAACGGAGTCCACATCGGGAAGAGCGTTATCGCCATATTAAGCCGGAGGAGCTGCCGCTCGGGGAAAGCCTAGAAGACACTGTGCATCGGGTTGGTGAGTTTTGGAAGCAACGGATCGTGCCGTTGATTCTCAAAAAGGACCGGGTTATCATTTCCGCACACGGTAATACTTTACGAGCCTTGATCAAGTACATGGAGAATTTGGACGAAACTGCACTGCTGGATTTGAACATCCCGACAGGTATCCCACTGGTGTATGAGCTGGATGAGCATATCGATCCTATACGGCGCTTCTATCTTGGTGATCCGAGTCATGTAGAGGCAAAAAAACAGGCTGTGGCCAACCAAAGCAAGGTGACGGAGTGATTTTCCATATACAAAGAGGACAGGGCGCTTCCTTGCATCCTGTCCTCTTTGAGTTGATATACATCAAGCGTTCGCGGTATCCTCTGTTTCCAGGCTGTCTTCCTCGGTAGGAAGTGCCCATACAGATACACTGCCAGCACGAACGGGAAATACGCCGTAGCCATCCTGTTCGATCTTCACGGCATGATCGTGATGCCCAGTCAAATCGGTCCATTTTTCTCCTGCATGTTGTTTACCCACGAACATGCGCTTTTCCCCGTCATTTGCGTTGGTGATCACCACAGCACATCCAGAGCCGTGCAGCTCAGGAATGCCCTGACGAACCCATCCAATCGTATGGGGATCATCAAAATAATCTTTTTGCTCACCATAAGCTTTGTGGTACCGAGCATATAGGAGCGGGTCTAGCTCAGCTTGCTTGCCTTTCACAGGCGTTTGTCCCTGGATACCGTAGTAATCCCCGTAGAATACGCAGGGATAACCATCTTTGCGCAGTAGGATGAGTGCATAGGCACTGGGCTTAAACCAGTCCTCCACCCAGGATTCGAGCGCTTCATGCGGCTGGGAATCATGATTATCGACAAAAGTAACCGAGTTCAGGGGATGGGTATGAACCAGCGTATCCTCGAAAATGGTGCTTAAATCGAAATCCTTACCACCCAAGGAAGCGCTATGTAGTTTGTAGTGGAGGGATACGTCAAACAGGTCGATTTTATAATCGATGGTATCCAGAAACTTTTGACACGATTCCAGATCCGGTTTCCAAAACTCGCCTACCATATAAAAATCCTGCCCACGCTTTTTAATCATTTCTGTAGCAAACTCTCGTACAAATTCATGATTAATATGCTTGATTGCATCCAGACGGAATCCGTTGCATTGTAGAGTATCCACCAGCCACTTGCCCCAGCGGATCATTTCCTTACGCACATCCTGATGATTATAGTCAATATTGGCGAACATTAAATAATCATAATTGCCGAATTCATCATCTACATTATCGCTCCAGTTTTTATTTTTACCTAAAATACGATAGATTCCTGTCCGGTCCTGACTTGCATCGTAATCCGTTCCGTTAAAATGTTCGAAGTTCCATTGAAATGTGGAATACTTCCCTTGCCGGCCGGGGAATGTAAATTTAGTCCAGCCTTCGATATCAAAGGGCTCGGAAATGACCTCATTACGATTATCCGGGTTGACCTCGACGACCTTGAATACTTCGGTTTCATCTGCACCTGCCTTATGGTTCATGACCAGATCGACATAGACGGCTACGCCGTGGCGAACGCAGGATGCGACAGCTTCCAGCAGATCTTCCCTGGTTCCGTATTTGGTGCGTACTGCACCTTTTTGGTCAAATTCGCCCAGATCGTAAAGGTCATAGACGCCGTAACCCGTATCCTCAGGAGATTGGCCTTTGGTGACAGGTGGAATCCATATCGCGTCAATTCCTTTGGCTTTTAGTTCCGGTGCCAGGCGGGCAAGCTTTTTCCAGTGAGAACCGTCAGCTGCGACATTCCACTCGAAAAATTGCATCATCGTATGGTTCCTTTTCATGTGCGTCCCTCCTTCATATATAACAAGTTACCCACCAAGTGAGGGGGGCTAAACGTCTGATGGTCAATATGATGTTGATGAAGAACATGGATCGCTATATAACGTATGCTAAATCATTAAAATTTGTTATACCTTGAGTGATGACAACGACTCAATGGCTAGAAAAGGAAACGTGAAAACGGTAAAATGAATCTAACTTAGCTATAGTTCGGATTTCGGGCAAACCATAAGCTCGAACAAGAAAGGGAAGGAGGGATGAACGTGACAGATCCGCAGCAGAATAAGGATGAAGCGAGAGAACCGCTGATGAAAAAATGTACGTATTGTCAGGAGATCAAACCATTAACAGACTTTCAGCGCAGAACCGGTCGCCGGGCGGGGCCTTTTTCCCGGCGTGGTCCTTGTCGTTCCTGTCGGGGGTTAGCCCCGCAAGAACGGGCGGTTGCGTCCGCTCCTTCCCATGAGGAAATGAAGCCCTTGGCTGCTCCTGTGGAGCGGCATAGCTCCGAAGCAGATACGACTGCGTACGGTCTGGAAGCGTCCGCGCAGCCTCCTAATGATTCTCAACGCCCCCGTAGGAAGCCCGTCACGGACAAAGCGCGTGAGCGCCATCGGCAACGGGTTCGTCATTTGCTTAGCAGGCTGAAGCCTGCGGATACCCGTGCGTTGCGGCTTAATCGCAATGGCATGATTCGACTAAGAGGCAAAACCGACCAAGGGAGACGCTGGCATCAGGAGATTGAGCTTGATTTGGCGATGACTCTGGTCAGAGAACGCATGGCGGTGATTGTAAATCCGTACACGGTCCGCAGACTTTATAGCAACAAGGAATTCCGCCAATATGTGCTTAAACGTGACCGTTATACGTGCTTTTTTTGCGGTGGCTATGGCGACACGATTGATCATTTACTTCCACGGGCTAAAGGTGGACACACCACGCCAGTAAATTGCGTATGCGCCTGCAACGAGTGCAATCAAGTTAAAGCAGCCCGTGATGTAGAGGAATTTATCGAGTCTGGCGTGCCACTGCCGATTCCGGATGATTTTGAACCTTCTGGTGCTTCCGATGCTTCTGAGGACACCTTACGCACCTAGGACGATTTGCTGGGGAAGCGGCTACATTCCCTTAATACAGTTCTACTTCAAAGCCAGATTCCTTCCAGGCTGTTGTTCCGCCTTCAATAAAGGCCACATTGGTAAAGCCCATCTGTTGCAGTATATAAGCTGCCAATGCAGCTTGTCCGCCTGCCCCACAGGTGGTGATAATTGGGCGGTTGCGGTCACGTAAGCGTTCATCACGCAAATCTTGTGGAACGTCCAGGTCAGCGCGGATGGGTAGCATGCCCAGTGAAATATTGGCGCTACCGCGAATTAGGCCGCAAGCACCTGCATCATGAGAATCCTGTACGTCGATAACGAATGTATCTGGATTGGATTCAATTCGCTGACGTGCCTCCTGTGAAGTAATGCCCTGAACGTGCTGCCTCGCTTCTTGAACCATGTCTGCAAATGTTTTAGCCATCGTTTAACCCTCCGTAGGAATATGTTTTGTATTGGTTTTCATATTAATAAACAGAAACTCACCCTCTCTATTACCCATCTCTAGTATAAAATGCCCCTTTTTTTAAGGTAAACTTAGACAAAAATCGTGCTTATTCTAATTTTTATCTAAAATAACAATAAAAAATTTGCAGAAATTTGTGCAAATTTAAAATTTCTTCGACGATTGGGTTGTGAAAGGTGTAATATAGAGGTATAGGGTTCCGTTTCGGCCTGTTGTAGTCACGAGGGAGCGCTTCGTGAGATATTCCGCAGCAGTAACAACAACAGAATAACGTCCAAGCAATATACAATTGGCATCTGCGATCATCAGTCTTGCCCTTTAGGGTATAGGCCGGTTTAAGCTGTGCTTCTTGCATGTTTAAGGGCGAATTCATTGAACGTTTTATTGCTAGAGTTTATGATGCAGGTTACGAGAAAGGAATGGACTTCTATTTTCACAGTAAAGGAGGACGTTCACGCATGTCTGAAAACCAACAAGAGGTGGCCGTAACACAAGAAGCTACCAAAGAGTCTCGGGATGTATTGGACCAATTGATGAAACCGGAGGTTCAGCAATCGCTGACCGTACTGGTAGAGAATCTGCCAAAGTTGACTGAGATGGTTACTTTGATGACCGATGCTTATGATGTAGCCCGCAGTCTGGCAACTGACCCTGTCTTTATCGGAGATATGAAAAACTCCATGGGAGAGTTTGTGAAGCCTGTTACAGATTCGGCTAAAGGATTGGCTTCTGCTGCAATTGAAGCAAATGATCGTGTACAAACTACGGACGGCAGTGTAGGTCTGTTTGGCCTGCTCAAAATGCTTAAAGATCCTAATGTACAAAAAACGCTGCGTTTCAGCCAGGCTTTCCTGGATATTCTGAATGAGCGCCAACGCGAAAGCAAATAATTACCTGATCGAGAACGGAGGATGGACATGTCGAAGCAAATTTTGATCTTGGGCGGCGGATACGGCGGATTGCTGGCCGCTCTTACAGCACGCCAGCATATGGACGCTAGCCAAGCAACCATTACAGTGGTAAACCGCTTTGCGTCGCACCAAATTATTACGGAACTGCACCGTTTGGCCGCAGGTACGATTGCCGAAAAAGCTGTGGCGCTTCCTTTGGAAAAACTGCTGCGTAACAAAGATATTATCCTGAAAGTGGATACTGTTTCCGAAATCAAACCGGACGATAAGAAAGTAACTCTGGCCAGTGGTGCTACGTTGAGCTATGACGCTCTCGTTATTTCCCTGGGCAGTGAAACGGCATACTTCGGTATTCCGGGGCTGCAAGAGCATAGCTTCACACTGAAATCAGTGGCAGAAGCTAATCGCATCCGTGCACATGTGGAAGCTCGTCTGGATGCTTACAAGCAATCCGGTAACAAAGCGGACGCTACCATTGTTATCGGTGGCGGCGGTCTGACTGGCGTTGAGCTGGTGGGCGAATATGCTGACAAACTGCCTGCAGTTTGCCGTGAAAAAGGCATCAACTACGAAGATATCAACTTGTATTGCGTAGAAGCTGGACCATCTATTTTGGCAGGCTTCCCTCAACCATTGGTTGATCGTGCAGTAACAAGCCTTGAAAAACGTGGCGTTCAAATCGTAGCGGGTGTTCCGATTACAGAAATGAAAGCTGACGAAGTTCTCTTGAAAGACGGACGTTCGATCAAAACGAACACACTGATCTGGACAGGCGGCGTACAAGGTAATGCACTGGTTGGCGCATCTGGTATTGAAGTAAACCGCGGTCGCGCAACTGTGAATGGCGCACTGCAATCGACTTCCCACGAAGACATCTTCCTCGCTGGCGACAGCGCAGTAGTGTTCCCAGGTGAAGGCGAGCGTCCATACCCTCCAACTGCACAGTTGGCTTGGCAAATGGGTGAATTAGTTGGTTACAACATCTTCGCTTATTTCAACGGAGCGAAAATGGAACGCTTTACGCCAGTGTTCTCCGGTACACTGGGCAGCTTGGGAAGAACAGACGCGATCGGTACTGTAGGCGCGAATGGCACCCAACTGAAAGGCGCTGTAGCTACTTTGATGAAAGAAGGCAGTAACATCCGTTACCTGTCCCATATCAAAGGACTTTTTGCACTGGCCTACTAATATTTATAAGGTTTATTAAAAGAGAGCGCTGTTCAGCGCTCTCTTTTTTTCATTCTTCGACACTAGCTATGCTTACGCATTTCACAAATAGTCTTAATTCACTTCATCTGGGCTAACTCTTCCACCTGTGCAGGAGGGAGCGCGCCTTCAAATATATTCAGCTCGTCTATAGATCCTTTGAACGCAGGGTCCCACCAATTGACCCCTAGGCTGAATGTTCCAGATTTAGAGGTAAAGACATCCGGGAACTTTGAGCCGGTAAATTGAATTTTGCCATTCACATACACCTCTAATACCCCACGATCTACAGTGAAGGCCAGATGTGTCCATTCATTGGCTTTGATCTTCAGGCCCGTACTGCCAGTATACCAAGTTGAGCTGCCGGACCAGACCATAGTGTTATCCTTCTCGGGTCCTCTGGGCAGAAGGCTAACCCAGTGGTTGCTATCCATAGCTCCAAAAAAAGTTGGTGTATGGACAGTCAATTCGCTGGGCTTCACCCACAGTGACACAGAATAGGCTGAGCTGGATATGAGTCCTTCAGGCAGAGCAATACCTGACTGTCCATCAAGGACTACAGCTTGGCCCCTTACGCCTTCAGCGTAGGATACACTTCCTCCCTGACGATCGATCCGGTCACCAATAACCTTACCATTGGCAAAAGCATCATTCTGATCCTTTAGGTTATTTTCAAATGGGTATGAAGCGGTCAATGTTGCCTTCTCATAAGGAGCTACCGTAATGTTAAAAGTTTTATCCCGACTGCTGTCTCCTTTGGTGATGGAAGCCGTCAAAGTAGCGGATACAGCCTTTTCACCGATCCCGGGGCGCTTGACTTCACCAGTATCAGAAATGACGTTTGGGTTTGAAGTTTTCCAGGTAATCGCGGATTGGCGACTGCCTTCCTTCGGAAGCGTCAGATTAGCCGTCACCCGGCTCGTATCGCCAAGATCTAATTCACGATACACACTGTCAACGACTGTCGTATCCGGCATATCAGGGAACTTACTGCCCCAGGCCATTTCGCCTTTATTCGATAGAACTGTAAACGCCAAAATATATTGATTCGTTACCTGGTCCCATTGTCTCAGGAGTACTCCATCAAACACAGTGCCATCCAGTGTTAGTTGGATATTCGCATCCCCCGACTTGTGCCATGTTCCTTGCACATCGCCTTTAATAGTGTGATCTGCTTTCAGCTGAATGAACTGCGTATTTTTGATCGTCGCCGAAGAATCACTGCCATGGTTAATATATTGATAATCGCCAATGAATTGTTTCTCATCCAGCTTTGTAAGCGTCTCGCCACCGTAACGGTAAGGAGCTACCACAGGCCAGTCATCCTGATTCATGAACATTTGATGTACACGCAGCTCGTGAGTCTCCCCCTGCTGAGGGAATCGGGTATGAAAGACAACAAACATTTGTCCGGTAGCAGGATCGGTGTACACCGAGTTATGCCCAGGAGATACATAGCCGTAGCCCACACCTGTACCTGGATCGCCTATTTGGCTATCGAACAAGAAGTTACCCATTAATTTGTTGCCATAGGCTGTATTTTTGGTGTTTGCTGGCAGAACAGCATTCTGCCCTTTGGCATCCTTATAAGGTCCTGTCGGACTCTTGGAACGGAATAATCTCATGTTATATCCACCGTCAGCTGCAAGTCCGCCATAGGTTACATACAGATAGTAGTAACCCGTTTTTGAGTTGTATTCAATATACGGACCTTCCCCGGACTCACCGTATCCACCTGCAATCTTGGTGCCAAAATAACGATCAATCAACCGGCCATCCTCCGTCGTTCCATCTTGGCCTGGATAGATTGGTTTGCCAGTTGCTTTATCCAGCTCCAGCAAAAAAATGCCTCCAGACCATGACCCATACGTCATCCATAAGCGCCCGTCTGTATCATAAAAGACTGCTGCATCGATTGCATTCGGGAACACCCGATTCGCATAAGAACCGTCGGCGTTAAACCATCCTGATCTGGGACCCTTCAGCTTGCCTTCATTAATGAGTTGTGGAATCGGTGTATTTGTCCACTTTTTATCCACTTTGCTATTTTTATCGAATGCAGTCTCCTTTGTAAAACCAGTATTCACAATGGTATCCACATATTGATAGGGTCCCTCAATGTTGGGGGCAACGGCAATGCCGATCGCGGAGCGTATATAGGTGGAGGAGGCACTATAATAAATCATGTAGGCCCCTTTTGTGCCATCCTTATTGACATAATGCTCATTCCAAAATACATCGGGTGCCCATACTGAGAATCCTCCTTTGCTGTCCGCATCATTCTCACCCGCCCAAGCGAAAGATCCGGCCAGATTCTTCGATAAATCCCCGTAAAGGGTATTCCCAGGCGTAGTGTAACCGTTTGCAAAAGAAGTCCAATTTGTGAGATCTTTTGACTTCGCTGCGGCGATATGCGACCCAAACACATAATAAGTGTCACCGTCTTTGACAATCGAAGGATCGTGAACCGATACATTAGAGAAGGTCGGCACATCCTGCTTCTTGTTTTGGTTCGGCTCCGCTGCTGCGGCGTCCAGTGTACCTAATGGTACGGCTGCAATTGCCAATAATAAAGTCATTGTTAATGCAATGCTCGACCTGGCTCTACGTTTAAGCAATCTTCTCATCGTATATATTTACCCCTTTCTAAAGTGGAATACAGTGATATATTCTGCTTTCATCGCTAAAATACCTTTATATTTATAAATATAATTAATGTATTTATGAATTACATAGCTGTAGGGAAGACGATATAATCTATAATTAGGTATATATTATAAATTATGGTTGACGGTTTGCATTTGTGGAGGTACGTTATATATGAATAAAACAGTTATGTTTGTTGTGAGCTGTTTATGAAAAAGGAGGGTATTATGAAAATCAGGTTGCTCGTATGCCTTGTGTTTTTATTTAGCGTTGCTACTGTACACTCGAATTCGACATCAGCCCAAGCTCAGACCCCTATACACCTGAAGGTAAATGATCATTACATTTTATACACCTATCCTGCCTCACCTTTTGTGGATGCGAAGGGCAGACTGCTTATACCGCTCCAAGCGGCTGAAGATATACTGGGAGGCAAAGTAACTTATAATGCAGCGAACAAAACGGCTTCTGTTGATTTGCTAGGCCGTAATGTAACGACTACGATCGGTTCACCCGAAATATCGGTTAACGGTGAGCCGTTGACAATGGACACAGTCCCCATCATGAAAAGCAACGCGATGTTTTTACCAGTTTCCATTTTGTTGAAAGATACAGATGCGCAGATGGAGTGGGATTCGAAGCGCGGTTTATTGAAGCTAAGACATGATAGCTTTACGGAAAGTCCAATTCTTATGAGGTTCAAGGGACAAGACTTGGCCCAAGTCATTGATGCAAATGCATTTGATCTTACTTCCTTTGACTGGGATCAAAAGCAGGGCGTATTGAATATTCATGCTACGTATAAGAGTGACTTATCGCCCGTTTTCAAGAAAATTGACTTCAATCCTATGATTGTGTATAGCAAAGGGACCTATAGTGTAGATCCTTATTCTAAACCCGGTTCATTTCACAAAGTCAAAATAACCAGCGCAGGTCATTTGGTTTATACAAAAAATATCGGTACAACTAATGCGGATAGTGATTATATAAAATACATTACTTCTGTAGGCAGGCTGATTCAATAATTGGATATAGGATGTTTGTACATCATCAAAAAAGCGACAAAGGCTATAAAGCCTTTATCGCTTTTTTTGAAGCATGAGTCTTAGAAGGAAATAATTTGGCTGCTGTTGCCCTTATTGCGAATGTACCCCTCGACTCTGTCAATGTTCTCTCTATTTTTTAGCTGATCGATTACGCCGTCAGTTAGGTTGCTTCTTTGATTACTGGTGAGTTTGTTGTTCCAATCATCAGAATTTACATACACATCAACGGTTGCTTTACTGCTGTCGCCTCTTACAGTGAAATCAAAACCAACACCGGCGTAGTTACCGTATCTGTCACTCAAAGAACGTTGGATACTGCTAGTATCCAGAGAAGAAGCTACCTTTTTAATCGTTACATCGCCTCTGCTATTGGTTGAAAAGGTTGCCAATTTATCCCTATTACTGGAGTTCTTCACTGTGCCGTCAATATCGGCATCTTTGTACTCTTTCAATATGTCCTTAACGATGTCCTCCAGGTAGCTTTCCTTTCTGCTGTCGGACAGGTCATCCCATCTAGACTTGGTCATTTCGATGGTCACGTCAATATCGCTTTTGTTACCATCCAGCGTGATATCCGAGTTCGTGTTGTAGGAATCACTGTAATCCTTGTTCAATTGCTTTTGAAGATCTTTCAAGGTGCTTGAGCTATTTTTGCTCGCATCATCTTTCAGCGTCTGATTGTCTTTTTGCAACTGAGCAATGGTAGCGTCTTTCGTCGTGTTCGCTGCTTTGGCTGTGTTCAGTTCTTGAGTCAGCGTCGTAATCTGGTTGTTCAGTGCTGTAACCGTAGACTGATCAATAGGAACGCCGTTATCAGCAATGACTACGCGTTTGTTTGTGCCATCCCATGTTACTTTTTTATCCAAAGCTGTACCTGCCAGCTTCAGCGGGATATACGTCACGCCATCCAGCAGAAATGGTTCTGTTTTAGCATCTGAGGCAACCTCGGTTCCGTTATAGATAATTTTAATATTGTTATATACTGCTTGGATCGGCTTAGTTACTTGTGCAGCATATGTAGATTGGCTGAACAGAGCCCCGGAGATGGCCAAGGCCGACACGGCAGTGATGATGACAGGTTTCTTCATGGACTTTAATGATTTCATTCGTTGGTCTACCCCTTTATTTAAGAATTATAGCTTGATACATAGACTAGAGTAACATTAATACATACAAAATCCAACAGGTTGGAAGGGTTGTTATTGGTTGTGCTTATATTAGTTAGACGCAAAAGCGACTGTAAAAGTTGCCCTGTTTGCGTAAATATTTTTCCAAAAGTAACCGAACAAAATAAAACAAGTCCGCTGTACAAGACAGCAAGACTTGTTTGGAGTACAGTACGTTAGGGTATCAAAAGTTGGACTATTTGTGATCCTTCAGTTTGCCTGCTGTTTCCTGAAGGTGACCTTTGGCTTTATCCAATTTACCCTCAGCTTGAAGGGACTTATTATCCGTGGCGTTCCCGATTTGGTCCTTGATTTCACCTTTAGCTTTATTTACATTACCTTTGATTTTATCGCTAATTCCGTTATCCTTCATGGTATAGCCCTCCTCATATAATCAAACTTTCATTCAGCATGCTGTAGTTAGTCATTACCCGAGCGAGGGTAATACGAAACGTGAGGCTGTAGTTCACAGACAGGGGCATAATGTTGGGGACGGGGTCAACTAGATCGTGAAATAAGGGGTGAGCGTATGCTCAAAATTTTATTGTTTATTCTCGTTATTCAACTTATTTATGTATCGGCCTACACACTGCGCATGATTTTGACGCTGAAAGGACAGAAGTACATTGCTGCACTCATCAGCACCGTGGAAGTTACAGTTTATGTGTTGGGCTTGAATGTCGTGCTTAAGTATCTGGATCAAGTGGCAAGTCTTGCGGTATACGCTATAGGCTACGCAGTGGGGATTCTTATTGGAGCGTGGATTGAGGAAAAAATAGCGCTCGGTTATGTCACCGTGAAGGTGATCAGCAATGAGATCAATGGAGGAATTGCCAATGCGCTGCGAGACAAGGGGTATGGCGTTACAGCCTGGCTGGGCAGTGGACGTGATGGAGAACGCCTCGTAATGGAGATTTTGGCCAAGCGTAAAAACCAGAATAAGCTGTATCAGTCTATCCTGGAGCTGGATCCCAAGGCTTTTGTCATTACGGTGGAGCCAAAGCAATTTCATGGTGGTTTCTGGACCAAGGCTATCCGCAAATAAGAATTTTGGTAAAATACGCATATTTTCCGTAGATTGGAGCATATTAATACCCGCACAGGACGGAATTAACAGTATGCCGACAGGGGGATGTTCCCCTATAACAACCAAGGGGGGATATAGATGTACAGACGCCAGGCCCCGGAAATCATTCCAGAGGAAAATACGGCTATTTGGTCGTGTACCAACGAGGGTTGCAACGGATGGATGAGAACGGATTTTACCTTTTTGAGCGAGCCGGCTTGTCCACTTTGCCAAGCCACGATGGGACAGGAAATGCGAATGCTGCCGATTCTCAATCGGACGGGCAATTCCTTTGTCGCCCAGCGCTCTTAATTGAGGGGTAAGCCCATGATTACGCTACAAAGTTTATAAACGTCAAAGGCCGCTCCAGCGACATGCTGAGCGGCTTTTGGTTGTGGAATATTCACGGATCATGACCTCTCAAGGGGCTGCACGGAATCACGATATACAATGTGACCCTGTACGAGGACTCGACCAAAACGACTGTCGGGATGGCTTATTTTTTTCATTATTGAATCCACCGCCGTACGTGCCATTTGCTCAATGTCTACTCCGACCGTGGTCAGTTGCGGAACAATAAGCGTGGCGTATACATCGTTATCAAAGCCGACCACAGAGCAGTCCTCGGGTACGCGGTATCCCAGACCAATCAGCTGGTGCACCAGATTGTGAGCGACCTGATCGCAGTTGCATACAAAGGCGGTCGGTAGTGGCTGAGGCAGATCCATTTCAACATAGGACCCTTCGTCGTCCCGGTCGCTGAGTACCCACTCGTTACGGAGGGGCAACCTGTGCTCCAGCAAGGATTTATAGTAGCCGAGGAAACGGTCCTGAATACTGCTGGTGGAATAGATATTTCCCACATAAGCAATATCCCGGTGTCCCTGGGCGATCAAATAATTGGTTAGCTCGTAGGCTCCGTAAAAATTATCCGTCACCACAGAGTCGATATCGGCATGCTCATCATAAAAGTCGAGAAACATTTTAGGTTGGTCCATGGTTTGTACCAGCTCAATATATGGCTTGCTCACTTGGCCCAGAAGAATGAAGCCGTCCACCTTACGGTCGTAATAGATACGTGGCAGATTAAGCTGCTCCTCGTCCTCGCGATGAAGGATGTGAAGGATACCGTAGTAGCCGTATGGCTCCAGTGCCCGTGAAATTTGCTGGTAAATATGCAAATAAAACGATTGGCCAGGACCGGTAAAACGTTCAGGGATGACAACACCAATGTTATAGGTGAGTCCCTCCTTCATGGACTTGGCAACGGTATTGAAACGATAACCCATTTCGACCGCGAGCGTTTTAATACGTTCTTTTAGCTCCTCGCTAACCCCATCCTTGTCATTGAGCGCCTTCGACACGGTCACGCTGCTTATTCCCAGCTTATCTGCAATATCCCGCATCGTTACGTTGCTCTTCATTCCTGTTCCGCCTTCCAGTTTTAAAAAGATAAGCATTTTGCCTACATCCAGATAACGGTTGCAAAATGCTGGGGTGAATATGAATAGCTTATCCGCTTGTAGAAATTCAATTAGCTTAGCGGTGCAGCTGCTCTGTACAGCTACAAGGATTGGCAGCATAGCTGCCCATAGAACAACGATTAGCCTGCGGGTAACAGTTGTTCTATGGATAGTATACATGGTTCCGCAAGCATGATAAAGCTTACGGCTTAGATCCGCTGGGAAGGACGGTTGCTTGCTTGCAATATCGCTTCATTGCGATGGATCAGTTCACGGCGGACAGCGGCGCTGCCGAGAGAACGCAATGGATCGGACGGTGTATTGAAAGTATAGTCCTCCAGACGGGCAATCGTGGTCGTCGCCACGTGGATACGGGTATCACTGGACGCATAGTATATGAAGACTTCATCCCGTTCATTAACGACTGCTCCATTGCAGAAAATAACATTCGAAACATCACCCACGCGTTCCTCATCATAAGGAGCCAGAAAATGCCCACCGGGCTTGGCGATGACGCGCGTAGGGTCTTCCAGACTGGTGGCAAAGGTATACAGCACATATCGCAGCCCGGCGGCTGTATTGCGTACCCCGTGAGCGATATGAATCCAGCCTCGACTCGTTTTGATCGGAGCAGGACCTTGGCCGTTCTTAACTTCGTATACCGTATGATAGTAGCGCTCGTCAATGACTGTCTCATGTTCAATCACGGGCTGTGTAATATCTTTGCAGAGACCGAACGCGATGCCTCCGCCTGATCCGGTCGAAATAAACCCATCTTGGGGACGAGTATAGAAGGCATATTGGCCGTCCACAAATTCGGGGTGCAGGACAACGTTACGTTGCTGCGGGGACTGGGTAGTGATGTTGGGGAGCCGGGTCCATGTGCGGAGATCACGAGTGCGGACCAGTCCAGCCTGAGCGACAGCGCTGGAGGTATCGTGGGATGGCGCGTCAGGGTCCTTTTTCTCCGAGCAATAAATACCGTAAATCCAGCCGTCCTCATGCTTCACCAGCCGCATATCATACATATTGGTTTCTTCTGGGTCGATATCATCCCATACTAAGGGAGCGTCAACGAATCGAAACTGATCAATGCCGTTATCGCTCTCTGCTAAGGCAAAAAACGACTTTCGGTCCAATCCCTCGGTGCGCGAAACAAGAATGTATTTTCCTTCATGATAGATCGCTCCAGGATTCAGTGCTGCATTGACGCCCAGTCGTTCCATGAAAAAGGGATTGGTTTGTGCATCCAGATCAAACCGCCAGTGAATGGGAACATGATGGCGTGTGAGCACCGGATAGAGGTAGCGTTCATAGATACCATTGTAAAAGGAGGTTTTAACCTCATTGGGGCGCGTAATCAGTTCTTCTTGCTGCGCTAGCAGCTCATCGTATTTGTTATGAATCATTGTTTATCCATCCTTTCCAGCATTTCAATGCAAAATCGGCTGTTATGATATGGGCACTTCCAAGGGCCTGCAATCTCTCTCGCGTCAGGCTTACCGTCCGCTTGAACCGACCAGAACCATTCGCCTCCGGTGCGCGGATCGATGATATACTGCCGGGTATAGGTCCATAGATTTCGCACAATTTTCAAAAATCGTTCATCCTGTGTCCGCTGAAACGCATTGTAAAAACCAACCATTGCCTCGGCCTGTACCCACCAGATACGTGAAGTGTCTACCCGCTCTCCCTCCCGCTCGTTGATGAGCGATCCGTCTGGCTGAACAGCCCGCTCAGCTACCGCGCTGGCAATATCCACCACCATATTCACATACTCGGATGGATGATAACCCAGCACATTCATGGCGTCCTCCATCAACCAGCTGGCTTCGATATCGTGACCATATGAGGTCAAATCAAGCAGAGAGTGCCATTCGCGGTCGAAGAATACTCCCAACCGCCGGGCGGAAGCATCGTAAACACGCTGGTATAAAATGTCCAGCACGTTCTTCAGTGCGTCCCGAACCTCTTCGTTTGGGTAGGCGCGCAGCAATTGGGTATACGCTTCCAAAACATGAATATGCGTATTCATGGTAATATGCGCGGTAACTCCATTTTCGCTGAGTAGCTCATTAGGCTGCTCGTTCCACGATCGATCATATTGTTCTCCGTATGCTTGGAGAGCAGGATCATACCCTTTTTGCTCCACGAGGTGAAACAGTTTCATTGCCAGTGGCAATGCATTTGGGTCACCCGTAGCTCGTGCATATTCTGCCAACGCATAGATGGCAAATGCCTGCGCATATACGTGCTTGCACGTATCCACAGGTTGCCCGGTGTAGTCCACCATCCAGTACATTCCTCCATGTAATGGGTCAAGCAGGTGATCTCGCAGGAATATGAAAGCATGTCGTGCCGCATCTGCATAGGCACGTTCCCCTGTTACACGGGCTGCTGCTGAGAAAGACCAGAGTAACCGCGCAGTGGCGATGCCACCTTTGTCCGCTTGTTTATGGATGTGCAGATCCGCGTCTACCTCGCCATAAAATCCGCCATGCGCTTCATCTTTCAAGCCTAGCCAGAATGGGAGTATATGTTCCTTCCATTCCTGTCTAATTTCGTGTACTAGTGTTTCCAAGAGACAAAGCCTCCTTCGGAAAATGAATTATTAGCTTATCGTTAACCTTACAAAAGGTATCTTATCTATGTATTTATAAACTGTCAACTATACTTAATTTGTGTTTCTGCATAACATTCGGGTGTTGTTATTACAAAAAAATATTGTAATTGACACGGTAAGCGCTAACATAATAAAATGATTTTGTTAGTTTAACGATAACCTTATTAAAAACAACAGGAGGGGTCGTCTCATGAAGTTGTCCAAGGTTTTAATGTCATTACTATCCGTGCTTTTGTTAGCGGGACTGTTTACTGGCTGTACCTCAAAGAAGGATGCGCCAGCTACCAGCTCTGATCCGAAGGGACCGGAAGGGGAAATTACGGTGATCACACAGCGGACAGATATTGTGGATACCGTATTTCAGGATTACGCCAAGGAATTTAACAAAATTTATCCGAACGTGAAGGTCAATTTTCAGGCATTGGCCGATTATGATGGTCAAATTAAAATTCGGATGGGGACTCGGGATTACGGAGATGTTTTGCTAATTCCTGGAAGCATTCCAATTGAAGAGCTACCCAATTTTTTCGAGCCTCTAGGTACTTATGAAGAGATGAAAAACAAGTATACCGGCATTGAAGAACGTACAGTGGATGGTAACAGCTATGGTATTCCGATTGCGATGGTTTACTCGGGTGTGATTTATAACAAAAAGGTGTTCAAGGAAGCAGGAATCACACAAATTCCTAAAACACCGGATCAATTCCTGAAAGCGTTACAGAAAATTAAGGACAAAACCAAGGCAGTGCCGCTGTTTACGAACTATGCCTCTGGTTGGGCACTGACTCAGTGGGAGTCTAGCCTGGCAACAGTAGCGGGTACGAAGGAATACGTGAATGTCACACAACCGAATTCAGATGACAATTTCACGAAGGGTCAGCCTCACTATGAGCTGTACAAAGTCCTGTACGATGCGGCTAAAAATGGCCTGATTGAAAAAGATCCAACGACTACCGATTGGGAGACTTCCAAGGCGGATCTTGCGCAAGGCAAAATCGGTACGATGGTGCTTGGCTCTTGGGCGATTGATCAGATCAAAAGCGTAGCTTCTAACAAGGATGATATCGGTTTTATGCCTTTCCCGACGAATGCCTCCAAGGTACTTGTACCGCTAGCAGGTGACTTTAACCTCGCTATTAACGTAAACAGTGAAAATAAAGAGGCGGCCCGTGCCTGGGTGGACTGGTTTACCGAAAAATCCAACTATGCCGTAGAGCAGGCAGGCAGCATTAGTCCGCTGAAGGGTGCCGAAATGCCTGCCATTTTGAAGCAGTATGAGAATGAGGGAGTTGTTTTTGAAGCGCTCACTCCGTCACCGAAGGGGCAGGAAGGAATTGTCGATAAAATCGACAAAATGGGAGAAATCGGCTTGTGGCAACCTGATTTCAAGAAACGAATTATTGAGGCAGCGGTGGGTAACCGCCCGGAATCGTATGACACCATTATGAAGGATCTGAACGATGCATGGGTGAAGGCGCGTGCTGAAGTGGCAGCCAAGGAAGCAAAATAGCCATCTGAACTGACCATAAGTAGAGATTGAAGTGGCAGTTGATGGACGGATAGCCAGGAGGTGCAGCATGTTTAAATTTTCGAATCTCAGCTACTCCAAACAAAGATTAGCGATTATTGTTGCCTTTTCATTTATTCCGCTGGCGCTGCTGGTCACTTTTGCGTACTTGCCGGTGATCAATATGTTTAAATACAGCTTTTCGGACTGGAATGGTTATAGTAAGCGTCTGGAATATGTGGGCTTTGAAAACTATATCAAAATCTTTACCGACCCCGAGTATTTCTCGGTGTTTAAGGTCAGTTTGTATTACTTTGTAGCTACGTTTGTACAGATGGGTTTGGCCCTTTATTTTGCAACCATTCTCAGCTTTCAGACCTGGTTTAAAAATTTCTTTAAAGGCATTTTGTTCTTTCCCTCCCTGATGAACGGGGTGGCGATTGGTTTTATTTTTCTATTCTTTTTTAAGCCAGACGGTACCCTTGATACACTGCTTCAGGCAATGGGATTGGGTTCGTATGTCAAGCTGTGGCTGGGCAACCCGGAGATTATTAATATTTCGCTGGCTGGTACGTCGATCTGGAGATACATGGGCTTTAACTTTATTGTGTTTCTAGGTGCGATTTCTTCCATATCCAGTGATCTGTACGAAGCAGCCGATATCGACGGAGCCAACCGCTGGCATCAGTTCCGCTCTATCATTTTGCCGACTATTAAGCGAATTTTGCAGCTGAATCTGATCTTGGCAATTAGTGGCGCGATCAGTGCATTCGATATTCCTTACATTATGACTGGTGGCTCCAACGGCAGTAAGACGTTCGTCATTCAGACGATTGATGTGGCATTTAAATACAGCAAGGTTGGTTTAGCCTCAGCGATGGCGGTTGTTCTGCTACTGATCGTAGTTGCTGTTACACTGCTTCAGCGGTTGCTGATTCGGGGGGAGGAGGACTAATCATGTATAAGCTAAAAAGATTACTGGCAAACACCATCAAGTATGGTGCGCTATTGCTAGGTGCGTTCATTGCTCTACTGCCAATTGTTGTGATTTTGTTTGCATCTTTGAAGACGAAGGCTGAATATGCGGCAACCAGTCCTCTGACTCCCCCGGTGAACTGGCTGAACTGGGCGAACTACGCCAAGGCCTTTGTGGATGGAAATATGCTAACCGGATTTTTGAACACAGCCTTTATTTTGCTGATCTCTATCATCGGGGCCACGTTGACTGGTTCCATGATCGCGTATATTTTGAATCGCTTTAAATTTAAAGGTAAAAGTCTCATGCTGGGTGCGTTCTTGCTCGCCACGCTCATTCCGGGGGTGACGACACAGGTATCGACATTCCAGATCATTAACAAGCTGGAACTGTTTAACACACCTTGGGCAGCCATTTTACTGTATTTGGGAACCGATATTATCGCGGTGTATATTTTCCTTCAGTTTCTGGATTCCATCGCGGTGGCGCTGGATGAGTCTGCCATGCTGGATGGGGCCTCCTATCTAACCATCTACTGGCGCATTATTTTGCCGCTGCTGAAGCCTGCCATTGTGACGGTAATCATCATCAAGGGTGTTAATATTTACAACGATTTTTACACTCCGTTCCTGTATATGCCCAAAACAAGCCTTCAGGTGATATCGACGGCACTGTTTAAGTTTAAAGGGCCATACGGTTCGCAATGGGAAGTCATTAGCGCAGGCATCATCATTGCGATTATTCCGACGCTGGTTGCATTTTTATCATTACAAAAATATATCTATAACGGATTTGCACAGGGTTCAGTGAAATAGAAAAAAATAAAATGAAGTGTCTAGGTGAGAGGAGAGTTAAGTATGAGTAAATTGAATGTGGATTTGGATGTAGGTAACGTACGAATTGTAGGAGACAGCTTGTCGAAAATGCCTTGGCAGGATAAGCCGGAAGGCAGTGAGGCTCCAGTATGGAGGCATACTGAGAATCCGGTCATTGGACGAAATCCGGTGCCTGGCATTGCCCGTATTTTCAACAGTGCTGTAGCTCCGTATGAAGGACGGTTTGTAGGGATATTCCGTGCTGAAACGATTAATGGACGCCCGCATTTGCATCTCGGCTGGAGTGACGACGGGTTGGCTTGGGACATTGAGACAGAGCGTCTGCATATGGTCGATGAGGAAGGAAATGAATATCAGCCTAATTATGCTTACGATCCGCGTCTGGTTCGAGTGGAAGACACGTATTATATCATCTGGTGTACAGATTTCTATGGTGCAGCGCTGGGAATTGCACAAACGAAGGATTTCAAAAGCTTTGTGCGCTTGGAAAATCCGTTCTTGCCGTTTAATCGCAATGGAGTGCTGTTGCCTCGTAAGCTAAATGGAAACTTTATGTTGCTATCCCGTCCGAGCGACAGTGGTCATACTCCGTTTGGTGATATTTTCCTGAGCGAAAGTCCTGACTTGGTGTATTGGGGCAAGCATCGTCATGTAATGAGCAAGGGTGGTCAGGGCTGGTGGCAATCGGTGAAGATTGGTGGCGGACCAGCACCGATTGAGACGACAGAGGGCTGGCTGATGTTCTATCACGGGGTGACAGGCACATGCAATGGACTGGTATACAGCATGGGTGTAGCTGTTCTTGATCTGGATGATCCTTCCAAAGTCAAATATCGTTCCTCCAACTTCGTGTTGACCCCAGAGGAATGGTACGAAGAGCGGGGATTTGTGCCAAATGTGGTGTTCCCGTGTGCTACACTGCATGATGCGGACACCGGAAGAATTGCGATTTATTATGGAGCCGCTGATACGTATGTAGGTATCGCATACACGACAGTATCTGACATTATAAAGTATGTCATCGCGACGGATGAAGTAGTCGCAGATGATCGTGAGTCAGGCCGGATGTAGGAGGAATTTTACATGCCGGAGGATATGTCTTTACAGCAGCTACAGTCATACATGGGAAGTAATCCAAAGCCGCAGGATTTTGATATGTACTGGGAACGGGCGCTACAGGAGCTGGAACGACAGCCACTGGAATATACACTTGAGCCTGCCGAATTTGTCTCTCCGCTGGTGGAGTGTTACCATCTGTATTTTACTGGAGTGGGCGGAGCGAGGGTTCATGGGAAGCTGGCTCGTCCCAAGCATCTTACGGAACAAGGTCCAGCCTTGGCTATGTTTCATGGGTATTCCTGCGACAGTGGCGACTGGTTCGACAAGGTGAGCTATGCGGCACACGGATTCACTGTGCTGGCCATGGACTGCCGAGGGCAAGGCGGGCTGTCTGAGGACAATTTGCAGGTTCAGGGAACGACGGTTCGAGGTCATATTATCCGCGGAATTGACGACCCGGACCCGGATCGGTTGTACTACCGCAACGTATTTTTGGATACGGTGCAGACGGTGCGCATTCTAATGTCTATGGAGCAGGTTGACCCTGAACGGATCGGTGCATTTGGCTGCTCCCAAGGCGGGGCACTAACGGTTGCTTGCGCTGCATTGGAGCCGCGTGTCCGTGTGGCGGTACCGGTATATCCGTTCCTGTCGGACTATAAAAGAGCTTGGGCGCTGGATGCAACGACATCGGCCTATGAGGAACTGGTTTATTATTTTCGCTGGTTTGATCCCAATCATGTACGTGAGAGCGAAGTGTTTCACCGCTTAGGCTACATCGACATTCAACATTTAGCAGACCGTATTCGAGGACGGGTGCTATTCGTGACAGGGCTATCGGATGTGATTTGCCCACCTTCCACACAGTTTGCGGTGTACAATAAAATCGTATCGGACAAGGAATTGCTTGTGTATCACGAATACGGTCATGAGTATTTACCCTATCTGTCAGATCGTGCCATGAGCGAATTTTTGCGGCTGTAGGGGTTGAACTTAACCAGAGGCTCCTTTATAGTAATAGCTATAACCTTCGTGAAGCGTAATAAATGAATGCCCCATTTGTATAACCTCAATAATATGGTTTGAGGGTCTCTACCAGGAACCGATAAATCCTGATTACAAAAAGTGTACGTCTTGTACATTTCTTGTGGTCAGGATTTTTTTGCGTGATGCGAGGGATTTACATGACAGCAAAGGAGCTAATGTAATGAACTTCAAAGTAGTTATTTTAACCATTGCGACCTTTACGGTAGGTCTGGTGGAGTTGATTATCGGTGGCGTGCTGCCCCAGATTGCACAGGATTTGAACGTCTCTGTAAGCACGGCAGGACAGCTTATCATGATCTATGCGCTCGTGTACGCTATTGCCGGGCCGACTTTGTTGGCGTTGACCGCCAAAATCGAACGAAAGCGACTGTATTTGTGGTCGATGTTTATCTTTATTCTGGGAAGTCTGCTGGCTTTCTGGAGTCCGAACTATGCTGTGTTGTTTATATCTCGTATCATTACTGCTGCCAGTGGATCATTGATCGTGACATTGTCACTAACCATTGCAGTCAAAGTAGTGTCCAAAGCTTATCAAGCCCGCGTTCTCGGCGTTATCTCCATGGGGGTAAGTTCTTCCATCGTGCTAGGCATTCCAGCTGGGGTGCTGATTGGAAATGCGTTTGGCTGGCGGGTGCTATTCCTGATCATTGCCTTGTTGACCGTAGTTTCTATGATCATTATGCACTTGTTTATGGAGCGGATTCCAACAGAGCATGTTGTGCCTATGCGTGAGCAGTTGAAGTCCTTGAAAAATGTTAAAGTAATCAGCGCCCATCTGGTAACAACGCTGACACTGGCGGGACACTACACGTTGTATGCTTATTTCACACCGTTTTTGGAAAACCTGATGGGCTTGAACGCCTCGTGGGTGAGTGTAGCCTATTTTGTCTTTGGGCTGGCGGCAGTGAGTGGAGGTTTTATTGGCGGCTCTTTGGCAGACCGATTCGGCACAGCGAAAAGCATTCTCATCGTCGTGGGTGTGTTTATTGCCGTGATGTTCCTGCTGCCGTTCTCGATTCACTCGGTGTATATGTTTGCGCCGCTTCTGATCATCTGGGGGATCCTGAGCTGGGCCTTGTCGCCCCCGATGCAAAGTTATCTTATTGAAAATGCACCCGAATCGGGTAGTATTCAGCAAAGCTTTAATTTCTCCGCACTCCAGGTCGGAATCGCTCTCGGTTCTGCCTTGGGAGGGGTAGTGATTGAGAATAGCGAATCTGTTGCCACGAATGCTTGGGTAGGCGGGGCATTTGTGATTGTTGCCTTTATCTGCGGCGTATTTTCCATTACAAGAGCGGGGACATCGCAGACAGTCAGAGGACACCACTCTGTTTCTTAGGTGGGAGGTCATTGTCCTCTTTTATAAAACGAGAAAACATGTTATACTACTTCCAATTATGAAGAAGGAGGTGAGGTAGGTGAATCACGAGATGCTGAACAACCGTATTAGCCAGCTGCCGATTGCTATGGCTGGCATTGTTCATGCTTTTCCATACAACGGGAGAAGTCTGTCCAATTTTAATCATACGGTTGTAAACATCGCGAGAAGACGCCTACCTTAACTCCAACGGATTGCTATATCTTCCGAAGAGTCGCGGGGTTGCTCCTGCGGCTCTTTTTGTGTTACCTGGGTAAGGGTCTTCCTAAATAAAGGAGAGCCTGAACATGTATATTGTAAACGGTCAACAATTGAAAAAATACCACGCTGCCAATCTGATTTTAGATGGAGCAACGTTTGATATCCATAAGGGAGAAAAGGTGGGGCTTATCGGTCGCAACGGAAGCGGCAAAACCACCCTATTACGCCTAATTGCACGTTTGTCCCGCCCAGATGAAGGGCAGCTCGTCATCGCCAAAGATACGAGAATCGGCTACTTGCCGCAAATCCCGGCAGAGTTTGAAAGCTTCACCGTATACGAAACGCTGGCTTACGCCTATCGTGAACTGAAGGATTGCCGCAATCAGATGGCCACACTGGAACGGGAAATGTCAGATCCGGTTGTGGCAGCGAATCCCGAGCTGTTAGAGAAGCTGTTGCAAACGTATGCTTCTCTACAGGAGCGGTTTGAGCGTAACGGCGGCTATGAAATGGATGCCAGTATGGATCAGATAGCGGATGGGCTAGGTATTCCCAAAGCTATGTATACGCGCAACTTCGGGTCACTTTCAGGAGGAGAAAAAACCAAAATAGCGCTGGCATCACAGCTCATTGGACGACCAGATCTGCTGTTGCTGGATGAGCCGACCAACCATTTGGATTTGAAAGGATTGGAATGGCTGGAGCAATTTTTGCAGGGCTACGCAGGTGCGTGTGTGGTTGTATCCCATGATCGCTATTTTCTGGATCGAGTTGCCGGCAAGATGATCGAACTGGAGGATGGCGAGGCCTTTACGTACTATACGAATTACAGCGGCTACGTTAAGGAGAAGGAAGAACGTCTGCTGCTGCAATTTGAGGATTATAAGGAGCAGCAAAAGCGGATCAAAAAGATGAGAGAGACCATTCGCCGTTTGGAAGAGTGGGGACGCAATGGCGATAATGAAAAGTTTTTCAAAAAAGCAGCCTCAATCCGCAAGGCGCTGGAACGAATGGAGCTGGTGAAGCGACCTGTACTGGACCCTCAAGGTGCGGAGTTTCACCTAAAGTTGGAGGATCGTTCCGGTCGCAGGGTGCTTCAATTCGAGGACATCACCAAAGCCTATGGAGAACGTCAAATATTAAACGGGGCAACAGGCAGCCTGGAATTTGGTGAAAAGGTAGCCTTGCTAGGCGATAACGGTGCAGGCAAAACGACGCTGCTCAAGCTGTTGCTTGGTCAGGAAAGCGTAGATGCAGGCACGGTCCAATGGGGCGCACGCGTCGAGTACGGATATTTGGCGCAGCAAGAGAGAGAACGGGATAGCCGGGCGACGGTGCTTGCTTACTTCAAGGAGGAAGCAGGGCTGGAAGAAGGCGAAGCACGCGGGCAGCTGGCGAAGTATTTATTTTATGGTGCGGATGTGTTTAAACCTGTGAGTATGCTGTCCGGTGGGGAGTGGTCTCGCCTGCGGCTGGCGTTGCTGGTTATGAAAAAGCCGAATTTACTGGTGCTGGATGAGCCGACCAACCATCTGGACATCGATTCCCGTGAGGCCTTGGAAGAAGCGCTGGGCACCTACACGGGAACGGTGCTAGCCATTTCCCATGACCGCTACTTTGTGAACAAGCTGGCTGGGCGCGTGTGGGAGCTGGAGAACGGGAAGTTGTCCTTTTATCTGGGCGGCTTCGATGAATACCGCGCGAAGAAGCGGGAGCTGGAAAACGCCCACTCGCAACACGGAGCGGATGCAGGAGTACGCTCGGCATCTGCAGGTAGAGCCGCATCTGGTGGCGGCTCAGGCTCGGGTCTAGCTACGCCTGCCGGTGCAGCGAGCAATGATGCGGGAACGGCTGCGCGGACACGAGCGACCACCGGAGCCGATGCGAGCTGTGCTTGCTCTGGGGCGGCAGGTCACTTGGGGGCGTCCGATGTCCGGAGTGGGGCACGCGGAGCAAAGTCCGCGAAGCCGTCCCGCCCACCCGCTGTGTCCCGCGAGCGGTTGGAGCGGGCGATTGCCGCCAAGGAAGCAGCATTGGCGGCGACAGATGCCGAGCTGGAACTGCTCGGCACAAGCAGCGACACAGCGCGCATGGCGGAGCTGTGGGACGTGCGTGAGCGACTGCAAGCGGAGCTGGACACGTTGCTCGGCGAGTGGGTTGAACTGGAGTAGGCAACAGGCTGGTTGCTGAAGATAGGCAACGTATATTTGCATAAAGAATAGCCCTGAGGTAGCGCGTCTGCCGAAGGGCTATTTTTGTATGGTAAAGACATTATCGCCAAATTAATAACCATCTATTATATTAAATGACATTTATAAATTATTTATATTTTATTTTACATATAAAGCGAACCTTTTACATTTCGCAACATGTGGTATTTTTTAAACTGTATGGTTAATGTGGATCATTGTTAACTGAAGTTTGTGTCGTCAATAGAAATCTTATATATCCAATGCCCGCGTTGAAACTATTTTACGATTCGTTATGAATGGGGGAAATAGTATGTCGGACTCCTTGCTGGAGGTCAGCCAGGTGACGAAAAAAATGGGAAAAAGGTATTTGTTAGATCGTGTCTCCTTTAAGCTTCAAAAAGGAAAGATATATGGATTTATTGGGCCTAATGGGGCCGGTAAAACTACAATGATGCGAATCATGACCGGATTAATGCAGCCAACCAGCGGTTCTGTAAAGATAGCTTCATATGATGTGCACACTGATCGGGAAAAGGCGTTATGCAAGGTAGGGGCCATTGTTGAATCTCCAGTCTTTTTTGATTACATGACAGGTAGGCAGGTTTTGCGCAACTTGTCACGGCTACATTCTGAAATTGCGCCCTCAGATCGGGAGATACATATCGAAGAGTTGCTTACAAAGGTGAGGCTGGAAAAGCGGGGGGATGACAAGGTGAAAACCTACTCGCTGGGAATGAAGCAAAGACTAGGTATTGCGCAGTCCATGCTGGGCGCTCCTGAGCTTCTGCTGCTGGATGAACCGTCCAACGGTCTTGATCCCATGGGGATGAGAGAGCTGAGAGATATTGTGCTTCAGCTGCGTGATTCTGCGAATTATGCCTTTTTTATCTCCAGTCATCTACTGGATGAATTGCAACAGATGTGCGATGAACTCATTGTAATTAAAGAGGGTAGGCTAGTTTGGCAGGGGCCCGCTGATCAGCTGATAAAGGAAGGCCAACGTCTGGAGGATGCCTTTATGGGATTAATGGGACTATGAAGTTATTAGTATACAGCGAGTTCGAGAGATTATGGAGACGAAAGTGGTTCTGGCTCATGGTATTATGTACACCAATGCTAGCCTGTTCGACAGGAGTATATTTCTTGCGCACGATGAAGATTCCTGTAGAGGTATTATCCCTAAACTTTGTCGTTACGGGTCTGCGTGAGAATTTGTTTTTAGCATGTAATATAGCTGTGGCTGTTTTAGCGGCTGCTGTATACACAGAGGAATTTCGAAGCGGGCAACTGCGCTTGTTGTTTATGCGCCGATTTACCCGCGGTCAGATTTTCTGGGGTAAGTTGTTGGTTTTGAATACTTCTATCTTGCTTCTTCTCATGGCATTTGCAGTATCCTCGCAGGTGATCGTTGAAGTATGGACTCTTTCATATGATATAAGTGATGCGGGACTGTCTGGATCTCAGGGACTACAGATGCTTGAATACTATGGTTGGGCACTTGCCTCATTATTGGCAATAAGCTCCTTTTACTGCTTTGTCGCGATGTACAGTAAGAGTGTAACGTATGCAATCGGTTTTTGTATGGTATACAATCTGGGCTCACTGTTGTTTGATTCATTGTATTTAAAATTGGCCGCTTTGGTTTCTCATATCCCCTACTTATACAATGTGATTGCATTTATGATTGTTCCATATATGCAGCATACAGGACTAGATAGGTCCTTAATGGGGAATTTGTCTGTGAATGGAGCGATTATCACCGTTGTTAGTCTATATCTTATCTTTTTTACTTGGGGGGCTTACCGCCGGTTTGTGACCGATGATTATCTGTATTAGGGGGATTTCCTCGTGCTAGGAATATGGCGAAGTGAAATGTTACGAATTTGGAATCGCAAATCCAGTCTTTTATTATATATAGCCTATATATTAATCGTGATCGCAATTATATGGAGCCATAAAGTAACGGGTACGAAGGTCTTACGTTTTGGTGAAGGAACTGTGGTCGTAAATAATCTCAATCTGCCGTGGCTGATGATGAGTGAGGTTGCTTTATTTCTCATTACAGCAATCCTGCCCATTCTGTATGTGGACCAATTAAGCGGGGATCTCTATTCTGGAGCCTATAGGCTATATGTGTTACGACCGTATCGACGTTTTCAGTTTTGGCTTGCCAAGTTGCTAGCACTATCAGCCATAACGGTCATTTTTATGGGGACAAGCTTGCTTATAGGTGTAATCGCTGGATGGTTGTTTTTTCCGCACAGCTCTACTTTTTTTAAATATGGGTCATCCGTTGCCTCTTTCCGGTCGGACGCTATACCCTACATACTTGGGTTTTATTTGGTATTAACGCTGGTTTGTCTGGTAAAGCTCATGTTGAGTAGCGTTGTGTGTTTGTTTGTGTCACGGCCGTTATTTGCTTATATAGTGATTCTTATCTTATCCGTATTTCTCTTCGAGTTGTTTAGGCCACTCATTATGTTAATGGACCCATTTCGAGAAATATTGCTTGCTCTAAGGATTGACAACTCATTTGAATTTTGGATGTGTGCAGGAGGAATGATTATAGCCTGCATGATTATTAGTTTTACACGATGGCAAAAGAAGATTGTTTAGAAATAAGTTTGTAACCCGAACATTATAAAAGCGAAAGGGATCCACGCGACCGTTTGAAGGTTAGCTGGATCTTTTTTTAATACGAACGGTGTTGGACTTCGGGAAGGCGTTTGCCTCTACGGTATCGTTTCTTTTTCGTCAGGGACGGGTATTAATTGTCTAGTATCGCATAGATTGACATAGGGGAAAAGGAGGTATGAGCATGTGGAATGGGGCCAAAAAGCTGTCTGCACTAGCGGCGATCCTGCTGCTAACGATCGTTGTAAGCGCATGCAATAAGGGCGACGCTTCAGGCAAGGTGCAAATTGAGTTTTTCCAAAATAAGCCGGAGGCTAAGGGTTCATTCGATAAGCTGATCGCTCAATTCAATCAGGAGCATCCCGGTATTGAAGTGACACAGGTCAACCCGCCAGAGGCAGAAACGGTGCTATTGACACGGGTTGTCAAAAACGATGTACCTGACATTGTGGGGCTTGGGGCCACAGATACCTACTCCATTTTGGCGCAAAGCGGTATTTTTACGGATCTGGCAAATACAGAATTACCACGTACGGTGGACCCGATTTACCTAAAAATGCTTAAGGATGTGACCGGGGTCGATCCTGTGTATGGAATTCCTTATGCTGCGAATGCGAATGGTGTGATGTATAACAAGACGCTTTTTAAGGAAATGGGATTACAGGTGCCCAAAACATGGGATGACCTGATTGCAACGGCGCAAAAAATCAAGGCCGCTGGCAAGATCCCATTCTATTTTACATATAAAGATGATTGGCAGACGAACCTCCCTTTTAATGCACTGGGTCCGAATTTGGTGGGCATTGATTTTTTCCTGCAACGGCGTGAGAATCAGGTCACCTTTCAGGACAAGTACCGCGAGGTTGCGGAAAAGCAGCTGGAGCTGCTGAAATACGGACATAATGATAATTTTGGCAAAAACTATGCTGACGGGAACCGTGCTTTCGCTAACGGGCAGGGACTGATGTACATTCAGGGCTCGTGGGCCATATCTGAAATCCGCAAAGCTAACCCGAAAGTGGAACTCGGATTTTTCCCGTTTCCCACAGGGAATGACGCAAAAGCGGTCAAGCTAGTGTCTGGGATAGATACGCTATTAGCTGTTTCGGAAAGCACCCCGCATAAAAAGGAAGCTGAAGAGTTCATTGCCTTCCTGTTGAAGCCAGAGAACAGCAAGCAATACATTACGGAACAAACGTTGTTTTCAGCGGTGAAGGGAGTCACACAGGATGACCCGAGTGTGGCAGAGCTGCTGCCGTATTTTAAATCAGGCCGTGTCATTGATTTTGCCGATCATTATATTCCCAAAGCAGTCCAATTGAATTCTATTGTGCAGGCTTTCCTGCAAAATGGAGATATCGACGCCTATCTAGCCAAGCTCGACCGTGAGTGGAATAAGGTAGCTAACCGCCGATAGGGGAGGAGGATGAGACATGAATAAGCGACTGACGACTTTTTACTGGATGACGGTGCCGGCGGTGCTATTGTTTTTTGTATTTTTGACCTTACCTGCCTTGCAGGGTTTTTATTATTCGCTTACCAATTGGAACGGATTCGGGCATCAGTATCACTTTGTCGGATTTAAGAACTATATTAATTTGTTTCAGGACGACAATGTGGGCAATGCTTACTGGTTTACTTTCAAATTTGCGATTGTGGTTACCATTGCGATTAATATTCTCAGCTTGTTGATTGCCATGGGGCTGAACGCTAAAATACGTTTTCGTAATTTCTTTCGAGGAATTTATTTTTTGCCTAATATTTTGAGTGTATTAATTGTAGGTTACATATTTAATTACCTGTTCTCGAACGTGTTTACGATTTGGGGACAAAATCTGGGCATCAGTTCACTATCGACCAACATCCTGGGTAGCGAGCAGTTGGCTTGGGTGGGAGTGGTCATTGTAGCCGTATGGCAGGGCATTGCCTTTAATACAATTCTCTATCTGGCAGGGCTGCAAACAATTCCGACCAGTCTGTATGAGGCATCCAACCTGGACGGTGCAGGTAAATGGCGTGAATTCTGGAGCATTACCTTTCCGTTGATTGCTCCATTTTTTACGATCAATATGGTATTGGCGATGAAAAATTCCCTAATGGTATTCGATCAGATCGTGGCCTTGACGAACGGCGGACCGGGACGGGCCACGCAGTCGATTTCTCATCTGATATACACCGGAGGCTTTAGAGGAGGAGAATTTGCCTATCAGTCAGCTAACTCTGTGATTTACTTTATTGTGATCGCGATCATTTCCATCTTACAGCTGCGATTCCTCCAGAGAAGGGAGATGGATAACTGATGAAAACAAGCAGACGTACCAACTGGCCTGTGCTGATTCTGGTAGCGTTGGGGACAATATTTATCCTGTTTCCCCTCTATATGACGGTGACGATTGCACTCAAAAATCCCGAGCAGATGGCGCATTCCGCCTTTGCCTTTCCGACGGAGCTGCATTGGGAAAATTTTAGTCGTGCAGTGGAAATGACCCATTTTTTCAGTGCTTTTCAGAATAGTGTGATGGTGACAACATCGACGGTCATACTCACTTTGTTCACCAACTCGATGGTTGCTTATGCCATTGCTCGCAATATGCAGCGGCGTTTTTTCAAAGGATTATATTTTTACTTTGTCAGCGCCATGTTTATTCCGTTCCCGATCATCATGCTGCCGATTGTAAAGCTGGCCTCGGGGCTGCATATGACCAATCTGTTGGGCCTCATTGTGCTGCATACGGTGTATGGCTTGGCGTTTAATGTCTTCGTGTATGTCGGTTATATTCGTTCGATTCCAGTGGCATTGGAAGAGGCAGCCACGGTAGATGGTGCGACGACATGGGGGACATTTTGGCGTATTATATTTCCGCTGATGGCGCCGATAAGTGCTACAGTGGGGATTCTCACTTGTTTGTCCACATATAATGACTTTTTGCTGCCGCTCATTATTATCAGCGATGCGGAGCAATATACATTGCCGCTCGTCCAGTATGTGTTCCAGGGACAGTTCAATACTGACTTTAATCTGGCCTTTGCCTCGTACTTGATGGCCTTGCTGCCGATGATTATTGTCTATCTGATTGCACAAAAATGGATTATTAATGGTGTTACGCAAGGTTCTGTAAAATAAGATGAGAATACAACAGCTTCAAGCAGCAGGCTGTGCCTTACTAGGCGAATAAAAAGGGGGTTCCTATACTGTGAATCACACAGGTATAGAGAACCCTCCTTTTATAGCATGGTTATTTAGATGCTTGGCTGTTGCTAGTCAGTGGCTGCAAGGGTACGCTCGTCTCTGCTTCAGGTTCGTCCGTTGTATAGTAGAACATATAAATAGAAGCTTCCTTTCCCTTGAAGTTCTTGTAGACATCGACTGCCTTATTATTGCCGTCTCCGGCGAAGTTGGCTGTGATCGGCTTGCCAATCATCCGTTCTTTCCCCAGACCCATATGCGTCTGATTGATCCCTCCAAAGTGAGTATCCTCACTTTCGGTTTCTACGAATAAATCTGCTCCTTGTTTGTAGTAGGTCCACTTCACAGGATAGCCGCCGATTTGCGTCGTTATCGTCTGCTTTTGCTCAGAAATATCAGTCAAATGCTGCGGCGTTTTGTCATCCGAATGAGTCGTAACCTTGTATTTGCCTGTAAAAGTAATGGGAGTATCTCGGGTAATCGCAAGATGGGCCGGCCGTTCAAAACGGATCGTATTCAGATCGTGGTCCTGATCTGGTGAAGACCAACGATTACCCTCTAACGTTGTGCCGTTCACAGAAAGAAAATATTTTTGATAAGGCAACATGGCGAATTTCTTTTCGCTTCTGATCGTGACACGGATTTGTGTCGGTGTGACAATCATTTGTTCCAGCATGAAATTCGGATTACCGTTCTCCAAGGGGGTATTCAGCACACTTTTAATCGTCCCGCTCTCCATTTTCTTCTTGCTTAGCTGCAGGTCAAAGTTTAGGGGTTCATGTATACTTTTCTCCGTTTGTGCATATTGCAGTTTAAAAGTAGTCTGCCCTTCTGGTATATCCCCTTTAGTAAAATACTGCTGGGCTGTGTATTCTCCGTTCTCACCGGGTGTACCAAATGTCCCTCCAGATTGGGGGTTCACAGGCTTCCCATCTTTGTAGGCAATAATTTGCGGATTGTCCCATTCTTTTGGTATGGAGGAATCGAAGGTAATTGCTGATGACAGCATCAGCTTGTCCTTACCTTGTTCGAATACCTGTACCTTCATATCTTGTAGACCGTTACGATCTAGCCTGAAAGTCTGTTTCTGAGGCGATGTGATATCGAGCGGCAAATCCAATTCCTGAACGCTGGTAAGCTCAATATGATCCACGGTCAGCCGCACGTTTTCTGTTTCTTGCTGCGGTGTCCAATCGCTTTCAAAGTAGCCGTTATAGCGTTGGTTTTTCTCATCCCATTGTTGGAAGCTATACTCCCCTTCACTACTTTTTCCCGCAGCATTTTTAAGCGATACCCCTTTGACATTCCAAAACTCGTTGTCTGCGCGTTTTCCAACCTCCAGGCTGTACAGAATTACAGTCCGGTTCTCATCGACAATAGCGGTATGCAACGTCAGCTTTATTCCGTCTTTGGTGACAGACTGTTCTAATGGCTGTCCCAGGTCTTGAGCTAATGCTGTCTCAATTCCACTTCTTCCGTGCAGCAGATTGCCCCAATTATAATGAATGGCGGCATAGACGGGAACGGCAACGAGAAGTGCGCTCAGGGAGGCAGCGATGGCTATTTTGCGCCAATTTCTATGTTGGTGTGGAGTGAATGAATCGGAAGCATCGGTTAGCGTAGGGGCAGTATATCCTGCCTGTTCCATCCGGTTCCACATCTCATCGAAGTCAGGATAGGCTATTTCCGAATCTTCATTTAGCTTACGCTTCAATACCTTTTCTACGTTGTTCATAGTTCTCTCCTTCCAGCTTGGGAATCTGTGCACCAGCCTCCCGCAGTATTTGCTCCATTAACTTTAGTCCTTTATGTGTCCTGGATTTGACGGTTCCCAGCGGGATTTCCAGCAGTTTCGATATTTCCGCTAGCGTGAAATCATGCATATAGCGAAGTGTCAGCACAGCACGGATTTTGGCCGGAAGGCGGTTCATGTAAATGGCCCATTCCTCAGCCGACTCGCGTTCCTCCACCTGCCTGTCCACAGGCTTGCCTTCTGTTCCAGTAAAGAGATGGGGATTAGCCGCTACCTTCAAATGCAGGCTTTTTTGGCGTTTAAGATGGTTCAGACAATGATTGACCGTAACTTTCATGATCCAGGCTTTTAGTTGCTCGATGTGCTCGCGATTACTGCGAAACAGAGTAATAAACACTTCCTGCGTTAAATCCTCTGCATCCGAGGCATTATGGACCATGTAATAGCAGGTTCGGTATACATCCCGTTGATATAGATCAAACAACTCTCGATTACTTTGCAATGATGGCTCTCCTTTCTCGTGCAGTTTACCTATATAACAACTGGAGTCCTCAAAAGGTTCATTTGGTTGTGAAAAATAGATCGTCCGCTTCGAATGTGTCCACTTTTTCTCCAATGTACCACACAAAAAAAGAAGCCTGTAAATCTCAAAACTGCAGATTTACAGGCTTCTTATATGTTTCATTGCTAGCCCCTACGGGATGAGCACTCCTTCGGGGCAAAAACACGCTAACGGATAGCTTGCCGGCATAATCCCGCTTAATCAGCTAGCCGTACAATCGTTCTACCCTGTGAGCGGGCTGCCAGGATGTCTTCGAGCGCGCTTGGCAGGTCAGCCAAGCCAATTTCGCGCTCAACGAGCTGCTCCAGCTGCTCCGGCTTCCAGTCACTGCCGAGCTGCTTCCAGATCGCTACGCGGGTGTCATAGGGGCAAAAGACAGAGTCTATGCCCAGCAGATTTACACCGCGCAAAATAAACGGCAGCACCGTCGTAGGCAGCTTGGTGCCTGCTGTCAGGCCGCTCACGGCAACAGAGCCGTTGTAGGCGATCTGGCTAAGCAGCGAAGCGAGCGGCTTTCCGCCTACAGGGTCTACAGCCGCTTGCCAAATCTGCTTGCCTAGCGGCCGGATGCTCTCGGCACCGTCGTAGACCTCCTCACGCGAAATAACCTCGGCTGCTCCGAGCGCCTTGAGGTAATCATGCGATTCGGCTTTGCCACTGCTGGCTACGACATGGTAGCCCCTCTTGTGCAGCAAGGCAATGGCTGCACCTCCTACGCCACCCGTTGCTCCGGTGACGAGTACCTTGCCCTTCTCCGGTGCAACGCCGTTTTGCTCTAGCCGATATAACGACAGGGCTGCGGTAAATCCGGCTGTCCCGAAAATCATCGCCTCTCTCAGCGTGAGTCCGTCTGGAAGCGGAACTACCCAGTCCGCAGGCACACGCGCGTATTGGCTAAATCCTCCGAATTGAGACACACCCAGCCCGTAGCCTGTAACGAGTACCGCTTGTCCCTCGCTAAAGCGGCTATCCTCCGAGGAGACGACAGTTCCCGAGCAATCTATGCCGGGTACGAATGGATAGGCTTTGACAATATTGCCATCCTTGCGGGCGGCAAGCCCGTCTTTATAATTGATGCTGGAATAAGCGACACGAATCAATACTTCTCCAGCAGGTAAACTGTCAGTTTCCAAAGAACGTACCTCTGCTTGAACTTCACCGTCCTGCGTCTGATCGACGACAAGGGCTTGAAATAATTGAGTCATCTGTAAAAGCCTCCTTTATTACCGTTTAAGCCTATGAATGGCCTATATTATTCCTTCATTAATTTACAAATTATGCTCAGGAAGCATACAACAATCTGCACAGCCTGTCAGCGGCAATGCTCACAAGCTCTTAATCTATTATACCCTTTAGCTTAGAATTACGTCGAAAATACCGGATTATGGATATATTCTTGCAACAATCTATTTCAATAAAGTTCGATAATCAATTATAAAGAGAGTGATAAATGAATTCTTACGCATTTTTCAAATCATTTTACGTAAACGGGATGTATTTTCAGAATGACTGTGCTAACATACCCTTTGATCGTTAAATATTCTATGAAGAAAGGTGAATGAATGACAACCAGAGCACTAAAAAATGGTTCGGTATTGTCCGAAGCCAAGGAACTGAATTTGTTCCGTTTGACATGGCCTATTTTCCTTGAATTGTTCCTGTTTATGCTAATGGGAAGCGTCGATACATTCATGCTCAGCTCTGTATCTGATAATGCAGTGTCGGGTGTGGGCGCATCCAATCAAATTATTTCAATCGCTATCCTTGTACTGGAGGTTATCGGCAACGGCGCTGCTATCGTCGTAGCTCAATATATCGGTTCTAAGAAACTAGTCGAAGCGGCCCAGGTGACGGGTACGGCCATTACTCTGAATTTAATGGTAGGTCTTTTGCTAAGCGTCATTTTTCTTGTGTTTGGTACTCATATGTTGCAATGGCTGAATGTCCAGGGTGATATTCTGACTTACGCGGAATCCTATATGAGTATCGTCGGGGGGGCCATTTTCCTTCAGGCATTGATTAACTCGCTGGCGGCGACCATTCGTACGCACGGTTTTACCAAAGAAACGATGTATGTATCGGTTTTTATGAACGTGATCCACGTGGTCGGCAACTATGTTTTGATTTTGGGACATTGGGGAATGCCTGCACTCGGTGTAGAGGGTGCTGCTATTTCTACAGTAGGTAGCCGCTTTATTTGTCTCTTGATCTTCTTCTGGCTGATGTACCGGGTAACTGAGGTCCGTGTCGAGTGGAAATATTACGTCCATTTATCCAAAAAATTTATCTCAAAAATATTGCGTATTGGTGTACCATCCGCGCTGGAGTCCATCATGTATCAGTCGTGTCAGCTCATATTCACACTGTACGTGACCTATCTGGGCGCAGAAGCAATGGCGACACGTCAATATGCCAATAATATTTCGAGCTATATTTATTTGTTCAGTATGGCAGTTGGTATGGGAACAGCTATCGTAGTGGGAAGACTCGTGGGAGCCAGAGAGAAGGATACGGCTTATAAACGTGTATTGAGCAGTGTGAAATGGGCGCTGCTCGTGACTGTGATCATTGATGCGATAGTTATCTTTTTCCGTGTACCCCTGCTCGGTTTGTTTACGGAAAACCCTGAGATTATTCGTTTGGGTGCACAGGTTATTTTACTTAGCATTCTGCTGGAAACTGGCCGGACGACGAATATCGTCATTATTAACTCGTTGCGTGCTGCTGGAGATGCCAAGTTCCCGGTCTTTATGGGTCTGATCTCCATGGTCTGCATGAGCTTGCCGCTGGGTTATCTGCTGGTATTCAAGCTGGATATGGGACTGGCTGGTGTGTGGCTGGCGATTGCTGCTGATGAATGGACTCGTGCTGTCATCATGTATGCCCGCTGGAGAAGCCGGTTATGGGAGAAGCATTCGCTGGTCGAGCACGATACACCAGATCAGCCTGCAACGCCTGTTCCGGCGCACTAATCCAAGTAATAATTCGGGTTAGCTAGAATCTAGCTTTTCGATAGAGTTGTATACGTGGAGGTAGTTCAAGAGAACATCTTGAGCTGCCTCTTTTTGCTGCATAGAGAGGAAATAGCAGAGAACCAGGAACTGTTATGAAAAAAACGCGCAGTGGCGCCACAGGTAAGTTTTAAGCTCAGAATATATCATAATGGCATTCATAAATAGAAGTATGGTAAATTTACTAAAAGAAAGATATACTTTTGTTGCACTAACGCAGTACATGAAAGACAAGGAGTGTACCGATGAAGAAGCCGACGATTGAAGATGTTGCCCAGAAGGCGGGAGTGTCTAAAAGCACTGTCTCGCAATTTCTGAACAAACGATATAAATATATGAGCGACCAAACCAAAGACCGGATCGCCGAGGTTATTCAAGAGCTGAACTATCAGCCTAACGGACTAGCCCGCAGCCTGAAGCAAAACCGGACGTTTATGGTGGGAGTCATTGTAGCCAACATTGATTATACGCTGTCGATTCAGTCTATCCGTGCGATTGAGGAGGAATTGCAGCGCTTTGGCATTCAGGTGATCATTTGCAACGCCGATGAAAACCCTGACAAGGAAAGTCAGTATATTGAGATGCTCAAGGCCCGTCAAGTGGACGGCCTAATCATCTTCCCAACAGGAAAGCATGCAGACATTTACAACCAGCTCATTCGTGAAAAATATCCATTGGTGTTTTTGGACCGCTTGGTGGACGGTGTCAATACACGTAGCCTGCTGTTGGATAACGAAATGGCGATTAAGCTGGCGATTCAGGAACTTGTGGCTCACAAGCATGAACGAATTGCGTTGATTACCTTGCCTCTTGGCTTGAATCGGATTACTCCACGAGTGGAGCGGCTCAGCGGATATAAGAAGGCGCTGGAGGAGCATGGCTTGCCATTTCGTGAAGAATATATGCACAGCGTGCCGAGAGAAGAAATCCAGCAGACGCTGAAGGAGCTGTTCCAACTGCCGGAGCCGCCGACTGCACTGTTGGCCGGGAATGATATCGTGTTGGCTGAGGTGTTGAAGTATGTGAATGCTCGCCGTATACGCATTCCGGCAGAGCTGTCCATTATCGGGATTGACGATGCGGAGTTTGCTCATATTTACAATCCGCCAATTACGACCATTACACAACCGATTGCGGATATGGGGAAACAGGCGGCAAAAACGTTGTTGTCCAGCATTGAGGAAGGCGGCGAGTCGGTTCCGATTATTTACCGATTTGTGCCGGATATCAATCGAGGAGAATCTGTCAAAACGCTGTAGATGAGCACCATGCCACATATTATAAAAATAGCCCGTATTCCTTTGTGTGACCTGAGTATGCGCATGCTGCTCAGGTCACACAAATGTGAATACGGGCTATTGGAAGTTAAGGCTGACTTGGATGCGTCCTTGTTGAGCTTGCGCTCGTAGCGGTGAAGGTTATGCGGGGAATGAGCCCAGACTAATTCGTGCTGGCGCTGAGCAAAAAAGATTCCAATTCGGCTCGTGTCGGATAGCCGTCCATGTCTCCAGCCGACATGACAGCCAGCGCACCAAGTGCATTACCACGCTTGACCGCTTCAGCCAGGGGTAATCCTTCCAGCAGCGCGCTGATCACACCTGCGGCAAAGCCGTCACCTGCGCCGACAGTATCCACGACATGATCTACGCGGAAACGCTTGACATATCCCTCTGCATCTGCGGATTTGTAATAGGCGCCTTCGGTTCCCAGCTTGATGATCACCAGCGAGGTGCCGCGATCGAGGTAGAACGAAGCGATGTCTTCAGGCGAAGTATAGCCTGTTAGTATTTTACCCTCATGGATGCCTGGCAACAGCCAATCGCAACCCTCGGATGCTTCGTTAATCGCCTCCACCATCGTTTGTGTGTCAGGCCATAACTTGGGTCTGAGGTTAGGATCGAAGGATACGGTTTTGCCTGCCTTTTTCATAAACTGCTTCGCATGTCGAGCGAAGTCGCGGCATTCAGGGGAAAGTGCGACAGAAATACCTGTAAAGTGTAGGTGGCGAGCCCCGGCAAAATAAGCTTCGTTAAAATCAGCAATGCTTAGTGTGGAAGCGGCGGAATGCCTGCGAAAATATTCGACCTCAGGGTCGCCGCTGGTAACTTTGGATTTAATCAGCATCCCGGTAGAGTGGTCTTTGGTAAACATGACATTTTGGGTGTCAATCTTCTCCTGACGCAGTGCATCGGCAATGAACTTGCCGAACGTATCCTCGCCAAGCTTGGTCACGAGTCCAGCTCGTAGCCCCAAACGCGACAAACCGGCCGAAACATTCGTCTCCGCCCCGGCCAGCGCTTTGGTAAATGAACGCACCTCATCCAGAGAGCCTGCTTCATTGGCGTAAAACATAGCCATGGGTTCTCCAAAGGTAACAGCATCCAATGTTGCGGTCATTTGAATTCCTCCTTATGTTTAGTAAACTAAATCTGTAAGCGTATGCACCGCTTGAATAAAATGAAATTATCACATAAATCGGTTTTTCACAATGAGTAAGTTGATATATTTGCTAAAAACTTTTTGGGCAATGTAGATAAAAAAATATGATTTTGTTTATCAAAAGGTAAAAATCGTGTAAAAATCCGCGAATATTAAGGCTTTTTCTAGGAATGATGAAGTTTTGGGTTGACACACTCTTAGATAATTATTACAATTCTAGCTAAGAAGTAGAGTTAGAAACCGCTTTTATAACAATTCCGTTGATAAAAAAGTTTATCTAAACAGGAGGAATGTTTTTATGGAAATGCGTTATTCAACTCATCCCGAACATGCCAAGCATTTTACGACTGAAGAGTTGCGTCAGCACTATCTGATCCAGGAGCTTTTTGTACCTGAGGAAGTAAAGCTGGTCTATACGCATGAAGATCGTGTCATTATCGGGGGCATTCATCCCGTGAATAAATCTGTTGCACTGGAAGGTAGCGATCAAATCAAAGCGGAAACTTTCCTGGAACGCCGTGAACTGGGTGTTTTTAATGTCGGCGGCAGCGGTACGGTCAAGGTGGATGGTGAAACTTACGAGCTGGCCACAAAAGACTGTCTCTACGTAGGTAAAGGTGCTAAGAAGTTGATCTTTGAAAGCGATTCCAGCGAAAAGCCTGCGAAATTTTATATCGTTTCAGCCTTGGCTCATACCACGTATCCAACGACGAAGCAGTCTTTTGCCGATGTGCCGTCTGAAAGTCTGGGTTCGCAAGAAACAGCCAATAACCGTACGTTACGTCGCTTTATCCATGACGAAGGCATTCAAAGCTGCCAGCTGGTTATGGGGATGACCACGTTGGAGAACGGCAGTGTGTGGAACTCCATGCCAACACATGTTCATGACCGTCGCATGGAAGTGTATTTCTATTTTGAACTGGACGAAAACGCCAGAATGTTCCACCTGATGGGTGAGCCGAACGAAACACGCCATCTGGTCATGAAAAATGATGAAGCCGTTATTTCTCCGCCTTGGTCTATTCATTGCGGTGCAGCTACAGGCAGCTATACCTTCATTTGGGGCATGGCCGGTGAAAATAAAACATACAAAGACATGGATCAGGTAGCCATGAGCGAGCTGCGTTAATCCGGTCATTGCATTGGAGCGTAGGCCTGCAAGCGGCTGAGGAACCATGGTCATCCCATTCGTGGAAAGGATCAGGAACATGACGAAAAAGAAAGTTTTGGAGCATATCACTTCGGTTGGTGTTGTCGCAGTCATTCGGGGAAATACAGCGGAGGAAGCGTATCAAATGTCCAAAGCCTGTATTGAAGGCGGCTTGGATAATATTGAGCTTACGTTTACCACACCGGATGCAGATCAGGTCATTCGAAGATTGAGAGACGAATTTAAGGATCGGGCCGTTATTGGTGCAGGAACTGTACTGGAGTCACTGACGGCGAGAATTGCCATTCTGGCCGGAGCAGAATTTGTCGTGAGTCCTTCTTTTGAAGAAGAAACAGCGAAGCTCTGCAATTTATATGCGATTCCTTATATGCCTGGCTGCATGACGCTGAATGAGATCAAGGAAGCCATGAAATTGGGTAGTGATGTCGTGAAGTTGTTCCCGGGCAATACGATGGGGGCGGACTTTGTTAAAGCCGTGAGAGGGCCAATGCCTCACGTGCAGATTATGCCAACTGGTGGCGTTGACCTGGATAATATGGAAACTTGGCTGCGTAACGGCTGTGTGGCCGTGGGCATTGGAGGCAATTTGACGGCTCCAGCCAAGGAAGGTCGCTACGACTTGATCACAGAAAATGCAGCGCGTTATGTAGCTAAATATAAAGAAGTACGTGCAGCGTTGTAGGCTTCAGGAAATATAGGTTTTTATACTAATTTGTGATGGAGGCGTAGGCATGGGTCTGGACAATTTTTCATTGGATTTTTTCAGTCTAAAAGGTAAAACGGCGATTGTAACAGGGGGCAACAGTGGATTAGGTCAAGGATATTCCGTAGCTTTGGCCAAAGCAGGCGCAAACCTGTTCATTGTAGCTAACAATGATGATTATGAAGAAACAAGACGTCTACTGGAGCCAACGGGTGTGAAGTTTGCCTTTTACCAGGCTGACCTGACTGAAAAAGCATCCATTAAAAAACTTGTAGAAGAGTGCATCAAGGAATTTGGCAAAATTGATATCCTTGTCAATAACGCGGGTACGATCCGCCGCGCTCCTTTGCTGGAGTATAAAGATGAAGATTGGGACGCTGTTATGGAAATCAACCTGAATGCTGTATACCATTTGAGCCAGGAAGTGGCGAAGATAATGGTAGAGCAAAAAAGCGGGAAGATTATTAATGTCGCTTCTATGCTTGCTTTCCAGGGCGGCAAGTTCGTTCCGCCATATACAGCAAGCAAGCACGCAGTAGCTGGCATAACCAAGGCATTTGCGAACGAACTGGCGGTTCATAACGTTCAGATTAATGCGATTGCCCCTGGTTATATTGCTACGGCGAACACGGCTCCAATTCGTGCGGATGAGAATCGCAATCAAGAGATTTTGTCACGTATTCCTGCGGGTCGTTGGGGTGATCCGTCTGACCTGATGGGGGTTGTTGTTTTCCTCGCCAGTCAGGGTTCGGACTACATGAATGGTCATATCTTGGCGGTGGATGGCGGCTGGCTGGTACGTTAATCAGCGCCAATCACATCGAAGCTATGAACTTAAAGCTGCCTCAAAAGGAACTTGTCCTTTCAGGCAGCTTTTATTTGTTTGATGAACCTGTAAGCTGAATATGAAGATTTGGGGCGTTGTGTCGATCCGTCCTATGCATATGGCACGAATGCCTTTATAATTTAATGAGATAAAAATTGCCTAGGCTCCAGCCGTTACACTTGGTTGGAGCCTTTGAGCATAATACAGAATGGATTGGAGAATGGAGAGATGAGTTCACAGCAACACCAACGAGCTTTGGTATACAAATCGTTGTGGCATGCAGGTCCTTGGGTGCTTGCCGCAGGGATCATCCTGGTAGGTGCCAATCTGCGTGCCTCAATTACTTCGGTAGGACCTCTTATCGGTTTGATTAAGGATTCTTTGCATATTTCGAATACACTAAGTGGTCTGTTAACGACATTCCCGCTACTTGCTTTTGCACTGTTGTCGCCTTTTGTAGCCAAACTGTCACGGCGCTTCGGGTCTTCCCTTATTATTTTTGCGGCCTTGCTGCTGTTGACTGCAGGTATTGTGGTGCGCTCAACGCTAGGGGTGACTTCATTATTTGTCGGGACTGCGATGCTGGGACTGGCTATTGCTGTGTGCAATGTTTTGCTGCCCAGTTTGATCAAAGAGGAATTTCCCCGCAACAGCGGACTAATGACCGGCGTATATTCCGTATCCATGAATGTGGTTGCTGCAACAGCATCCGGTCTGAGTATACCGCTGGCTCTGAACGGAGGAATGGGCTGGCGCGGTGCTCTGGGAATTTGGGCGATTGTTGGTGTCCTAGGTATTTTACTCTGGGTGCCCCAGCTTCTTAAGGCGCGCCGAACGGCTAATCAAGCGGCAGTGTCTGCCCGAACGGTGAATGTGTATAAATCGTCTTTGGCTTGGAAGGTAACGCTGTTTATGGGGCTGCAATCTGCCCTGTTCTATGTTCCTGCTGCCTGGTTTCCCGAAATGATGAGCGGACAGGGAATGGATTCAGAGACTGCAGGATGGATGCTGTCTGTGATGCAATTTTCGCAAATGCCATTTACTTTTATTGTGCCTATTTGGGCAGCGCGAGTGAAGGATCAGCGGATATTGGTTCTGATTATGGCTGCGCTCTATTTTATGGGTCTGGGTGGATTTCTGCTCGGGGCTACCCAGTGGAGTGTGATTTGGGTCATTTGTATGGGTATAGCGGGAGGTTTTGCTTTTCCACTAGTCATGATGTTCTTTAATTTGCGGACGCGAACACCGCAGCAGGCAGCAGAGCTGTCAGGTATGGCACAATCCTTTGGTTATTTGCTGGCAGCGACTGGGCCGACGCTGTTCGGCTATTTGCATGATGCGACACAAGGCTGGACAATTCCGCTGCTTTTACTCTTGTGCCTGAGTGTTCTGCTTATGTTTACAGGGCTGGGTGCAGCCAAGAAACGATATGTCGGAGGCGAGGTGGATGATCAGGCTGCAATTTGATGCAGATGGCTATAGTGTGGTCTATAATGCAGATCGTGTTATGTTGTTGGCTAAAGAGTTTGCGTTGTTGCGCTTTCTATACGATAACCCGAATCAGGTGTTCACCCGGGAACAACTGCTGGATCGTGTGTGGCCGCTGGAGTATCCGGTGGAGCGTACAGTGGATGACCATATCTATAGATTGCGCAAAAAACTCAAGTCATGGGATGTGCTCTGTATTCATACGGTTAGAGGATATGGCTACAGCTTGACCCTGACTGGCATACAACCACGAAATCATCCTTCTTTGCACGATCAGGAAGTACAGGACGCCGTTCATGGACTTTTTCGAAAGTATCACCTGCTGGGGCAAGGCGATTCCATCGTAGCGCTGGCTGAACAGCAGGAGCAGATGGGTTTTCAAATGTCTGCCTATTATCAAATGTATACCCGTTTTGTACAGGCGGATGTAGCTTGGTTTTTGAAGCAAGAGGATTTTGCACCCGCAGACCGTTTGTATTGGATGTTGCTGCTTTATACGTGCACCGCAGGGGTAACGGATCAAGGGCTTGCCCTATGTGAGCGTGCGCTTGCCAGCGGATTGCTGTCCAGTGATCAGGAGCGGGAATTACGTATCCTCAATATTCTGGAGGCTTATGTGGAGAATGGACAACCTGAACGCGCACAGGAAGGTCTACCACTGACCTTCAAGGTTATGGAGCGGGATGATCTTGATAAATTTGTGATGCCGGTTGCGCTTATGGAAATGTACATGCATCTGGTCGCCAATCATATGGAAAAGGCTGCCGAAATGTCTGATCGTCTGGAAGGCATGCTGTCAGAGGCTCCGTATTTGCGCGAACTGGGCCGTTATCGCTTGCTGCGCGGACTTATGCTGTTGCGTACTGGAGATGTGGACCAGGCCGAGCGGCTCATGGATGAGGGGCTGGTCACCCTTGATATGGCGAAACAGGAGCTATTAAAAATCAAAGCAATAAGTCAAATTCGTAGTTTTTTAAAGCTTTGCAGCCCGTATCCAAGGCTGGAAGAGAAGTATGCGACTCAGTATGATCAGCTTGACCGGGACAACAGTTTAACACTGTATCGTTCAGTGCTAAGGCACTGGCTGGAGCAGATCCTTTCTTAGGCCTGACTTTCTTAGCTGTCTGATTTTCCTCTGATATAGGCCCGCTAGAATGTTCTTATTGCTAAAGAAGCAGATAATGAGGGCAGGGTGAGTAGAAATGAAGGAAATGAAAGAATTGCAGTCCACGCCTAGCATTTGGCGTAATGGCCATTTTCGGCGGATGTTTGCGGCACATACGGCTGCTTCCTTTGGTGATTGGTTTGATGCTATCGCCATTCAGGTGCTTGTTGCTTACCGCTGGGAAGCTGACCCGATGCTGATTGCGCTGATTCCGGTAGTTATGGCGCTACCGGGTCTGCTGCTCGGTTCCATTGCAGGCACGTTAGCCGACCGGGTACATAAGGCCCGACTGATGATCGGCTGCGATGTAGCTGTCGCCTTATTGACGCTGACGATTCTCGCCGTCCCTGGTCCGGTGTGGCTGTTGCCTTTGCTCGGTTTGCGCGCGGCAGCTGGCGTATTCCAGATGCCTTCACAGCAAGGCTTGACCCGTACAGTAGTCGCCAGTGGCGACCTATTCCGTGCAACCTCACTGAATGGGCTGGTCAACCAGGCTTCCAAAGTAGCGGGACCGTTGCTGGGCGCCTTGACCTTGACTGTGTTGTCCCCGCAAGCATGCATTATCCTGAATGCACTGCTGCGCCTCTGCTCCGGCCTCTTGCTATGGCCGCTGCGCGGAATCGGTCCGGCGCTGGCCAGCACAGACCAGCAAGCGATTGCTGACGAGCAGCTAGAAAAATCGACATCGGTTACAGCGCATGGGGCTGATGATGCCAAGATGCAGGGAGAGCCTGCTCACGCATCCCGTTTTTTCAATCAGTGGCGGGAGGGTTGGGCGTTCCTCTGGCGCAGTCGAATGCTTTTGCATACGCTCATATTCGGGCTGTTCGGCTTGATCGCCATTCTTATGATCGACTACCAGTTCCCTACGTTGCTGAGAGTGCTCGCTCCGGGCAACGAATCGCTGCTTGGCTGGCTGGTTTCCGCCATAGGTGCTGGCGCTGTTGGTTGTATGCTTGTGCTTAATCGCTTGAATCGTATAAGCGCAGGCTGGGGACTCGGTGGAGGCTATGTGCTGATTGGCGGAGCGATTGCCGCTTTAGGCTGGGCGCAGCCCGGGACAGGACTACCCGTACTGCTTACGATCGGGGCCATGCTAGGTGTGGGGAATGGTCTGTACATTATCACCCAGAATTACATATTACAAGCCAAAACCCCTGCTGATATGGTGGGGCGTGTCTTCGGTATTCAAAGTACCGTGATTGGAGCGATCATGGTCATTTCGCCGCTTACCGGGGGAGTATTGATCCGAATAGCAGGGGCAGGAACGGCTTTTGTCTGGATCGGGATGTCTGTTGGAATCCTGGGTTTGGCAGGACTTCTGCTTCAATCTGTAATTTGGCGCGAGTCTCTTGCTGATCCTCCCCCTTCGACTGAACAAAATGTCGATCTAGCGTAATCGTTTGCTTCCATTTAAGAAATTTATATTATTGTAGCATCAATATTTTTAGCATAGGAGAGATCATGTTGACTGAAAATTATTCGTCCGCAACGCCAGTGGCACGACTGCTTGAAGGATCACGAGTGTACTTGCGTCCCATTAACGTGGAGGACACCGAGCTGTATTATAATACGTTGTTTCATCAGGAAGTGCGGAGGCTGACGGGCACACAGCGAAGCTTTACCAAAGAGCAAATTGCTCGTTATATAGAAGCTAAAGGACAGGATTCCTCAAGCCTGCTGCTGCTCATTGCACTTCAGGAAGATGATCGTGTCATCGGGGATATTGCGCTACAGGATATGGACAGCCTGAATCGCAGCGCCAACATCCGTATTGCGATCAATGAGCAGGGGAATCAAGGTAAAGGCTACGGCACCGAAGCGCTTGTGCTCATGCTAGGCTATGGATTCGGTATTTGTAACCTGCATCGGATTGAGCTGAATGTATTTGATTTTAATGAACAGGCCATCCGTTGCTATGAAAAAGTAGGCTTTCAACGTGAAGGTGTGCAGCGGGATGCTCTATATTACAATCATCAATACCACGATTCGATTTTGATGAGTATGCTGCAGCATGAATACTGTGCCCGGTATGTGGAAAAAACAAAAAGTTGACTCAATGACGTTTACAGGGGTTTAAAGAAGAGATATAATTAAATGATAAAGTTACTTGTTTGCGCAAGGATGACCGACAACATCAAATGAATATATGAATTATCGGAGGAGCCTGTCACCAAGGCTCCTTTATGTCTTTTTAGGGGAACCTGTGCAGTATGTAGGGTTTCCCTTTTTATTTTGCGAGTTGTGGTCTGTTTAAGGTCAGACACATATTTTGGACGATTGTTCTGCATTTTATGATTATCCGTTTTCTTCAATTGTAGATGATGCGCAAATGAGTTCAAGGATTAAATAAAAGGAGGTTATTAACCTATGCAATTTATATTGTATCTTCTTTTGATTCTATTGTTTACAAAAGTAGCCGGTCATTTATCGGTTAAGCTCGGTCAACCTGCGGTATTGGGGAAGCTGATCGCTGGTATCGTGCTGGGCCCGGCAGTTTTGGGATGGGTACAAAATGATTCGCTGATTCATAATATGTCTGAAATCGGCGTGTTGCTGTTGATGTTCATTGCCGGGCTGGAGACGGATCTGGATCAGCTTCGGCGCAACTGGAAGCCTGCGGTAGCAGTGGCTGTCGGGGGTATTATTTTGCCGTTACTCTGTGGTTTTGGAGTTGGGGAAGCCTTTGGATTTTCCGTGCATGAAGGATGGTTTTTGGGGATTGTCTTGAGCGCTACTTCCGTAAGCATTACGGTGCAGGTGCTCAAGGATATGAACAAGCTAAATACCCGAGAAGGCTCGACCATTTTGGGTGCGGCAGTGCTGGACGATGTGCTCGTCGTGGTGCTGCTTGCGGTCATGATGAGTATATTCGGTATGGGCGGAGAAACTTCGCTGGGACTTCTTGTTGGCAAAAAGCTAGTTTTCTTCGTAGTAGCTATTTTGGGTGGCTGGTTCGTTGTTCCATGGATTATGAAAATACTTGCCCCCCTCAAAGTGACCGAAGCTGTGATTACTGCTGCGTTGGTCATTTGCTTCGGTTTTGCGTATTTTGCAGATTTGATGGGTATGGCGGGCATTATCGGAGCTTTTGCTGCCGGGATTGCCATTTCGCAAACAAGCTTTAAGGCTGTCGTAGAAGAAAAGGTGGAGCCCATCGCTTATTCCATCTTTGTGCCAGTATTTTTTGTCAGCATTGGCTTAAATGTATCTTTTGAGGGAGTGGGGCAGCAGCTTGGGTTTGTTGTTGTTTTGACCCTGATAGCACTGGTGACGAAGTTGGTCGGAGGAGGCATCGGCGCGCGGCTGACAGGTTTTAATACCCGTTCCTCGCTTGCGATTGGTTCTGGCATGATATCTCGCGGAGAAGTTGCGCTTATTATCGCAGCCACCGGGCTGCAAACAGGCCTGCTGGCACAACAGTATTTTACATCAGTCATCATTGCCGTTATTTTGACGACTTTGGCTGCACCTCCAATTCTTAAGCTAAGTTTTAGTGACAGGAAGACTGTAAGCCAAGTTAAACAGTAGAAGATTGGACGAACCAGACATACAGTAAGACCCTTCTGATTCATTTTCCAAGCAGGATGGAAAGTGATCGAAGGGTCTTTTTATGTTGGAATTTTCGGTTCGGTCGTAGAATTAGGACTCGGATACGACGGTGAAACGTTGATTCAAATGTTGTGGTTTTTCAATTTCGTCTACTACGGCAACTGCATAATCTTCATAGCTGACATAGCTTGCACCTTTGGAATTAACCAGTAGTGTGTCTTTGCCCACTTGGTAAGAGCCTGTACGTTGGCCGAGAGCAAATTCCGCGGAAGGACTAATAAACGTCCAGTTCAGGTTGCTGGTACCGCGTAGAATGTCCAGGTTCTTTCCTTGGTTATGAGCTGTTGGATATACAAAATCAGGGAAGTCGGGAGTATCCTTGACCAAGAGTGTCTGAGATTCATCCGTAAACAAGCTGCCTGCACCACCTACGACAATCAGGCGAGTACCGGATACATTGCGGAGAGCCTCAATTAGCACGTTACCTGCATCTACATGCAGATGCTCTTGTCCGAACGGAGCGGCAAAAGCATTAACAACGGCGTCAAAACCTTTCAGATCATCTATTTTCAGGTCAAAAACGTCTTTTTGTACTACAGCTGCACGATTATCCGTTACTTTAGCTGGGTCACGGACGATGGCGGTTACTTCATGCCCTCTGTCTAATGCTTCTTTTACGATATTACTTCCTGCTTTACCGCCTGCACCAATAACTGCAATTTTCATAATAGAATAGCCTCCTAAAAAATAATTTGGATGATTTATTGGCTTAATTCATGCGTTGTATGATGTTCATACTTGAACTTTAATATGTAACCATTATAGTTACAACATAAAATAAAAGTCAAGCTCTTCTTTGGGCAAAATAGAGTCCTCCGATTGGAAAGAGAGGAACTCGTTTAAATATAAGGTGATACTGAATGAATAAATGTAAACCATATTGAATACATGTAGACCGCAAATAAGAAAGGAAGAGTGAAACGATATGAGTAAAAAAGTACAGTTGGAGCCCGCAGCGCAAAAATTCGCAGACGATAATGCCAAGCCTCCGTTTCTGTATGATTTGGGTCCTGAAAAAGGACGTGAAACGGTCAATGAGGTTCAATCCGGTCCAGCAGATAAACCTGCCGCAGATCTGGAGGATCTGTCGATTCCAGGTGGCCCTGGCGGTGAGGTGAAGGTCAGAATTGTTCGTCCACAACAGGTGTCAGGTGATCTCCCGGTCATTGTATATATCCACGGAGCAGGCTGGGTATTCGGTAATGCTCATACGCATGACCGTCTGATTCGTGAATTGGCAGTAGGCTCACAGGCAGCTGTTGTATTCCCTGAATACAGCTTGTCACCTGAAGCTAAATATCCGACGGCGATTGAGGAAATTTACGCGGTCGTTCAATGGGTGGCACAGCATGGGCGCGAGCATGGGCTGAAGCCCGATACGCTGACGATCGCCGGAGATAGTGTCGGTGGTAACATGACTGCAGCTGTAACTCTGCTGGCCAAAGAACGCAGTGGCCCTGCCATTCGGCAACAGTTGCTGTTCTATCCGGTGACGGACGCTTCTTTTGATACGGAATCGTACCATGAGTTCGCCACAGGGTATTTCCTGAGCCGTGAAGGGATGCAATGGTTCTGGGATCAATATACGACAGATCCTAACGAACGAGCGCAGATCACGGCGTCCCCGTTACGTGCCACCACGGACCAGCTCAAAGGGCTACCGCGTGCGCTGGTTATTACAGGCGAGGCCGATGTGTTGCGTGATGAAGGGGAGGCTTATGCGAACAAGCTGCGTGAAGCTGGGGTAGATGTAACCGCTGTACGCTTTCAGGGCATCATACACGATTTTGTGATGCTGAACCCATTGTCGGAAACCGCGGCCAAGCGCGGCGCGATCACGCTTGCTACCTCGTGGCTGCGCCAAGGGTTTGGGGGCTAATTGTATAGACGAGTGAAGGAATACACAGTTAGTATGTAAGGAAGCACCTCCCAGCTCATGGAGGGAGGTGCTTCTTTTGGTTCTGTTTATATAATTCTATTTGCGTTTACCATATAACGGTTTTCTATTCTTGCCTAACTTACCTAATTTTCCAGGTGATTTTATAAAGCTGAACTTCCCTAATTTAAAATTGGTTTTTCTTTTTTTCGCCACTAGAGTACGTCTTGACTTAGATGCACTTTGGGTACTATCTACAAGGTTTAGAGTGTAGTTTTCAAAATTCCCAACATTGATCTCCTCGAACCCCACGCTTCTACAGCCCTGGCCCTGGCAACTTGCTATCCAGCATCTTGTGAAAGCCTCTCTAGGAACATCTGTGTAGAAATCACCGCCCCACGAATTACCAAAACTGTCATGTCCGTAGACATAAAACGTTTGGTTTGCGGCTGATCCAGCTACAAGAAATGCGCGTCTACCGGGTTCTATACGGTACCACCCTCTCTTAGCATAGGTGATAGGGCTACAACCAGAATCATAGTATCCAACGGCAACTGAAATAGGGTTAGACGTACTGTTACGAACATAAAAACCCATTCTATTCACTCCATTCTTTGAAAGATTAATATCAATCTATGCGAATTCTCTGAAAAAGTAATAGACATACGGACAACCAAAAAGTACAAAAAAAGAACATGAGATGATCCATGGATTTTGTTTATAAATAAAGGAATATATGGAGTGTAAAGGGGTATTCTTATGGAACCGCTTCACGTTCGTCGACCAGAGTGATAATATAAAATTTGAACGATTTTGACCGCCATTCGGCCTAAGGAGGATATCCATGCCATTTCAGGGACAACGCATTTTACCTGCAGCTAAGCACATGAAGCAGTTGGAGGATATTTTGGACAGCTCTTATGAGTATGCTGTTTTTCTGGATACGCATGTAGCGCAGTTGCGCAACTTGTACCAGATGGCAAGGAGCCGCAACAAGCAGATGCTTTTGCATGCCGACCTGGTGCAGGGTTTGAAGAATGACGAGTATGCCGCTGAGTATTTGTGTCAGGAGATTAAGCCATTTGGGATTATCTCGACCCGTTCCGGGGTGATTGCAACCGCCAAAAAAAAGGGAATTCTTGCTGTACAGCGAGTGTTCCTGCTGGATACGATTGCGCTGGAAAAAAGCTACGCACTGGTGGAAAAAACGCGCCCCGATTATATTGAGGTGCTGCCTGGTGTTGTGCCACCGATGATTGCGGAGGTCAGTGAACGTACAGGGATTCCCATTTTGGCTGGCGGACTTATTCGTACCCCGGAGGATGTGGAGGCGGCGTTGGCAGCGGGAGCTACAGCAGTTACCACCTCCAATAAACAACTGTTTGAGCACTATAAGCGATAGCTTCTATTTGAATCAAGTAGGCAACATACATAAAGCAAGGAGACTGAAAAATGATGGAACAGTACATTCTTGCCTTGGATCAGGGCACAACTAGTTCGCGGGCCATCTTGTTTGATCGGCAGGGGAAAGTGGTGTACAAGGCACAACGGGAGTTTCCGCAGTATTTTCCCCAGCCGGGATGGGTAGAGCACAACGCGAATGAAATATGGAGCTCTATTTTGGCCGTCATCGCCTCTTGTCTGTCGGAATCAGGTGTGAAAGCCAGTCAAATTGCTGGAATTGGCATTACCAATCAACGGGAAACTGTGGTGGTGTGGGATAAACATACAGGCCTGCCGGTATATCATGCGCTGGTATGGCAGTCACGGCAAACGGCCGGGATTTGCGAGGACTTGAAAGGCCGTGGACTTGATCAAACTTTTCATAGCAAAACAGGGCTGCTCATTGATCCCTACTTTTCGGGTACCAAAGTCAAATGGATACTCGACAACGTTGAAGGAGCGCGAGCCCAGGCGGAACGCGGAGAGCTGTTGTTCGGTACAATCGATACCTGGCTGATCTGGAGACTGTCTGGCGGTAAAGCGCATGTAACGGACTATTCCAACGCTGCTCGTACGCTAATGTACAACATTTATGAGCTGAAATGGGATGAGGAGCTGCTGGATATTCTCGGCGTTCCTGCGTCTATGCTGCCGGAGGTGAGGTCATCCTCCGAAATATATGCGAATACGGTGGATTATCATTTTTTTGGACAGGAAATTCCCATTGCCGGAGCGGCGGGCGATCAGCAAGCAGCTTTGTTCGGTCAGGGATGCTTTGACAAAGGCATGATTAAAAATACATACGGTACGGGCTGCTTTATGCTGATGAATACCGGAGATGAACCCTGTGAATCGAAGCATGGACTGATTACTACCATTGCATGGGGGTTGAACGGTCAGGTGAAGTATGCGTTGGAGGGCAGCATTTTTGTAGCCGGGTCTGCTATTCAGTGGCTGCGTGACGGGCTGCGTATGTTCCGCGAGGCCAAAGACAGTGAAGCGTATGCGGCGCGGGTGACCTCAACGGAGGGTGTATATTTTGTCCCAGCCTTTGTGGGTCTTGGCAGCCCGTATTGGGACAGTGATGTGCGCGGCGCGACCTTTGGCTTAACACGGGGAACATCCAAGGAGCATTTTATACGAGCGGTACTGGAATCGCTGGCCTACCAGACCAAAGATGTTCTAACCGCCATGGCGAGCGACTCGGGTGTACCTGTGCGCTCATTGCGTGTAGATGGGGGCGCAGTGATGAACGAGTTCCTGATGCAGTTCCAGAGCGATATTCTCGATCTGCCTGTGGAACGACCTGCTGTGAACGAGACAACGGCACTGGGGGCGGCGTATTTGGCAGGGCTGGCAGTCGGCTTCTGGGACAGTTTGGATGAAGTCCGGGGATATGCTCAGAGTGACCGAACCTTCACTCCGACCATGAGTGAAGAAGTGCGGGCTGAACGATATGGCGGCTGGAAAAAGGCAGTCCATGCCGCGATGGCATTCAAGTAAAGGTGGTTTTACGACAGTAGGCAGTCAGCTGACAACAGGCAGATTCCCCTTTTCATCGTGTACTGTGTATGCTACGATATAGATAAGTTAATACTCGTCAGGAGACTTGGAGAGACCATGAACCGCTCGGCATCCGCCGCAGCGATGTTCGTGGTCTTTTTTTGTATCTTTTGGTGATTCGGTGTCAGATGGCAAAGCAGACATGTACGAAATTGGAGGGATAGATGATGGGAGAACAGGGATTTGCTGCACAGGAGAGAACGGCTGTTTTGGAACGTATGGGGCGTGAGCATTTTGATATTTTAATTATTGGTGGCGGCATTACAGGGGCGGGAATTGCGCTGGACGCTGCGGATCGTGGTTTGAAGACGGCTCTGGTGGAAATGCAGGATTTTGCAGCAGGCACATCCAGTCGTTCTACCAAGCTGGTGCATGGCGGTCTTCGTTATTTGAAGCAATTTGAGGTTAAGATGGTAGCCGAGGTCGGGAAGGAACGAGCTATCGTATTTGAAAATGGCCCTCATGTGACCATTCCGGAGCGTATGCTGCTTCCTTTTCACCAGGGTGGCACATTTAATGCGTTCACCACCTCGATTGGTCTGCTGGTGTATGACTTCCTCGCTGGCGTGAAGCGTAGTGAGCGCCGCCGCATGCTGGACATCCAGGCTACGCTGGAGCGCGAGCCTTTGCTGAAGAGAGAAGGACTGAAGGGAAGCGGGAGTTATGTGGAGTACCGCACAGACGATGCTCGCCTGACGATTGAGGTGATGAAGGAAGCCGTTACACGAGGGGCGCTGGCCGTGAACTATGCCAAGGCTGACAAGCTGCTGTATGACAGCGGACGAATAAGCGGCGCCAGTGTAACCGATCGGGTAACGGGAAAGCCATACGAGATCAGGGCTTCGCTGGTCATTAACGCTGCCGGGCCATGGGTAGATACATTGCGGGAAATGGATCGCTCCAAAGAGGGCAAGGTGCTTCGCCTGACGAAGGGTATCCACCTGGTATTCGATGCTGAGCGCTTCCCGCTTCAACAAGCAGTGTACTTCGATACACCGGATGGACGCATGGTGTTCGCGATCCCGCGTGATGGCAAAACCTATGCAGGTACGACCGACACGGTGTATGAAGGGGATACGGCGCACCCTCGGATGACCGCCGAAGACCGGGCGTATGTGCTTCAAGCGATCAACGGGATGTTCCCGGATGTGAAGCTGACGGTTGCAGATGTGGAATCCAGTTGGGCAGGAGTACGCCCGCTCATTTATGAAGACGGTAAAAGCCCTTCGGAAATTTCACGTAAGGACGAAATTTGGGAATCCCGTTCAGGTCTGATCACGATTGCAGGCGGCAAGCTGACAGGCTACCGGAAAATGTCCGAACTCGTCGTGGATCGCGCGGTGCGGGGGCTGGGCCGCTTGCATGGGCAAAGCTTTCGGGCATGCCGCACGAGGCATATCCCGATTTCGGGCGGCAATGTAGGCGGCTCGGCGGGCTGGGACGCTTTCGTGAGCAAGCAGGCCATAGCGGGCGCTGCGCTCGGTCTATCGCCGGAAACCGCTAGAGCATGGGCTGTTCGCTATGGCTCAAATGTGGAGCGACTGTTCGCCATAGCGACACGGAGCATAAAGAACGCCACCGAGACGGAAGCGGCGTTGCCTATAGAAGTGCGTGTTCCGCTATTGTACGCGATGGAACAGGAAATGACGGTGACACCGTCTGACTTTTTCATACGTCGCACTGGAGCACTGTTCTTTCAGATTGACGAGGTGAAGCGCTGGAAGCAGGCTGTCATTGCATGGATGTCCGAGTACGCAGGCTGGAGCGCCGAGCAAGAACGCCAATATACGACTGAACTGGATGCTTATCTGTATGAAGCTGTGACACCTGTAGAGGTAGAGGCGGAAGCCAGCGCTGTTAAAGCCATCTGATACAACGTGAGGGATGCGTATCCTTTACCGCTCCGCTTCTCTACAATCGTTTCGTTTCTCACCACTGCTTTAAGCGAAAAAGGGTCTTACAAAACAAAAGCAGCGATTCTCTATTCATAAGAGAATCGCTGCTTCATTGTATACAGATGGCTTACAGCATCAGGTGGAACAGGAATGGGGCAGCCGCCAAGGTAAAGAGAGCGGCGAGCACCATCGAGATGCTGGAAATCGTACCTGTCAACGAACTGAACTCGAACGCTTTGGAAGTACCCGTACCATGAGCACCGGTACCAAGCAATACCCCGCGTGAAACTTCATTTTCAATCCGAAATAGTTTGACAATCATCGGGCCGATAATAAGACCACTCAATCCGGTCAGAATAACGAATACAGCCGTGACCGTCGGATTACCGCCAATCGTTTGCGATACATTCATCGCAATAGGTGTCGTAATGGAGCGAGGAATCAGGCTGCTTAGCAGCGAGGAGTCCAGGTGCATCCACTTGGCGAGCGCCATAGAGGACAGCACGGCTACGACAGATCCAGATAACACGCTAAGCACGATTTGGGCCGCGTGTTTTTTTAACACAGGGAAATATCGGTACAAAGGGACAGCAAATGCAATCGTAGCTGGCTGTAGCAGCATGGATAGAAAATGAGCGCCTGAATTATAAGAACGGTAGTTCACACCCGTCAGCGTCAAAATCAAAATGATAACCACAGGTGTAATGAGCAATGGGGACAAATACACCTTGGGCAATGTGCGGTACATGCGTTTGGCCATCCAGTAAATAGCAAGTGTTAATATAATACATAGAAGACCGGTCATGATGATTTATGCTCCTTTCGTTTACCAAGCAGACTGGCGATCATACCTGTGCAGGCCATCACCAGGAAGGTGCCGAGCAGCACGACCAGCATAATGCTCATGCCGTCGTGTTCCAGCATCGGCCAATAATTCATAACGCCAACAGCGGAGGGAATAAAGAATAATAGCAGCTCGGCCAGCAACCAGTTAGCGCCAACCTCGATCCAGCTTAGTCGAACCACGCCCGTTTGCAGCAGAATAAAGAGAATCAGCATACCGATGATACTACCGGGTACAGGCAGGTGGAGCCAGGAGACCACCGCGTTCAGGATGAGCGAAAAGGCCATCAGGACGGCGATCTGAAGGACACCGCGTATGAAGCTTTTCATATATAAAGTCTCCTATCTTCGAGATCCGTTATTTTCAAACTGTAATGAAATTTTACATCACAAGCTTTCATGAGTAAAATGCATATAAAGAATGAAGTCTATTCCGTTTGTCTATGGAAGAAGGTGTAGCTTTGGATATCCGACATTTGCAATATTTTCTGGAAGTCGCGCGGTTGCGCAGCTTTACGAAGGCAGCCCAGAGCATGTTTATTACCCAGCCGACGATCAGTAAGACGATTAAAAGCCTGGAAGAAGAATTGGGAGTTACTCTGTTCGATCGGATTGGCAAAAAAATCGAACTGACGGATGCGGGCAAGGTCATTGAGCTTCAGGCCCAAGCGATTGTGAAGTCCTTTCAGAGCCTGTCCTCGGAACTGAGTGATTTGATGAACCTGAAAAAAGGACATATCCGCATTGGTCTGCCTCCTATGGTCGGATCGAGCTTTTTTCCGCGTGTCATTGGAGAATTTCACAAGGCCTTTCCCGATGTGACGATTCAATTGTTCGAGGATGGAGCGAAGAAAGTGGAGCAGGACGTAGAAGCTGGCGCGCTGGATATCGGGGTGATTGTGCTGCCACCGGTTGGCGATATGTTCGAGACATTTCTATTTGTGGAGGAAAAGCTGAATCTGCTCGTTCATCCTACGCATGCATTGGCTGAGTGCAAGGAGGTGCCGCTATCTGCGTTAGCAGAGGAGGCGTTTGTGCTGTTCCGTGAGGATTTTACGCTGCATGACCGTATCATTGCCGAATGTGTTCGTGCCGGCTTTCAGCCGCGTGTAGTCTACGAAAGCTCTCAATGGGATTTGATTAGCGAAATGGTTGCTGCCAACCTGGGAGTAGCGTTATTGCCGGAGGCGATATGCCGGGATTTGGATTCCGAACGTTTGCGTGTTCTTCCGCTGGTGGACCCTGTCATTCCTTGGCATTTGGGGATGATTTGGCGGAACGATCGGTATCTGTCCTTTGCGGCCAGAGAGTGGATATCCTTCACACAGCGATTGTTGCGGACAGAATATGGCGGAAGTCGTCGGTGAGAAGGACGGAAGTGGCTTACATCATAAAAAAGCTGCCCTGAGGGGCAGCGAAGTAGCTTGCTTTTATGAGTGTGTTTGGTTGATTGCGCGCTTGGTGTGAAGGTACTTGTCCATAATACGGTCAAGCCTGGAGGATTTGTCCAATACACGTTCATCTCTTAATCCGTGTAAGTCAGCCATGCGATTCAGTTCACGGCGTTCTTTTTCCATGAGTTTTTCCAATTGTTCGAGGTTCACAAAGCCCACCCCCCATGTCGATTGTAAGGCATGTCTCCACTAGCGGCAGAAGTTTTTTTGATAACGATGTTATTTCCATTTTACCACTTTTTATTAACATTAATCCAGCTTTCCTGACATTTAGCGACTAATAATTATGGTTTTGCCAACTTTACCCGATTGCGTCCTGACCGTTTAGCTTCATATAATGCTTCGTCTGCTTTTTCGAGTATGTGCCTTGATGCAATGACAGGAGAACTGCCTGCTCCGATGGATACGGTTAAAGAGATTATGGTTCCGTCATTCAAGAGAAAACATTCATTTTCCACAGCTTTCCGGATCTTCTCAGCAAAGCTTGCCGCCTTTTCGGTATCACAATCTCCGAGTAAAATTGCAAATTCCTCTCCGCCCTTACGGGAGGGATATGCCCTTGTTGTAGATTCCCGGTTTAACAGAATTCCCAGTTGGCTTAAGACGGTGTCTCCGTTCAAATGACCATACGTATCATTAATTTTTTTAAAGTGGTCAATATCTAGCATCACGAGTCCAAAGGGTTTTTTTGTAGTCTTGGAAGCATGAAGTACCTCTTCGAACAGCGCATCAAAAGCACGCGGACTGTATAACCCGGTTAAATGATCCCGGTTTGCAGCTTCTTCCAGCAGATGAATAGCCCGTTCTGTTTTTCTGATATGGGACATCATAAAATAAGTGAACAAGCCGCCCAGCATCTTAACGGTTGTGATTATTATAATAGTTTCCGAATTCGGAGGATTAGCCACAAAGAAAGTAGATAACAGCGACACAACAACAGCTCCAAGCACGGCTGACATCCATTTGCTGAGTGTTAGCCTTTTTTCTCGAATAAAGATAAGTGAAACGACTAATGTCATGAAGCAATTGACAGTAGCAGTCAAAGAAATATCCGTCCAACCTCCAGTGATGTAAATACGGTACAGGCTTATGATCAGGGTGGTCAGCAGACCGGATACCGATCCCCCCATATAAACAGATATGATAATCGCCAGTTGGCGCAGATCAACCACAAAGTGCCCACGGATCCATAAACCGGTCATCATTAACAGAATGCCAAACAGACCCAGCATTAAACCGTTCATTACCCGATGAATGAGTGCGTGGTTTTTCAGGTAACGTTCATATTTCCGGGAAAATAAATTTCCAAAGAATAAGAAGCTCGTTAATAACGCAAAATTGTTAATTAATTCTTTTAACATATCCCTGTCCTTTATGCTGTAATGTGAGTTGTAGTATCGTTGGGAATAAAGAAAAAGGCCTCGTTTCTATATTTCGGTAAAAAGTAGATATGAATGAATACCAATCGACCACAAACGATTCTTATGTCCCTTACGTTTCGTTGATCTACGTGGTACAGTGTAAGGACTATGACCGGAACGGGTGATCGTATGAAGGAACCAATTCACATTTCGGTGCGTCCACTTGTGGAATATGTGCATCGAAGTGGCAGCATTCAGAGCGGCTTTCGTTCGAATAGCAGTATGCAGGAAGGAACTCGCGTGCATCAGGTTATCCAGAAAGGTTACAAGGAGCATGACCGCAAAGAGGTGCATTTACGTACAGAAATTTTGTATGAGGGTGAATTGTTTATCATTGAAGGCCGCTGTGACGGACTGATTGAGCTGGATGGCGTATGGACGGTTGATGAAATTAAATCAATCTCTCAGCCCCTCGAAGATATTCAGGGGGACGGCCAGCCGGTGCACTGGGCACAAGCATTTCTGTATGCCTATATGATTGCTCGTGAGGAACAGCATCATTCCATGCAAGTTCAACTTACTTATGTACAAGCACACAGTGAAAATATTCGCCGCTTCAGACGGATGCTAGCTTTTGCAGAGCTGGAGGCTTTCGCTCAGGAAATGATTGCTGGTTATGCACCGTATGCATTCCTGCTGAGAGCACATGCGGAGAAGAGGGATACCAGTATTGCTATGTTGGAGTTTCCTTTTGACACGTATCGCTCAGGTCAACGAACTCTAGCGGGTTCGGTGTATAAGACGATTGCCGAAGGGGTTAACCTGTTTGCCAAAGCACCCACAGGTATTGGTAAAACGGTATCCACTTTGTATCCTGCGATTAAGGCGATTGGCGAAGGACTGGCTAGGCGAGTATATTATGTAACGGCTCGTACCACCACTCGGGCAGCAGCTGAAGAGGCATATGCCCGAATGCAGGCCCAGGGGTTGCATATGCATGTGGTAACGTTGACGGCGAAGGATAAAATTTGCTTCAAGGATGAAAATGATTGCGATGCAGGAGCATGCAGCATGTGCGAGGGCTATTACGACCGGATTAACGGTGCGGTGTCCGATATTTTGGCGAATGAGACGTTAATGACGCGGGCGGTGATTGAGCATTATGCGCGCAAGCATAAGGTATGTCCCTTTGAATTTTCGCTAGATGTGGCGTATGCCTCGGATGGTATAATCAGTGATTATAATTATGTTTTTGATCCACGGATTTCTCTGAAAAGATTGCTGGAGGAGCACAAGCGAAAAGGTGTTGTGCTGGTGGATGAGGCGCATAATCTGGTGGAACGCGGTCGGGACATGTTTTCGGCGGAAATCCTGAAATCTTCTTTTTTGGAACTGAAGAGAGAATTTAAGTTGCTTAGCCCTGAGATTGCTGCGGCTGCGAGTGCAGTGAACGCACATATGATTACGCTGCGCAAGCTGCATGCAGATACAGAAAAAGCAGTGGAAACATCAGCACCGCAAGGGGTGCTAGAGCTGTTAGTGCCTTTTGTGGAAGCTGCTGAACGTGAACTGGTGACGGGGAGCAGTACAAGCCGCGCAAGCAGTGAGGGGACGGCCTACGCATTGCTTCTGGATACGTATTTTACCGCTCAAAATATGCTGCGAATCGCTGCTCTATACGATGAACGTTACATTACTTATATTGAAGCGGGGCGCAGTGAGGTGAGGATCAAGCTGTTTTGTCTCGATCCTTCGCATTTGCTGGGACAGGCTGTAAAGAACTACCGCTCAACTATATATTTTTCGGCGACATTGACACCGCTTGCTTATTACCGGGACATGCTCGGAGCAAGCGAGGAAGACTATACGTTACAGGTCCCTTCCCCTTTCCATCAGGAGCAATGGGATGTACGCCTGCTGCCGCTCTCCATCCGTTATCGGGATCGTGAGCGTTCCAAAGGGGCGATTGCCGATATGCTGGCTGGATTGGTTGCTGAGCGGAAAGGGAACGTCCTTGTGTTTTTCCCGTCTTATCCGTATCTGCGTGAGGTATATGAGGAGTTCATGCTTCGGGACGTGTCTGCAGATACGTTGGTACAAAGTCCAGGTATGACCGAACCGGAGCGTGATCGGTTCCTGGACACCTTCCAGCCTGGGCAAGAGCGTACCCTGCTTGGGTTTGCCGTACTGGGGGGTGTGTTTGCTGAAGGCGTCGATTTACCGGGTGATCGCTTAAACGGGGTAGTGGTCGTCGGCGTCGGCTTGCCGCAAATTGGAGCGGAGCGGGATGTGCTGCGGGATTATTTTTCGGAACAGGGACGAAATGGTTTCAACTATGCGTATGTATATCCGGGGATGAACAAGGTCCTTCAGGCAGGAGGCAGACTTATTCGCACAGAGCATGACGAAGGGCTGCTGGTCCTGGTAGATGATCGTTTTGCCAAGGAGCCATATGCTTCTTTGCTGCCAGACGAATGGAAAAGCTACCGTTTGACGGAACAAGCGGATTTAAGGAAGGAATGGATGGACTATGAATTTTAATTTTCATAATGACTCCATACGCGGGGTGCTGCGTAGCTTTGGACATGAGGATGCCGAAGTAGATAATATAGAGACTTTTGTGACATTTGCGCGCTTGGCTAACGGTATTTTCAGGGAAATGGATACAGATTTGACCAAGTTGGGGGCTTCTCAGGGCCGGATTATTGTTCTTAGTCTGTTGCATTGTCATGCGCCGCATCGCATGACACCATCGGAGTTAGCGGAAAAAGCGGATGTCACGCGTGGAACCATGACGGGGTTGATCGACGGATTAGAGCGAGATGGCATGATTGAACGTGTGGCTCATGAGAGTGACGGACGGATGGTGACTGTCGGCTTAAAAGAGGCAGGACGAGAGCTATTAAGTAAGATAGTCCCTTATTATACGAAGCTGATTCGGTCATGCATGTCTGAGTTTACGCCACAGGATCATAAGATGATGAAGGGTTTGCTTGGAAAAATGAAAAACGGTTTTGAGCGGTCGTTGCCGAAAAGCTGAATCCCTGATGTCGGGGATAAGGAATAGGAGAGGGAAATATGTTCTTTTATACAGATGAGGTCTATGAAGGCCGTGATTTTGGCTCAATGGATGCCAGAGAAGGCGAGTGGAGAAATTGCGAGTTTACCCGTTGTCGCTTTCGGGGTGTAGAGATGAATGAGTCTCTTGTAGAAGGTTGTACCTTTGTGGACTGTGATTTTACCGGAGCCATCCTGAATGCATCTCACTACAAGGAGTCCGCTTTTACCAATTGTCTATTCACCAGCGCGAATCTGTTTGTAGTCCGTTTTGATAACTGTAAGCTGGTAGGTTCAGACTTTGCGGGAGCAAATATGGATGGGATCACGATTACGGGCGGAGACTGGTCCTATACGAACTTACGTCATGCAGATTTAAGAAAACAGGATTTGCGAAAAATACGCTTCAAGGAAGCTGATTTATCCGAATGCCATCTGGAAAAGGCAGATTTGCGGGAGGCGGATCTTACTCGGGTAAGGCTGCACAAAGCCCACCTTCAAGGAACAGACCTGCGCGGTGCGAAGATGGATGGCGTGAATTTTAAAGATCTGGACATAACTGGAGCCAAGCTGGATATCGAGCAGGCCGTAGCAGTGGCGCGCTCCTACGGAGCCAAGGTAGATGGTTAAAAGCACGGAGATACAGGGGCTGTCTCGACCTGTGTTACCCCGTGCTGGAGAATTGGAGAATACTAAGTCTGAAAAATTATTCTTTATGGGATGCCGGCAGTAGCGGAATCGCTGCTGCCGGATTTTGATTTGGCAACTGATCAACTCCCACGGGATCTAGAGGCTGTTGTGGTACTGTCCAGTTGCGTGCCGTATCTGCGGCAGTTTGCTGCTCCAGCAGGCGTTTGGCCACTTCGTAGCACTCATCAATATGCCGGTTGCCAATGGTCCGCATTGCAGTAAAGCCAATCGCTGCGGCTAGTCCTTGCCCCAGTAGAGGGACAAACTTGCTAACCTGCTTGGTGGCGATGCGAATGCCCATTTTCTGCAAAATCTTCACGATGGCTTCTCGGGTGATGAGTCGTCCGATTAGCTTGCTGCCAATTGAAGTGATAAAGCCATACACCATCGACTTTGTTTCTGCATCCAGACCCTCCAACTGCTGCTCAGATAATCCGAATTTTTCATTAATGGCAGGTAGTAGCTGCATCAAAATGCCGACATCAGCAAGAACGTCAGCCCCTGGAATGGGGACCAATACAGCTCCCCCTGAAGCTGCGGCCCTTTTCGTCACCATGGATTTACACTCTTTGCGGATCTGCTCCAACTCTTCTATTGTTCGGACTGTCATATGCATCTCTCCTTCCTACGCTTCCGATTAGGACCCATGCCTCTACCCTGTTATTACACACATTTCTACCTTTTTTAAGCATGGAGCAGATAAAAAAATCCCTGATGCACGTACTATCACACATTTACTCCTGTGTAGCGATCAGGCATAATGAAGGATGGTTGCCGATAAAAGAACAAGCCTGTTTTACGGGGATAAAGGAAGGAAGAGACAGATGAGTCAGACAAACGTTTATTTTAATCATGATGGTGGAGTGGATGATCTAGTATCCCTGTTTATGCTGCTTCAGATGGAACAGGTTCATTTGACCGGAGTATCGGTTATTCCAGCAGATGGTTACCTGGAGCCGGCGACGGATGCCAGCCGTAAAATTATTGATCGTTTTGGACAAAATAAAGGGCCTGTTGAAGTCGCCAAGTCTAATTCACGCGGTAAAAATCCGTTTCCTGCCGCTTGGCGTTTACATTCCTTCTATGTAGATGCATTACCTGTGCTGAATGAATCGGGGCGAATGGAAGCACCGCTTTCATCCCTGCCAGCTCATCAGCATCTAATTGAAAAGGTACGCGGAGCTGAAGGTAAAACGCTGTTGCTATTCACTGGACCGCTAACCGATCTGGCACGGGCGCTGGATGAAGCACCGGATATTGAAGCCAAGATTGAAAAGCTGGTATGGATGGGCGGCACCTTTGAAAAAGGGAATGTGGAGGAGCCGGAGCATGACGGTACCGCAGAGTGGAATGTGTTCTGGGACCCGGAAGCGGCCTATCGAGTATGGCAAAGCGGCATCACAATTGATCTGGTAGCGCTGGAAAGCACAAGCAAAGTGCCTTTAACTCCAGCCGTACGCAATCGTTGGGCTGCCGAGCGCCGATATGAAGGCGTTGATTTCCTGGGCAATTGTTACGCAGGATGTCCTCCGCTCGTGTATAGCGAGACCAACTCAACATATTACCTGTGGGATGTACTGACCACTGCATCTGTAGGACGCCCGGATATTGTCAAGAAAAAGACGGTGCATTGCAGCGTTATCGCAGAAGGCCCAAGTCAGGGCAGAACGGTGGAACAGGCGGATGGACGCCCTGTGAACCTGGTATATGATACAGACCCGGAAGCTTTCTTTACGTATATGGCGGATTTGGCCAAGCAGGCTGCTCCCAAACGTTACTAAGTCCAACTGTCCACAAACGTGTGGCATACAGTGATCATACTGCCTAGTGCGTATGCATAGCTAAAACCCGTGACGCTATCTGTCACGGGTTTTATTAATTGGCCCAATATGATCGCAAGCCTACCGTTTGTTCAGGCTGACTCCTGGTATATTTTCAGGGTAAACTGGAGCGTAATCTCCGTCCCTCTACCAGGTTCGCTAATCCCTGTCATTTTACCATTCAGTCGTTTCAACAGCTGTTTGGTAATCTGCCAACCCAAGCCGGGATTGTCATATGAGGGAGAGTACCCATGGTCATGCTCAAGCCACAATTTCAGCTTATTCGGAGATATACCAATTCCGGTATCCTTCACCCGTACTTCCAATTCAACCTCAGGCGCATCGGTCACAGATTGAGTGGTTGCAGATAAGATGACTGATCCTGTGCTTGTAAACTTCACTGCATTATCCACCAAATTAATCAGCATACGCCGAATTTTAGCCTCATCCCCGATAAAAATAGGCGAACTGGCAAGATTCCAATCCAGCTTCAATTCTAAATTCCGTTGCACAGCTACTTCTGTGTACAAGCTCAACACATTTTCCATCATCGTTCTCAGGTCAAATGGGTCCTCAAGATCATCAATCTGTCTGGATTCAATATTGCTATAATCCAAAATATTATTCAGCAGCATCAAAAGTGAGCGACTGCTCGACTCCATGATACTCATATATTGCTGTTGTTCTTCTGTTAACTCCGTGGTCAGCATGAGATCCGTGGCTCCCCAAATTTCAGTGAGCGAAAACCGAATTTTATTACTCAGGGAAGAAATCAAATCCAGCTTGTTCATAGAAGAGACTTCAGCATCGAACTTGTCTTTTTCCAGTTCTACCACATAACCCAGAAATACAGCCATAGCCTGAAGAGCCTTTATTTCCGTTTCTGTCAAATGGGCAGATGGCGCATCCAAAACACAAATGGTTCCGTAAGCCTGACCATCTTTCATGCGAATAGGAATTCCTGTAAATGAGTGGTTCCCAATGGTTTTAGTCACATCTAAACCACATGTATGCGGGTGAGTAGACGTTTCCGAAATGGTGAGATAATCGGCGGAATGGTTCAGCACTAGACTGCAATAGCTAAGCTCAAAAGGAAGCTCCTCACCATTGCGAACCAGTACCTCTTCCCGGTTAAATGAATCTAAAATCACATTGGTAACCCCATCATTAGCGGCAATAAAAATGGTATTTACATGTAAAATATCACTCAGCACATCAATGACGTGTGCGGTAGCTTCTTGAATACTATTATAAAAACCTGTAGGTGAAGTAGTCATGTGTCTCCAATCCTGATGCAAAGTGGTGGTTATCAAAACTCTAGTAGTTTGTGTACCCCATTTCTGGTTCTCTGAAAGTGTTGTTGGAGCGTATCCTTAATTATACATGATTATTTCGTTATAACCTGAGTCTTCTATTTCCAATTACCTATTCGTTTGCACAAAACTTCATGTCGCAGGCCGAATGCTAGCCTTTCTGGGAAGGTTTTTGTTTGTATTATTACACATTCACGAAGAAATATGATTATTTTCATTCTGTTTTCATAAGTTCATATGTAATCTCATGATATGAAAATTGTGTAATAAAATAGGAGAATTGAACCAGTAATATCATGTAAATATTCTATATAATAGGTTCAGAGGTGGGATTATGAATAGACGGGAAGCCCTAGAACACTTCCATAAGACCTATGGGGAAAATATGTTGAATGATAAATTGCGTCAGGTAGCGGTTTTATATGAGCATAGAAAAGAAGAGCTTATCTTTTCCTTTATCCAATCTTTTCAAACGATTTGCTTACAAGCCAATTCTGCAGAAGCGGACAAGACAGCAATTGGTTACATTACCTATTCTATGAGGCGCACGTATCTAAGGGAGCGTATTTATAACTATATCATCGAAGTCTATGGCCCAAACTGGTATTTTGATCCTCGTCCTTGTCATGGATTCTATGATGCAGTCTGGTCGTTCAGCTTGTTGGCAGAACTGGAGGACGAACTGAATCAGCTTCGAAAACCTTATATGAATAAGGTTATTCAGCCTGATGTCGAGCGATATGTCCTTCAGGTTGCGTGGGAATTTCATCAATACATTTTGAAATTAGCTAAAGACGCTATACAGCAGGCTGTACAACTCCCTGAATTCCAAGCATTGAAATGCGAGAACGATTTGGAAATAAGAATAGGAGAGTATAAAGGAATCAGTGAGGTGGTGTATCCAACAGCTTATGGAGTACTACATGATTCAACAGGATAATCGTATTACAGAGTATATGTTTCCAGTAGAGACAAATCGTAGACAAATGTTGGAATGGGCAGAACGCTCATTGTGTACTGATGAAGAGTCTATTTTGCAATGTTATGTATCAGGCGATGCGGACTATATTGATTTTATAGAGCAACCAGTAGCCATTGTTTCTGAGCAACTAAAGGAAATCTTTGATATATACCAAGCCGGATTACGCTGGAAGCTGATTGTTTTTGCTGATATGCAGCGTATGCAGCAAACGAGGTATTGGCTGGCTCATCCGCCTAGCCTGATGTGTTTATCACCACTTAGCGAATGTCATAGGGACGGTACACTGAAGAAAATCATTTTAGATGAATATGCAGTCGAGAATCATAAGATATTCAGGGTTCAGCATGCCAATCAGCATATCATTGTGGACCTAGATGTAGCTGAATGTATTTTGAAGTTTAATCTGGCTGGCTTGAAATTACAAAAGGTCGATACGGAGAGGCCGTCTATATAAAGGAGAGTCCGATCATGAGTGAGAGCTATGTAGTGGACGGGGCACAGATACAGTGTACCTATGGAAGTCATTCGGGCAGGTTTAGTGTTTCAGCTAACAGGGGGATTAGTATTGGTGATAAATTGCAGGGGAATATTCAGGATTTTCACCCGCAGACGCATATCCCATCTTTCGGCATGTGCCGTAGTATGCACAATCCTACAGTTTCTTCTGCTAACAAGGGCAATTCTGGGAGAATCATTCCGCAACCCTGCATACCGAGCGTGTCTATGCCTTGGTTGAATGGAAAGAAGGATGTATACGTAGATCAATCTCCGGCTCTGATGAGCTGCTCCACGAACCTATGCATGTGGTGCGGAAAAATTTCATTCACGTCAGATGGGCAGGAATAGCTGCTCATTGTAGAAACATCACATGTTAAGACAAATGGAGGGAGTAAGATGGGACTGGCAGGAACTGTGCTGACTTATGGAAATATTAGAGTGAATGCGCCGTATGAAATTGTCCGTCTACTGGATGTTCAATTGACACTGAAGGTAAATGAGCACGGCAAAGTGTACATCACTGCTCTCATACCGGATGAAGATCATGCGAAATATGATGTTTTAGCGCATGATGAGGATGTGCTAGAGGTATACGAGATGGATGAAGATCGAGGCACAGTAAGCATCTTTAAAGGAATCGTCACCCATATTAGAATTGGATTCAAAAATGGTGTATATCACATGTACATAGAGGCAGCCTCTTTTACATATATGCTGGATCGACAACGGAAAAATTGTTCGTTTCAAAACAGCAGCTTGACGTATTATCAATTGTTTCGGGAGCTTATAGATAGCTATCCACACGGCGATTTTATTGACCTGACAGACAGCAACCAAAAGCTCGGCGGCTTTACTATTCAGTATGGGGAGAGTGATTGGGAGTTTCTGAAAAGGATGGCCTCTCATCTGCACACTGGACTGATTGCCGAGATTACATCCGTATTTCCGCGACTATGGTTAGGTACCTCAAAAGAACAGGTGAAAGGTGAACTGAGCAGCATTAACTTTTCCCTCCAAAAAACAAAGTCAGGCCCCCAGTATACGTATGCTGAAGTGGAGGACACGAAACGTTTTGAACTTGGAGATGTGGTCTTGTTTCGACGAAAGCATTGGGTTATTGATCAGATTCATGCAGAGATGAAGCAGGGCATTATGACATATGACTACGTTCTCGTTCCAGAAGCGGGCATTCCGAGGGAGGTTATACATAATCAGTTTATCAAAGGTGCTTCTATTGAAGGGAAGGTTATTGAATTAAATAGCGAAAACGAATCCGTTAAACTTCACTTGTCCGTAGATTCCACGCAGTCCAAGGCTGAAGGGCGCTGGTTTACTTACCCTACTATGTATACCGGTGATGGGATCGGCTGGCATTGCATGCCCGAGCTTGGGGATCATGTCCATTTGTATTTCCCATCCAACAAAGAAAAGGAAGCTCGTGTAGTTCAATCCCTGCGTAAGAGAGACTACACAGGAGATGAAATCAGCCAGCCATCCAGAAAGCTGCTTCATACCAAATCACAAAAAGTGGCGAGATTCGATGATAAGGAATTGGCCCTCTCTACCCAGAAAGACAAGATACTTGTACGCTTAAATCCTGCATCTGGTATTCACGTGTACAGTCATCACGATCTTACCTTTCACGCCGATACAGACCTGGTGCTGCATGGCAAAAAGGTACAGATGACCGCTACTCGCGAAATATCTCTGACGTGCAAAACCAGCTATATCCGAACCGATGGAACACTTCATATCAAGGCTAGTAAGTTCATGAAAAATCAGATGCCTGATGCCGAATTGAAAGCTTATCAATCCCTGATTCAAGAATTGAAGGGGAAGGGATATCCACAATGGGTACAGGATTTGCTGCTTCAGTACAAAGCCGACTACTACAAGGCCGTGGCAGCAGGGGACAAAAAGGGGGCCAAGGAAGCAGCGGCCAAGGCCAAGCAATTGCGTCAGCAGGTGGCAGAAATAGATCGTATGCCTGCCTGGGCCAGAGCGCAAATGCATGGATACACGTCCCAATGGTGGGAAGCGCATGGCGCAAACGACAAGGTCAAGCAAAAGCAGATGCATCTTCTCGCCAACCAACTGCGTGACAACGTGCTAATCAACGAGCTGATTCGTGGTCATTCAGCCAAATCCTATCTGGATGCGAATCGGCTGGAGGAACTGTCCGGGCAATACGCAGATGCGGCCCATAAGCTGACCGTTGCCGACCAAAAGGCTATGGCTAAGGAAGCGGCCGCTCTGCGGAGTAAGTACGGGGTGAACAGTCAGCTTGCCAGAGAGAATTTGAACAAGCTTGCCAAGAAGTATCCAGACAGCTTCTCGTACAAGCTACCAACTACAGGCGATTGGGATAAAGAGCTTAACGCCGCACTGCATGATTTTGCGGAAAAATACGGCCTGGAGAATAAGGGCTATGGTCGGGATGTACTGGCCGTATACCTGCATCAAGTAGCCAATGGTATTCTTCCATGGCCTAAGGTTAATAAGGCTGCAACGCCAGCAGCTCCAACAACGAAAACGGAACCGGGCAAGAAGACGCCGACTACTCCTGATAAACCGTTGAAAGAGGAAACGAAGCCATTAGATCCTAAGGATTATAAAGATGGATTGGTAGCGGTGAAAAAGATTGAAAGCTATATAAGTAGTAAAGGCATAAAAGGTAATCAAGCCCGGGCTCTGTACAGAGTAAACGATTATACCAATAACAGTATCATTCAAAAGAAGCTGTCCTCGAATCGTAAAGCACCGCTTGTGTTTTTCTTTGAAGGGGATGGTTCTTATAGTTATAAACAAGAAGACCACCCGGAAGGTCGATATGGAGCAATGGCAATTGTGGTGATAGACGGCGAGATTAAGTATACAAGCAAAAATGCCAGCACACTTCCTGATTATGAGAGCAAGTATAAAACGGTTAAAGATGGAGTATATGAGTTTGTAGGCGGGTTGCATTTGAGTACTTATCCTGCTTTGCGTATTCGGAATGGTGCACCAGTTCCAGCAACCAAAGGAAGTCAAAAAAAGGAGTGCACAGCAGAAGGTGTAAATATACACCAGGGCTATAATGCTGATAAAAAGCCTAAACCAACTTCGACAGCTTGTATAACGGTTCATAAAGACGAGTATGTCAGATTTCTGAGTTCAGTAGGCGTGGTGAAGAACTCATTAAATGAAAAAGCTAATCCTGTAGAAGGATTAGCTATTCTTGATCGGAAGGATAGAACAAAGTGAAGATAATCAGAAGCATATTAGTCATTCTTTTTTTAATTATGTTGTCAGCATGTAATGCTTCTCCAAAAGACCCCACTTCTTTTTCTTCGAAAACAGTAGGTGTGACTTCAGAAGTGATGGCATCAACTAATAAAAATGATAAAACGGAGCTTGTTAAAGAAAAAAATAAGAAAGAGTGGGCTGTAACGATAGAAGAAGGCAGAGAAGATCCTGAAACCTATTTAGTTCAGCTGGAAGGGACAAAAGTCGAACGGTTCTTAAATGCCAAGAAACTGATTAGTCTCCTACAGCCGAAGGAGGATAAAGAGAAATATCGAGATTCCTATGTAGATGTAGGGAGAGTTCAAGAAGATGGGAGTCAAGTCGCATTCGTATTAGATTTATTTAATGAAGCGAAATTAATAGTACAGATTTATGATTTGGATTCGGGTAACAAAGTCAATGAATTTAAGCTACCTTATAACCGTCCGGTAATTTCTCCTGATTTAACCAAGTATTTATATGAGGATAAAGATAAAACGTATATATATGATACGGTAACAAAACAATCAACAGCTATTCATTTAGATGGAAGTTCTATAGATATAGATGACATTCATCTAGGACAATTTTCACCAGATAGTACCCAGTTTTGTTTTACCGACAGCCAGCAGAATCTTGTTATATTTGATGTATCGGATTATAGAATCCTTAAGAAAATCCATATAGATTCTGGTATGGCGATAGTCAACCAATGGACTCAGAAGAATCAATTAATCTACTCTATTGATTCCATGTCTGTAAATAAAACGTACTTGTTAAATTTAAATAATGAAGAGCGGCGCCTTTTAGGCAAGGGGATGGAACAGCCCTTAATGTCTCGAGATGGTTCGGAGGTATGGTTTGAAAAGTTAGACTCGCCATCTAACTATAAACTGAATATAAATACAGGTTTAGAAAGTAAAGTCGCATCTATCACTATAATTAATGAAAATATGGCGACACCTGTGCAGTGGTTTTACACCGCTAATGACTTTTCTAAGTATGAAAGTGAGATAAAAGTGCATCAAATTAAAGCTTCATCGACTCTGCCAAGTAAAGGCACGCAAACTTATGACGCCAAAAATTTGGTAGATAGAGATTCATCTACTGCATGGTGTGAAGGCGTGAACGGCAACGGGGAAGGAGAAACAATAGTATTAGACCTGGGCTCTTTACAAAAGGTAAATGGCATCCAAATTATTAATGGATATGCTAAGTCTGAAAAAAGTTATCGGGAGAATAATAGAGTTCAACAACTAAAACTGGAATTCTCGGATGGTTCCTCTTTAGAAATGAATGATTTTAACACACGTAAAAAATTTAAGGAGCCTATTCATACCTCATTTATCAAACTTACGATTTTATCAGTTGAACGTGGAACAAAATATCAGGATACATGCATTTCTGATATACGGCTTTTCTAGCATTCTTACAAAAGGGAGATAGCCTATGAAATGGAAAGAGCCAACGTTTGGTGCAACCCCTATGTTGAAAGCTTTAACAACCGCTAATGCACACAGAAAAGCACAGGCTTTTGATCTGGTGGCAGAACAGAAGAAACAGAAACTGAATTACCCCGACTGGGCCCAGTCCTGGCTGCGTAAATACAAAGAGGACTGGTACATCGCTCAAGCCAACGGTGATGAGGTAGGCATGCGTAAAGCACAAAAGCTAGCAGGGGGGCTGCGAAGCAAATTACGTGAAATGGCCACATTCCCCAAGTGGGCTCAAGAGGAAATGAAAAAAGAAACAATCCGCTGGATGACTGCAGAGGCAAGCGGGAATATCAGGGAAAAGTTAGCTGCTGAGAAGGCGGGACGAGCCATTCGAGAGAAGTTGGGGCTGATTGATACTAGTATTAAAGAGCCACCAAAAGAACCAGTTACCAATAAATCAAAGGATGGTTCTAAAACTGAACAAGCACCTCCTGATAAATCAGGAAATGATAGCTTTGAAGCTGAGCTTGCTAAATTTCCGGAATCATACAGGCCAGCTCTATTAAAATTACACAAGCAGCATCCTTCTTGGCGCTTTATAGCAGAAGAAACAAATGTAGATTTTAATAGTTTTCTCAAGGCAGAAATGAAAAATGGACTGGTATGTACGGAAGTAGACAAATATGGATATTCACCATCTTGGAGAGACCCTAAGTTCAAATATGATAGAGGATATAACGCTGCTTCTCCTAAGGCAGTTTCATATTTTTTAGACCCGCGTAATTTTTTGACTGAGTCTCGTGTATTTCAATTTTTGTCGGGAAAGTATGATAAGAACACCCAAAATAAAGAAGCTGTTAATAAAGTGCTAAGCAAGAGCTTGGCTAATAAAGGGGATGTATTCTTAAAGGCAGGTGGCAATGAAGCGAGTGCAGTATTTTTAGCAGCAAAAGCTATGGTTGAATCAGGAGGCGGAACTTCAACTTTAGGTAAGGGACAGGTTCCGGGATATATCGGATGGTACAATATGTATGGCATTGGCGCAAACGATGGGAGTGCGCTCAAAAATGGTGCAAAAAAAGCTAAGTCAGAGAATTGGAATTCTGTCGATAGTGCAATAATTGGCGGAGGTAAATGGATTTATAGGAATTATATTCAAACAGGGCAAGATACGCTTTATAGCTTAAAGTGGAATGTAAATTCCTTTAGGAGTAACGGAACTGTTAGTAAGCAGTATGCCACGAATATTATGGATGCTTATGTAAAATCGGATCGCTTTTCCAAGGGTCTTAAAACCGTAGATGCACCTCTTACTTTTAGAATACCCGTATATAAGAATATGCCTGCAACGGCTTGTCCTGAACCTACACAGGCTTCATCAAGGTAATCAAGCTAGTATAAAATAGGCATTTTGAAAGAAGGGAAAGTGTGATTAGTGATAATTTATTTGCACTCGTTTTAGTTGTTTTAATTCTTAGTGGTTGTGGTGTGAATAAAGAGGCCGAGGTAAAAAATATCGCTCCTAAACCATCTACATCAACTGTTGTTAGTCCTGAGATAACGGAAGGTACTAGTAAAGTTACTGTGGAGGATACTGGGAAAACTAATGTGCAAGATTCTAACACCTTAGATCAGTTTATAAAAAAAATTCAACCCCCAAATGAGCAGCTTCAAAAAGTATTAAAAGAAGATTTGGACCGTGATGGAAAGCTGGAATATGTGCTTGCTTTTGGATTAGAAAAAGGGGGGATTGACAACATATTTGTAGTCCGGGAGGATGCTGGCTATCACATCATTGGTAAATTAGAGGACCCAGTTATGGTTGCACATCTTAATACAGACATGAAAATTATGAAGCTGGATCAAACAGAACAAAAATTTATAGTTGTATATTCCACTAGCGAAGTGGATGAGGCCGAAGGATTCTCTATATTTACTGTAGACCATAACCGAATTAGCAACCTGAATTACAATTATCCAGAAGCAACAGGGCAAGGGAGCAGGAAGCTAGAGGACATTAATAAAGATGGTGTTTTTGAGGATGTGAGTTACTACCGTTTTCAGGATACTCAGAAACATACAATAATAACTTATCAAAAATTCGACAGTACCGGACCCGAAAAAACAAAAGTACTATATGAAAATAAGAATAAAAAATTTGTATATCCCACGGATCCCAAAGACATTATTCAAAATTATTTGGAGGATCATTATCTTAGGAATCGCTTCTTTATACACTTGCCTGAAATGGCGGAATTTACTGCTTTGTCAGCAAGTCCAAAAAATAATTTTGAAAGTATCATAGATTTTTCCGCTATGGACTATACAGGATTAGACTTGAATGTAAAAGAGATTGCTTATGAGGCTAATCAGCGGGTGTTTTTGGTAAAGAGTAGCTCAGAAGAAGAGGAATCAAACCAAGGACTTGTATTTACGTTAGAAAAGCAGTCAGGCATGTGGAAGATTATGAGTATAGAGATGAACGATAAATTGTAGAAAGCGTGATCTCCAGCATGAGTTACTTGAAGTATGTGCGAATTTGTTACGTGCTGTTATTACTCATTTCCTGTGTAGTGCTGAATGGATGCATGAAGGGACAGGATCCTCCAGCAACAGAAACAAATCATACACTTTCTCTCCAAAATGACGTTAAAACGATTTCTTATTCGAAAATGTTGGATGCGTTAGTTCAAAAACTTCGTATAGTCAACGATGAGAATAAGGATTCTGATATCAGACAAAACAAGCTTGAGGAGTTCACACAGGAACTTAATTTGTTGTTAAACGAGCCAGAAAGTGTAGAGATGAAGGATGGAGAATTAGTAGAAAAGTTCGATAACAATTTCACTATCTTAACAAAATCGTTTCATTTAAAAAGTGGGCAGCTAAACGTTAGGGTTATGAATTATAGAGCACCTAAAACGCTGACAGGTACGATCGGAGATAAATACACATTTATTCAGTGGTGGAGTTCGAAGCAACTTGTACTCGCCCAGATGATTGAGGATGGCGGGCCAGAATTGACTACAGCCTTTGTGGTTCGAGATTCAGACCAAGGAATACAGTTGTGTTTAGGGGGACATGTTTCCATATATCATCCAGACCCCGTATTTGTTGATTTGTGGGAGTTGTCTGGACAAAAGTGGATGCAGAAAAGTATAGATGTAGGTAAGATGAAGCTCCCAGATGCGTGGGAACTGAACAAGGATATGAATGGGCCTATTATTATTGAGAATCGACAACATGATAGCATGAGTATCGAGGTTTTAGACCACGGCGATGGTTTCTTAATAAACAGTGAGGATTCTGAACAAAACCTTATCATTGAGTTCTCCAAAAGTGGAGAAGTCCGTATTGATTCCGAATATAGCATCGCCTCGAATACCCATGGTGAACCGCAAAGCTATGAGCTCACTCGAGAGAAGTATTCAAAAAATGGGATCGTGATTAAATACCCTCAAATTACAAAACTCAAGGATATTGCAAAGCAAAAATCTTTAAACCAAATTCTTAAGACTGATGCTTTAGAAGGGTTACAAAACTATGCGGATTCCAATTCTGGAGTTCATGTCGAAATTGATTATGAGATCAAACGACAAAGTGAACGATTCTTGAGCGTTCAATATAAGGGTATTCGTTATGTGAAGGACGCAGCCTATCCTACTCATATGTTTTATACGACGAACCTGGATATGAAGCAGGCTTCAAGGATAGGATTGAGGGATTTGGTAAAAGTCGAGAAACCTTTTATTGAGCTTATAAAAAGCGGGAAGATTACAGCTGTTCAGCCGGAGCAACAAGGATTAATCGGTGATTTCACAAAAGATGATTTGATGCAATTGTTAGCAAACGCAGATGTAACCAAAGGTTCGCTTGCGGAAGTAGAAATGGAATCGTTTAGTTATCTCACAAATGATTCGTTGGGGATGAGTGTACCTATGGCTCATGTAGTAGGGGACCATGCGGAGTATGAAATTCATTTTGCACAAATTCCAGAGAATATCAGGCAGAATGAGGAACTATGGAGTGAGCTAAGTTCTGTTGAGGATCAGTCTGTTTCCACAGTTGGCGGTGAAAAATTGGATACCGACCAATATGAAATTGAAGAGTCGCAGTCTTTTCAAACTACTCTCGAAGGCTTTGGAAAAGTACGTTTTGTATCCACATATGGGTATCCAGAAGGTTTTCGTAAATTCTTTTTCTTCCTACTGGATGACCAAGGACATATTCTATATCCATTCCCCAATTTCTACGGGAACCGTGAGTGGGTTGCACGTTACGGAGGAGTAGAAGCAGTGGCCTTCAAGGATGTGAATAAGGATGGATTGAAGGATGTTATCATCATTGCCGATGTTGACAACGGGATTCATGGGCCTGGTAGAGTTGATGAATTCCCTATAGCGGATATTTATTTTCAGAAAAAAAATAAAACTTTTACCACGCTCCCTGCATTAGATGAGACTCTTAACGATCAGGGACATAATCAAACCATTCAAGATGTCGTTCAATATGTAAGCAAACAACGGATAAACGTAAATTAACCGACAAAAGGGAGCGGTAACATGGGATATCCAATCATCAAGTATAACGGGACGGTTTTATCTCTTAAAAACCCGAAAGTTAAAGTTGTACAGAAAATGAATGAGCATGTGAAAGTCTTTTTGACAGGTGTGTTAACGGGTGCCCAAATGGAAGAATATGCAGATCATATGGAAGCAGGGGCGAAGTTAGTTGTATCTTATGTGAATGATGATCAAAAACAGATTGTATTATTTCGAGGATTAGTCGCGCAGTTTAGAATCAAGTTGGTGTCCAATGTAGCCCATTTGGTCGTCGAAGCTCTATCCTATACAAGCCAGCTGGATGAAGTGCTTCATAGACAAACTTTTCAAAATGTAAAGATGAAGCTGCAAGTATTGCTCGAACATGTGCTCAAATCCTATCCCAAAGCCAATTGTACGAGCCGCTTAAAAGATCAGCTTTTACAGGAATTTACGATGCAATTCGACGAAACAGACTGGTCGTTTTTGAAGCGTATAGCGTCTCGACTCGGTTGGGGACTGATACCTGATCCGATTGGAGAAAAACCTCAGTTTTATTTTGGATTACCGAATGGTGCGAATCAAGGCGAGCTCAAACAGTATAACTACTCCATGACCAGAAAAACCAAACCAGGTTCCGGCAAGGACGACAACCTTTTGTATTATAAAGTGCAAACGACAGGAGCCAAAGATGTCCTACTGCAAATTGGGGCTGAGGTTAAATTTAAAGGGAAAACTTTATACGTCCTGCAGTCTGTGGCGTTTATACGTCATAGTGCTTTGTGGCATGAGTATGTGCTGACTACAGCGGATGGAATGAAGCAGGATTTGATTGTAAATGAGAGCATTCGTGGCATCTCGTTGAAGTCCAAGGTCATTGGAATCGAGCAGGATCATGTGAAGGTTTTCTTTTACGAAATAGACAAGGTCAAGCCGAACGTAAAGGAAACCTACGCATTTCCAACGGCTACATTTTATACATCGGAAGGAAATACAGGATGGTACTGTATGCCGGAGTTGTTTGACTTTGTAGACATTTACTTTCCGACCGCTAAAGAAAAGGACGCCATCGTAACTCATTCAATCCGCAAGAGATCCAAAGGGGGCGACTTTATTAAGGACCCGTCCACGAAGATCTTTATGACCAAGTACCGCAAAGCCATTATATTTGAGAAAAATGAAATTTTAATCACGGGGAACGACGATGAAGTAGTGATTCGACTGCTAGATGACCATGGCATCGAATTGCGCAGTAAAAAGGACATCCGTGTTAAGGCTGATGGAAACCTAGTACTCAATGCGGGTAACACCATACAAGTCACAGCCAAAGATGCCATCGGTTTAAAATGTAAAACGAGTTTGGTCGAAATGGACGGAAACATCAAAATGACTGGAGAAAAGATAAAGACGCAGTAAATAAAACCACCAAGGGAGGGGAAAAGCATGGCTAAAGTAACTACAGGAGCAATCGTGAATGAGAAAACGCCGACCCAGGAAGATATGGTTCAAGAATGGAAACGTAAAATAAGCAAAGGCGAATATCCTTTTATTTATATAAATCAGCCTCTCGCTCAAAGTGAAAAACGTTAAATAAGTCAGGCAACGTGTAAACAAGGCTCCTTAGGAGCCTTATTTCTATGTTCATCTGTGCAACTTTCACCTAACATACAGTTACAAAGACCTATTCCGCCCAAGCTATGTACTATGACCAGAAATACTGAATCCAATGACTTTATACTTATTTTTCCTCTCGGCTATATCACTCGTAAATAGGATGCACTATAATTATACTACTTCTTAATTTGGGAAAAATTAGACGTTAACATTTATAATAGCCCTTCTCAGGAAGAAGGGGTCTTGTATTTGGGAACTTCGCTGTCGATAAACCAATCTGGCCCAGAGACGTCGATTACTTCTTTGGTTTTATAACTGTAATAAATAGTAATTTTGCTGTCTTCGTGACCTTTAATGTACCCATACAGATATATTCTTGAGTGGATAGCCGGATCGTCCACAACATAATCTTTTAGTATGAAATCAGCATTATAGTGTTCTTTAATAAATTCCACGCCGATCGGAGTGGCGACGTCTACTAATTCTTTTTTCTCTTTGTCGGACAAGCTGGAACAACCTCCTAAATACATAATAATTAAAATAAGTGCCAGAATCAGTTGGATTTTTCTGTTCAAGTTACAATTCTCCTTTTCTGGTAATCACCTTTTTTCATAACTCTATAATATATTTACACAATAGACAAGGTGGGAATAACTTGACCTACATTAACGACAAAACATATTGGACCATTGCAGATAGAGTGTATGACCGGGATTTGACTGCTAAAGATGCTAAGAGCAGAATTCTTCCTGACTGGAAGATTGTTGAACCTGAAGGTGCTATGCTGCATGACACAAACGGTTCTGGATTCGATGCGACGGTATTCCATAACGAAAAAACCAATCAGGTGATCATCGGTTATAGGGGGACAGAACCTCCAGATCGGCCCAAGTGGAGCGTGGCGATGGACTGGGGGACGGACATCAGCGATGTCGTCGGAGGACGCGCAAAAACGTTGGAAGAAGTCCATCATTATTATGAAAATAATAAGGAAGAGGTGGCTAAACTCCCACCACAAGTGCAAACTGCATTTCTTCAATATGAGGAAAAGTATCAGAATAATCAATTTACACAAGCTCAAAATCTATATGATGTCGTAAAAAAGGAATACCCCTCTGCTGAAATATCTACCACAGGCCATTCTCTGGGAGGAGCGGAGGCAGAGTATGTGGCGGTACGGAACGGGCTGTCTTCAGTCAGTTATAATGCACCAAGCATTGTCCATCTTTTATCGGATGATCTTCAAAAGAAGGTGGAAAACGGCGATTTTCAAAAGACGAATGTTGCCTATGTCAATCCGAAGGATACCATCGGTTCAGGGGTTAAAGATGCACAGCCACATGTGGGTGCAACCTACTTTATAGACAATGATTATAAGACAGCTAATGCAGCCAAAATCACTGTTCCTGTTTCATTACCAGTCGAAAGAGAAAATAAATGGGCCAATTTTTTTTTGGGACCCAAATGGACTCCCATTGTTTATGTCCCAATTACGTTGCCCATGATGCAGCAAGATGCAATTACCAAGTTCTATAATTCGGTATTGGGTGAAGCAACGCATAGCATGGATCATTTCACATTTGATGAAAATGGCAATATTAGCAATCCGCTGTACACCATGGATGGACAATTGGTAGAAGGAAATCCGCGGGTCCAAGCGTACGAGCAAATGCTGGCTGCGCAGGCAGAGCTCAAGCAAGTTATGGGCGATTTGGTCGAACGCTACGGTGGACAACTGGGTGCCTTCGGTCAGTTTGCTGCTAATGCCCTAGGTGTGAATTTGATGGGAGCAGGCCAACAAAATGGCCGCGCTAATGGTGGAGCTTATTTTGTAGGCAACAAAAATGGGGGTACAATTCAATTAACACCTGAAGAGCTAAAGCATGCGGCTAATCAGATGCGCTCTAGCTTGCATGGATTTTCTAGTGATACCCGTACGTCCATTCAGTTATTTCAGGCTCATATCGGAACAAGTGAAAGTCAGTCTTTGACCCCGCTTGCGCATAGTGCTACGGCGACACTGGATCGAATTAATCGCTGGTATCAGGAATCGATTACAGAGATAGCAGAGTACATCGATCGCAAGGGTCAGGAATTTACGATGGTGGATCAATAAGAAAGAGCAGCTGGAAGAACACAACGGGAGGCGAAAGAGATGAGCAGAATATCTTTGAGCCTGGGGGATCTGCGGAGGGCTGTACAGCAGTGCGAGCAGCTAAAGCAAAGACTTCAGCATCAGGAGCAACAGATGAAAACTATATATAGTCGTCTGCAAGACTGGCGGGGTGAATCAGCTGCTGAATTAACACGCAAAATGGAGGCGTTCCTCCAAGGAACCACATTACGGATACACGAGTTGGATGAGCATAAAGAGCAGTTGAAACGTTATATTCGCAAAATGGAAGAAGCTGATCGGCGGGAAGAAAAGCGCAAACGAGCAGTACAATGGTGATTAGGCGTATATCATAGCTAACTTTATGTTGTTGTGCCAGCTACATAACTTAAAAGAACCGTACTATCGCTAGGGGACTTCTGCGGGGTACGGTTTAATGGTGTGTACATAAAAAATACATATATAGTAGAAGAAAAAATATCTCCCGAAATGCGAAAATAGCATCTTTGGAGTCTGTAGCTTGAAGTTGCTGTTATTTTGGAGCATTGTTGTACGGGCTACAGTTAATGTAAGTTTCATCTGATCAATGGAAATAGCTACTTATTTCCTTTCGTTGTTATCAGCCCTTTGGTAGGATGGATCTAAACCGAGATTTTTGAAGTCGGTAAGTGTAAAAAATGTTCTAAAGCTACAAAGTTCGACATATTGTTCGCTTTTTCGCGATGTATACTATTGAATCAGGGATTTTAGTTTGCTATTTATCGTATATTTATGTATAATCTATCGTGTTGAAAGATTGATTGTACGTAATATGCTGATGAGGGTGGGTTCATGACGCTGCTCGACAGTAACGAAAGCAAGAAGCGGATGTGCCAGATTTACAATGAAGTTTCAAAGGAACTGTTCGGCTTCGGGACCACGCTGTTGCGGGCCACCGTTGAGAACAACATTGTTACCTTTGTAGCGAAGCACCGGCGTTCTCCACGCTCGGCGGCATTGGAAGTGGAAGCCCCCGGCTTGAAGCTGGAAGTGGATTTCCGAATGTCCATGCTGTACAAGAAGAGACTTCGCGAGAAGCTGATTGAGGATATGGAGCTCGATATAGAAGCTTTACTGCGCGATTATGATTCAGCAACGCAGTGGGCCATTACGAACATCATACTGAAAGAATCCTAATAAAATTGGATATTCGGCTTTTCGCTTCGGATCTATCTGAGGGGAGAACCTGTTATAACGCGCAGCGGGATCAACTTATTCTTTGTTTACGAAGAAAAGTATTCTTGTTTTACAAGAGTACTTTTCTTTTTTGTGTCATAAGGTGTGCAGAATAAAAAACAGGGGGAGTTTCATATGAAAAAGTGGTTTAAAGGATTTATGGCTGTGACCTTGGCATCTGTGGTACTGGCAGGTTGCGGCAGCAATGCTACTGGTGGTCAGGCAGATGGAAAAGATGGCTCAGCTGATGGGAAAAAGAAACTAGTTATTTCCACATGGGGCTTCTCCGAGGACTTTTTTAATAAAGAAGTGTACGCACCTTTTGAAAAGGAGCATAACGTTGATATTGTTGTAGAAATCGGAAATAATGCGGAGCGATTGAACAAAATCAGTCAAGGCAGCACGGATGTCGATCTGATTTATCTGTCTGATTATTATGCCCAACAGGGGATTCAACAAGGGCTATTCGAGAAGTTGGATCGCAGTAAAGTGCCGAACTTGAATCAAATTTATGATATTGCCAAAGCACCGCTGGGTGAGGAATATGGACCTGCTTATACAGTTGGACGCCTCGGTATTGCCTATAATCCGGAGCTGGTGAAAAAAGATGTGAATTCCTGGGCTGATCTGTGGGGCACTGAATTCAAAGGAAACGTGACTCTGCCGAATATTACGGCAACGGCTGGGCCGATGATGGTGGATGCGGCCTCCAAGGTAGCGGGCAGCAAGGAATTTAATGAAGACCAAGCCTTTGGGAAACTGAAAGAGCTGAGTCCGAATATTGTTAAGTTTTATAGTAAAACGTCTGAGTTCGTAAATATGTTTAGCCAGCAGGAAATTGCGGGCGGTCCGATTATGGAAATGTACTTCAAAGATTTGCAGGCAGCTGTGCCAGGGGCGAAATTCGTGGCTCCAAACGAGGGTGCCTACGCAGTAATGAACACAGTTAATGTAGTAAAAGGGTCTGACCAGAAGGAACTGGCTGAGGAATTTATCAACTGGCAGCTGAGCAAGGAAGTTCAAGAAAAATCTGCCAAAGCAAAGGTTGATTCTCCGGTGAATACACAGGTGGTACTGTCTGGTGCGGATACAGAGGGAATTACGTACGGTGCAGATGTAGTGAATAAGCTGACTAAGCTGGATATGAAATTCGTTAACGATCATATCAAGGCATGGACAGATCGCTGGAACCGGGAAGTTGCACAATAATGAAAAAGATCATATTAGATGTAGATACAGGCATTGATGATGCGTTGGGTATTTTACTTGCGGCCAAAAGTGGTCAGCTGGATATCCAAGCGATTACTACAGTATGCGGTAATGTTTCACTTAAGCAAGCAACACTGAATACATGCAAAATCCTCAACCTGCTGGATAGACCGGATATTCCGGTCTATCGGGGGGCAGAGGCTCCATTAATACGCAAAGGCCTGCACGAGCACCGTGTTCATGGAGAAGACGGCATCGGAGGCGCATTGAGCGGAATAGTCCCAGCCATCTCTGCATCCGAAGGTTTCGCACCAGATATTATCATTGAGACTGTGATGGCTCACTCGGGGGAAGTAACGCTGGTTTGCACCGGACCGCTCACCAATCTGGCGTTGGCGCTGCTGAAGTGTCCCGATCTGACGGATCACGTCCATGAGGTCATTTTTATGGGCGGCGTTATTCACGGATGCGGCAATATCACACCTGTAGCGGAGTATAACATGTATGCGGATCCTGAAGCCGCACGGATCGTATTTCACGCAGGATTTGGACGATTGATACAAGTGGGGCTGGATGTAACACGGAAGGCACTGCTGACTGCCGATCATATTGCTCGTCTGACCCGTCCGGAGATTCGTAATTATGTAGCTGAAAGCACGGCTGTGTATACCAAGCGTTATGAAGAACGCAACGGCGTAAAAGCGTGTGCACTTCATGATCCGCTTGCTGTAGGTGTGGCATTGAATTCGAGGATAGTTGATACCTCGCTGTTATATGTCGACGTGGAAACCTCCAGTCGCATATGTGACGGACAAACGGTAGGCGATGTGCAGAACCGCCTCAATCATAGTCCCAATATGACTGTGTGCGAACAGGTGGACAGCGAAGCTTTTCTGGAACTGTTTATCCAGGTGCTGAACAAGGAATAACATTTTGATAACCGCAAGGAGCTACCCATGAAGAAAACATACTTGTATTGGCTGCTGCTGCCAGGTTTGCTCTTTCTGGCGGTGTTCATGGTCATTCCGATTGTGTTGACGATCGGTTCGACCTTCGTACAGAACAGCTCATTCACCCTAGAAGGCTATCTCCATTTCTTCAAGGACCCTTATTTTCTGAAAATATTGCTGACTACGCTGGAGGTCAGTGTCGTAACGACCCTCGTATGCGTATTGCTCGGTTTTCCGACGGCTTATTATATTTCACAAAAGGCCCCGCGTCGTAAAGGGATTTTGTTGGCGCTGGCTATCTTTCCCTTGTTGACGAGTCCGGTGGTGCGTTCATTCAGCTGGATGGTTATATTGGGCCGCAAGGGATTACTCAATAACGTGCTCATCAGTTTAGGACTCGTGGATGAACCGCTGAATATTTTGTACACTCCGGCAGCGATGATTATTGGTCTGGTCCATTTGTTTTTACCGCTGATGATTATTTCACTGATTGGTGTGCTTGAAAATATCGACGGTGACCTTGTCCATGCTGCGCAGAGTCTTGGAGCTTCCAGATTCAGTGCATTTCGTAAAATTGTATTCCCGCTGTCTGTTCCGGGTCTGATCATTGGAAGCATTCTTGTTTTCGTGGGCAGCCTGACCGCTTATACGACCCCAGCACTGCTGGGAGGAAAACAGCGGGTTATCGCTACATTTTTGTATCAAAATGCGATGACGCTTAACGACTGGTTTTTAGCTTCTGTTATCGCAACAATTATGATTGCTATTACATTTATCGTGGTCGGTCTCTTAAATAAGGCGGCCCATAAACTCAATCCGAAGGGGTAGGTGGATATGCGGGAGAAACATTACGGACTAGGCTTCTTTAGCCTGCTGGTCTTCATCTTTCTGCTCGGTCCGCTGTTGATCATATCGGTCACTTCTTTCGAGCCGGGCACGGTATTAAAATTTCCTCCGCAGGGCTTTTCCCTGCGCTGGTATGAAAATATTTTTGAAGTGGATTTGTTTATGTCCACATTCAAAACATCGATTGTCGTCTCTCTGCTGGGCAATATCTTGGCACTGCTCATCGGTATGCCAGCCGCGTATGCACTTAGTCGGTTTTCCTTTCGCGGGAAGGATGCGCTGAATGCCTTGTTCCTTTCCCCGTTGCTTATACCAGGTATTGTGCTTGGTTTTACACTGCTGCGTTATTTGATCATTGTGTACCATTTACCGGTATACGCTGGACTTTTGATCGGACATACGGTGATTATGCTGCCGTTCATTATTAGAGTCATTGCATCCAGTTTGTCTAACTTTGATTTTGCGATTGAGGAAGCAGCGCTAAGTTTGGGAGCTGGACGGCTGGAAACCTTTTTCAAGGTGGTTCTACCCAACATCCGCTCAGGTATTATTGCGGCTATCCTGATTGCCTTTCTGGAATCATTCAACAATGTCGACATTTCCGTCTTCATGACAGGACCGGGCTTCAGCACTCTGCCTATTCAAATGCTGACTTACGTCGAAAATTACTTTGACCCGACGATTGCAGCGATCTCGGTTATGCTGATGATTTTAACGGGTATCCTGATGTTCTTGATTGAACGACTGATGGGATTGTCTTACTTCACTAAAAGGTAATGGAGGCTTCAACCTTATGGCACTGCTTACTCTGGATCGCGTCTCGGTCGCTTATGACAACCAACTGATCTTGCAGGATTTCGATTTGCAGCTCGAACGGGGGCAATTGCTCTCGTTGCTCGGACCGAGTGGTTGTGGCAAAACGACTACACTTCGTCTTATTGCAGGATTTCTCGAAGCTAAACAAGGAACATTTTTGTTTGGTGATAAGGATTATACCCGGGTTCCAGTGAATAAACGGAACTTCGGTTTTGTATTTCAAAGTTATGCGCTTTTCCCGCATTTGTCAGTTTTTGATAATGTAGCCTTTGGTTTACGCTTGCGTAAAGTAAAAGAAGATGATGTAAAACGACGCGTTATGACTATGCTGGATACGGTGAGCCTGGGGGGATTTGAAAAACGTTTCCCCGGCGAATTATCAGGCGGGCAGCGTCAACGTGTGGCGATTGCACGAGCGCTTGTAATTGAACCCGATCTGCTGTTGTTTGATGAACCTCTGAGTAACTTAGATGCTAACCTGCGTGTGAATATGCGCGTAGAAATCCGCCGTATTCAACAGGAACTGGGCATCACTACCGTATATGTATCGCACGATCAGGAGGAATGTTTTTCGATTTCTGACCAGGTTGCGATTATGAATAAGGGGAACATCGAGCAATTAGATGCTCCATCGACCATTTTTAAATATCCGACGACCGAATTTGTCGCCCGCTTTATTGGGTTTAATAATTTTCTAAGCTTTGACGAGCGCACTGAAGAAGGGGAACGTATTCGACTGAATACAAGCGACCTTTCGTTTAGCGTAGTGCGTAATCAGGGTACAGTCCAACCGGGTGCTCGCCAAGGCGCTATTCGCCCGGATGATTTGGTCATTCGAACTGAAGGCAACGAGACAGGAGAAAATGAGCTTCCCGGTGTCATTAAGGTAAGTACGTACCTAGGACGCAGCTATCAGTATGTGGTAGAGACAGCGAAAGGAAACTTTACGGCTAATCAGGAAATGGATACGCCTTACTTGAGTGGTCAACGGGTTACCCTGCATTTTCCGGCAGACAAAATGGTGCTGGTCCAATAATCAGCGGGTTCGATGAAGGAGATACATCATGCGTGCAGACAAAATGATTTTACAAGTTAAGGTGTATAACAGTTACTACAAGACGTTCGAGGAAGGCAATGTGGCTATACTTGACGGCAAGTTTATGTATATCGGTCAGCGCGGTCTGGAGTCTTTTGAGGCTGCTGAAATTGTGGAGGGGCACGGGAAATATATGATTCCCGGCCTAATCGACATCCATCTGCATATCGAAAGCACAATGGTGACACCAGCAACCTTTTCCTATGGACTCATTCGCAATGGGGTCACGACGATTGTACCAGAACCGCACGAAATGGCGAATGTTTTCGGACTGGAAGGCATTCAGGAAATGATGGAGGCCAGCAAAGATTGCGTGGCTGATATGTTTTACGGGATTCCTAGCTCTGTTCCAGCGACGCCTTTGGAAACCTCAGGGGGTGAAATTGACATTCCTGAAATTGATGCTTTGTTGCAAACAGGTGAGATGATCTGTCTGGGTGAAATTATGAATTATGTGGATGTCATTCGTGATCCGGAGAGCAAGACGAACCGCATCTTACGCCACGTTCGTGAAAACTACCCAGAGCTGATCATTGAAGGCCATACGCCGCAGTTGCTTGATCTGGATCTGCATCAGTTGATCTATGCAGGAATAGGCTCAGACCATACCCACCAAAGCATTGAGGGTATGAAGGCCAGAATGGCCGCCGGGATGTTTATTGAGATCCAGGAAAAATCCATGACCCCTGAGGTGATGGACTATCTCATTCAGGAAGACGTGGCACAACATTTTTGCTTCGTAACGGATGATGTGATGCCGGACTCTTTCGTAGAGCGAGGGCATCTGAACCACATCGTAAGTAAAGCGATCGGGATGGGAATGAAGCCTGAGGATGCGATTTATGCAGCGACGTATACTCCTGCTGCCCGGATGCGTATGCATGACCGCGGGACCATTGCGCCAGGGAAAATAGCCGACTTCGTGCTGCTATCGGATCTGGAGCAATTTGATGTAGAGCAAGTCTATAAGGACGGACTCAAGGTATTCGATAAATTCGAGGAATACCATCAGGCACCGGTAAAAAGTTGCTTTCCCGCCCACTTTTATCGAAGCGTGAAGCTCAATCCGCTTACGGAGCAGGACTTTACTGTAAAGTTGGATGTAGGTGATGGCGCACATCCATGCCGTATTATGATGGTCAAGGATGGATCTACTTTTACAAGCGAACGGATTGCACCTGCACAAGTAGAGCAGGGTGAACTGGTATGGGAACATGGTGAACATGGACTCATTGCTACGTTTGAGCGGTATGGCAAGAACGGCAACCGTGCTTACGGTTTGATCGGGGGAGATACGATTAAACGCGGGGCAGTGGCAACCACCTATTCGCACGATAACCATAACTTGTTGGTCGTGGGGCATAACAAGCAAGATATGATATTGGCCGCGAATACGGTTTTATCCAGCCAAGGGGGCTTTTGCGTAGTTGAAAATGGCAAGGTGCTGTCCCATTTACCGTTAACGGTGGGCGGAATTTTAACAGAAGGACCACTAGAAATGGTTGCTGCCCATGTGAAGGAACTGCGTTCAGCCTTACTGTCGCTGGGCTATCGCCATTACAATCCAATCATGTCGCTCAGTACTCATTCTTTGCCAGTTAGCCCGGCTTTGAAAATTACCGATCACGGCTTGATTGATGTAAATGCAGGCAAAGTTGTATCCTTAATCGTGGAACCTTCTGAAATATAAGAATAAAAGTAGAGCTGATCCATTGCGGGTCGGCTCTTTTTATTATGTAGCAGACAAAATTAACATCTTGTAGAGGCTAATTGTTGTAACCTATTTATGATGCGTTGGGAGTACTTGATGAATATTAATCAATTGGCAACTTCACATAATCTTCATGATTAAACTCTAATAAAGTGCTTGAAAAACACTAACATAGTGTTATAATTAAAACAGGATTTAGATTAAGTCTAAATTAATCGCTAAATATTTTTTAGCTTTACGCATGGGATTTAGAAGAAAATCAGACACTACTGCTAGCGAGTATCAAGCATCACTCAACTATACTATGAATCATAACGAGAGGGGATTTTACACATGAGTACATTAAATCATACGAACGCACCTACACAAGAGGCAATTCAAGAACTGCACAAGGCATTGAACCGACACGTGGCTACTTGGTCTGTATTGTACACAAAACTGCATTATTTCCACTGGTATGTAAAAGGACCTAAATTCTTCACACTGCATGCTAAATTCGAGGAGCTTTACAATGAAGCAACAGCTAATCTAGATACGATTGCTGAACGTTTGTTGGCTATTGGCGGCCGTCCTGCTGCGACCTTGAAGGAGCATTTGCAACTGTCAGCTATTCAGGAGTCCGCAGGCGAGCAGACAGCTGAAGATATGGTGAAGTCCGTTGTAGCCGATTTTAAAACGATTACTGTTGAACTGGCTAATGGTATGGAAGCAGCAGAAGCGGCACAGGACAAAGCGACAGAGGATCTTCTGAATGGCTTGAGAGAAGAAATGGATAAACATATCTGGATGCTTAGCGCATATCTGGGATAAGTTCCTGGGAGTGTTTTCCACGGATATGGAGATCAGGTGAACAAGATATACATCCCGTTGGTTCCGGCCTGCTACTGGAGTATAATGACAAAGAAGCATGGAAGACCACAGGCTCATAAGGAAGTGAGCTGCCGGGATGGGGTGTAGGTTATGGAAGTGAAACAACAGCTTTTGCATGAAGCGGAGCAGTTTATATATACATGTTATGAGGAGCTGGGTCGAAGCCGCGATGATGCGGAAGCCCGGCTTCTTCATATTCGTCACGACATAGAGACTACTGGAACATACGATCATACTTACGAAGAGCTGGAACACGGGGCACTTATGGCTTGGCGGAATAGCAATCGTTGTATCGGTCGATTGTTTTGGGACAAGCTATTGGTTAGGGATGCACGTGGAGCGTCAGATGCGACGCAAGTAGTTCACGAGCTATTGGAGCATATCCGTATAGGAACAAACGGCGGTAAAATTAAGCCAACGCTTACTGTATTTCGCGCCTCCCAGCCGGGACAGCCGAATATTCGTATCTGGAACCATCAACTCATTCGTTACGCTGGATATGAAACGGCTCAAGGGGTCATCGGAGACCCAATCTCGGTGGATTTCACCAATGCTTGTAGGGATATGGGGTGGCAAGGAGCGATGACTGCTTTTGATGTATTGCCGCTGGTTGTGGAAGCGGGGGGTCAGCCTCCCAAGTTCTTTGATATTCCTGAACATTTGGTGATGGAGGTGCCTATTGAGCATCCAGAACTCTCTTGTATAGCCACTCTTGGATTGCGCTGGTATGCTGTGCCTATGATTTCGGATATGACACTGGAGATTGGCGGTATCATCTATACAGCAGCTCCGTTTAACGGCTGGTATATGGGGACAGAGATCGGTGCCCGTAATTTTGCGGATACCTTCCGTTATAATATGTTGCCACAGGTGGCCAAACTGATGGGGCTGGATACGACGAGTGAAACAACGCTATGGCGTGATCGGGCGCTGGTGGAGTTGAACATTGCTGTGCTGCATTCTTTTAAAAAAGCGGGGGTCAGCATTGTTGACCATCATACCGCAGCGGCCCAATTTAAGTTGTTTGAGGAACGGGAAGCCAAGGCTGGCCGCACACTGACAGGTAATTGGACGTGGTTGATTCCACCATTATCCCCAGCAACCACACATATTTTTCATAGTTCTTACGATAATCGGCTTGTGAAGCCGAATTTTGGAGTTCAGGAAAAGCCGTATATGACGAGACAGGCTAAACCAACAACAGATGTAGCGCTGCCGGAAAAGCCGCAAGGTTGTCCTTTTCATTCTGGCTAACCTAACGGGAGACTAATTGCTGGATCAGGAATCCGGTTTATCCCCGACAACGATCAATAGGGTCGCGATCGGCCCTATAATTAGTGAGAGCGCAAACCAGTTAAGTCTGCTCCGATTTTTGGACTGTGCCAAGCCGGCATTAATAAGGGCAAGTGTTCCCCAGCCTAAATAATAATCTTCTGGCATGGTATTCTCCTTTGTAAAAAGGTATAATATCGTACTATGTATTGTATGAGTACATTCATAATTTCATAAGTTATATCGTAAATATAACTTTATATATCTTGGTTTGAGGAGCGAAGCTAAGTTGGAGAGAAATCAGGCAGAGCGCATTGTCGCTGAGCTTTTGGAACGGGCTGCTATAGGCGTAACAGTGAAGCTGGAGAAACGTTTTCCTGGTGGACGGCTAATTGGGGGCAAATATGCTATGCATGCTCACGCCATTACCATGTATACGGATGTTATTGAAACACAATGTTTACAGATGTTCGGCAGCGCGGATCGAGTTGAGGAGTATTTTACGGTTGTGCTTGCGCATGAGATCGGGCACGCCGCCGATACTGAATTAGAGGGTCTCTCCGATGCGATGGAGCAAGAGAACATGATCGGGACCCGGCAACGGCTTGCGCTGCAAATTGAGGAAAACGCATGGAACTATGCGCTTAGACTGGTGCCTGAAATAGAAGCATCGTTTATTTCTGCCGTAATAGACGAGTCCCTGCTTGCCTATCGAGTCCCGATTATGGAGCAGTCTGACATTGCGTAATAATGAATGATTCCAGAGCCGACAGGCTCTTTTTTTATTATTTTTAACAAACGAGGTGAACGGATAGATTCAAAGGAGCAGCTTTTTAAGCTGTGAGACGCGACCTTGAGACAATTCCAGCATTTCGGCTAATTCTTTTTGAGAGACATTAGGGTATTCCTCCATGAGCTGCTTAAGTTTATTCAGGAGCTCATTCTGATTTCTGTAGCTCCTTCTTTTCTTCGGCTGGACAGGACGTGCTTCACTCAAATGACTGGAGGGATTATCGCTCTTCAGGTTCTCAATACAACTCTTGCATATCAGATGATCTCTGAAATAGCTTAAATGATCAACGGCACCACAAAAATAACAAGAAACCCCCGTATACTTGCGAATCATCAGTCCCTCTGGTGTAATAAAAAAATCGAGAGCATCTCCAATATTAATATTCATAGAAGTGCGCAGTTCTTTGGGTAGCACAATGCGTCCCAAATGGTCTAGTGGTCGTGTCATTCCTGTATTCTTCATCATTTTTCCCCTTTCTTGGAATGCGCTTATGGTTGCTGGAATTGTATGTTATGTATGCTGGAAGTACAAAGCGCTTATATTACAGTTTGTTTTGGTATAGCTATCCTAAAAAAAGCTCCGGCATGACGAACAATTACGTCTGCCGGAGCTTGGTGCAGCCAATGAATCTAAGATGTCATGTCGAATTACTGTGGGTTGGTTGTCCAAATGCCGGCTACTTTTAATTGAACCCGTGGCGGCAGCTTCAATGCAGCTAATGTCAGATCGGCCAAATCCTGCGGCTGAAGCATGCGGTCCTCGTCACCAATATTCAATCCCGCATTTACCGCCAATTCTGTATTGACCGTGCTTGGAGTCAGCGCGGTTACCCGAATATTGGATTTGCGAACTTCCTGCATCAGTGCTTCCGTGAAGCCCATCAAAGCAAATTTGGATGCGCAATATGCCGAGCCTGTTGCAAAACCTCGTTCCCCTGCTGTGGAGGAAATGTTAATAATATTTCCGCTCTGTTGCGCCAGCATGCTTGGAAGAGCGGCGTGTGTAACATAATAGGTTCCCATCAGGTTTACGCGAATAATACGTTCCCACTCTTCGGGGTCCATATCTGCGACTGTGCCGAAGGTGGCGATGCCTGCATTGTTGATCAAAATATCGACGGCACCCAGCTCATGCTCCAGTGAAGCTACAGCAGCAGCGGCCTGTGTACGATCAGATATATCTGCAACAGCACTCACCACTTTCACACCGTATGTACTCCCCAGTGAATCCTGCAGCTTTTGTAGGTCGGTCAATGTGCGTGAGATTAACCCCAGATTAACGCCTTCCTTGGCCAAGGTCTCGGCAATTGCCTTACCAATTCCTTTGCTGGCTCCTGTAATAATGGCTGTTTTGTTTTTAAGTTCCATCCAGTCTCCTCCTTATCACTATATAACGTGGTTGTGCATCTGAGCACATGGTTACATTATACTAGGTTAAACCCCTTGAACCAAACTTCGCCTGATGAGACATTATGTAGTAGCCTCCTATTTGGAAATATCAATATCCCCTGAAGTGGTTTCGACCTTGATCACGCTCGCGGCGCCGGGAACAGATTCGGGAGTGTTTATGCTTCCAGAGTCAGAGTGGACATTATAGACACCTTTAAAATCGAGAGCCTGCTTAATATTTACATCACCGGAATCAGAATTCACTTCCAAGTTGGATACGGTGCGTTGCGTAATATTAGATTCCCCTGAGGTTAGGGATAGAAGGCCGTTACCGCTATAATCGCGGATGGTGACATCTCCTGAAGTAAGCTTTAGCTCCATATCTGCTGTAAGCTGATTGGCTATAAAGTTACCGGATGTTAGATTTGCGATCAGGTGGGTACTTCGGAGGTTTGTAATCTCGGCAGTGCCTGAGGTAGCAGTAATAGAAGTATTCTCCACGGAGGCATCTTGAAGTTTTACATTTCCTGAATGTGTATCTACCTGCAGATCAGCTAGTGTTTCCCCAGCAGGCATCTCTACAGTAATCGTTTGATCCAAATCAGGGGTAAACGAAAAGAATGACAAGGAAGGGGCCGGCTTCGATTGAATGGTAAGCTTACCGTTCTCAATTCGGGCATTATGAATCTGGTCGGCTACTTTTGTCTGAACTTCTCCGCTGATGCGTATCGTACCTTGGTCGCCAGAGCCAGGAGTGAACAAAATAGAAACATCATCAGAACTGTCCACTTTCAGGTTTTGAAGCTGACCACGTGTGAATGTCCATTTTTTATTTATAGCTGTTGTTTCTTTCATTACTTGTTGATTCCATGGAGCACCGTAGACCACCATTCCGGCTACACCGATGACAATGCACAATCCAGCTGCAATAAACCACATTTTATTCATGTTGTTAGTAAGCTCCCCTCAGGGTAGTCTGATTCCATTTCCAGTATCGCACTGTGCCCTTTACCATAAGGAGTAGGAGATAACGTACCCCAGGCAGCAGCAATAGCCCCATACCTGTTAACGTGATGGAGAAGAAGAATTTGGTCGGGTAAAAGGTGCTGTTGAGCGCATAATCAGTGACGGCGAGTAGAGGGGCTGCAACGAAACTGACCGCCACTGCGGTTAATGAAGCCCATACCGCCCATAGGGTAGCTAGAATCGGGATGGAGATCAACAAGTTGAGAAACAGCAGCCCTAAGAAAGTAAAAAGATTGCGTGCGAAGCTTCCTTGGCGAAGTGGAGGGGAAGCGTTCCAGCCTACATTGGGAACATCCAATGCTTCTCGGGCAATATCCTCTGGGTTCCCCAACTCATGGGCAATTTCAGTTTCGCTTTTTCCATTGGCCAAGCCGTAGTCAAAATGCTGGCTCAAATCACTAAGCAACTCATGGCGTACCTCTGCAGGGAGAGGAGATAGGCGCTGCTCCACCTCTGTAAGAAACTGTTTTCTATTCATCAGGATCTCCTTCCTTCAGTAGGCTTGCGACATGATGGACAAAATCATTCCATTCCCGTGTAAGTAATCTTGTATAATGGCTGCCGGTATCGGTCAGCCGGTAATATTTACGGGGCGGGCCCTCGGTCGATTCCTGTAAATACGTCGTGCAGTATCCCTCGGATACCAGACGGCGAAGCAGTGGATATAGGGCTCCCTCTGCTACTTCGATATGACGGGAGACGGCTTGAGCCAATTCGTAGCCATAGCGGTCTCTACGTCCAATTAGAACTAGAACGCATAGTTCCAGTACCCCTTTTTTGAATTGGATGTTCACATTCACGAGCGATGCTCCCTTCCTGATGTAATCATAATTCATAGGTGTCGTTCGGAATAAGGGGAAGAAACGTGTGTTTGTGCATAATTTGTCACGGGTACTAATTATAAATCAGTAGTCAGGTATAATTTAACATCATGTACTGATTAATGCAAGGTACTAAATTTTTAATAATAAAATCTTCGGGTCAAAATGGGCCGGTTTTCTTTCTTGAAGGCTTACACGAATAGCAAATCTTGTAGAATAAAGTAGTTTTATTTGGAAATTCCTCGATTTCTGGCTGGAACACCCATAGAATGTTACTTTAATTTCATTCATTAAAATGATAGATTGTAAAGTGTTCAATAGAGCTAAAGATTACCTATTATGAAGAGGTGGATAAAGGATGGACTGGAAGCACTGGTATAGGGAATTGGAACAGGATGATGAGACTTGGGATGTGTCGGAGGAGGTTGTACTGCGTGGTGTGGTACATCTTGATTTTTGCGGGCATCCGTCGGAGGTAGAAGTCGAATTTATCGTGGGAGCCGACTCTGAAGAACAGGCACAGGCTATAGAAGAACCTACGGAACCTCAGAGAAAGACATGGGAGAAGTATATGGCATGTTCGTCAGCGATCCATCCTCAAGTATTGGAGTCCATATACCATCATTATGTAGACATCGTGGAAAAGTATCGGAAGGCATACAGCTCATGGGGAGAGGACCCTAATGAATATGCGCCTTATGTGGAGCGACCAGAGCAATTGCTGGATCGAATGCAGCTTATATCTATACTGATTTCCGACTCATCGGAAAAGGATGAACTATATTTGAATTTTAATTGTTCCTGGGATCGAGAGCATGGCTTAGGTATACATCTGAAGCAGCTAAAAATCGAGCATATTCAAGGTTTATATACATTATATGACTTGGAATAAATAACTCCCTTCCGGTCTCTAATAGAAAGACCGAAAAGGGAATAGGATATGATGGATATAATAACGTGATTGGATACGATAAAAATATTAGTTGGATACAGACAGCACGGCTCGGGCTGCTTGAGCGGCCTGTACCATTTGCCGCAACGCGGCAACAGATTCCTCCTTGGTGCGGGTTTTCAGCCCACAGTCTGGATTAACCCAGAACAAATCTGCTGGCAGTACGCGCAAGGCACGCTGAATCATGCTTAGCATTTCTGATTCATCAGGAATGCGCGGGCTGTGGATATCGTACACGCCCAGACCGATGCCTTTGTCGTACACCTGATCCTCAAAGCTAACAATCAGTTCACCATGACTACGAGAGGTTTCAATAGAAATCACGTCGGCATCCATGTCTGAAATGGACTGGATCATATCTTGGAATTCGGAATAGCACATGTGTGTATGGATTTGGGTCGCAGGTTCAACAGTGGCCGTGGTCACAAGGAAGGCTTGAACCGCCCAATCCAGATAGGCCTGCTGTTGTTCTTTTTTCAACGGGAGCCCTTCGCGAATTGCGGGTTCATCCACCTGAATCATGCTAATACCCGCTTGTTCGAGTGCCTCTACCTCTGCCCGTAATGCCAGAGCTAATTGCAAAGCAACTTGCCTGCGTGGAATATCATTACGTTCAAAGGACCAGTTCAAAATGGTCACAGGGCCTGTAAGCATTCCTTTAACTGGCTTGGAGGTTAACGATTGGGCAAATGCCGTCTCTTCTACAGTCATTGGTTGATCGAACGACACATCTCCGTAAATAATCGGCGGTTTAACACAGCGGGAGCCGTAGGATTGCACCCATCCGTTTTGTGTAAAAGCAAAGCCTTTTAGTTTTTCGCCAAAAAACTCAACCATGTCGGTCCGTTCAAATTCCCCATGTACAAGCACATCTATGCCAATGTCCTCTTGGATATCAATCCATTCCTTGATCTGCTGCTGGATGAATGTCCGATATTGCTCGGCAGACCATTCTCCTTTGCGATAGTGCAGACGGGCCTTGCGAACCTCAGCAGTTTGCGGGAAGCTGCCGATGGTCGTCGTAGGCAGTGGGGGTAACTTCAGCCTATTTTGCTGAATTATACGGCGCTCGGCGAAAGGAACGCTGCGTGATAGTGGCTCCTTTGCCAACAGGTCGGCCAAATCGGCAGCTGTCTGTACCCTTGCCGCTGAGCTGTTGAAGCGGGCTACCGCTTCCGCACTTTGCTCAAGCTTGGCAAGTGCGGATGGATCATGCTTACCAAGTGCAGCCGTCAAGACTGCGATTTCATCCAGCTTTTCATCGGCAAAGGCTAGTGCATGCACCAGCTCTCGGTCCAGCTTGTGCTCTGCTTCCAGACTGACCGGCACATGCAGCAGACTGCACGATGGCTGCACGATAAGCTGTTCTGCATTGATTTGTTCTGCTAACTGGCCCAACAGCGCAGCCACGGCATTCAGGTCGCTGCGCCATATATTGCGCCCATCAATGACACCAGCACCCAGCGTTTTCCCTTTGGGGAAGCCATGTCGCGATATATGCTGGAGATTTTCGCCATCATCATAGACAAAATCAAGACCCAGTCCCTGGACCGGAAGTTCAGTCAGACGCTCATAATGATCTAGGCTACCAAAGTAGGTTTGCAGCATGATGTTTAAGGAGGGAGCAGCTTGGGTCAAAGCTTCATAGACCTCCTGAATAATATCCAGATCCTCTACTGGGAATGAGGTGGTCAGGACAGGTTCATCGATTTGGACCCATTGTACGCCTTCTGCTGCTAGTTCGGACAGGACTCGGGCGTATAAAGGCAGGAAGGTTCGTATAATAGAGGCCAGATCCTTACGATCATAGCCTTTGGATAAAACAACAAATGAGTAGGGACCGATGAGAACCGGTTTACCGTAAATACCTAGCTCCTGCTTTGCTTCACGATAAGCGAGTAAGGGCTTATTTTCAGTGAGCACTGGAGCCGCATTTTCCAATTCGGGAACGATGTAGTGGTAATTGGTATTCATCCATTTGGTCATTTCGCTGGCGGTAGCTCCCTTCTGCCCACGTGCCATCCCGAAATACACAGACAGAGGAACCGGACCTGTAGGACGATAGTTGAACCGTTCGGGTACGAGACCGAACATCACAGATGTATCCAGCACATGATCGTAATAGGAAAAGTCTCCGACAGGAATGCGATCAATCCCTTTGTCACGTTGCTTGCTCAGATGCTCCAGACGCAATCTTTTCATCTCACTATGCAGTTCACTTTCGTTAATACTACCCTGCCAGAAGCGCTCCAGTGCTTTCTTCCATTCCCGGTTCCCGCCGATACGCGGATATCCCAGATTACTGCTAGTCAAACCGGACAATGTAGATCGTTCGTTAATGGACATGTAGGTTTCCTCCTAAGTGGTAGCCAGTTTATTTTTACGTACCAAAAAAGGCATTCTGTCCCCAAGGCTAAAAATAAGTAGGGGAAAGAATGCCTCCGCGATTAAAATTCAAAAATACGGCGACTGCTCTTAACACCTCCCTATCTTCCGTAGGTACTGCGATGTTGTTAAAATAGGCAGGTCTCCTGACTTACGGATCATGACGTTCAGCATCCCTTCCCGGTCTGTGGACCAGTGGGTGTATGAGCAGCTGAACATTCCCCGTTTACAGTGGCGGGACCGTCCCGGATTTGCACCGGCTTCCCTTTTAAGTCTGATCTGAATAGAAAAGACACCTATTTCCAAACTATAAGATTAAGGTATGACGAATAATTATGCACTCGTATACTTGTTCACCATCATAAGTGAAACTCACAGGATGTGCAATAGAAACAGTAATAGAAACTGGAGTGGAATCTGTTAGTTATATGCAAAAAAGACAAGCCCAACCCATCGTGGGAGACTTGTCTTTGGTATAGCATCTTGCTAAATAGAACATCGCCTTTAAGCTAATGAAACGGTGTAACCTGCTTGAGTACTGGCTTTCACATCTACCAGGCGCTGATTACGGCTGCCCCGAAAGGGGAGGGTCAGATCTTTTTGCTGTTCAACAAAACGGCCATCTACAATCACGTCACACAATAGCGCCAGCTCCTGTCGCTCCTGATCCATGAACAGATCTTCGTAGACAAAGCCTGTGTAGGCCCAGACGGTTCGGTCGGGACAAGCCGCGCGGAAGTCACGTACAAATTGCGAGCATTCTGCTGCTGAGAAAAAAGGGTCTCCCCCGCAGAGAGTCAATCCGTCCAACAGCGGATTATCCATGATATCACGGATGACCTCCTGTTGACGCTCGGGCGTGAATGGCTCCCCTGCGCGGAAGTTCCACGAAGCTGGATTAAAGCAGCCGGGACAGGCATGGCGGCAACCACTAATGAATACGACGGTGCGCAGGCCGTATCCTTCATTCAGAGATTCTGGAATATAGCCGCACAAATTCACTTATGCTTCACCCGGTCGCGAACTTCCGCTTGCTTGGCAGCATTAAAACGAACGGTATAATCACCTGTCAGATATCCGGTTACCCGACGTAAACGCTGAAAATGCGTGTGTTCCTCATCTGTGCCGCATTGAGGACAGCTTGTCCCGATAATCCCTTCATAGCCGCATTCCGTACAACGATCCACCGGATGGTTGATGGAGAAGTAGCCAATGTTCTGATGCAGCGCATATTGAACAATTTTAAGAAACGCCTCCGGGTTATTCCGCGCATTACCGTCCAGCTCAATGTATGAAATTGCACCCGCATTACATAGATTATGGAACGGAGCCTCCAAGCTGATTTTACGAGCAGCCGGGAGCTTGTAATACACCGGAATATGAAAGGAATTCGTGTAATATTCCCGGTCATTTACTTCAGGAATAACTCCGAAGTCACGTTGATCCAGCAATGTGAACTTGCCCGACAGCCCTTCGGCAGGTGTCGCGAACAGTGTAATATTTAGATTGTGATGTTCACTCATTCGATCACAATACACGCGCATGGAGGTGATGATTCGCTGTGCTTCACGGTATACAAAATCATCCTCTCCGTGGTGTTTTCCGTATAATGCTTTCATACACTCAGCCAGCCCGATAAATCCGATCGAAAGCGTACCGTGCTTTAGGACGCTTCCCACCTTCTCATCAGGTGCCAGTTCTTTTCCGCCTTCCCATACCCCTTCGCGCATCATAAAGTCCGAGGCTTTGGCTGGCTGGCTGGTCTGGATATGATAGCGGTGGATTAGACCGTCTACTGCAATTCGCATAACCTCTTCCAGTCTCGCGTCAAAGCGGTCACGGTCAGGTGTCAGACGCTTGCCTGTGCAAATACCATATTCAATCCCGAGCCGTACCAGATTAATAGTATTAAATGAGAGATTACCCTTGCCGCTCTGGCGGTTTCTGCCGAAACGGTCAGAAATGGTACGGGTACGGCAGCCCATCGTGGCAATGATGGTATCCGGGTCATCTGCGCGGTAATAGGGCAGATTGAAGGTAGCATCCACATTCACAAAGTTGGGATACATCCGCTTGCTGGAGCATTCTACCGCTTTTAAGAACAAATCGTAGTTGACATCGCCTTCTGCCTGGTTGACTCCTTTTTTACATTGGAAAATATGTTGTGGGAAAATAGGAGTTTCCCCGCTGCCCAGTCCGCGAATCGTGGCTTCCAGCAGCGATTGCGAAACAAGCCGACCTTCAGCAGACGTACACATCCCGTAATTCAGTGAAGTGAACGGAATTTGCCCCCCTGCCCGACTGCTCATCGTGTTCAGGTTATGAATGAGCGACTCGGCGGCCTGCCGGGTTTCTGTTTCCGTTTCCTCATAGGCAAATGAGTATGAACGAGGGCAGACCTCTTGCAAGTGAGTATTGGCTAAATGCAGCTCGTCGTCAGACCAACGGGAGTCTAGCTCTTCCTCGAACAGCCGGAGTCCTTTGCGCAGATGCTTGCGGAAGGAACGAGCAACGTATGGAGCTAGATCCCAATCTATTTTATTGGCAGAGACACCACCAAATTGGCTATTTTGTTGAGACTGGAATATGATGGCGACCAGTGCCATAGCAGACATAATTGTTTGCGGTGTGCGTACAGAGCCATTGCCTGTATTGAAACCGTCTTGTAGCAAACGACCAAATGGGATAAAGATACAATTTGTAGTTCCGAGCGCATATTGGTCCAAATCGTGAACATATACATACCCATGGTCAATCGCGTCTGTTAATTCAGGCGGAAGTACACGCAGGCGCGCATACCATTTGGCATATTCCGAGCCAAGCTTGCTCATTTTGCCGCTAAACGATTCTCCATTTAAATTTGCATTCTCCCGCAGCATGTCCAGATCTTGTGCCCCAATGACTCGCTCACCGATGTCGTATAATTGATGTTCCTCCAGCACCTTCATCGTAAAACCCTCCATATAGTAAAAAATATATATTTTTCACAAAAACAACATATTGATGATATCTAGTGATAACCAATTGTTTCGATCTATATATTGTATATACGTAGACATTGAGAGTATGTGACTATTGTCACATTGATAGAGGCGAGAAGCAGGAAAAGGCCAGGTATAGAATAAGGGACACATCCACAGATATGCACCTTACTCTACACCTGGCCATTGTAGTTACAGTGAAATAAGTAGGTTTTCGAGTACATCGTATATGATATTGGGAAAAAAATTTTTAGAAGGTTTAGAGCAGCTTTTTCAGTTGGGACACACGGCCTTGGGAAATATCGAGCATTTCTGCATACACTTTTTGTGGCAGGTTCGGATGCTCCTGAATCAGCTTGCGGAGCTTTTTTACCATTTCACCTTGTTGCACTCTGGAATGCTTGGGCTGCCAGGTAGTGTTGGCTTGGTTCGATTTGGTATGTTCTTGAGCTTGGATGGCATCATTGCTTGTGGCATGTACATGTTCATCGTTCTTTAATAACTGGATGCAATCAGCGCAAATAAAGCTGTCCCGAAAATAAGTTAAATGATCCACTGCGCCGCAAAATTTGCAGGAGACACCCGTGTATTTCCTTAATACAAATCCTTCTTCATCTACGAAGAATTCAAGCGAATCACCGATATTGATATCCATAGTGGTGCGCATTTCCTTAGGGAGTACAATTCGCCCCAGCTGATCCAGAGGCCGTGTCATTCCGGTATTTTTCATCAGCGCTTCCTCCTTCAATGATATATCCTGATTATACCAAAAAATATCATTTTTAGCTTTATATAAGAAAAAGAAATTGTAACTTTTTTTCTCGTATGCCGCGGTTTGTATTTCATCCAATTTAGGATGTTTTCGGTATTGTTGCTGGTGTACTCCTTTTTCGTTATGATATATTAAAGCGCTTTCGTGCATAACTTTTTATCATCTTAATGAAGCTAAGGAGATGACGGATTTGAGTCATGAAACAACGGGTATCGAATATTTATTTCAAGATCCGAAGATTCAACTAGATGAGCGTGTACGGGATCTCGTGTCGCGACTAACCTTAGAGGAAAAGATCGAATCTATGCTGCAATACCAGCCGGCCATTGACCGTTTGGGAGTTGCAGCTTACAAGCACGGTACGGAAGCAGCACACGGGATAGCCTGGTTGGGGGAGGCCACTTCATTTCCTCAGCCTGTGGGTTTGGCCTGTACTTGGGATACGGAGTTAATGCGTCAGATCGGCTCTGTTATTGCAGATGAGGCGCGTGTCTACTATCGTCGTGATCCAAAATTGAACGGTCTTACCCTGTGGGCGCCTACAGTGGATATGGAGCGTGACCCAAGATGGGGAAGGAATGAGGAGGCCTACGGCGAAGACCCGTATTTGACGGGAGAATTGTCGAAGGAGTTAGTCAAAGGGATACAGGGTGATCATCCGGTATATTTGAAAGCGGTTGCGACGTTAAAACATTTTCTAGGTAACAATAATGAAGTGGACCGGGGTATTGGCTCCTCCAGCATAGACCCACGAAACCTGCGAGAATATTATCTAAGAGCATTTGAGAAGCCTTTTACGGAGGGCGGAGCCCAGTCGATGATGACTTCTTACAACTTGATTAACGGGACGCCTGCTACGTTATACCATGGTGTTAACGATATTGTCAGAGGCGAATGGGGAATGGACGGCTTTGTCGTAAGTGATGCGGGTGATGTGATGGGGATTGTAAACGACCATCAATATTACGATTCCCATACGCCGGGCGTGGCTGAATCTATTCGCGCTGGAATTGACAGCATTACCGATGATGCAGAGCTCTCCAAGCAGGCGATTCGAGAAGCTTTGGAGCAGGGCTCGCTACAAGAAGAGGACTTGGATCGGGCATTGTTCCATACGTTCCGTGTTCGTTTTCGTTTGGGGGAATTTGATCCGGCGGCAGACAATCCCTATGCCTCCATCGGGGAGGAGGCTTTAATGACAGAGCAAGCCCGTGCATTGTCGTTGCGTGCGGCGAGGGAGCAGATCGTACTGCTCAAAAATGAGCAGGAACTTTTGCCATTGAACCCTGCCCAGTGTGGCAAAGTAGCGGTCATTGGTTTGCATGGCAATGAGGTGTTCCGCGACTGGTATTCCGGTACGCTGCCTTACCGGGTTACACCGCTGGAGGCGATTCGTGCCAAGTTGGAAAGCAGGGGCGCGGAGGAACGTGTCGTGTACTCCGATGCCAAAGATCGTGTGACCTTGACAGCATCGACTGATGGCGCGAAGCTCATAGTTAATTCTTCTGGCGATATGCGCTTGTCCCAGGATGGAGAGCCAACGGTATTGACCATGACAGATTGGGGCTATGGCAGCGTGACACTGCATGATGAACATCTGGGTACCTATGTGACGAGCGATGAGGAGACGCTTCGCGTGACGGCTGCTGAAGCGTATGGCTGGTATGTTAAAGAGGTCTTTGGACTGACTCCTGTGGAAACAGGGGAGCATCTGTGGACCACATGGAACGGTAAGCCAGTGATCGCAGGAACGGAAGGCTCCTTAAAGGTGATGGAATCCGCAACTCCTGCACTTAGCGCCACAGACTCCAACCATACGACTTTCCGTATAGAGTCGGTATCGGATGGCTTGGCGGAGGCGATAGCCGCTGCGCAAGCGGCAGATACAGCGATTGTATTCGTTGGAAATCACCCGCTCATTAACGGAAAGGAAGAGAATGATCGCCCAGGCTTGGAACTGGCTGCTTCCCAGCAGCGACTTATCGAGGAAGTATATCGCGTCAATCCGAATACGATTGTGGTTCTGACGGGCAGCTATCCTTTTGCGATTCCTTGGCTTCAAGAGCATATTCCAGCGATCGTATATACGTCTCATGCGGGACAAGAGCATGGTACAGCCATAGCGGATGTATTGTTTGGAGATTACGCACCCGCAGGGCGTCTGAACATGACCTGGGTTCAGAATGAGGATCAATTGGGTGATATCAGAGATTATGATATTATCCGTGGCGGCCGTACCTATCAATATTTTGAAGGGGAACCGTTATATTCATTTGGACATGGGCTAACGTATTCGCCATTTGAATATAGTGATCTGCATACAGACGCCCATAAGGATAACGTTAAATCTATGGTTGCACTTGACGCTGCGGAAACTCTCCAGGTGTGGGTAGATGTGACGAATCGGGGGGAAGCTGCTGGCGAAGAGGTTGTACAACTGTATGTACGCTCTGAAGCCTCGCGCGTAAAGCGCCCGTTGAAGACACTGTGTGGATTTCAACGCATTCGCTTGGAGCCAGGTGAGACGCGAACGGTCTCTTTTACGGTTCGGGTAAAGGATTGGGCGATTTGGGATGTCACACGGGATTGTTATTGCGTTGAATCGGGTGAATATACACTGCTGGCAGGTGCCTCCTCAGCAGATATTCGATTGGAGCATCCTGTGTACGTTCGAGGTGAAGTTATTCCACCACGGCAAGCTGGACCAAGGATACGAGCTGAAAACTTTGATGATTGCTTCGACATCCTGCTGGATGAAAGCAAGGAGCAAAGGGAGGCCTGTGTACGTCCCCGTTCAGCGCAACGTTCTGGTTGGATTGCTTTTCATGGCGTAGAAATGAATACGGTGAGTGTAGCCGAGTTTCAGTGCCGCGTGTCAGGCAACAGCAGTGATGCAGCCATTGAACTGCATTTGGATGGGCCAGACAGCCAAGCTGTGGCACGCATCAATGTGGGCAATACAGGAGGGGCACAAGCATGGGTGACACTCTCGGAAAAGGTACAGTCAACCTCCGGCATCCGGGATGTTTATCTGTCACTTAGTGGAGAAGTACGACTAGGTCATTTTACTTTGGGCGCTAGGGATCCAGAGGGTTCCGGCTTTCAGGCTTGAACTTACATCTGACATCACGTACAATGCATTCAACGAAGTTTCTACAGCTTAGGGGTGTCATCTCATTTGAATAATGAAAAAAGACTACGCACCGCAACGCCCAAATGGCTTGGAATTGCGGTAAAGGCGCTTGTCTATTTGGAAAAACACGGGGAGCTTTGTGCCAGCGGTTCTATTGCCCGCTCCATTGATTGCGAGGTCACTTTGGTGCGCAGGGTGCTGACACGGCTTGTGCAGGCTGATTTGATTGCAGCACGTGAAGGGCGCGAGGGAGGTTATGTGCTTACCCGTTCGGCGGATCATATTACACTTGCTGATATATACCACGCCATTGAAATATGTGATCCCATTTTCCCGGGGATGATGCATGAACCGGAGACGAACCCTTTTTGCGGGGAGTTGGCGATCGCCGTATCTGAGATTTTAGCTGAGAGTGAACGTCGTATGCTGGAAGTATGGGAATCTCATACGCTTGCTTCGCTCGCCAAGCGTACATCACTTGTGGTAGGGAATTGCAATCATACTGAAGATAAGGATGCCAAGTCACCTTCCCCAAGGGATTAACATCTTTTCATTTAAAAGGATAATAGCCGATACGATCCTCAAGAGAGGGTTGTATCGGCTATTTCTGTGTAAAGGTCATGCCTCAAATTATATTTCATAGGAGCAAACCCGATTACGTCCTGCTTTTTTAGCTTCATATAGTGCTTTGTCCGCCTGTTCCAGCAGGGCTGCTCCGGATATATCTTCTCCTGTACCAGGGAAGGTGGTCACGCCGATGGACACGGTAACTTTAAGAATAAGTCCGTCGGCTAAAACAAACTCGTACTGATTTACTCCGCTAAGAATCTGATTAGCTATGCGTAGTGCTTGCCGAAAAGCACAATTCGGCAAAAGTACGGTGAATTCTTCTCCCCCGCTACGGGTGACTACATCATTAGTACGGCACTTTTCCATTAAAATCTGTCCAAGCTGACGCAGCACTGCATCGCCTGCGGCATGTCCGTAGGTATCGTTGACTTCCTTGAAGTGATCAATATCCAACACCAGTACAGATAAGTGCTCATGACTTTGACGAGCTTGAGGGAGCTGTTCTTCCAATGAGAACTCAAGCTGTCTTCTATTGCTTAAATTAGTGAGATGGTCTGTGTAGGAGGTATGCTCCAGTCGAAGTAACAGCTCATTGGATGTGTTGATAGATTCAGCAATGAGGTACAGAAGACATCCGCCGACCATGGAAATGAAGAATTGGAGCGGATACACGTGCAGAACATCATCGAGATTTTTCAAATTTATCATAAGGGGACAGAATATAATGCCCAAAGCAAAAACATTCATCATAATCAGCTTGGGTAAACGCGACCAGGATAAATGTGACAGTACAGCACACCCCAGACCAGCGAGCAGCATAAAAATGGCGCCTACGATGGCTTGAGTGTTGATACCAAACAGCAATAGTCTGCCTAAACATATAAAAAGCGTTGCCATAAGCGCAGCTGGGGCGCCGATATAAGTTGCGGTAGCTACGATAGCCAGATGTCGAAGATCAGCGATGGTATTAAATCCTACTGGAATGGAGTAGTACATGATAACAATGCCATAGCACCCAAAAAGAGCGCCACCAATCCAATGTACCTTATGCGTTAAGGTGTGTAGACGGATTTTATACCTTTGTGAAACAAGACCGGTTATGTACAAAAAGGTGACAAGGATACAGGTATTTACAAAAAACGTACTAAACAAGATGTTAACCCTCCCGAGAGGCATATTCCTTCATTTTATCAAAAAGAACTGACATTAGGCTTAAAAAATTAAAAATTTATTCAAATTTATTACGCTGGGTTTGCTTAAAACGTTTCGATCGAGTGCTTGGTGCATAACTGGGAACAGATTGCGCATACTCCAAAGATACATTAATTAGGAAATAGGTAGTGTACTGTTGCCAATTGGAGAGGAGGTTTGCTCATGATTCGCTATCCCTATCGCAAACATAATAGAAAATCGGGTGTGGATAAGAAGAATGGAAATTCTCCGCGCTATTTAAAAATCGAGGCTTGTTTGGAAACCAACTTGCAGCAAGTTAAGGAGTTGACGTCAGATAGCCCAGACTTTCTGATTCGCCGCTTTAAAGTGGGCCTTAGGGCGGATGTCCCCGCCGCTATTGTGTTTCTAGATAGTATGGCCAAAACGGATACGGTGAATGAACTCATCATGAAATCCATGCTTAGCCGCCCATCTGCTGAGGTAGCTGTGGAGGTGGAGAGCGCAGAGGCGCTGTACACAAAAATACAGAGTCACGCGCTTGCACTTGGAGAAGTGAAGGACTGTGATGATTGGAATTCCATGATGAAGCAATTGTTAATGGGGGACACAATCATCTTATTGGAAGGCTGCGAGAAAGCCATTGCGTGCGGTACACGTGGGGGAGAGACACGCGCGGTCAGCGAGCCAACAACCCAGACAGTCGTCAGAGGACCAAAAGATGGATTTGTGGAATCTCTGTTCACGAATATTTCTCTGGTTCGGCGACGGATTAAAAGCTCTGATCTTACACTGGAAATGTTTCAAGTGGGAAGCACGTCTCTCACGAATGTGGCCATGCTATATATGAAGAATATTGCGAATCCACGTGTCGTAGAGGAGGTTCGTAAACGGATAGAAAACATCAACATTGACGCTATATTTGAGTCCGGCATGGTTGAGGAGATGATACAAGAAAATCATTTCACACCCTTCCCAACGATCTTTAACACGGAAAGACCTGATACCATCAGCAGCAATATTATGGAGGGCCGAGTGGCGCTCATTATAGACGGAAATCCGTTTGTATTGGTGATGCCCACAGTGTTTGCTCAATTTTTCCAGAACTCTTCGGATTATGAAGAGCGTTACGATATGGCGACTGTTGTTCGGCTCATTAGATATATCAGCTTCATTATTCTTATTCTAGGGCCTTCTCTCTACATTGCTTTAACAACATATCATTATGAAATGATACCGACTCCATTGCTGATTAGCATATTAGCTCAGCGGGAATCCGTTCCTTTTCCGGCATTTCTAGAGGCGTTAATTCTGGAGATCACCTTTGAGATTTTGCGTGAGGCAGGTATCCGAATGCCGCGTGCGGGTGGCCAAACGGTATCCGTTATAGGAGCGCTTGTGCTGGGTCAAGCGGCTGTGGAAGCCGGAATTGTCACCCCGCTGCTCACGATTGTAGTAGCCCTGACGGGGATAGCCAGTTTCGCAATCCCAGCCTACAACATGGCAGTAGCCGGGAGATTGTGCCGATTTATTTTCATGATCCTGTCTGCGTTCATGGGCCTATACGGCATTACATTGGGGCTGATTGCGCTAATTGCTCATATGAACAGTCTGAGTTCCTTCGGGGTGCCCTACATGGCGCCTTTTAGTCCTTTTGTGCTGGAGAGTCAAAAGGATGCCGTATTGCGACTCCCATTCTGGATGATGAAGAAACGTCCTAAAAGCATTACGTCTAAGAATCAGAATCGAATGAAGGATGGAAGCAGGATTTCCTCATCTGATAAAACCACACCGATGCAGGAGGGGGGCAATCAGGGTGTATCAGGGGAAGAGGAATGAACAAAGTGCTGTAACCTTTAAGGGGAGAATAGCAGGACTGTGTTTGGTCTTGCTTCTGTTCGCTCCATTGTTATCCGGTTGCTGGGATTCTGTGGAGTTAAACCAGCGAGCCGTAGTAGCGGGAATAGGAATTGATATGGCGGGGGAGTCAGAATATGAGGTCTCCCTGCAGGTGATCGTGGCAGATGAAATCGCTGGAGCCAAAGCGAGAGGAGATACCCCTGTCGTTTTGTATCGGGAAAAGGGCAAAAGTCTGTTTCAAGCGATTCGCAAAGCTTCACAGAGGATCCCACGGACTATTTCTCTGGCGCATGCCAGATTGGTCGTCATCGGAGAAAAACTGGCACGGCATGGAATTGGCGACACGCTGGATTTTCTGGAAAGGTATACGGAAACCCGTCTGACGATGAAAATGCTGATAGCGCGCGGTGAAACTGGAAAGGATGTACTGGCAACCATGACTGCGATCGGCCGCATTCCCGCTAATGATATTTCAGGAAAGCTGGAATTATCTCAAAATTTGTACGCTGGGGATTACGCGGTGAGTGTCGATGATGTCATTCGCAGCATGTCCAGTAAAGGGAGCGGTCCTGTGCTTACGGGCGTAGAGGTGAGCGGCAATTTGGAGCAGGCCTCACGGAAGGACAATGTGGACAATGTCTTACCGGAAGCAGTTGTTCACATTAATGGGATGGGAGTATTCCAAAAAGATCGCCTTGTCCGCTGGTTGGACGATGACCAAGCAGTTGGACTGTCTTTGATTAATAACAAAGTGAAAAGTGCGGAAACAACATTGAGTTGTGATAAGAAAGGGGAAACCGTTAGTATTGAAACCTTGTTCTCTAAAACCCATATAGACAGTCAGATGGAGCGAGGGGAGCCTGTTTTTGTAATTCATTTGAAGCAGACCGGAGCAATACAGGAAGCTGAATGTTCCATTAACCTGAAAAGTTCAGAGGTTATCAAACGATTGCAGGAGCAATGGGCAGAGGAAACGAAACGCGTCATTTTATCAACCGTCAAAGAGGTTCAGCGTACTGGCAGCGATGTGTTCGGCTTAGGTCTTGCACTTGAGAGGAGATACCCAAAACAATGGAAAAGGCTCTCTTCCGATTGGAGCCGTTATTTTGCAGAAAGCACCGTTCGTGTTCAGGTGACTTCGGTATTGAAGCATACACAGTCGCGAACCAACCCGTACTCAAGGGGAGAAGCCGACTAGTGAAATCAGGAAGGGGGGAAGGCGATGAAGAAGACACAGATAAGTTCAAAAGAAATGATCTCTCTCATGGTGCTGTTTGAATTGGGCACATCCATGATGTCTATTCCCGGAAGGGATGCGGGTAAGGATGCATGGATCGCCATCCTCATTTCCACGATTGTTGGGGCATTGCTTTTTGTATGCTATGGCAGCCTGCACCGACGTTTTCCTGATTTGCTTATGACACAATACTGCAGAGCTCTTTTGGGCAAGAAAGCAGGGAGCGCGCTTGCTTTTTTATATATCGTGTTTTTTCTCTACGGCGGAGCACGGGATCTTAGGGACACGGGGATCCTGATTGCTGACCGTACACTTCAGCATACGCCGTTGACAGTCATCTGTGGCTTAATGGTTGTACTTGTCATGTATGTGGTGTATTTGGGAATTGAGGTTGCAGGCCGGACGGCCATTATCATGTTGATTTTGCTACTGCTGCTGGGTCTCGCTACTAATATGTTGATTTTGTTGGCAGGCATTGTGGATGTGGGCAATATATTGCCCATAGCCGAGCATGGCTGGCAGCGGATATGGCAAGTAGTTTATTCGCAGGCCGTAATGCTACCGTACGGCGAGATGGTTACGTTTGCGATGATTCTTCCCACCTTAAAAAAAGGCTATCGTGCCAATGGGGTAGGGGTCTCTGCTATATTGTTTGGAGGGCTACTCCTGTCTGTTGTTACGCTGTCCAATGTACTTGTACTAGGAGAGGACGTGTTCAGACGGGCTACTTACCCTTTGCTCTCTATGATCAGCAAGGTCGAAATATCTGATTTTATCGACAGAGTCGATGTGATCGGCGTGATGAGCGTTATAATTTTTGATTTTTTCAAAATCTTCATCTTTTATTATGCCGCAGTTAAAGCGGCAGAGGATGTATTGAGAATATCCTACCATAAACTGATTCTGCCATTTGGGCTGATCATGTTAGTCTCTTGTGTATTAATGGCACTGGGTTATCAAGATCACCTTGAAACAGGCGAGTTTGTACTGAAATGGCTGTTTCCGATATTTGCCGTGTTTTTTCCACTCTTACTTCTAATTGTATCGTGGCTGAAAAAGACCCGGAATAAAAAAATAGAGGAGAATGCCCCATGAGTCATCGTCTTGCCAATAAAACATACATCAGTACCGGACAAATGCTCATTCTGATGTTCCATTTTATTCTAGGAAATGCAGTCATTATTAATATGGATAGTGAATATGAAAGGAATACTTGGATTGCTCAGACTATTGCTATGCTGGTCGGAATGGTATTGTTCCGGATGTACACCTACACGGCAGAGAGATTCCCCGGCCAAATGTTGACTACCTATGCTCGTCAATTGGTAGGGAATAAGGGTGGAACGGCAATAGGGGTACTGTACATTCTGTTTTTTTTGTATTTGACCAGTAGAAATTTACGTGATGAGACTGAACTGGTTCGTGTGTCTGTACTGGAAAAAACACCGAGCCTAGTCGTGGCTTTTCTGATGATTCTCTGTGCAATCTATGTCCTCTGGCTTGGCTTTGAAGTACTGGCCCGTACGGGACAGGTGTTTTTTGTAGTAATCCTCATCGTTATGCTTTTGGGAAATACATTATTGCTCTTATCGGGCAGTGTTCATCTTGAAGAACTGATGCCCGTCATGAGTAAGGGTTTTAAACCTGTACTCATGTCAGCCCTAAGGGATCGTTTGGCTTTTCCTTTTGGTGAGCTGATTTGTTTTATGATGTTTGTCCCTTCTGTAAAAAGGCCTTCACAGATCACCAAAGCTGGATATATAAGTATTTTAGCTGGAGGCACTATTTTAGTTGAAGTCGCAATATTAAATGTAACTGTGCTGGGGACCGATATAACAGAGCGTTCTATTTTTCCATTATTAAGTACATTCCAGAACGTGCAGCTTTCGGAATATGTGCAGCGTCCAGATGTTATTGTACTGATGTCCATTATTATCGGAGACTTTTTTAAAGTGGCCTTGTTTTCTTATGCAGCAGTGTTGGGGATATCGGATATATTTGGTTTACCGTACCGAAAAGTGCTCTTACCTTGCGGTATTATTGTTTTACTATGGTCACAGATAGGGGCAACAAACCTGAGTGAGCACTTTGAATTTGGACGACTGTCCCTCATCTATGTTCATCCATTATTTGTTTACGTTATTCCTTGTTTGTTCTTTCTGCTGGCTCTCTTGCGGAGAAGCAGAGGAAGAAGTTGAAACTTTGAGGAAACGTGACCATTGTGAGAACAGGAAGCGAAATGCATTTCCTATTGGCTTTTTGCCTACATTTATAAGGAGCACCATGAGCATTCCCACCAGCACAATATATTCTGATGGTCGCATCGTGCGAAAAGCCAATGAAACAGGCTCCCAAGGATGATGAACACCAAAAAGCCACTTTACCGACACACTTGTCCCAAGCATTAGTAGCATAAAAAGTATGAATATCCAAAGTGTTTTCATCAAACATCCCTCCATGAGCTGAATGTATATCATGTATACATTGTGTTGCAAAGCGGCACAATTTATCCGATCTCATTGACTTGAAATAAATTAAGATTTATACTTATTCTAAATTAATTTTTATTGTGATTATAAGTTTGTAATAAATATAATCTGCGTTGGTTAAGGGAGATGCGGTATGAGAACTTTAAATTTAACTTCGCAGCGCCAAGCGGTATATGATGTGGTCCGTGAGGCCCACGATCATCCTACCGCTGCCGATGTTATGAATCGGTTGATGGAGCGCGGATATAATCTGGCCTATGGAACGGTCTATAATTCATTGCGTTATTTAACGGATAAGGAATTAATCCGTGAGCTGAAACTAGGGGAAGCTGCTAGTCGTTATGATGGTCGGATGGACGATCATCAGCATATTATTTGTCAGGTATGCGGCCGAGTAGATGAAGTGATGAGTGAAGTCCCACACGATTGGATTGATACGGTTGCGCATGAAACGGGATATACGATTGCCCATGCCCATGTCGTATTCGGAGGAGTGTGTAAGGAATGTCAAAGCAAGCGAATCAAGTAACGAATCGTATTAAAGTAGCTGACATGCCTAGACGGGTGAAGGGCAGTTGGACATCGATGTTGTCTGCCCCGTCTACACCTGCGGTGCAGACCGTTCCTTCTAATGAACCTTTGTATTGTCCGACCACGCGTCGCATCATCCTGATCAGTTCCGTACCGGGTGTAGTCCACGGTGTGGTGCGTACGTTGTCAGATGCGTGTTTTGACGTAATGGTCTTCCATCGCTGGGAGCCTGAAGTGCAGCGTCATTTGGGGAGCGACCTCTTGATTTACGATTTGACCGCCACTGATCCACGGCGTGAATTGCTGAGTATCCGCAATGATCTTGAGCATGAATATATGAAAGACACACCAGTCATGTATGTGGTTCAGGATCGGATGTCTTTACGTGCGCATGAGCTGCTTCCTTCGGAAGAGGTACTGATATGGCCACTAGCATCCAACCAAATGGTGCATGACATTGAGCGGATGATTGTGCGTCATCCGGTGATTTCCCGCCAGGCAGCGCAAACCAGTCAGCGTACGGTGTTCAAGGATATCTGGATTGACCGTGATAAAATGTTGGTATATAAGGAAGAGAATCTATTGAATCTAACCAAAACGGAATACGATTTGCTATTGAAGCTGATAGATTCTCAAGGAAAAGTGATCTCGCGCGAGCAAATGATGCATGATATCTGGGAAACCGATTTTGTCGGCGGCAGCAATGTTGTAGATGTGCATGTCAAAAGTTTGCGCAAGAAGCTGGACGATCGACCTGCGGAGCCTGAATATATAGCAACCGTAAGAGGTGTAGGATACAGATTGGCAGATTAAACGGAAAGTTATGAATATCGATAAATTCCGCCGGATGGATACCATTCGGCGGTTTGTATACGGTGCCTGAAGCTGACACTAGGTGTGACAGTTGACTTTATCAGGATACATACACTACAATCGGTAGTGTGAGGTGCTTCTTATGAAACGACTGAATTTTAAAGCTGGCGAAACCGGACTTAACCGATTTTTCGGGCCTCTGGAAGCCAAAATCATGGATATTTTATGGTCCACTTCGGATCGTAGTATCAAAGAAGTGCAGACCGCATTGGAGGGGGATCGGGACTTTAACTTCAATACGGTAATGACCGTGATGAACCGTTTAGTGGAAAAGGGGATTTTGAGCAAAAGTATACGCGGGAGAACGTCCTTATACCGTCCTGTTTTAAGCAGAGAAGAGTTTATGGATGAGCAATCCAAAGAGCTGAGTCACGAACTGGTGGATGAATTTGGTCCGCTTGCTGTCAACCATATGATTGATGCTCTGGAAGTAGCTGATCCGATTTTAATTGAACGTTTGGAACAAAAAATTAAACAATGGAAAAAGGATATGTAGACGATGTGGAAAACACGTTCTAAATTACTGTTTACAGCAGGCGCCTTGATTTCGGGTTTTGCCCTTATGCAGATGGGGATGTACGCCGGGCAGCATGTTTTCGGCTGGAAATTGAATTTTAACGTGTTTCAAATTTGCAGAAGTTTGTTGCAGCACTACGGAATCGGCTACATGGTGGATGCGCTCAGTGGACTGGTTTTTGTAACCTTCGGTATCGCCGGAGGAGAAGCAGTCAGACAGTGCATGGCTACCAGGGCGGCTTTCCGCAGACTGCATCGAATGCGCGACCTGCCGTTGACCGAAGCACTGGGTGAGCGATATCGCGAACTCGGGACCGATCGAATTTGGGTCATTGATTATGCCAAGCCTGCTGCCTTCACCATGGGTTTATGGAAGCCGCGAATTGTATTGTCCTCTGCACTGTTGTCCGTACTGGACAAGCATGAGGAAGAAGCGGTTATATACCATGAAGCCTATCATATGAAGCATTATGATCCATTGAAGACCTGGTTCCTGCAAATGTGCGCTACACAGCTGTTTTACTTGCCGGTGCTACGTCACATTACCAACCATTACAAGACGGCCCGTGAAATCTTGGCGGACAACGAAGCGATTCATCGAGCCGGTTCACCGGTTGGAATTGGGAGCGCATTGCTCAAGCTTCTGAGTATGACACCCGCTAATGCCCGTCTGGTAAACTCCGCCGCTTGTTCCTCTTTTGCAGAGACGTCCATTAATTATCGTATCTCACGTATTCTAGACCCTCAACAAAAGCCGACCATTCAGATGCCTTGGCGTTCAATTATGTTTTCAGGCTATGTACTCGTCATGTTAACGCTTATGTTTACACTGGCGTTAATCTAGTTTGGCAATATGTATCATAGAAGGTGGCGCCTTGTGCGCTACCGGTTCTTGATATGTATAACACTACATTTTGTAGTGTTAATTATCTAATCGGTATACAACTTAAAGGAGATGAGCTTATGAATCAAACGCTTGCGAATATTGGATTGTTATTGGTACGAATTTTTACAGGAGTTATTTTTATCGTTCACGGTGCACAAAAGTTTCAGGGACTAGACGGAACCTCCGGATTCTTCCAGAGCCTCGGACTCCCTGGCTGGATGGCCCCTGTGGTCGCTACGGTTGAGTTGGTTGGAGGGATTGCACTGGTTCTGGGTATCGGAACACGACTGGCTGGAGCGGCATTGACCATCGTAATGATCGGTGTATTGCTGACTGCAAAAAAAGGACAGCCTTTTGGCTCGATTGAATTTGATCTCCTGATTTTGTTCACCAGTCTTCAGCAAGCCCTTGTCGGTGGGCGTTTTCTGGCGGTGGATCAGTTGTTTGGCCGTAAAAAGGCTGAAAATAGTAACGTGCAGGTCTAAATGTTCATATTACCGCATCCTTAGTCTCATAGGATGCGGTTTTTGTTTTGCTCTTTTATGAAAATTCTTTGTAAATGATTTGCTACTTTCTGCCGATATAACTTACATGAAATGTAATGAAATAATATCGCTTTTTGAGCAAAGGGGAAGAAAGATACATGGCAACAACGCGAAAAAGAAAGACCATATGGACACTCAGGAACAAGTTGATTTTAGGTTTTTTACTTGTTTTGCTGATTCCAAGTTTAAGTATTTCCATTGCAACCTATGAATCATCATATAATGCTATGGAAAAACAGCTTTACAGCAGTGCAAATCAGGGGGTAACGACGGCTAACTCCGTGATTGAATATGCAATCGCCAGTAAAATTGAAGATGTGCGATATTTGGCGGAACGCCTCGACGGTTCGATGATTGACGGACCAAATAGTCCCTTGATTCAGCCCAAGCTGATCCAATACATAGGCTTACACGAAGACGCGAAGGATATTTTTGTGGGAACACCGAAGGGGCTGATGATCCGGGGGGTGCCCAAAAAGGACGAAGGGACATTTGATCCTCGCAAACGACCGTGGTACATCGAAGCGATGAAGCAACCGGGCAAGGTAGCGATCACCCCGGTTATCATCAATTCTTCAGGTATTCCTGTAGTTATCGTATCTCAGACGCTTTCCGATCAGTCTGGCGTGATCGGAATCTCTCTGAATCTGGAAAGTGTACGTAAACTGGCCTCCATCAAAGTAGGCCAAGAGGGGTATATCATCATTTTGGATCATACGAAGAAATTCGTGGTCCATCCTACGGCTAAAGCGGGTTCATCTCCTCAGGAGAATTCGCTTGACAGGTTGTATACTGCGCCGAGCGGGAATTTTAAATATATGCATGAAGGCCGCGAGAAATATTTGACCTATGTAACGAATGAGGATACCGGCTGGAAAATCGCAGGTACCTTCTATCAATCCGAGATTAGCGATGCCACCGCTGCCATGCGTTATGTAACCATTTTTGTGCTGGCTGCCTCGTTGGTAATTGCGCTTATCGCGATTTTCCTGATTACCCGTTCTGTTCTGGTACCGATTCGTAAGCTGCAAAAATCAGCAGAACGAATCAGCGAAGGAGATTTGACGGGTGATTTGGAAACTGGAAAAACAGATGAGGTAGGCGAGCTATCTGCTCACTTTCAAACCATGGTGGATAGTTTGCGCACGATGATTCGAAGCGTACGCGAAACGACAGATCGGGTAAGTTCTTCAGCGGAAGAACTGGCTGCGGGTGCAGATCAGACGACCCAAGCTATTGAGCATGTTACTATTGCTATTCAGGAAGTAGCTGTAGGCAGCGAACGTCAGCTGCAAAGCGTCAAGCATGGCTCTGTGAGTATGGAGGGACTGGCTCAGCAAGCAGCGGATGTATCCGAGCGTATGGTGGGTGTATCTGAACATGTGAAGATGAACGCCGAGTCAGCACAGGAAGGTAGCAAGGCTGCTACGCAGGCTGTACAGAAAATGCATGATATCGACGAGACTGTTCATGATCTTGGACAAGCTATGGACTCCCTGAGTGAGCGCTCCGGTGAAATCGTGAATATTATCAGTGTTATATCTGGTATTGCCAAACAGACTAATTTGTTGGCATTGAATGCATCCATTGAGGCCGCACGCGCTGGGGATCATGGCAAAGGATTTGCCGTGGTTGCTACAGAGGTACGCAAGCTGGCTGAGGAATCTGCCAAATCGGCTACCTTGATTTCGGAGCGCATTGAAGCGATGCAGGTGGATATGAACCATGCTTTGGGCGCGATGCAACAAGCGCGGGTACGGGTGACGGAAGGTATTGATTCGGTAACCACATCCGAGCATTCCTTTGCGGAAATCAGTCAGGCTGTCGAACGCGCGATGGGGCATATCCATGATATTACCGGAGTGACTCAGGAAATGGCACGGGGGACTGTAGGCGTCGCAGATATTATGAGCGATATTTCCCACATCTCGGACGAGGCAGCGAGCAACACCGAGTCGATCTCAGCGGCGGCTGAGCAACAGCTGGCTTCCATCGAGGAAATTGCTTCATCCACAGCAGACCTGAGCCAAATGGCAGAGGAGCTGCGCGAACTGGTTGGACGTTTCCAGGTTGAAAAAAAATCCTGAAATGATAAAAAGCGCCCGGATACCGGAGGTTATATTCCGTATCCAGGCGCTTTTTTTGATGTTTTATCATAACTTTGGTTCGCAGGGTTAGAAGTCACCGTTGAACGACTTGCGGCGATTCAGACGGAAACGGGCACCCCGTGAGCTGTTGGACGGACGCAGAGAGCTTCTCTGAAACATATTGTTCAGAATCAGTGCGAAAATGACCAGTACAGTCCCGTACAGTTCAAAACGGCTAATGGCATAGCCTTGAAAATACATAAGTACCAGCGTGGTAATCGGTACAAAATTAATAAATAGAATACCGTTTAGCGGAGACAGCTTGCGGATTCCGGCATTCCAACTCAGCAAGGCCGCTAGCCCTGGAAGCAGGATCATAAAGCTCATTTCGTATTTGACTGACCATACGTGCTGCCAATCCGGCACTGCAATCCAGTTGAAAGCAGAGGCAAAGGTCACGACTACAAAAGAAACCAGAGTTCCAAGCAGGCAGGTCAAGGTTGAATATCGAAGAGTAGACCACCCTGCAAAATGACTGCCTCCCATGGAATATACGACCCAACCGACGACACCCACGAAAATAAGCAGCAGCGCCAATAGATGTTGTCCGGCAAGCGTGAAAAAGGTCCATTTGCCGTTCGTGATAACCAGTAATGCCCCAGCCAGCGCAATCAACATGCTGATTAATGTATATTTTGGAGGCATTTTACGGGTCATGATCCACACCATCGCAATGGAGATCATCGGCATTAGCACTTCCATAATAGCAGCTACAAGGGTACCTGCTGCCCCCATCGCGTGCTGTCCCTGGAAAACGGCCATATTATAAATGGTAAATCCCATAGTTCCGAAGAACAATAACACCTTGCCCTTGCCCTCAAAGCGAAATGCAGTCCGTCCCTCTTTGAGCCACAATAGCACTATTAATATGAGTGTAACCGATAAATAGCGCAAAAATGAAAAGTACAGTGGATTAATATGCTGTAATGCAATGTGCGAAACCGGAAACATCGCCCCCCAGGACATACTGGCGATCAGGCATAGTAAAGATCCGGTCATGATCTGTTTGTTCATGGTGTACAAAAGCTCCTCCTTGCCGGTCTCAGCGGACATATCTTATGGACACATCATAAAGGATAGGAAGCTGTTGGTAAAATGATTGAAAATAAACATTATGATCATTTAAAATGATGATAAGTGACAAGGCGCGTCAATTTTGGTGGTCCTTGCCCTTCACAATAAGGGGGAACAGTAGTGGATCTGAACGATTTAAACATTTTCCAGACGGTGGCTGCACATGGCAGTGTCAGCAAGGCTGCAGCCGAGCTTAGCTACGTCCAGTCCAATGTAACGGCCAGAATCAAGCTGCTGGAAAAGGAACTGCAGACGCCTTTATTTTATAGACATAAGCGGGGGATGATCCTCAATGCTGAGGGCAAGCGTCTGCTGCAATATACGAAAAGCATTTTATCGCAATTTGAGGAAATGAAGCATGCGTTTCAGAACACCTCTACACCTTCAGGGGTGCTGGAGATTGGTATCGTGGAGACTGTCATTGCCCTTCCAGCCATTTTACATGCTTACTACAGTAAGTACCCGGATGTCGAGTTGTCCCTCAAGGCCGGGGTTACGGAATCACTGGTGCAGGAGGTTGCAGAAATGCGACTGGATGGAGCCTTTGTAACCGGACCAGTCAAGCATCCGCTCATTGAACAGTTTGATGTATTTCAGGAAAAGCTGGTCCTCGTATCTCAAGGAAATGACTTTTCGGTTGACGATTTTACAACTCGTCCGCTCCTGGTATATAAAAAAGGCTGCGGATATCGGGGAAGACTGGAAACCTGGCTCAAAATGGAGGGGATTATCCCCAAGCGGATCATGGAGTTTGGGACATTTGAGACGATTATCGGCAGTGTAGCGGCAGGCATTGGAATGACCGTTTTCCCCGAATCCTCGATCAGCGGGCTGGTGGCTCAAGGTCTTGTGTGCGGTCATGCCATCCCTGAGCCTTACAATGAAGTGACAACGGTGTTTATCCGCCGTAAGGAGGCCTTCGTTACCAGTACCTTGCAGTCTTTTATAGATGAGATTACCACTCAGACAGAAGCGTAGCTTTATGGCTTGGGCTCGGGTACAATGAGAGGGATTTGATCTCATTGTTCATCCTTGAAGGAGGGCTATTATGTTTACAATATATCCGGCTGCTTCCCGATTCAGCTTCGATAAGGGATGGCTGCGGGGGAGCCACAGCTTTTCATTCGCGGAGTATCAGGATGAGAACAATACAGCGTTTGGTCCTATGCGTGTCTGTAATGACGATGTCATCGCACCAGGTCGGGGCTTTGGGGCGCATCCGCACAGCGATATGGAGATTGTCTCCATTGTGCTGTATGGGGAGCTGCGTCATGAAGACAACCGTGGACATGTGGCGGTGACCCGTTTTGGAGGCATTCAGCGAATGTCAGCGGGGCACGGCATCATTCATACGGAGCACAACGCTTCGCAAACCGAGGATGTCAGTCTGCTGCAATTGTGGTTTAGTCCGCACACAAGAGGATTGCAACCTTCCTATGAGACTACAACGTTCAATACGGAACGTCTGCAAGGTCAGCTCCTGCCTGTCGTTGCTGGAAAGCGTGTACCCGGCACGGAGGGTGAGATAGCTTCAATCAATCAGGATTTAACGATTTATTTAAGCAAGCTTCAGCCCGGGGAACAAGTAGAATTTACACAGGCCGAGGGTCGGCGCGTGTTCCTGTTCGTCATCGAGGGCTCACTGCGTGTCAACGGTGAACATCTTCTGCAAGGCCGAGACTCTGCTCGTATAGAGGAGGAGCCGAAGCTATCACTGAAGGCAGAGGATTCTGTTTTTTATATGTTGATTGATTTGCCCTAAAAGGAGGTGCGCACAATGGCGCAGCAGGAAACATGGCTGATCAAGCATGCCGTCACAGGGCGAAGCTTTGCTGACAGCCGCAAGCAGCGTTTCGATTGTCGTTTGGAATCGGCGGACGGCGTGTTTCGCTTCACGCTTCAAGAGTTGCCGAGTGAGGCAGCGGAGGCGATTGTGCGTTTCAGCGAGGAGCTGAACGTATTTCGTTTTGTAACGCCCGCAGATGGCGGATTCGTGGTAAAGCATTGGTATTACGTCACCCCGGAAAGTGTACAATATCATGCTCAGATCGGTGAGCTTACGTTCGAAGCCGGTTCTGAGATTGAATACCATCCCGAGGAGTATTGGGGAGATTAAATCTTCTTGATCATAAATGTTCGGATGTATAATTGATTTTCGAAGGCTCTGCATCATTGCAGGGTCTTTTTGTTATGAGTTCAAGATGGTGAGTTCATTGGATACATAATCCTTTGCAGGCTGGTACATCCTATATGTCATATTAACTGATCGGTTTATTCGTAAAGGGGGGACTAACGATGAAGAAAGGGCGCTTTCCCAAGCTGCCAAAGCTACCGTGGAGCCGGAGAGCGGTTCCAGCCGCTGAACGCAAAACACGAAATGCTCGTGTGCCCAAAGGGCTGCCTGAGTCTTCATGGCTGGAAGAGCCACTGCGCAGCAGTCTGGAAGACAATAGGGTCGCAATGCGTGATATTTTCAAGGAATGCTCTGATATCGTCTACCGAGAGCTCATGATTTCCCCTGAACGAAAAGGGTTGCTGGCATATTTCGAAGGTACGGTAAAATCAGAGGATTTGCAGGATCATATTCTGCGGCCTGTCATCTTGGGCATGATGCTCAAGGACCCTGAAGTGAACGGCAAATTGGAGCCGCTGGATGAGACTCGTATTTCCATGTCCCAGACCAAAACGATGGACGAATGGAAGCAGGTATCGGCAGCGATACTGGACGGCAATGCCGCTCTGTTCGTAGATGGAACGGCTCGTGCTTATATTTTCAGCGCCAAGGGAGGCGTCCGCCGTGGCGTGGAGGAGCCGCAGACCGAGGCTGTTATTCGCGGGCCACGTGAGGGCTTCACGGAGACGCTTCGCGTGAATACGGCACTGCTACGATTCAAGCTGAAGACCTCCAAGCTCAAGATGCACAGCATGACCCTCGGAACAGAAACTCAAACGAGCGTCGTCCTTACCTATGTTGAAGGGATCATAGATCCGAAGCTGGTGGAGGATGTTAAAAAGCGCCTCAGCGATATTAAAATTGATGGTGTTCTGGAGACTGGATATATTGAGGAACTGATTGAGGATCACCCATATTCACCGTTTCCGCAAATGGAATACACCGAACGTCCCGATACCGTCACCGCGCAATTACTGGAAGGACGGTTTGCCATTTTTGTGGACGGCACGCCTTTTGCCCTGATTGGACCAGTCACGATGTGGCAAATGATGCAAGCGAGCGAAGATTATTACGAGCGCTTCTTCATCAGTAATATGGTGCGCTGGATTCGTTTTCTTTTTCTCATCATGGCTCTCTTTCTGCCAGCATTATATGTAGCGGTGACGACCTATCATCATGATATGCTGCCAACGACACTCATATTGAGTATTGCGGCGGCTCGGGAATCCATCCCTTTTCCAGCCCTGGTGGAAGCATTGATGATGGAAATTTCCTTTGAGGCGCTGCGAGAAGCTGGGATTCGTCTCCCCAAAACGGTTGGTCAGGCTGTCAGTATCCTTGGGGCGCTCGTTATTGGTCAGGCCGCAGTACAGGCAGGAATCGTATCGGCGCCAATAGTTATTGTTGTGTCGCTCACAGGTATTGCCTCGTTTACCATACCGCGTTTTAATTTTGCGATTACGGTTCGTCTGCTGCGATTTCCAATCATGCTGATGGCTGGTTTATTTGGCTTGTTTGGCATCATTATTGCGACAACGCTAATTGCTACGCACCTAACCAAGCTAACATCGTTTGGTGTCCCTTATATGAGTGGATATAGCCCGTACAACCATATGGATCAAAAGGATATTATCGTCCGTGCACCTTGGTGGAAAATGACCAAACGTCCTTCATGGATTGGTAAGGACAACAACAAACGAGCGAAGAAAGAGATGAACGGATCGCCTAAAACCGAGGAGGGATGGTGATGAAGTCCACATCAAATACACAGCAAATACGTAAAGCAGCTGTACTTTGTTGTCTACTGCTTTGTTCTGTTCTTTTGGGAGGATGTTGGGATCGCCGTGAAGTGAATGATGTGGCCTTTGTGATGGGTACCGGACTGGATAAGGAAGGCGATCAATACCGGGTAACGATGCAAATTGCTCTGCCCGGACAGCTCGGATCTTCGGGTAGCACAGGAGGAGGGGGAGGTACCAGTGGTACGAAGTCCTACTACCTGGAGTCCAAAACAGGTCCAAGCTTCCGGGGAGCAAGTACTGAGGAACAGCGAGAGGTTTCGCGAACACTGAATTACTCTCATCGACGGGTGCTGCTGTTCGGGGAGACGCTGGCACGAGAAGGGATTAGCAAAATGATGGATGTCATTGCACGTATTCCGCAGAACCGCCTGTCTTCCCTTGTTGTTATTACAAAGGGGTCAGCGATGGAAATGCTTCAGGCAGATGCTCCGATTGAGCAATATCCAGCGGAAATGGTGCGTGAGCTCAACTTTTCCTATATGAAGAAACCTCGTTCCGTTAAATTGCTGATGAATTCCGTCCTGCTGGAAGGCATTGATCCGGTAGTGCCGGTAATGTCTCTGGTGAAGAATGGGCCTGATAGTCTTAAAGACAAGAAGACAAATATTCAGGTCGATGGACTGGCTGTCTTTCGACAAGACAGGTTAACAGGGGTTATTGATAATCACCTCAGTCGGTTTCTGCTGTTGGGTATGGAGCAAGCCAAGGAAACAGAAATTTTTATCCCCCCTCCCAAAGGTAGAGGTTACATATCTGTGCATCTCATCGAAAATAAAGTCCATATCGAGCCCTTTATTCGGGGGGACGAGATTCGAATGGCGGTTCATATGAACTGCAATGGGAATGTGAAGGAAAATGAGACGAGCTTCGATATTTCCAGAGAGGAGAATTTGAAGTGGCTGGAGCAGCAGACGGTCGAGGAGATCAAGAGGGAGCTGGGAGAGGCTGTCAAGGAAATTCAGCAAAAGTATCATTCAGACGTGCTTGGCCTGGGCCGGGCTATTATTACCAATCACCCGGATGAGTGGAAACGGATTAAACCTCAGTGGGCGCAATTGTATCCCAAGGTGGAGGTTACCATAGATCCGGTCGTGCATATTGAGAATATCGGTGCGGTCACCAAACCATTCGGGGTCAAAAAGGAGCAAATCCAGAATGAATAAAGTATTTCTATTACCTTTATTGCTGGCTATGCTCTTCATGTATCTGATTGACCGTAAACGTATTAGCAATGCACCTGCCGTCAATCGCTGGGTCTCCCGCGTACTGTATGTCATTAGCATTGGTATCTGGATTTACGGCACATCGACGAAGAGCACTGTTTATGTGGCTACTTGGCTGACCCGATTTATTGACATGTGGCTCCCCACCGCGTTGTAAATCGTGTAATGGATGCCTGCGGGCAAAAGGAGGATGTACCTGCATGAAACAGTTCACAACCAGACAAATTGTGCTGTTTAGTGTATTGATGGAGGTCGGTATTACCCTTATACATGCTCCGGCGCAGGCAGCAGATCACGCGAATCAGCATGCCTACTGGACCTGTATAATTGCAGCCATCGTGCTCTGCTTGCCGATCTGGGCGATGTTGAAACTCAAGCGGCGTTTCCCTGATCAGGATCTGATGGAGGCGATGGTAAGCTCTCACCCTGTGTCGGGGCGTGTGCTGCTTGCAATTTACTTTATTTTATTTCTGATCATTTTTGCGCGGGATTTGAGGATTATTACCGATTTGGTGGAGGTGGTTCTTTTGCCGCTGACTCCAATTGTGGTCGTATCTCTTATTGTGCTATTGACTATGGCATTTATGGTTAAAGGTGGAATAAGTACCCTTGTCAATATGACCGAGATTTTTGTGCCATTGTTGATTGTGACACTGTTGACTATGCCGCTTTTTTTTGGAGGTAATATGGATTTTTCGATGCTGAGACCCTATTTACATCCGGAGGTAGATGGAGTGATCAAGGGGAGCTGGCGCATGCTCGGATATATGGCCGATATCATGATCGTTCCCTTTGTGATTTCTGGGAAGAGCTATAATGGGCGTAGTGCGTGGTTGGGGCATTTACTCGGAACCGCTATTATAATCATGCTGGTGTTGCTGTCGGAGTTGGTGATTGGAGTTCCTATCTTGTCACGACTGTTTTATCCATCGTATGAACTGGTGCGTCAGTTGCAGCTAACGGACTTTCTGGATCGGTTCGACTTGTTCGTGTCGGCATTGACCGTACCAGCCTTTCTTACGAAGATTGGAGTTGATCTGTACGTTACCAGTTTGGCGGTAAAGCGTATGTTTGCCCATGTCTGGGGGAGCCTGATGGTTTGGCCCATAGGTTTGTTAGGTTATGTCTGTTCGTTTATGTTGTTCTCCAACATCGTACAAATTTATGATTTCAGCCGGGAATGGACTGCGGTGATGGTCATCTTTTTTGTATTCATGCCCTTCTTGCTGTGGATGTTGCTCCGACCCAAATTTAAAGGGAGAGGTGATGATGATTCATCATCTGGCAGGGAGAGGGATAGAAGTGATCAGAAAGAAGGTCAGCAGGAAAGCCAGCAGGAAAGCGAAACAGGACACGCCCACTTATAAGATTACTGTATTTATCGAAAAAGTAATTCTTATTTGTCTTTTGCCTCTCTGATTGTATACTTGGTAGAAAGAAATACGACATCTACAAGGGAGGCAACAGCATGGCACAACGCATGGCAGGTAAGAGAGTCGCTCTTGCCGGTCCCCGTAAAGCAGAAGAAATGGCGTTGCTAGTTATGAAGATGGGGGGCGAGCCAGTAGAACGCCCGGCCCAGGGGACTGTTTTTCTGGATGATATCGAGCTGCGCAACGCTGTTGTATCGTGGGTGAAGAACCCTCCGGACTGGTACATCTTCACGACAGGTATGGGACTGGATGCTCTGTTCGATATGGCAGAGGATATGGGCGTGGCCGAGCAGATTATAGAGTTGCTGCAATCCTCCAACGTTGCAGCACGGGGCTACAAGACGGTCAATGGACTCAAAAAGCGTGGCTTTACGCCAGCAGTACGGGACGAGGACGGAAGTTTGATCGGATTGACACGGGCTTTTGCCCCATATGATCTGAAGGGGAAGGAAGTACTGTTGCAACTGCATGGAGACCCGGCCCCCCGGTTGGTAGAGTGGCTGGATGAGCAAGGCGCAGTGACCCGCCAAGTACTTCCTTATAAGCATATCCCACCTGAAGAAGCAAAATTGCAGGCGCTACTAGATGATGTTATAAACCGTACGATTGATGCCGTTACGTTCACGAGTGGTCCGCAAATTCGATTTTTGGCCCAATATGCCAGAAAGCAAAATCGAATGGAGGATTTACTGGAAGCCTTTCGTGAAGATGTCATTGCTGTATCGGTAGGCAAGGTGACTGCACAATCCATTTTGGAAGAAGGGATTGAACGAGTCGTATTTCCAACTGAAGAGCGCATGGGTGCGATGATGGTGGAGCTGGGCAAATATTTCGAACATAGCGATTCGGTGCATGGCTGTGGTCTGAAGAGCGTGAACGGTCATTTGAAATGAGCTAGAACTGATAAATGCAGTAAGCTAAAAATGAACTTATATTTACTAATACAGAGTAAAATAGAGATAAGGGCCTACGAGGTCTTTATCTTTTTTTGTTGGACATGCATCGCAAAGTTTTTTGTTATAGCGAAAATATTTATCTAATATAATGAATAAGTTTCGATGCATGATATTGAGGACAGGAGCTGAGACATTTATGAATTCTATTTGTGTATTTGCAGGGTCCAGACCTGGACATTCATTGGTATATGTTGAGGCGGCAGGCAAGCTGGGTGAAGCTATGGCTCGCCAGCATATCCGTTTAATTTATGGTGGCTCCAGCAGAGGGCTGATGGGTAAGGTGGCGGATGGACTGTTGGCGGGTGACGGTCAGGTCACCGGCATTATGCCCACCCTGTTATTCGATGCAGAGATCATTCATCGGGGAGTTACCGAGTTTATTGAGGTAGCAAGCATGCATGAACGTAAAGCGGCGATGAGCGAGATGGCCGATGCGTTTATAGCCCTTCCGGGAGGCTTGGGAACCTTTGAGGAGCTGTTCGAGGTATTGTGCTGGGCGCAAATCGGTATACATCGCAAGCCCATTGGGCTGCTGAATGTGAATGGATATTTTGACCCGTTGGTAGAAATGGTACGTCATAGCGTGCAGGAAGGGTTTACCGGAGCTGATCATCCAGCGCTACTGAGTATATCTGCGGACCCGGATGAACTGCTGCATATGTTGAAAAATAAAGCAGATAACTTGAAATAAAGCTTTTTTCGTGCTTGCACAACTGATTGAGGCAAGGTTATGATAAGACCCATAATCAAATAGCGGACAGACAAGGTGCCTTTGCGGTTGAGCAAAGGGTAACAGGGAATCGGGTGCAAGTCCCGAGCGGTCCCGCCACTGTAAGGAAGAGGGTTCTTTTAAATGGTCACTCGTACAAAACGGGGAAGACGAGAGAATCCGTTGATGCCAAGCCAGGAGACCTACCTTGATCTGTATGCACCGTTAACCTTCGCGGAGAGGATGGGTGTACGAAATCAGGAAATCAGGCACACGTTGCTTTTTCCATGTTGGTTACAGGTTTGCGTGGATATGAACGTGCAGCAGCGTTTGAAGCGTAAACAAAACAGATGGAAAACAACGGCAGATAGGAGGAAGGCAAGAACTGTCTTCTTACGCTGTTTCGTCTGGTAAGAGAGATACGTACATAGGAACCCCATCCGGGCAGGATGGGTTTTTTTTGAGTTAAAGGATGCCACAAATTATTGAAATAGATAGTATAGCTGCCCTGAAAAGGATGATAGGAGGAGCACGATGAGCCCATTAGGAAAATTGCTGGTGATTGGATTTGGACCAGGAGATATGGAACATATCACAAAACGGGCGTTGGATGCGCTGGCCGAAAGTGAGGTCATTATCGGCTACAATACCTACGTTGATTTGATCCGTCCGTTGTTGAACGGACAGGAGATTGTACGCACAGGGATGACAGAAGAAGTGAGCCGTGCGCAGGAGGCGGTTCGCCAAGCAGAGATGGGTAAGAAGGTAGCCGTCATTTCTAGTGGAGATGCTGGGGTCTATGGCATGGCAGGGCTGGTGTACGAAGTGCTGATGCAAAAAGGCTGGCGTCGCGAGGACGGGGTTGAGGTAGAAGTTGTGCCGGGGATCTCGGCTATTCAATCCTGTGCTTCGTTGTTGGGAGCGCCGGTTATGCATGATGCTTGCACAATCAGTCTGAGTGATCATCTGACCCCGTGGGAAACGATCGTGAAGCGTGTAGAAGCTGCGGCTTCGGCTGATTTTGTGATTGCCTTATACAATCCGCGCAGTGGTCGACGTACCCGCCAGATTGTGGAGACGCAGTCCATTTTGCTCCGTTACCGTGATCCGCAAACTCCAGTTGGACTGGTGAAGAGTGCTTATCGTGAACGTCAGCAGGTTATTGTAACGACGCTGGAAGATATGCTTAACCATGATATCGGGATGCTGACGACCGTAATCATCGGCAATTCCTCGACGACAGTGTATGACGGGTTAATCGTGACTCCGCGCGGCTATCAGCGCAAATACACGCTGGACGCGACCGAGCAAGTGCTCAAACCGCATCAGCGGCTTCGCACGGAAGCGGAGCCGTGGTCGCTGGGCGCGCAAGAGGATCGCGCGCTGGATACACCGCAGGGAGGTGGAGCTCTGACTGCGTCTCCCGAGCCTTCCGCGAGCAGCGCTGCGGTTGCCACGCAGGCACGCCCGCAAGCGATGGCTACCGTGCAGGCTGCGCCCGCGAAGCCAACCGGAGCGGCTCCAGCATCGCTGGCAGCAGAGGCACTAAGCCGCCTAGCTGTCGGCGGCAAGCTGCCGGGCGAAGCCAATGCTCGCTGGAGCGGGCAAGCGCCTGCCGCCCAGAGCGCCGTCGGAACAGCAACGGTGGCTACGACTGGGAAGGCGTCAGGCGGCTTTGGCAAGCCTGCGCTGTTTGAGGTGGGGGTTTCCCCTGGCGTGGGAAACAAGAAGTTCACTGCTCGGCAGATGGCATTGCTCGCCGAGGTAGCGGGTGATGATGGCGAGCTGGAATACACGCCAGATCATCAGATCGTGCTGCGCGTGCCGTGCGCAGACCCCGAGGAACTGGTCGGACGGCTTCGGGATGAACGATTCATTGTCATGCCGATCGGCGATGTGTTTAAGGTGAAGGCCTGCGACTTCTGCAATATGGAGAAAGATGATGCGGTGCCTGTGGCTGAGCATCTACAGGTTGTACTTGGCGGATTACAGGCACCCAAGGAAACGAGTATTGCTTTGAATGGATGCGGCATGGCTTGCTATGGAGCGGTGCTGGAGGATATCGGCATCGTCTATCGCAAGGGAGGATACGATCTTTTCCTTGGTGGCAAAAAATTTGGCCGAAATGCTCATGCCGCTCAGCCCGTAGCGGAAGGGATTCCGGGTGATCAGATTACGGATATCGTGGAGAACATTATCGCTGAATATAAGGAAAAAGGGCATCCGAACGAGCGTTTTCATAAATTCTTCAAACGTGTAGGCATCGTTGCCGGTTTCCGGCATGAAGATGCACCAGCAACAGTAGAAGTGAACGCAGTTTGTGGTGATTAAGTGGGTTGGTAGGCTTGATGAACAGGATACAAGCACATATATAAAATAGGGCGTCATGTAGGCTATCCCTATCAATGAGGAGGAAAACACAGCAGTGGATGCAATATTGTTGGTTGGACATGGAAGTCGGGACCCAGAGGGTAATCAGGAACTACTGGAATTTGCGCAAGCGGTGGCAGATCGGGCGCCAGGTACGTGTGTAGAAACCTGTTTTCTGGAGTTGGCACGCCCAAGTATTGCCGAAGGAGTACAGGCGTGTATGGACAAAGGGGCGACACGTGTCGTTTTTATTCCGATTATTTTGTTCGCAGCAGTGCATGCCAAAATTGATATTCCGAAGGCAATCGACCGGGCAAAGGCAAAATACCCGCAGTTGGAATTTGTATACGGACGTCCGATTGGCGTTCACGAAAAAATCGTTAGTATATTGCTGGACCGCTTGAAGGAGGCTCGTCCAGTCGCAGTTCCAGCGGGAATGAATAGCGCTGTCGAGACATCTGCCCAGGTATCTGACGAAGAAACAGCGGTACTTGTATTAGGACGCGGAAGCAGCGATCCAGACGCGAACAGTGACTTTTTCAAAATCACTCGTATGCTGTGGGAGAAGCTTTCTTATACGTGGGTAGAAAGCAGCTTTATCGGTGTGACGCAGCCTTCTTTTCCCGATGGCCTAGAGCGTTGTGTGCGAATGGGGGCCAAAAAGATTATCGTGCTTCCGTATTTTCTGTTCACGGGTGTGCTGATTAAGCGCATCGAAGAAATGACTCAGGAATTTGCTGAGGCTCACCCGGCTTTACAAGTAGAAATGGGCGGATATTTTGGTTTCCATCCTCAATTGGTTGAGCTGGTGCTGGAGCGAGCTAACGAAGGCTTGTTCGGTAAGGTTACGGCTAATTGCGATAACTGCCAGTTCCGTCTGGAAGCGCAGGAGCATCACCATCATCACCACGACCATGATCACGACCATGACCACGATCACCATCACGACCATGATCATGACCATCACCATCACCACCATCATGCACATGAGCATGATCACCATCACGAGCACCATACACACAGCCACGCTCACGATCATGCGCATGTCCATGCTCACAGCCATAATGACCATGATCACGATCATTCACATGCGCCGTCTGTAGTGAACGTAACCGGGCAGGTGAATGGCTCATGATTTTTATGCTATGCGGAACGAGCGATGCAAGGGAATTGGCGCTGCAAATCCGTGACACCGGCTTTAACGTATTAACTTCGGTCGTAACCGAAAGCGCGGCGGCCAGCTTGTCCGAAGCAGGGCTGGACGTACGTACAGGCCGAATGACAGCCAATGAAATGGGTGCAATGATTCGGGAGAAGGGGATACAGGCCGTTGTTGATGCCAGTCATCCTTTTGCAGAAGAAGCACATGCGAATGCGATGACAGCTGCTCGCGAGTCTGGAGTTCCTTATATTCGCTACGAGCGGACGGGACTGGTGTATGACAATCATCCATTGCTCCATATTGTGTCTTCTTATGAAGAGGCCGCATTAATTGCTAAGCAACTCAAAGGCTCTGTCATGCTTACGACGGGCAGTAAGACGCTCGGCACATTCACCAAGCATCTACTCGGAGACCCGGAGATTCGTCTGGTTGCACGTATGTTGCCGCGCCTCGACAATATGGAGAAATGCGGCGAACTGGGGATGGAGCAAAAAAATATTATTGCCATGCAGGGGCCCTTTTCCCGTGAGATGAACGAAGCATTGTACAAGCACTTTGGTACAACCGTGATGGTCACCAAGGAAAGCGGACGCACGGGAGCAGTGGATGAGAAGGTTCAATCTGCTCTGGATCTGGGTATTCACGTCATTTTGATTTCCAGACCGGAAGTAGAGTTTGGTACGGTATTTGATCATTTCGACGGAGTAATTGATACATTGCGCACAGCAACAGGGAAGATTTCCATTTGAGTTGGTTCAAGTCCCTACGGGTTCAGTTAATCCATAACGACTGCTGGCATGTATCTAAAATATAGTCATCTTAAAATGCGTGTTTTAATAGAAATATCTGTTGTTTTAATACACGAGCAGTTATTTTTCCTAAACTAATTTTCCATAAGGGAGTGGGTCGATACCATGGACTTTAAAACAGACTTTAAACCGCTAACGGTACAGCCGCAGGAGATTGAGGGTAAAAGCTTCGCAATGATCACAGAAGAATTGGGAGAGCATCCATTTACAGCTGAACAATATCCTGTCGTACAGCGTGTCATTCATGCATCTGCTGATTTTGAGTTGGGCCGCAGCATGGTATTTCATCCAAAAGCCATTGAAGCCGGAATTGCAGCTATTCGCGCAGGACAGCCGGTGGTGGCAGATGTGCAGATGATTCAGGCGGGGTTGAGCAAGGATCGCATCCGTCAATTTGGCGGGGATGTTCATGTGTACATATCTGACCCGGACGTGATGGAAGAAGCCAAAAGGCTGAACACGACACGTGCCATTATTTCGATGCGCAAAGCGATTCAGGCGGGCGAAGGTGGAATCTATGCGATTGGTAATGCGCCGACAGCGTTGCTGGAGCTGATTCGTCTGGTGAAAGAAGGAGCGGCTAAGCCTGGACTAGTGATTGGTATGCCCGTAGGTTTTGTATCGGCGGCAGAATCCAAGGACGAGCTACGCAAGCTGGATATTCCGTTCATTACGAATATTGGACGCAAGGGCGGCAGCACGATTGTCGTAGCAGCATTGAATGCAATCTCCTTAATGGCTGTCCGCTAGATGCGGTTGTCCGTTTGCTGTATCATGAAATGAATTAGAGCATGATCAGCAGAAGAGGTTAAGGAGGAATTGGCATGGAAAAGGAAGCGGCGTCCGCCGACAGGCCCAAACGGATGAAAAGTGGTGAAGCTCCCGCGCCGGACAAGCCGATGCGGTCAGGCTTTACGACGGGGGCCTGTGCGGCTGCAGTAGCCAAAGGAGCGGTACAACTGCTCATTACGGGCATAGCGCCGAAGGAAGCGGTGATATCGCTGCCCGCGGGCTTCGATCATGCATTTGAACTGATCGAGCCTGTGTTGGATGCGGACGAAGCTTCCTGCACGACGATCAAGGACGGTGGCGATGACCCGGATGCCACGCATCAGGCGAGAATTAGCGCCTCTGTTAGCTGGCGTGAGGAGCCGGGTATTGAGCTGGACGGCGGCGTCGGCGTCGGGCGGGTAACGAAGCCCGGTCTGCCTGTGCCTGTCGGACAAGCCGCGATCAATCCGGTGCCGCGCCGGATGATTACGGAGGCCGTATCTGGCGTGCTTGAGGAGCACGGATCGGCCAAGGGTGTCCGTGTCGTCATCAGTGTGCCGGACGGCGAGGAAATCGCCAAGAAAACGCTGAACGGGCGACTTGGCATTCTTGGCGGTATTTCCATACTGGGCACACGCGGTGTAGTCGTTCCGTTCTCCACGTCTGCTTATAAAGCCAGCGTGGTGCAGGCTATATCGGTTGCACAAGCGATGAACTGCGAGGAAATTGTCCTGACCACAGGCGGCAGCAGTGAAAAATATGCAATGCAAATGTACGATCAGCTGACGGAAGAAGCCTTTATTCAGATGGGCGACTTTGTCGGCTTTGCAGTCAAGCATGGCAAACGATTGGGAATGAAGAAGATTATTCTCGTCGGTATGCCCGGCAAGCTGTCGAAGGTTGCTCAGGGTGTCATGATGGTTCACTCCAAGAGCGCTCCGGTGGATTTTGGATTTCTGGCCCAGGTTGCGCGTGAGGCAGGTGTGGACGAGTCGCTTGCAACGGCAGTAGCTGAGGCGAATACAGCTACGCAGGTGGCGGATATGATGACCGAAGCGAATGCGCTGAGCTTTTTTGAAAAGTTATGTACCTATGGGTGTCAGCATTGTCTGGAGCATGCAGGTGGTGGAATCACCGTGGAAATGGTACTGGTAACGCTGAAAGGGAACGTGCTGGGGAGGGCGAGAGTCGGTGAGTAGAGTAATTCGTGTCATTGGTATCGGTGAAAATGGAGCGGCAGGTCTGTCGCAGGAGACGCTGGAACAAATCGAGCGTGCCGACCTGCTGGTTGGTGGTGAGCGCCAGCTAGCCTTTTTCGAGGCAGCCGCAGGAGAAAAACGAACATTAAAGAGCGGCTTATCCGCCGTGGTGGAAGAATTGGGACGGTTGCGTGAGCACAAGGATATTGTCGTGCTTGCGTCAGGCGATCCGCTTTTTTTTGGAATTGCAGGTTATTTGTCTGCCAAGCTGGGGGCTGAACACTTGGATATTTTACCCCATCTCAGTTCGGTTCAACTGGCGTTTGCACGTCTCGGTGAAAGCTGGCAGGATGCGGTGCTGGAAAGTGTGCATGGTCGTCCGATGACCGGACTGGCGCAGCGGATCGATGGACAGAACAAGATCGCGCTGCTGACGGATGACCGCAATCATCCCGCCGCGGTTGCCGCTTATCTGCTGCATTTTGGCATGACGGAATATGATGCCTTTGTCGGCGAGCATTTGGGAGGACCAGATGAGACGTATCGGCATTATACGCTGGAAGAGATGGCGCAGGGAACCTTCCAACCCCTGAACGTGGTTGTTTTGCGCCGCCGTAAGGGAGAAGACATGCCAGCGATTCGCCGGGGATTTGGCTTCGAGGATGCGGAATTTCACCAGCGCAAGCCGGAAAAAGGGCTGATCACGAAGCGTGAAGTGCGCGTATTTAGCTTGTCCGAGCTGCGATTGACCGAGCGAAGCATCGTATGGGACATCGGCGCAGGCTCCGGTTCTGTTGCTGTGGAATGTGCGCGGCTGGCCAAGTACGGGCAAGTGTTTGCCATTGAGAAGAATGAAGGCGATCTGGCCAATGTGGAAGCGAACAAGGTCAAATTCCGCACTGATTTTCCAGTGATCCATGCCAAAGCACCTGCCGGATTGGACGAGCTGCCAGACCCGGATGCCGTGTTTATCGGAGGGAGTGGAGGAGAACTGGCAGAACTGATTCGTCTGTGCGCTTCCCGTCTGCGTAAGGATGGGCGAATTGTAGTGAATGCTGCAACCATTGAGACGCTACATGACGGTATGAAGGCGATGCAAGCCGCAGGACTCGAAACCTCGGTGACGTTACTGCAAACAGCGCGTAGCAAGCCGATTTTGAATATGACTCGTTTTGACGGACTCAATCCGATATATGTTATTACAGGACAGCCGCCGGTAGACGTGGCTGACGGAGCAGCAGAGGAGTAAGCTGGTAAATCAAGAGGGGGAGAGACAGCATGAATACGGCGGCAGTAGGAACACTTTACGGCGTAGGCGTGGGGCCGGGTGATCCCGAGCTGATCACGGTCAAGGCGTACCGAATGATTCAGGAATGTGAAGTTGTGGCATATCCGAAGAAGCGCCGGGGAGGCAAATCGTATGCTCACGAGATTGTGGAATTATACGTTAACCCGGAGGAAAAGGAGATGTTGGGACTCATTTTTCCAATGACCAAAGACCCGGTTGTACTGGAGCGGGAGTGGAACAAAACGGTAGTTGCTTGCTGGGAAGCTCTGAGTCAGGGCAAGGATGTAGCCTTTGTCACAGAGGGAGACCCTAATCTGTACAGTACCTTTATTCACTTGGCGCGTCTTATGAAGGATCTTCATCCCGAGGTGCCGATTGTATCTATTCCGGGCATCTCTTCTGTATTGGGAGCAGCGGCAGCGCTGGAATTGCCTTTGGCAGACGGAGACCAACAGGTAGGTATTATTCCGGCTACGGAGGATCGGGCAGCGATGAAGCGGGCCATTGAGAATCACGATACAGTCGTATTTATCAAGGTCGCCAAGGTACTGGATTTGATTTTGGATGTGCTGGACGAGCTCAATCTTGGCGATCGTGCCTCTGTCATTACCAAAGTTACGTCTCCTTATGAAATGGTATGGCACAACGCCCGTGAGCTGCGCGGACAGGAGCTTGAATATTTGAGTTTAATGGTGGTGAGCAAATGACGTTGGAGCCAAAGGTATATATCGTAGGAGCAGGCCCTGGTGACCCGGAGTTGATTACGGTCAAAGGCTCCCGGATTCTACGTACGGCAGATGTGGTGTTGTACACGGATTCACTAGTGAACAATGAGCTGATTGCTACGGCTAAGCCGGAGGCACAGGTACTGCAAAGCTCAGGCATGGATTTGGAGCGGCAGGTCGAGATTATGAGCGAGGCTGTGCAGGCTGGGCGCAGTGTAGCCCGTGTACATACAGGTGATCCGGCAGTATACGGTGCGATTTTGGAGCAAATGGTGCTGCTGAAGCAGCGCGGAGTAGCCTACGAAATCGTACCGGGCGTCAGCTCGGTCTTTGCTTCTGCGGCCGTGCTGGGTGCAGAGCTAACCGTGCCTGACTTGACGCAGACGGTCATTCTGACGCGTGCCGAAGGCCGTACACCTGTACCGGATCGTGAAAAGCTGCGTGATCTGGCATCCCATCACTGTACAGTGGCGCTGTTCCTCAGTGCAACGCTGGCGAAGAAGGTAGTCGTTGAATTTTTGGCGGCTGGCTGGAGCGAAGACACGCCTGTAGCCGTTGTGCAGCGCGCAACTTGGCCGGACCAAAAAATCGTGCGCACGACGCTTGCCCAATTACCAACCGATCTGCGCGCAGCGGGCATAACGATGCATGCCATGATTTTGGCAGGCTGGGCGCTCGACCCGGGGTTGGTGGACAAGGACGCACATCGTTCCAAGTTATATGACAAGTCGTTCACCCACGGCTACCGAAAGGGAGTGAAGCCTGGTGAGTAATCCATTTGCCGCTGTGGCGATCACGAAGCATGGAGTCGAGATGGTCCGCAATTTGGGAGCCAGCTTTCCGGGTACGGATGTGTATTACATGTCCAAGTTTGAGCGTGGAGACGAGCAGGAGCGTGGCATTCAATTGTTCGAAGGTTCGGTCAAACTGATTTTGCCGGATTTATTCAAACAATATAACGGTATTATTTTATTTATTTCCCTCGGTGCGGTGGTTCGTATGATTGCACCGATTTTGGTGGATAAAAAGGTAGACCCAGCCGTGGTCGTCATTGATGATCGCGGAGAACATGTCATTAGCGTACTGTCTGGGCATTTGGGCGGTGCAAATGAATTGACCCGTCATGTAGCCGCTGTACTGGGGGCACGTGCGGTAATCACGACTGCATCGGACGTGCAGGGCACGATTCCAGTGGATATGTTGGGGCGGGAATTGGGTTGGGTGGTCGATAGCTTCGATAAGGCCACGCCTGTGAGCGCCGCTGTTGTGAACGAGGAGCCCGTTGTACTCATACAAGAGACAGGCGAACGGAACTGGTGGCGTTATGACAAGCCAGTACCTGCACATATCAAGGTATATGCCTCAATGGCGGAAGCGGCACAAGAACCGTTCAACGCCGCGTTGGTCGTAAGTGACCGTTTGTTAGAGCCTGAGGAAGAGGAGAGGTTTCTTTCTAATGGCGTGCTGTATCGTCCTAAAAGCTTGGTGCTTGGCATTGGCTGCAATCGGGGAACTGCATTGGAGGAGCTGGAAGCTGGGGTGCTGAACACCTTGCAAGAGCTGCGTTTGTCTGTAAAAAGCGTACGGAATATTGCTACGATTGATCTGAAAAAGGATGAAGAGGGCTTGCTCGCCCTCTGCGCCAAATACGGCTGGGAGCTGGTGACGTACACTCCGTCAGAGCTGAACATGGTGCAGCTTCCCAATCCATCGGAAACTGTCTTCAAATACACTGGCGCCTATGGGGTCAGCGAACCATCAGCCCTGTTGTCTTCCGGTGCAGATCATTGGCTGCTGGAGAAGAAAAAAAGCGGAAATATGACGTTGTCTGTAGCGCGGGTTTCCTATGACTGACGATATGAATCAGGCTATACAGCTAGACTCGTCTGCCACGGCACGCAGAAGTCGTATCGTTGTCGCCGGTACGGGCAGCGGCGCGGGCAAAACGACTGTGACTCTCGGGCTGATGAAGGCGTTCGCCGACAGCGGCCTGCGAGTGCAGGGATTTAAGTGCGGTCCGGATTATATTGATCCGACCTATCATACGGCCGCGACCGGAACGCCTTCCCGTAATCTCGATTCCTGGATGACCTCGCCGGATACGGTGCGTGAAACCTTTATCCGCGCATCTGAAGGCGCAGATATCTCCGTGATTGAAGGCGTCATGGGGCTATATGACGGCAAGGACCCGCTCAGCAATATTGGCTCGACTGCCGAAATTGCCATGCTGACGGATAGCCCGGTATTGCTGGTCGTCGACGTGCGCAGCATGGCACGCAGCGCGGCCGCTATTGTGCTCGGCTTTCAGCGCTTGGAGCCCAAGCTGCGCATTGTAGGCGTAATCGTGAATCGCTGCGGTAGCCAGGGGCATTACGGCATTGTCAAAAAGGCGATCGAGCAGGAATGCGGCATTCCTGTGCTCGGTTGGTTAAAGCGCGATGACGGACTGGATATTCCCGAGCGTCATCTGGGGTTGGTGCCTGCTGTAGAACGCGGCGAGCTGGAGCCGCTCTTCCAACGGGCGGCAGAGCTGATTCGCGCGGGTACGGATCTGGATGCACTGCGGGCATTGGCGGATTCGGCTCCGCCGCTCAGCCTACCCGAGCACCCATTATTTCCTCCAGATCAGCCTCCCACAGCAGGACATGAAGTCGAGACTGGGGAACGTCCCATCATTGCTGTCGCCAGAGATGCGGCGTTCAATTTCTACTACCCCGAAAATATGGATTTGCTGCGCCAAGCGGGAGCAGAGATTGTCTATTTTAGTCCGCTGGCGGGAGAACGCGTCCCTGAGCACGCCAACGGCCTATATCTGGGCGGCGGCTTTCCCGAGGAGTTTGCGGCAGATATCGCTGCCAATACGGGCTTTCTGCAAGATATCCGCAACGCAGTGAGCCGGGATATGCCTGTATTCGCCGAGTGCGGTGGTTATATGATACTGGCCCGGACACTTACGGATCGGGCGGGTCACGCCCACCACATGGCCGGGGTGATCCCTTCGGACGTTCGCATGCAGGAGAAGCGGGCTGCATTGGGATACCGGGAAGCAACCGCATTGCAAGATTGCTTGCTGCTGGAGGCTGGAGAGACGATTCGGGGACATGAATTTCATTATTCGGTCATGAGCTATGATGAATCTGCCGCCCCCTATCCCTTTGCCTATCAAACCAAGGGGATGCGCGGACTCCAGAGTGAAGGTTATGCCAAAGGGAACCTCTTGGCAGCCTACACACACATTCATCTCGCTTCTCTACCCAAGGCAGCAGCACGCTGGGTTGAAAAATGCCGAGCTTACGACTAAAACACAAAAAAGCCGGGTCCCTATAAGGGTCCGGCTGTTCTAAATATAAAGAGAATTAAATCTTACATAACATGGAAGCGTATACATTGTTTTTTTGGGCGATTCGCCTACATGAGCTTTTTCAGTTGGGAAATCCTTCCCTGACTCACGCCAAGCATGGAAGCGAGTTGTTTTTGTGAAGATGCTGGATGTTCTTCCATAAGCTCTCTCATTTTCTCCAAAATAACATCCGTGCGCTGATAAATCTTTTTCATATGCATATTTTGCTTCAGTGGAGGTGACTGGGTTTCAGTCGCTGTGACCGGAAGTAAATCTTCCGTTTTCATCGAGGTGGCACATGCATCGCAGATAAACTGATCTTTAAAATAGGTGTTGGTATCAACCGAACCGCAAAATATACAATTAGTTGATTTGTACTTACGGAGCATGAGTGTTTGGTCTTCAATAAAAAACTCTAATGGATCGCCGATGTCAATCTCCATCGTCATGCGCAACTCTTTAGGAAGCACAATTCGTCCCAAGCTGTCCAAGGGCCGGGTCATTCCAGTCCTTTTCATTCATGCAACCTCCCCAGTGTTTTAAGATTTATAGAATGTATAAGCTTTGAGGCAATTCTTATCAATTCTATAACCGCAAGCATAGATTTCTTACGAAAAGCGGCCCTTCATTGCTATTCATGCATGGACGCACTTTTTTTCTTACGAGTATACCATAAACGGGCGGAATCGCCAGCGTTCATGTTTATAAATTTATAATTAGTTTATTCCGAGCGAACATATATGCTATAATCTTCTGCTAAAGGATTTAATAGGCCGTCTGTAGAATTATTTATATATGCCGTAGCTTGGACAACGATGGCGGTGTTATGGGAAATAGATGAGGGCCAAAGGATTTTTTCAGAGCGTTTTGACCCCACAAACAAGAGACCGTTGGTACGGGACCCGCCTTTAAAGTCCTTATATACAAGTCAGGCAAGGAGGATTTATGATGGAAAAAAGAAAAGCATTGCTGCTAGGAGATTATTCATATCCGGAGTTTCACCCGCTACAAGGGGTGGACGAAGAGATTAGTCATATTTTACAAGATTGGATGACGGTTCAATGCAGTGAGAATCGTAAAATGCTGCTCAAGGAAAATCTAGCTTCATTTGATCTATGCATCTCGTATTGTGATAGCCGTAAGGAGGTTCTGTCTCCTCAACAAACAGCAGGACTGCTGTCCTACGTCAGCGGCGGAGGTGGACTGCTTGTGCTGCATAACGGAATCACATTGCAAGGACGTTATGAAATTGCACAGCTCATGGGAGCGCGTTTCCTGCGGCATCCGTCAGCGGAGCAGCTTTCCTTCAAGGTAACAGAGCCGGATCATCCGATTATGGAAGGAATCGAGCCGTTCGAGATTCAAGAGGAGCCGTATCGTTTTGATTTTGATCCATTCACTGAAAAAACACTGTTAATGGAATACGAGTATGAAGGTCAGTGGTGGCCAGCTGCATGGTCATTGTCCTATGGCTTGGGCAGAGTCGTCTACCTGATGCCTGGACATAATCAGCCAAGTTTCCAGCACGAGGGATACCGTAAGCTACTGCTTCAGGCTGCTAAGTGGGCCGGACGCTTTCCAGGTTAAGTATAATCATTCATTCCAACCATTGTGGGGGGAGCTGCGAACTTTATGCGGCTCCCCTTTTCAGGTTATACTATAGGTAATCACAGGTAGGGGAGGATATATTATGAGCGATTTGTTCAAAAAAGCCATCTCATTGGGGTGGGGCCTCACCGTTGTCAGCAAAGAAAAGGTGGAGAAAGCCGTCGAGGATCTTGTAAACCGTGGAGAACTTGCGCCCTCGGAATCCAAAGCGCTGGTCGATCGTCTGATCGAACGGGGAGCAGAGGAGCAGGGACAATTCAAAACCATGATCCGTGAGCAGGTTAGCCGCATTTTGCAGGAGCTGGAAGTACCTACCGAAAATGATGTCACAAGTTTGGAGCAGCGTGTGGCATTGTTGGAAAAAAAGGTAGCGGAGCTGGAAAAAGAAAAGGCGGCGCTTACGGGTTCGAGTGACGCTGAAGAAGCGAACCGGTTGGATTAAAATGGCCGTTCGCATGAAGCACGCCGGTCGTTACCGGGAAATTGCCATGGCGCTGGCGCGTCATGGCTTTGGCTATATGGTGGAAGAAATGGGACTGTTCCAGCTGCTATCCCTGCCCCGCAAGTGGCTAACGAGAGAAACCCCCGAGTCCAAAACCTTAGGTGAACGGATTCGGCTTGTGCTGGAGGACCTGGGGCCTGCATTCATCAAGCTTGGACAGTTGGCAAGTACACGTGCTGACCTGCTGCCAGAGCCTATTATTCGCGAACTGGTTAAGCTCCAGGATCAGGTACCGCCTTTTTCGCCTGACACGGCGCGTGGCATTCTGGAACAGGAGCTGGATACGTCATTAGAGGACATACTGGTTCGTTTTGACGATGATCCGCTGGCGGCTGCTTCGATCGGGCAAGTGCATCTGGGCAAGCTGCACAGCGGCGAAATGGTCGCGATTAAAATCCAGCGTCCAGGCGTTAATCGCATCATCCGGCGGGATTTGGACATTTTACGGGAACTGACCGCAATGGCAGCCAAGCGCTGGGAATGGGTGGAGCGTTATCAGCTTCGCCAGATGGTGGAAGAGCTGGGGAGATCGCTCATTCAGGAGCTGGATTACAACCATGAAGCTCGTAACACGGAAAAGATTGCGCTCCAGTTTGAGCAGGACCCACATATCTATATTCCGAAAATATACTGGGACCATACTTCCTCACGTATATTGACCATGGAGTTTCTGGACGGAACTCACTTAGGGAGTCGTGAAGAGTTATTGCGCCGTGGTTATAACTTGAAAGAACTGGCGCAGCGGCTGGTCAACAGCATGCTGCATCAAATTTTTATAGAGGGCTTTTTTCATGCCGATCCCCATCCGGGGAATTTGCTCGTCCTGAATAATGGAAGCCTCGCTTATCTGGACTTTGGCATGGCGGGAAGGCTAAGCGAAGAAATGAAGAATCATCTCGCTTCTCTCATGATCGCCCTGATGCGCAAAAATACCGATGCTATGGTTCGCGCCATCGAACGACTAGGGCTGGTCGATCCGGATACTGACCTGAATGCACTGCGAGCCGATCTGGACAAAATACGCGAAGATTACGCGGACGTTCCTTTCTCACAGGTCAGCATTGGCGATGCCTTGAACGACCTGTTTGGCGCAGCACAGCGCCATCGGATTGGTTTGCCATCAGACGTCCTGCTGCTGGGCAAGGCGCTGCTGACACTGGAAGGGGTCGTAGAGCATCTGGACCCTGATCTCAGCATTATTGCTTTGGCCGAGCCTTTTGGCAATAAGCTGCTGAAGGAACGCTTCAGCGGTCGCCGTATTCGGGGCAAGCTGTTGGGGAGTGCAACCGAGCTGATGGAGACGCTGATGGAACTGCCGAGACAGACGAGGCATCTGGCCTCAATTATCAGCAAGGGTAAGCTTAAACTGGAAGTTACTGTACCAGAGCTGGAACAGCTTTTGCGCAAGCTGGATCAGATCAGCAATCGCCTGTCATTCAGTATTGTGCTGTTAGCATTCAGCATTATTATGGTCGGGCTGATTATCGGTTCATCGCTAAATCACCAGGCGACCATGCTGTGGAACGTACCTGCGATTGAAATTGGTTTTGTTGTAGCGCTCTTGATGGTTGCCTTTTTACTATATTCAATTTTTAAATCAGGAAGATTCTAGATATCGACAACAAAGGAGGCGTCATGGACACTCATAAGATGAACACTGTCTCAATGAATACTCTTCAAATTACAGATGTACCGTGGCACCGCCTGACTACTCCTTATGGTAGGGGCACGGACCTGCCGCATTTGATATCCAATAGGGAGTATGCAGCCATCGCTGATCTGATAGAGCATCAAGGTACATTGTGGCAGGTTACCCCATGGGCGCTACTATTCTTATTGCGGAATATGCATGCGAGAAGCCCCCAGGATATCGCACTGAGCGAGTTGGATTTGTACCATACGGTTGTTCAAGCATTGGACATGGAAAATCTACAAGCGGACTCACAGAAGTCTGTAGAATCCTTGACTATGCTGCTAGATGAAAAATATTTATGGCCGGTAGACAGCGCTCCAGAAGATGATGAAGTGGAGTGGGAAGAGGAAGAAGCACGTGGCTATGATCCGGTAGCTTTTTGGAGCTATTATGTCTATAGCTGTCGGTTACTAAAGCAAGCGCTGCCTGATTTTGAGAGTTTGCTCCAGCGCTATGCGGACTCAGAGATTGCTGAATCCCTATCAGAGCTTGTGCAGCAATTACGAAAATTTTAAATATAAGAAAACGAATTAGATAAAGAAAACGGGCGCTATTTCAAGTAAATAGACGTTTTCATTCTGTAAACAGCCTTTTAACTCATTCGTCTCTGCGAATCCCTTGCGTTATAATGATGGACTGGATGTAACGGAAGGGGTTCGTTTGAGAGAGACGAGCTGAATGATAGGAGAGCCTTAGCGTTTGACCGCTGGACGGATGCCCAAAGCAAGATCGGGTTGCGGGTCAAAATGCTGTTCTCTGTGAATATAGGAGGCTGGAACGAAACAGTATGAATCTTAGACAACAATGGTTCGGTAATATCCGGGCTGATATACTTGCGGGCATGACCGTGGCGCTGGCATTGATACCAGAGGCGATTGCCTTCTCCATCATTGCAGGTGTCAACCCTATGGTCGGACTGTATGCCTCCATCTCGATGGCGATTGTCATTTCTTTTGCAGGTGGACGTCCGGCGATGATCTCGGCAGCAACCGGGGCTGTAGCTGTAGTGGTTGTTGGTTTGGTCAAAGATTATGGCGTGGAGTATTTGTTTGCAGCTACTATTTTGGCTGGGATCATTCAGGTACTGCTGGGTGTTTTGAGAATTGGTCGCTTTATTAGCTTTATTTCACAGCCGGTCATGACCGGGTTTGTGAATGCGCTGGCGATCCTCGTCTTTATGGCACAGCTAACCCACTTTCATGGAGCCAATTGGATCATGTACGCGATGGTAGCGGGGACATTGCTCATTGTGTATATTTTACCGAGATTTGTGAAAAGCATTCCCGCCCCGTTGACAGCAATCATCATCATGACGATTATTACGTATGTTTTTGGATTGAATGTCAAAACGGTAGGGGATATCGGTACGCTGACCAGCTCGCTGCCTTCATTCCATTTGCCGCAAATTGAGTGGTCGTGGCACACGTTGCGGATATTGCTGCCATATTCCTTTACGATGGCGCTGGTTGGACTGCTGGAATCACTGCTGACAGCCAGTATTTTGGATGAAATGACCGAAACGAAAAGCAATAAAAACCGGGAAGCCCGTGGGCAAGGGATTGCCAACTTTGTAAATGGCTTTTTTGGGGGTATGGGTGGCTGTGCCATGATCGGACAATCCGTCATTAATGTAAGCTCAGGCGGAAGAGGACGACTGTCCACTTTCACGGCGGGGGTGTTCTTGGCTTTTCTGCTGCTTGTGCTTGGCGGTGTTGTAAAGGAAGTACCTATGGGCGCATTGGTGGGAGTCATGTTCATGGTGTGTATCGGAACCGTGGATTGGAAGTCGCTCCGAAACATCGCCAAGGTTCCCAAAGCAGATACGTTTATTATGGTGGTCACGGTCATCATCGTGGTGGCTACGCACGATTTGTCCAAGGGCGTGATCGTAGGCGTACTGTTGAGTGCCCTGCATTTTGGCTGGAAAATGGCTAAAATCCGTATCAGTGCGACTGAGGATCAGGAAGCAAAGGTGTACCATGTCAGAGGGCCGATGTTTTTCGCCTCAACGACTCATTTTGTCGATCATTTTGAACCTTCGGATGATCCGGAGCGCGTTGTAGTGGACTTTAGCCATTCACATGTGTGGGATCACTCGGCGGTTACTGCCATTGGCAAGGTGCTGCAAAAATACAGAAACGCAGGTAAATCTATTACCTTACAAGGGTTAAATGAGGAAAGTCGTTTAATTGTAGAAAAGCTCGGTGGTCCTGTAGTTACAGAGCCGATCGTGTGATGAATCGTATAGCATAAAGCAAAGCCTAAAATGGAATTCATCCATTTTGGGCTTTTTTTATTTATTTCTGAAATGAAATAACGGTTTTCTTTCTTAATCATAGATAAATATGACAAATTTTCAGCAAAGTATTGACGTAATAAATGGGCAGGAATACAATCATTGTTATTAAGCATAGCAAGTACATAGGAATAATTGAAAATTGAAAGGTATGTACATATGAACTTAGACTGGGAGTTTATTGTAGAAAGCTTGCCGCTATATGGAGAAGCCATGTGGCTGACGTTGAAGATTGCCTTTTTTGCTATTCTGTTTTCATTAGTCGTCGGTTTGCTGTGTAGCATAGTGCTGTATTACAGGGTGAGAGGAATTAGTGGAATTATTGTAGCCTATATCGAGCTTTCCCGAAATACGCCGCTGCTTGTACAGTTATATTTTCTGTACTACGGGTTTACCAAAATAGGTCTGCATATGAGCGAAATGACATGTGCCATTGTGGGCATGACCTTTTTGGGCGGGGGCTATATGGCTGAGGCGTTCCGTGGTGGAATCGAAGCCGTGAGTAAAACCCAAACGGAATCCGGGCTGAGTCTCGGACTGTCCAAGATACAACTGGCGAGATATGTTATTTTGCCGCAGGCATTTGCCATCAGTATTCCGTCTTTGGGAGCCAATGCAATTTTTCTTCTCAAGGAGACTTCCATTGTGGGTGCCATTGCTTTACTAGATCTGATGAATGTGGCAAAGGACCTGATCGGTATGTACTACAAAACGACAGAATCGTTGATTCTGCTGGTATTGGCATATCTCGTTCTGCTTTTACCTTTGTCGATGCTGCTGACTTGGGTGGAAAGGAAGGTGCGATATGCTGAGTTCGGGGATTAATGTGCTTTTTGAGGGTTCGAATTTTGAGCGTCTGTTAGGGGGATTGCTGGTTACGCTGGAAATTGCATTACTCTCCATTATTATCGGTACGCTGCTAGGCATTTTGATGGGACTGCTCCGCACTTTACAATCAAGACCGATTCGATTTGTGCTGAAATTATATTTGGAGACATTTCGCATTATTCCGATTTTAGTGTGGTTGTATGTCGTGTATTTTGGATTTACGCCTTTGCTGAATGTGAATATTAGCGGGGAACTAACGGCCGTTATCGTATTCAGTCTGTGGGGAGCAGCCGAGATTGGTGACATCGTACGTGGTGCGCTGGAATCACTGCCTAAGCATCAGGTGGAATCCGGGCAGGCATTAGGGCTAACCTATTGGCAATTATACCGTCATGTGCTCATTCCCCAAGCGGTGCGCCGAATGCTTCCGGGTTCTATTAATCTGGCGACACGGATGATCAAAACCACGTCACTCGTGGTACTGATCGGTGTAGTGGAAGTGGTCAAGGTTGGGCAGCAGATTATTGAGCTTGGTGTAATCAAAGCGCCTTCGGCATCCTTTTGGGTGTATGGCTTTATTTTTATATTGTATTTTCTTGTATGCTATCCGTTATCCAGACTTTCCAAAAGATTTGAACGCAGATGGCAAAATTAGCAGGATGGGGTGGTGTCATGGAAGAGGCTGTGGAGGTTTTATTGGAAATTCGAGGGCTGGACAAAAGCTTCGGCGACCGAAAAGTGCTGCAGCAGATTAGTCTGGACGTAAGGAAAGGGGAAGTCGTGGTCATTCTCGGTCCTTCGGGATGTGGAAAAAGCACGCTTCTTCGGTGCCTCAATGGTCTGGAGCCAGTCCAGGGCGGAGATATCCGTTATAGAGGACAGGATTTGACAGATAAAAAGGTGAATTGGCGTGAGGTGCGGCAGCATATCGGAATGGTGTTCCAAAACTATGAGCTGTTTCCGCATATGACCGTCTTGGAAAATATATTGCTTGGCCCGCTTAAAGTTCAGCGGCGAAACAAGCAGGAGGCGCTTGCGCAAGCGGAGCAGCTCTTGGAGCGAGTCGGTCTGCTGGATCGCAAGGATGCGTATCCGCGACAATTATCAGGCGGGCAAAAGCAACGGATTGCGATTGTGCGCGCCCTGTGTATGAATCCTGAAATTATGCTTTTTGATGAGGTCACCGCATCCTTGGACCCGGAAATGGTCAGAGAGGTGCTGGATGTCATGCGAGAGCTGGCCCAACAGGGGATGACGATGATAATCGTGACGCATGAGATGGGGTTTGCCAAGTCGGTAGGAGATCGTATCGTTTTTATGGATCAAGGACAGATATGTGAAATGACTACACCACAGCAATTTTTTACCCAACCGGAAACAGAGCGTGCCCAGCACTTTCTGGATATATTTCAATACGAAACGATATGAGCATTTTGCATCAATCCCATGAGCGACTTCCAATCACAATATAGAGATCGAAATGTTTCTATTGGTCTCTATATTGCACCCAGAAGCGAAAGAAACCGAATGATGCAAAATGCTGACAAATAAGGGGATGAATACAGATGAGAAAAGGAATGAAGTTCACAACGTTATTACTGGCTTTGAGCTTGCTGCTCGTCGGCTTGGCGGGATGTGCAGGAGGCGGGAATACCAATGGTAGTTCAAGCTCGGCTAAATTTGCTTCAATTGAGGACATTAAAAAGAATGGCAAGATTCGAATCGGTGTATTTGCGGATAAGCCGCCTTTTGGCTACGTAGATTCAGAAGGGAAAAATCAAGGCTTTGATGTGTATATTGCGAAACGGTTTGCCAAAGACCTCTTGGGCGACGAGTCGAAGGTGGAGTTCGTTCTGGTGGATGCCGCCAGCCGGGTTGCCTATTTGGAATCCAACAAGGTAGATATCATAATGGCTAACTTTACTGTGACCGATGAACGTAAAGAAAAAGTTGATTTTGCTAACCCGTATATGAAATTATCCTTTGGCATTGTGTCACCCGACAGTGCTCCCATCACCACGATTGACCAATTGAAGGGCTCGGATCAAAAGCTGATTGTTGCCAAGGGAACGACAGCAGAGACCTATTTTACAAAAAATTATCCTGACATCAAGCTGCTCAAATTCGATCAATACACCGAAATCTTCTCGGCTCTCAAAGACAAACGCGGTGCCGCCATTGCGAACGATAATACAGAGCTGATCGCTTGGGCCAAGGCCAATCCCGGCTTTACCGTAAGCATTCCAGCCTTCGGTGGTCAAGATACGATTGCCCCTGCAGTAGCGAAGGGAAATAAGGAACTGTTGGATTGGATCAACAACGAACTGGCTACGTTGGGTAAAGAAAATTTTGTCCATCAAGCCTATAAGGACACACTGACCTCCGTTTACGGAGAAGGCTTTACGGATCAATTGGTTGTGGAGGGCGGCAAGGTTAATTAATCATCGTATAAATTGCTATTAAGTATAAAAAAGCGTTGGGCTTGCTGTCCCGACGCTTCTTTCATATGGGCAAAGGGAGATTCGCAAGTTTTTAATCGAGATAATACTTCCCCAAAATCTCTTGCATGCTCGTAAATTTCATTATATAATTTTAAATGATTATGATTCTCATTATCATTTAAGTCTTTAGGCGCAGACTCCCAATATGAGCCTAAGTGAATAGGATGGTGCTTTACACATGGCTAAAACGGATGTGGCTACTGCCAGAAGACAGCTCAGCAGTCCGAACAAGGTAACGCGCAGACGGGCTTTAAGAACGATCAAAGCTGCGAAGCGCGCGAAGTAACAAGCTTCAAGTTAACTGCAAATGGCAATACCAGTGTCAAATTTTTTAGTCTCCTCATTTTGATATTGCACCTGCCTTCCTGATGGTGGTACACAGGAAGGCGGGTGTCTTTTTTTATTTCTTTTGTGCAAACAGCCATTCAATCATATCCTGATTTTGTAAAGCCGGAACCCAGGAGAAGTGTCCTGTAGGTTTGATAATCCCTGCTTCGTATTCAGTGAAGTGAATGAGGTTTCCGTTCTGTGCTTTGATAGCAGCAACCATTTCTTCTGAGTTCTTAGGACTTACTGTCGTATCGTCCGCCGCATGGAAGGCCCAAATAGGGACGTTCTTCAATATTTCAACGTGTGCAGGGTCAACAGGGGCATACATGTTAACAGCCTTTTCATAGTTGGTCAGTCCGGCAATCGGTACGCCAGCAGCGAACAGATCAAGATTTTTTTCTAACAATCTCCATGTCCCCATAGCTCCTTGAGAAATACCTACGATATAGATGCGGTTGGTGTCGATCGGATATTTCAAGGCCGTTTCACGTACCAAATCGGCAACAGCACTGTTGCGCGGTTCATCTGCCCAAATAAATTTATGCTCTAGGTCAATCGGGCTTTGAGGAGCGATGACGAAGGATGGGTGCTTGGCTTGCTGCTCAGGAGAAGCCCAAGTAACGGCCCCGGCATTCGCTAACAGGTTAACCCCGTTTCCGTCACCACGTTCGCCGTTTCCGTGCAGGAATACTACCAGCGGATAGGTTTTGCCAGGTTCTACTTTAGGCTCAAACGTAAAGTAGTTCAGTTTGAAGCCGTCTTTATTTTCAAAAGTGTTTTTTTGAAAATCGTCTACGATGGGTGTCACTTTATCGGTTGCTTTTACAGTCTGTGCAGTCGCTGGAACGACTGTTTTCTTCGAAGTTGCAATATCTTTCTTTTGGCTAATGTAATAGTTCAGCGGATTAATACGATTGACTGCGCTTGTCGAATCGTAAGTAAGGGTGCTTGCATTTTTATCCTGCGTGTCCAGCTCGATTACGACATATTTGCCATGAGTACTGCGGTTGGTGATGGCACCAGTATCATTGGTGTATACACCAGTCACAGTTCTGTCTGCGTATACATCATTAAGCACAGATTGAACCTGAAAACTGGAAGTGGACAGGGATGATCCGTCAATATTGGTGCTGTATTTCATTACAACGGCAGAAACAACCTCACCCAGAGGCTGTACCTTAGTAAGCACGGTTGCCTGTGGTGCTGGAACATCGGCTGCTGCGGCAGAGCTGGAGGATGGATAAAAGATCGTAAGCAGGAGCACGAAAGATAGTAGAACAAGGGCGAAACGTCTTTTTTGCATAAGATAATCTCCTTTGGCGTTTTTTTAAAGCGTTTACTATATGCTCAGGATGCTTGACTGTATGCTGTGGAACTCATACAAATCAAAAAAAGGCAAACTCCGGGTACACAAGTGTACTCGGGTTTTGCCTTTTCAGTAACAATCCCAATTGAAGGATAGCATCCTCATTGGAATCTGACAAGTGAAAGCGCTACAATTTTGGATGTTTTTATAAAAAATTTTCCTTCTCAACCGGGATGCGATGGTATATAATCTCCTTAACTTAACACTGTTAACTTATATAACGACGTTAATAAGGGGGATGAAATCATGAACCAATATGATGTTATTGTCATTGGTGCTGGGCTGGGTGGTTTGTCTTGTGCAGCCAGACTTTCTGCGTTGGGTTACCGGACAGCTGTGTTTGAAAGTCATACTTTGGCTGGCGGCTTTGCTACTGAATTCACACGAAAGGGATATACCTTTGATGTCTCCTTGCACGGCGTCGGCGGACTCGAAGAAGGCAGCTTCGGTCAGATGTTAAAGGACTGCCATGTGGACCAGCAAATCGTTCCTCTCCGTAAAAAGCACCCTTACTCCATTCGCTGGGAAGGGCAGATCATTGATATCCCATCTGATGTGCAGGAGTATGTGCAACTCCTCAAAGGCATGTTTCCTGCTGAGGTAGCAGCCATTGATAAGCTATTCGCGGGCATTCGCCGTTTTGAGACAGGCTTTACCGCTTTTTCTTCCCTTACTTCCTGGCGTAAGCTGGCGGGTCTGTTCAAAGCAGGCACCTTCTTCCGCTGGACGAAAATGACCACCTGGGAGGCTGTAAGTCAGTTTGGCTTGTCTGACCGATTCACGGAGTTCTTCACTGCACTCTGGCCCTATTATGGGCTGCCCCCGAAGCGGTTGGCGGCTTTGTACTTTTTTATTCCCTGGATCGGCTATCATCTGGAGGGGACGTACTACATTCAGGGAGGTGCACAGGCCTTGTCCAATACGCTGGTCGAAGCTATTCAATCAGCTGAAGGAGAAGTTCACCTGCGCAGTCAGGTATCTGAAATTATACTTGAACGCGGTAAAGCAGCTGGTGTACGTCTGAAAAAAGGGGATGTATATAAAGCCAACTGGGTTGTGTCTGGGATCAGTCCTCATCATACCTATGGCCGTCTGCTGGAGAGTCACAATGCCGCCCGTCGCGAGCTGGAGGCTGTAACCAGACTGGAAACTGGTACGTCTCTCACTCAGCTGTACCTAGGGCTATCATGCGAGCCTCATGAGCTTGGGATCACCGAAGAAGACTTAATCCTATATAACGAGCCGGATTCGGAGACGGATTATGAAGTCATGATGAGCGGCCAGTATATGAAAGGCAACTGGATGCTCACAAATTATAACGCCATGGACCCTACACTCAATGAAGCGGGAAAGGGTGTCATCGCTGTTACGTTTTTGGACAGATTGGAGAACTGGCCTAGCGCACGTCCCGAATATAAAGCCAAAAAGAAAGCAGTAACACAGCAGATACTGGAATGTCTTGAACAGCTATATCCTGGTTTTAGCAGCAAGGTCGTGGTGGCAGAGTTGGGTACACCACGCACCATGCAGCGGTATACTGCTAATCCCGGCGGAGCCGTTTATGGCTATGCACAAACGGTCCGGCAGTCCGGCATACACAGACTGAAGCGCAAATCAGCAGTGAACCGCCTGTCATTGGTAGGAGCCTGGACACAGCCTGGGGGCGGGTTTCAAGGAGCTATGAACTCGGGTATAATGGAAGCTGATCGTATCGCCGCCAAATTGAGATAGGCAGAAAGGGCAAGTATATCTACTCATGAAACATATCAAACGCCGAGAACGTGAAAGCAGTGAGATCCGCCGCAAAATCATTGAGGCCGCCCGATCGCTCTTCTTGAACCAAGGGTATGCTGAAGTCTCCATGCGTAAAATTGCGGATCAGATCGAATATTCACCAACGACTATTTATCATTATTTCTCCAATAAGGAAGCGGTTGTTCGTGAACTGCTGTTAGAAGGGAATGCTTTGTTCCTGAAGGCTCTCCAGCAGCGCGTGGATGAAGCACAGGCAGCCGGACTGAACGCTCTGGACACACTGAAAACAGTGTCCGATGCTTATGTCCGTTTTGGCATGGCTAATCCCGAATACTACAACATCCTGTTTATCAGCAACCTTGAATCTGTAAGCTCGGTTACCCTTATAGACAGTGGGAGTTTTAAAGGGTTTGAGTTGCTTGAGGGCGGACTCAAAGCCGCTATGGAGGAAGGCTGCATCATTCAAGGAGATGAGCGCCTGATGGCTAGATCCGTATGGAGTATGCTGCACGGATTGACTTCTTTGCTCCTGAATTTTGAACTTCCTATGGCAAAATCAAATGATGAATTGATTTCATTTACTATAGATACTTTTATTCGGGGAATAAGCCGCTGATGCAGCGGCTCATTTTTTATCCTCACACCCCATACATGCAAGTCTGCATACGTCGATTCCAGTGTTAACGAAGTTCCAAATGTGAAAGCTGCTGAAGCACGGCTTCAATGCGACGTTTATCTTTTTTGAGCACCACGAGCTGTAAAGAAGTATGAAGCAGATTTGAGATGCTAGCCCAAGCGTCTGCTTCTAGAGTGGGCAGAAGATCGCGCTGAATCATGATATCCAGCGCCTCGGTTGCAATTTTCTGATGAAGCTCGCTACCGGATAGCCATTCAATCACCTGCTCATCTGTAGGACGTGAGTAGGCGAAAAGTACTGCCCAGCCATCAACCGGATGATTGACCTTATCTCGCATCCAGTCAATGACCTGGGGGGAATGAAAATGCTGTAACTGACCGCTAACGGTGTATCCTTCTAATTTGTCATCCTTCGCCCTATGCTGTATCAGATCATTGTAAACTTTTGTAAGCCCTTCCTGCTCGGGCAGGCAGCGGGCGGATAGATAGGCACGTGTCGAGATAAATGCGGCCCTAGCATGTGTGTTATTTGAAGCGGGAGGTCTCCATGCTTGCGCGTTATCCGTGTCCGGCTCCCATAAGGAGCGAACCCAATCAGCAGCCCCAATACCTGCGGTCTCCCCAACGAAAAATGCCCATGTAGTGAATTGGGCCGGGTTACACTGAATGCGCTGCTCCCAGGCAAGAAAAATATCCTTTGGATCATAGGCCTGGAAAGCCTGCAGTACAGCAGGATGATCTACGCCATGCATGGTGGTGTAGTGGATCAGTGTATCCAACGACCGGGCATCCTCCAGTTTCATCGTGCAGAACATATCCAACCAGCGTTGCCACAGCTGCAGCGACGGGCTATTTAGATGAATACCATGCTCGTCTAACACGTTAGACCAGTCCCACAGCCATAGCCCGTGCAAGGTAAGCATGGTTTCTATATAGGTAGGTAGACTTTCTGCAAGCAGCGTGAACTGGTCCAACTCATGCTCATAACAGAACACTGCTGGCTCTGTTGCGGATGTCGCTCTATCAAGCAGGATCGGATCACCAGCACCGTTATAGTTCAAAATAAGATATCGTTGTTCGTCCGCTGCTGAGTCGTTATCTTCTTCATAGGGTGTAAAATAGCTAATATCCTCATAATTCCAGCCAAATTCTCCTGTAATATCTTCAAGGATAATGGGTGCTTGTTCAGGGTCATGGCTGCCTTCATATGAATACTCTGATTCATCGACTACAACACAGTGTTGAGGGAGGCACCATAGCAGATGTAAGCTGCCACACCGCTTTAATAATTCAGACAGGGAGGCAGGCAAAGTGACCTGGAGCCGTTCCTCCAGCTCAGTCAGTTCCTCTTCGGAAATCCCCTTCGTGCATTGGTATGCCACGTCAGGCATTCCACCTTGTCTCAGACGATCAGCGATTTCTCCCAGCTTTTCTAAGGTATATGCAAAATGTACTGTCATTCGTATTCGTCCTCCTCTTACTCTACAACTCGGCAATGCTCTTTTTGCAAGAATGATAGAATTTCATCATGAAGTGCTATCGCCTTGGGTTCATAAATGATCGCCACTTCGCGTCCATATGCATAGTTGAAGCGCACATATCCGCCAAGAAGCTGGAAAAAAGCCATGCAGGTATGCTCGTTTTCGATCCATAGGTTTGTGTCAAAATGCTGTTTAAACCGCTGAGCCAACACTTGTATAGATGCTGGAGCTATATTTGGGATTGGATCATTCGGATTGGCTGGATCGTAAGCTTTTACCGTATCCGGGGGATTAAATAGTAGGAATGTCGCGGTTCTGTCCAGACTGACAGGTTCGAAATAACGGGGGAATGGCTCTGTTTTTCCGAATTCATCCCGTAGTATATGCTCCAGCGTATCTGTAAATGGGGTTTGAACATCTAATGGCTTCATAGTAATGACTTCCGAATGTCGCGGTAGCCAAAGCAAGCCTTCGACCTGAGGATGCACCGCTAGAAAATCACCATCTATGGAGCTGCCGATGACCACGCACTCGCCCAGCTGTTGCGCGGTGATCGGACAGTTATCATCATGCGTCCACAGTTCGTAATCTGCATAGGATTGCAAAAGTTGAGGATCAGGCGGTTCAATCACCAGCAGGCCGCAATAGGTGCCTGGCCCGTATTGGGTGAGAAATGAAGCATAGGGAGTTGGTAAAGTTATGCCATGGGTATGTTCGAAATTTGCCATTTCATCGGCAGCCACTGGCGTGTGTTGTGTGGAAACCCAATACATGAAGAATACACCTGCTTTCCGGCACTCTATCTATAGGGATGGAGCCCAAATGTAAATGAGAGATATGCTATAATCAGGAAATAAAATAGTTAAATATTAGTCTATCTCAATTATGTAAGAACTACAATTTGTGAGGGTACGAAAGGGGAACACATCGTATGACATCGGGGGTACAGGCCTACATAGATCCAATTTTTGAAGAGATTGACCAGAGATACGCTTCTGAGCAAAAGCGCATCGCGGAATTCAAGAACAAAAGCGTCCTTCACGAAGGGATTCATGAATACTTAAAAGTTACCTGTAAGAGAGATGGGGTATGGGTGGATACCTACGAACCGTTTGATTGGGATCATCGTAGACCAGACACAAAAATTCCTGGTTTTACGGAGGAAGTGACGCTCCAGCAGGTGCAGGATGAATGGATGCCAGTGTTCAAAGAACGGATAGCGGCTCTGTATAATTCGGAAGAATTTGGTCCTATGTTTTTTCGTTATCGGCTGGAATTTCATCTGGAGGTGGTCTTGGAGAATAAGGCCAGTCATTTTACATTCTCGCTGCTGAACGAAGATAAGCGGCAGCACCTGTTAGCCTCTATTGAACAGTTTGTGGAGCAGAAGCTCAATCCTGCCAGTAGAGCTATGCCAAAGGAAGAGGACGATTTTTTCTTAGTAAGGCACTTGCTTGATCCTCATTTGTACCCTGTAGACGCCCAGCGGGTGAATGAACTGCTGAATCGAATGGATGCAAAAGTGCAGGTCAGCCGCAAGCGAGAAGAAGCATGGAGGCATCAGCTGAGCAGAGGCTTAATGCATTGGGCTGAAGATGAATTTTTGGCTAAGTATACAGATCAGGAAAAAAGGTACGGGCTTGATTATACGGTGAGGCCCGATATTCTTCCTTCAGATATTCCCGCCCCGGTTATGGAGATGTTCCTGCTGACCGCGATGCGAGTGGGTCTGACCGATGCCGATGCACGGCAGAAGTATTTGGAGATTGCTGCACAACTGGGCTCAGAGCAGGCTGTTCAGTGGCTTAAGAGCGGATCAGGCAGCATTCCAGCGTCATATACAAGCGAGCGTGTCACCTGCCAAGCGAATGATATTTTGCAAACACTAGAGGTTCAGATTCGTTCTGAGGAAGAAGAGAGCTACAGAGAAGCACTCGTATATCTATGTGATATATTACGGAAAGGCTTTACTAAGGAATATGGGATGAAGTTTAAAAGCAAAGTGAAAAACTATCTACCCGTACCCAAGTTGGCCAAATCTGCATTACATCGTTTCTTTGCCAATGCACTTGAATACCCTTCGCTGCTTCCGTTGCTGGCGGAATATGCCGAGACCGTGATGGAAGAATTCAAGTGGTACAACGATGTAGAGCCGGGGGAGAAGTCGGCGATGCCAGGAACCTATGCGGTGATGGGATTAGGACTTAAAGGAACGCAGTATTTTTCGCTGGTGAATCGTTATATGAAACTGGTAGACAGTGAGCATCAGTCGGTACAGGACGGTTACGCCGCTGTATTTGCTGAGGCGCATGGACTGACACCGGATACGATCCCCGTTTGGGCGAGGATTCTTTTGGCAGGTAATGATTCCGCCAAACCACTAAAATCGGCTGGCATTGAAAGTGTAGAGCAGGCACAGGCGTTAGTAGATGTGCTTCTACAACTGGAAGACTACGAACAAGAGATGCTCGTTTATCGTATATGGGGTGGCGCGAAGAAACTAAAAAACAGCCTGAAGCAGGCTGTCCCTGAGGTAAAAGAGTTACTGGAGCCGCTTATTCCATAAAAGCATCGTATTCTTGATCATATCGCAGTCCCTGCGCAATGTGTTGAATATCTGGCTCGCTTCCACTGCGGCGTAGCACTTCAATAACATCCTGTACAGTCGCTATTTCCAGCCAAGATTGCACGTGGTGGTCTGGGAAACGGCCTGGATCAGTGCTTCTAGGCTGTCAAAAGTTTGTATACTCATGTTTGGTAATGCTCTCCCTTAGACGCTTGTTTATGCTGTAGCTTTTGTAATATTTTTAAAATGGCCTGGCGATTTTTAGCATCCTTAATGTATTTGGGAATGGAATGGGAAGCCGTACGCATCATACCGGATGAGGGTTTTTCTCGCAACTCGGCAGAGATATAGGAGAGCAGGTAATTCAGGTGTATCCGGTTAAGAGCCCAGACTGGTTTCCCCCGATAGTAATCAAGGAAGTACAGCTGGAGCTGGAAAATAGGATCTTTTCCATTTTGGATCACGTCCGTATGCCATTCACGTGACTGCATACGATGCACCGGAACCTGATTACGTGTCTCGCAATGCGGACAGTGTATATTTGTATTTTTGTGAGTAACCGTTCGGTCATCATGAATTTCGATATTAAAATACCGCTCACAGTGGCTGCATACGCCGCGTGCATAGAATTTATACGATTCTGGCTGCTGAAATGTGTAGTAACAATGAGAGCAGCGAACAACGTAATAACAGTCTTCCTTTGATTTGGAAATAGAAGCTTGACTCTGACAGCGAGGGCAGTGGACAGCTACCTGTTCTCCCCTCCTGATCACGGCGGCAAAGTCATATTTATATCCATATTCATCTTTGAAGCGTTTTTGCTCCATGATCGTTCCTCCTTTTCGGAAAGAGCGTAAAAACGTACTTTTTATATATCATATGTTATAATATTCCTTAACAACAGAATGGCTTAGATGGGCGGTCGGCTAGTCTCCTGTGAAGGAGGTGAGGGTCCTGATTCTTTCCTTCCATAAAAAGAAATAGACCGCCCGTGGTAGGAACCGGTCTATTTCATGTACCGTAAACTTGCAGCCACCGCCCTTAAAAGCGGCTGTTTCCAAAGAGTGAGGATGTTGACGCATCTTCACTCTTTTTTAGAATATACATCTTATTCCCATTTTAACACTTGAAAAAGGCCTTTTCAATGTGCCGAAGGATGAAAAGGTGAATAGAGATGCGCGAAAGGAGAGGGCGAGCATGAGCATTTTTACAGGACTGCAGCGTCCGCAATTTCAGGCCTACTATGATGAGGAATTTCTTATAAAGCATCGTTTTGAAAATGACAGGGGCTTTCCGCCTTCCTATATAGATTACGTCAAAACTCTTGGCTACGGACGATTATGCAGCTTATGGAACATTCATATTCCTCTCGGTGATCACCCGGATTCATGGCTTCGTCGTTACCATGACTGGCGAGCCTGGTTTGATGATGTACTGGAATCGGAAGAGGTTTTACAAGAAGCGGCGCTGGAGCCAGATGGTTTCCCGGAACTATTGGAGCATGCAGTTCCCTTCGCTTCCAGTGAAGGAAATGACCTGCTGGTCTGGGATGTTCAATCGCCTGATGAACGGGGGGAATTCCCAATTTATGCTTTGAATCTGCGCACATGGGGCAACTTTCGGTATGCAGCCCCTGATTTGTATAGCTTCGTCGAAGCGCTGCTGGATGGGGAGCGTGTAAAGTCGGTTTTGGGAACACATCGTACACCATTCCCTTATACATTTGAACCCTTTTAGATCGTTAAAGAGCCACCCTAGTTTTCGAAGTCTAAGGTGGCTCTTTGCGTTGCTATTCTTCTAGCTTTTATGTTTGGGCTAAATATTGCTGTACTAGCTCATATCCAGCCACGCCCATTACAGTATATTGATTATATTCTTCCAGTTCCAGATTGCGTATATATTCATCCCCGCAATACAGATGGCCCGCACAATTAAAATACTTTAGCTGCTGTTGCTCCTCGGATAGAGGGCGATGATCGATAATGGGCCATACTCCCTTCGCCAGATTTTGGGTGGCTGTGAAAATAACTTCGAATCGGCCACGGTGATTGGTGAACGGAAGATATGTGGTTTCATCCTCGTACGTTTGATTCTGACCTATGGATAGCACCCCAAAGGAGAACGCCTTTTTGAATCGACCATACAGCGCGCAGATCACCTGACATACCGCTAATCGGCCGTCATGCATAGGGATAACAAAAATGTCGCCTTCCTGATGTTTGATTCTTTTCAATACCATCGTCAGGCCAGCTCTTCCTGAATGATCTCTGTTTTTAAGCCTTTAGCGCTGGTAATCGTAATGCTGATCGCATCAAATCCGTTTCGCTTTGCCTCTTCAAAATCGCACCGTTCGCCGCTGATCAGCTCCAGCTGCCCGTTCTCATCCACATCATCCGCAAACTCGTCATCCCAATCAACATTATAAAAAGCAGTCACGGTCACCTCAAAGGTATCTTCACCATCATCGTCCAGATAAGGTAGCAGGGGAGTGCGATTGTTCTGCTGTTCTTCCGTATACACTTCACACAGCAGTGCATCGTAACCATGGCGGGTTCCATCAAAAATCACGATCTGCTCACCTGTGACTGCATCTTCTGCAATAATGAGCTGGGGTGCAAACTCCGTTACAGCGATCAGCTCGTCCATGAACTCTCCATAATAAAAAATGTGGAATTTCGTATTTCCGGCCTGTGAACGGAGCTTACCTGTCCATTCCTGCTCGACCCATACCTCCGGGTTTTCGGGCACAACCCAACCATCCAAATAAGCGGGTCCTAATTTAACATGATGTGTTTCTGTCATCCGTAGCGCCTTCCTTTCTTTTCGTTCATTATGACATGGACAGGGTCACGATTTTGTTGTCCTCGTCAACATCTACCTTCACGTTCACTCCCAGCTTGTCCTTAAACAGCTTACTGATATTGATATAGTTATCCTTTACCGAACGGCTTGAATTACCAGTGGTGCGAGTCATCCCAGCGGTGATGATGGAGCGAACATAGGTTTTGTCGAGCTTGGCTTCAGGATTGTAAGTATAAATAACCTGCTCTTGTTGATTGTAATAATGGGTTAACTCCGTATAGTCGTTGGCGTTCTCATACTGTTTTTCCTCACGCACATAATCGGGATGGTCCATGGTGTAGTGGATTCCCCCGTCCAGAAAAGGATTATCCTTGGAGGGTCTGAGTTCATACTGTCCATATGCGAGTTGAAACAGGTATTCTATGCCTGAGCCCTCTGCTTGATAGTAGAGCTGACGATGATCCCCTTTTTTATCGATCGCGGTATAGCTGCTGATTAAAGGCCAGGCATCATACTTTTTACCCTTTACCTCAACGGCAACCTTATAATGTACGAGCACCTTTTCATTTTGGAATAACCCAAAGCTGCTCATAATGAAATACGCAGGCACACATATAATTCCGATAATCAATATGAATATAAATATTCTTACACGCATGAGTAGAGTAATTCTCCTTTAGTTGTCGGTTATGTGGACAGCTCTCGTTGGGCAGATGCGCCTAATTCCTCATGTTGCAATAATTGCTTCAGCGCATGTAGTGCAAAAGGGTTGGCTTTATGTGCGCGGAGCAGTGCAAAAGCGGCCCCCTTGACTAAGATATATGTATCACTGCAGATTATGTCCAAAGCTAAACGTAGCTCTGCTTCTGAACAAGGCATCCATGCCAAAGTTTGTAAAGCTGCGTTTTGCACATCATCATCTTCATCAGGCTTGGACAGCAGCTCGCGAATTCCTCGCATGATCATCGGCTGCTGGCTCTGATCTGCATATAGTCCGATGACCTTCAGCGCTTCTATACGAAGCAGATCCTCCTCGGATGATTGCTGCGCAAGCTGCAAAAGTAATGCGATGGTGTCCTCCACAGGCTGGGGGATCGCTGTTAATTCGCGTAGTGATACCAACCGATCTTCATACGATAGTGTAGGGAAAATAGATAAAAATGTCTTTCCCTCATCATCGGTTTGTATGGACATATACCCTCCTTATTTCTTAGCCAGATTACTTTTGGCATTGTGTATTACCTACTCTTATGTCTGTAGTTCGATAAAGCCTCTTCCGTTCCGCCCCCCTCCAGCAGCACCATAATCGCATAGGAGATTGTATCAATCCAATCGTCAAGGGTACTAATCTGCTCTGCGGTCAGCAGGTGATTCCGTTGCAGCATACTATCAGGATACAACGCCCATGCCCGTGTATATTGGCAAATTCCCCACAGAGCGGATATAAGCTCCCGTTCTACGGACGGTTTCTCCAGCTCATCTGCCAGAACTCCAATGATAGTCATGAGCTCATGAAAATTATCCTCGATCAGTTCGCCTTGAAAGGGACGAAGCATCCCTAGAAATCCGCTTTGCATTTTGGGATGCTCCAAATCATCATGAATAAAAGAATGACAGCGCAACAGCTCGCGAGCCTCTTGTTTATTCATGAAGTTCCGTAATCTCTGCTCGGATGCCTCTGCATAGAAAGCTACCTGACAGTCCCGACAAGGCATCGATGTCAACGACCATGTCTGCTTCTTCATAGCGGAAATCAAGCTGCAAGATGATATTTTCTGTTTCTACAGGGGTTAATACATGCTCTTTGGTTTCCAGAAATGTAAAAGTCACTGCATAGCGTGGAATGTCTTTCGCTGAAGCTTCAAGGATCACAGGTGCCTCAGCCGAAGGTTCCAGATCCGGTGATTTAGGAACCAGCACACTAGTGGGGGATAGCTCAATCGTCAGTGTAATCTGGTCTTTCGTCATATTGGCAGCTGTGACTCGGTCATAGTGGAAAGGTGGGAAATAGCCGAGCTTTTCGACAATGCTGTCTGCACCTTGAATAGAAACGGTTGGAGAGAAAGCCAGTTCCAGTCCGATAGACCCTGTCAGTTGGTCTTCATATTCTGGATTGATACGGATAAGGGCCTGTTCCGGCTCTACCTTCAAAATCGTACCTATAAAATACTGTTTGCCATGGATCAGGACAACATCATGCGGAACGAACGGCAGTGCTCCTCCGGCTTGATAATGAATGAGATATTCGTTTCCTTTTTTTTCAATGTTGTGAACTTGAATTTGCATAAATTGCAGCCTCCTAGGGTTAATGAGATGACGGATAGTTTAAGTGTGACGTAAAGGGTACGGAGTCCACGATTGAAAAACATACTTCATATCCGGGGTATTCTTTTCGAGCATAAATGGGAGAATATCCATAATAGCCCTTGCTTTACTGCCAGCATAAAAGTTGCGCGAGCTGTGTAACAACTTGTCTGCCTTCAACCACTGGCTCAGCTTCATCATAACGTCTTCCATGCTTGTTTGGTCGATATGTTCATAAACGTCCTGACGGATCGAAACGAGTATGCCGCAATTATTGGAGGATCGGGACATGGTGTCATTGGACAAAAGAATGTACACTTCCGGCGTGGTACCTTTGTTATAGGACGATTTGATACTAGGAGCCTCTATAACCAGCATCAAAGGAGTCATTTCATCATCGGTTACAATGCGGAGCAGCTCCTGCTTGTCCCAGCGGATCTTGCCGTGTTTGGCTTTCTTCGATTGATAGACAGACACACGGGTATTGCGGATTCCTGATATATTCAAGAGCGCTTCAAAACAATCGAACAGGTTAGTAAAGCAGTCTTCGGCAAACAAAGTGTGCTTCTCCGACAAGGAACCTGTCATTATGAAATTATAATGTAGGTTGTTAACCACAAGCATCCACCCTTTATTCATGAATTACCAATTATCCTACCATAATATATGACATGGTGATTGAATTCACCTTTTGAGGGATTCGTTAAAATCGTTTGGAAACCAGTTCAACTTCGCGTATACTAGGAAAGTCATATATGGAACGGCCTGAGCCGCCTTGCGGCCGTATGTTGAGTTACATGAACAGATTCAACGATAACGGATATGCTCCCTTCCTGAAAAGGGGAGAATGAGAACCGATACAAAAATGGGAATTCTGAACTATGGAACGATAGATGTCATATGGCACATGAACCTATTTTACGTGACACATATTGAATACAGATAAGGGAAGTGAATACAACTTGAAGAATTTTACAGCATTAGGCGTGGAGCAACATTGGGTAGAAGCCTTGAAAGAGCAAGGCATCTCAGCGCCAACACCTGTACAACAGGAGTCCATTCCACTGTTGATGGAAGGTCAGGATGTGATTGCCGAGGCACATACGGGCACGGGGAAGACGCTTGCGTTTTTACTGCCGATTCTACAAAAGCTGAATTTGGACAAGCGGCATCCGCAGGCGCTCGTGATTGCACCTACGCGTGAATTGGCGCTCCAGATTACAGAGGAAGCAAAATGCTTGGCTGCTGCGGAACCGAGTTTATCTCTGCTAGCTGTTTACGGAGGACAGGACGTGGAGCGTCAGCTTCGTAAACTAAAAGGTGGCGCACAACTGATTATTGGTACACCTGGGCGACTGTTGGATCATCTGAGACGTGGCACGCTTGATTTAGGCGGCATTAAAATGCTGGTCCTGGATGAGGCTGACCAAATGTTACACATGGGCTTCTTGAACGATGTGGAAACGATTCTTCAGGAGGTTCCTTACCGAAGACAAACCATGCTGTTTTCCGCTACGATGCCAGCTGGTATTCGCAAGCTGGCTCGTGTCTATATGAACGAACCCGTTGATGTCAAAGTGAAATCGGCTTCTTCCGTTCCCGTGAGCCAAATCCGTCAGGTCGTTGTGCAAACAACAGACCGTGGTAAGCAACAGGCATTGGTAGATATGCTGAATACGGATCGTCCGTATCTGGCTGTTATTTTCTGCCGTACCAAGCGCCGGGCTTCCAAACTGAATGAAGAACTCCAGGAGATGGGGTTCGAGAGCGGTGAGCTGCACGGGGACTTGTCCCAGAACAAGCGGGAGCAAGTGATGAAGGCGTTCCGTGAAGCGAAACTTCAATTGCTCGTAGCGACAGATGTAGCCGCACGCGGCCTCGATGTAGAAGGCGTCACGCATGTCTTCAACTATGACATGCCGCAGGATGCCGAAAGCTACATCCACCGCATCGGACGTACCGGTCGTGCCGGAGGCAAAGGCGTTGCGGTGACGCTCGCCACGCCAAGGGATGTTCCTGAGCTTCGGAACATCCAAAGAGTTGCTGGTGTCACATTCACCAGCAGTGAGGGCGGCGGGCAGCGTAGATCTGCTCCCGATACGCCTGAGCGGCAGGGTAGAAATGACCGCTCAGGCAGAAACGACCGCCGTTCCTTTGGCGGCAACGATGCTGGCGGCGGCCGCCGCAGCGGCCGCGAACAGGCGGGTCGTCGTGACGGTGCAAGCGGCGAGCGTCGCTCCAACCGCAGTAGCAGTGAACGTGGCGGATATGACCGCAGTAGCGGCCGTTCTGTACGCGAAGGTCAAGGCCGCTCGGCAGGCCAAAGCAGCGGACGTGGCGGATATGACCGCAGCAGCGGCGGATCTGCACGCGGAGGTCAAGGCCGCTCCGCAGAGCAAAGCAGCGGACGTGGCGGATATGACCGCAGCAGCGGCGGATCTGCACGCGGAGGTCAAGGTCGTTCGGCAGGCCAAAGCAGCGGACGTAGCGGATATGACCGTAGCAGCGGCGGTTCCGCACGCGGAGGCCAAGGTGGACGCGGTGGACAAGGTCAAGGAGGCCGACGCGGTCGGTCCAGGTAGATAAAATGGGGGTATTCTCATAGAATGCTCCACTATGGTTATCATAATAGCCCCGGGGAGGCTGATCTTCCGGGGCTATTGTAATCTTCATATATGCCGCTGTAAGAACAGCATCATAAGATAAAGAGCAACCAAAGATGCCCTGAGATAACCGAATAGCGGTCAGGACATTTTTTAAAAGATAATTTGGAGGGGTTATACATCATGCAGGAACAGGATATGGGCAAGCGTGCCATGGTCTCAGCATGGATCAGCCTGATCAGCAACATCCTCTTAACCGGCATCAAAATAATCGCAGGACTCATGTTCAACAGTAAGGTACTGGTGGCCGATGGTGTGCATAACGCCGGGGACGTCATTGCTTCTGCAACGGCACTGGGAGCGATGAGAATATCCAGCCAGCCGCCGGATGAGGATCATCCTTATGGTCATGGCAAGGCAGAAGTAATTGGTGCTAGTGTAGTGGCGGTCATACTGTTCGGGGCAGGCATATTTATCGGCTATCATTCCATTGCCGCACTGTTCGAACCGATGCCACAGGAGCATATACTGGCATTGGTGGCCGCCATTATTTCCTTGCTCTGGAAACAGTGGCTGTATATCTACACGATTCGTATTGGCAGAGCGGCCAATAGTCAGGGTCTCATTGCGACGGCAAAAGATCACCTGGCTGATGTGTATGCCTCGGGAGCGGCTGTCTTGGGGATCGGATTAGGACTGATCGGGGAACATTGGAATATTCCGATTTTATCTTACGGCGACCCCATTGCGGGGTTCGTAGTGGCGTTGCTGGTTCTGAAATTGGCGTGGGAAATGGGTCGCGAATCCATAGATGTGCTCATGGAGAAGGCCATTGCAACCGAGGAAATCGAAAGCTACGCAGCAGCGGCACTGAGTGTAGTCGAGGTTCAGCGTATTGATCGTATCCGTGCCCGTGAGCATGGTCATTATATTATCGTTGATATCCGAGCTTCAGTGGATGCCTCTTTGACGATTCAGCAGGGACACGATATTATCCGGCTGATCAAGAGGGCCGTCATGAAGCAGGAGCCGCGGGTTTATGAGGTGCTTGTCCATTTGAATCCGTGGTATGCAGACGACCTCCATGCTGTAAAATCAACACAAAAAGACTCTGAAGATAAGGTATAACCGATACGAATAACGCCCCTAGAACATACGACGCGAATTGACAGATAACTTGCCGGAAGGGTATGCTTTTAAAAGCCGAACGATGATGAATAAAAGCGAGGTTACCCGAAAATATGCGAAAATTTTTAAAATGGCTAGGTATTTCTGTGACTGCTGCAGTCCTTTTAGTGGGCGGATATTATGCTTATTCTATATATCATTTTACGAACCAAATTTCGGTTGCTTCCGGACAGGATTCGAAATTTAAACCGCAAACCCAAACTTCAACCAATGTACAACCTGTAGAGGTATCACTCCCACCGGAATGGGATGGAACAGAAAGAGTAAATATACTGCTGCTTGGCGGAGATTCCCGTGGAGAAGATTCAGGGCGTTCTGACTCGGTTATGGTTGCTTCTGTTGATCCGGTTACGAAAAAGGCCACACTTATGTCGATTCTTCGTGATACGTATGTCAAGATCCCGGGTCATGGGCAAAGTCGATTGAATGCTGCCTTTTCCTACGGTGGGCCGGATTTGACCAGACAGACTGTGAGCGACCTTCTGGGCATACCGATTCAATATTATGTATATACTGATTTTAATGGTTTCATTGCACTGGTTGACTCTGTAGGTGGTATTGACCTGGATGTCGAAAAAGATATGCATTACACTTCCAAGGCAGACAAACACCAGTTTGATATTGACTTGAAAAAGGGAATGCAGCACATGGACGGTAAAACAGCCTTGCAATATGTACGTTTCCGTCATGATGCGACTTCGGATTTTACACGTACGGAGCGACAGCGCAAATTCATTACCGAACTGGGCAGTAAAATACAATCGACCTCGTCGCTCATTAAACTGCCAAGTATTTTAAATAGCATTTCTCCTTATATTGAAACGAATCTGAGTACAACGGAAATGCTGCAGTTGGCTTCATTGGGTTTTAATATCGATGCTAAAACAGTAGCGAAGCAGCAAATCCCGCCAAATGAACTGGTGCGCGGGGAAACCATCAAGGGTGCACAGGTGTTGGGTGTGGATGAGCGGAAGCTCAAGCGGTTCATACAGAATCTTTTTGATCAAGAAAACAAACCTGTGACTACGACGGTGGAGGCTGCCACCACGACAAATGATACTCCATAACCATTCAAAGCAAGCGAAGTTCGTACAATAACGTACAACTTTGTTTGCTTTTGTGTTTATTTGGGTATAACCTTGTATATTTTGTTCCAAAAATATATCGTAATTATGAAGAACGTATACTCATCTGTCTAAAGAGAAGGGGAATGTCATGTGGAAATAACTCCGGCATGGAAAGACCGGTTTAAGAAGTTTTTTCTGAACAACAAGTTTGTGTTATTCCTGTTGGTACTGCTGCTGATCGGCTTGAATATCTTAGTGCTTACCAAAATTTCATACATATTTACCCCTGTCATCGTGCTGCTGAAAACGATTATTCTCCCTGTCATTTTGTCCGGTGTATTGTACTATCTGCTCAATCCGTTGGTAGATGTACTGGAGCGGAATAAGGTAAAGCGAGTATACTCCATTGTTGTTCTGTTTTTGCTCATTATAGGGATTATCGCTATTGTGGTTACGTCGGTGGTACCTGTGATCCGTGATCAGATACAGGGCCTTATCCAAAATGTCCCTGCTTATACCGAGCAAGTCAAACAACAGTTTGAGCGACTGATTGGCAGTAACTTTGTGAACCAGTTCCAGAACACCATTCAAATAGATCCATCTGAACTGGCCTCCAAAGCTTCTGAAAAGTTATCTGGCTTTATCAATAATGCATGGACGGGTGTGGGAAGCTTTTTGGGTGTGATTACGGAAACTGTGCTTGCGATCGCTACGGTTCCGTTCATTCTGTTCTATTTGCTGAAAGATGGACACAAGCTGCCGCAGTGGATTCTAAAAATGCTTCCACCTATGTTTCGTAAAGAGACAGATCGTATCATGACCGAAATGAATCATCAGGTCAGCTCGTACATTCGTGGACAAATTATTGTTAGCTTCTGTATTGGAGTGCTGCTATATATAGGTTATCTGATTATTGGATTGGACTACTCTTTGACGCTTGCGGTCATTGCGTCTTTTACGAGCGTGGTTCCCTACTTAGGTCCTGTAATTGCCATTACACCCGCGTTAATCGTAGCTATAGTTACCTCACCGATCATGCTGCTCAAAATGGTTATCGTATGGACAGTTGTCCAGCTTATTGAGGGTAAATTTATTTCACCACAAATTATGGGCAAATCGCTTCGAGTACATCCGATTACGATTATCTTTGTTATTTTGACAGCAGGCAATTTGTTTGGTGTGGTAGGGATTGTACTGGCTGTTCCAGGTTATGCCGTCTTGAAAGTCATCGTGACCCATCTGTTTAGTTTCTTTCAAAAGCGTTCACATCTTTATGAAGCAGATAAAGTAAAGTAAAAAGCAGTCTCTATGAAAAGTAAACATGACTAATGGGCGCGTTAAATCTACTATTTTGCCCCTCTTGGTTAACTGTGGCTTTACGTGCTATACTTAATGCCTATTCTTATTCCAAAATAGAAAGGTCAGACTTTTTATGATAAAACTCAGCATTCTTGACCAATCTCCGGTATCGGAAGGCATGACGCATGCACAAGCATTACAAAAGACTGCTGAGCTTGCTATAGAGGCGGAACGCTTGGGTTATCATCGCTTTTGGGTATCCGAGCATCATGCTGCCTCTAATCTTGCAGGGTCCAGCCCCGAGGTATTGATTTCACACCTGGCTGCTCGTACCCAGACGATTCGGGTAGGGTCGGGCGGTGTGATGCTGCCCCATTACAGCGCTTATAAAGTAGCGGAAAACTTCCGGGTACTGGAGGGATTGTATCCGGGGCGGCATTGATCTGTACCCCGAGCAGCTGGATGATCTGCTAGCCTACTTGCACGATAGCACAGGCAGCCAGCATCGCTTCGGTTCGCTACAGGCGATGCCGCTCGTAGAGACTGTGCCGGAAATGTGGCTGCTTGGCTCCAGCGGTGATAGCGCGGGTCTGGCCGCCGAGCGTGGCGTAGGCTTTGCGTTCGCGCAGTTTATTAATGGTGAAGGCGGCACAGGTGCTATGAAGGGATATCAGGAAAACTTCCAGCCTTCCCAGCATAGTGACCAACCGCGTTCGCTTGTCTCCGTATTTGCGATCTGTGCGGATACTGAAGAGGAGGCCAATCGTTTGGCATCCAGCATGGACTTGTCCCTGGTGCTTTTGGAACAGGGAACGCGTTCCGCAGGAACACCTTCCGTCGAAAAGGCGCTTGCGTATCCGTATACGCCATATGACCGGATGCGCATTCGTGAGAATCGCAAGCGTATGGTGGTTGGTTCACCCGCACAGGTCAAGCGTCAGCTTGAGCAATTATCCAAGGACTATAATGCACAGGAGATCATGGTTGCGAGCATTATTCACGACTTCGATGCCAAAATGAAATCTATACGTCTCATGGCTGAAGCATTTGGACTGTCCTCTGTACAGGCTTAATGCGAATGGCCAGAATTTTGTTGATGCTATACAGAATATTAGAAGTTTGGAGCGCAAAGAGGAGCCGATGCGATCAGCACGGCTCCTCTTTTATTCCGAAATATGCTTATTATAAAAATGATAAAGATTATCAACTTACAAGTTTGGAATATAGAGGTAAAATCTATTTATTCCTTCTCTTGACCAAAAACACCAAAAAATATAAAAACCCAAAAATAATACTTATTAGAAATGAGGTTGATAATGTACTAAAAATAAAATCAGACGCAGGTAAAGTGAAGAACTTAGTCGCTCCATTAACTGTAGATGAATGTGTTGGGCCTTTGATGAAGGAATAATATATACCTACCATAAATCCGTAAGACAAATACTTAATTAGTTTTTTTTCAAATTTACTCATAACGATAACCACCCTAAAATTATTTTTTTGGAAAAGGAGAATTTCAAAAAATGAAACCAATTAAGGTAATAACGAAAACCGCAATTTTGGCAGCAATGATGGCACTATTACTCCCATACGTCCCCCTTGCTTCTGCAAGTGAATCACCAAATCCGTTATCTTCCAGCATACAAGCAGAGGCAGGTAAATGGGAAAAAACCGATGAAATAACATCCGCACATGGACAAGTATACAAATATATAGATCCGACTAGCAGTGTTGGAGAGGATGTTTATTACTATTATGTCAATTATAATGACTTGACGCAAGAAAAAGGCAATAAAGGTGTTGTTAGTCCACAGTCTTGGGGAATTGGCCCAATTGTTAAAACTAATGAAAATAAAGGATATTGGGTTGATACTAACAATGCACTTCGTGTAAGTACCTATTATGGACCTGGCAGTGCAAAACTTACAGTATCATCTTCAATTACAGCCCAAGTAGAAGGATCGATTTCGGGTTCTGCGGAAGCTATTGAAGCGAGCATGGGATTTAGTTTAAGCCAGGGTTTTTCTCTATCTGATGAATACTCTGTGAATGTTCCTAAGGGAGAAAGATGGGTTGTTAGTGCTTTCCCACGATATGAAAAACATAGATTAGGAGTTTATGATCCATACCCATGGGGAGATTCCTTCTTAGGTTATGTTATGGTGTCTAAGCCTGTGGGGGTTGCCTTCAGAGTCGATAAGCATTAAACAGGTAAAATAAATATATCTAAAATTAAAACAGGAGCCGATGCGATCAGCACGGCTCCTATTTTGTTGCAGAATTTCTCAAAATAACAATATAGGGGTAGGAGAGCGCTGCTGAGAGCCATCAGACCGCATAAGTAAACTCATCATAGGTGAATCGTTATAGCATCCGATGCGGTCCAAGATTTAAAGGAATATGTGAGTTAACACTTGATAATGATTATCAATATCTTTATTATATAAAGATAGAATGAAGTTTTGATGAATGTCGTGCGTTAAGCCCGTGATTATATATATTGGATTAGGGAAAGGGATGATTCCAAATGTTTCGTCTGAAAACGGCAAATCTGGATATTGCTTATGAAGATCGATTGATAGTAGAAGATCTGAACGTAGAAATACCGCAAGGGAAAATTACAGCGTTGGTGGGTGCAAATGGCTCCGGTAAGTCGACCATTCTGAAAACGATGGCTCGCATCATGAATCCTAAAGGCGGTAGCGTTCTGTTGGATGGTAAATCCATTCATAAGCAATCCACCCGGGAGGTAGCCAAGCAGTTGGCTATTTTGCCGCAGAATCCGACGGCACCGGAAGGATTGACCGTGACGGAACTGGTATCATACGGACGTTTTCCCTATCAAAAAGGTTTTGGCTCCATGAAAGCGGACGATCGCAAAATGGTAGAGTGGGCCATCCAAGTAACAGGAATGAGCGAATTTCACGATCGTCCGATTGATCAGCTTTCTGGGGGGCAGCGTCAACGTGCCTGGATTGCTATGGCGCTTGCACAAGATACGGATATACTGTTTTTGGATGAGCCGACTACATTTTTGGATATGGCGCATCAACTGGAAGTGCTGCATCTGCTGGAGTATCTGAATACTTCGGCAGAACGCACCATTGTTATGGTCGTGCATGACTTGAACCATGCAGCCCGATATGCTCAGCATATGATTGCGATCAAAAAAGGGAAAGCGAAGGCGGTAGGAGCCCCGACGGAGGTTATGACGCCAGATGTGCTGCGTGAGGTGTTCGGAATTGAGGCGGATATTGTTACTGATCCTCGTACGGGGGTACCACTCTGTCTTCCGTATGCTTTGGCTGGTCAGCCTGCGGTAAGCCAAGCAGTAAAGGGAATGAATGTAGAAGAGAAACAAACGGTGGGTTCTGTTGCCGAGCGGCGTGATGCTAGACCACAAGTAGCAGCAAGAGGTTAGAGGGTGCGCCAAGTGGCAGCATCACGGTAAGGGTTTGTGAATATTGGCATGTCCGTCACGTTTTGGGTAAAATAGGTTGAGAACCTAAACCAAGCGACATGAAGGAGGATGCTATATGTCTGTCTATTCATATAATGCCGTAACACCAGCCAATCAGGAGGTTTCTCTGGAAACTTACACAGGTAAAGTGCTGGTTATTGCGAATACCGCTAGTAAGTGCGGACTTACCCCGCAATATGGGGATTTGCAAAAGCTTTATGACGAATATAAGGATCGGGGACTCGTTGTTTTAGGCTTCCCTTGCAACCAGTTTGGCGGTCAGGAGCCGGGCAGCAGCGAGGAAGCGGCTGAATTTTGTCAATTGAATTACGGGGTTAATTTCCCGGTATTCGCTAAAGTGGATGTGAACGGACCAGATACAGCCCCTCTGTTTGAATATCTGAAGAAGCAACAGCCTGGAGAACAGGAAGATGGTACAATTCAGTGGAATTTTACAAAATTCATTGTGAATCGTGAAGGTGTGCCTGTGGGACGCTTTGAGCCCAAGGAGTCACCGGAAGCGATGAAAACGGCCATTGAGCAGTTATTATAATAGCTTCGTGTAATTCCAAAGTATATGTGTAAACAAGGTCTGATTTCCGCTTGTCTTAGGGGAAACGGACCTTTTTTTATTCCCTACATACGCATTTGCCTAAAGATTGACGTATCGTGTGAAAGTCTGTTCCAGGAGCATAATCAAGAGGCAGGTAGGGAAAACTGAATGGAGCAAAAAAAGATTTCAGCAAACGGCTGAGTTCAGATATCCTTGCCTTTTAAAATGTGGACAAATTGTGAATATCATAAAAAGCTATTGTAATGTGAAAAATATCACACTATAATAAGCACATGAAGTGAAATAAATCACAAGAAGTAACGAGTTATATAAGTGAAAGTATTCACAATTATTATACATTTTATGCCCACACACCAAGGAGGAATTCAACATGAAAGTAGCAGTTATCGGATGTACACACGCAGGTACGGCAGCCATAGTCAACACAGCTAAATGTTATCCAGATGCCGAAATTACGGTCTATGAGCGTAATGACAATATTTCATTTTTATCTTGTGGTATTGCACTGTATGTAGGTGGTGTCGTCAAAGATCCGCACGGATTGTTTTATTCGTCCCCAGATCAACTGGCTGATATGGGTGTAGTGACCAAGATGCTTCATGAGGTAACGAGTGTAGATACAGCGGGCAAGACGCTGCATGCACGTAATCTCCAAACCGGTGAGGAATTTACGGATACATTTGATAAATTGATTGTGACTACTGGATCGTGGCCAATTATTCCGAAGCTGGAAGGCATTGAACTTGATCATATTTTGCTCTGCAAAAACTATAATCATTCGAATGAAATCATTGAGAAAGCCCAGCACGTACAGAACATTACTGTCGTGGGAGCTGGATACATTGGTGTTGAGCTTGTAGAAGCTTTTCAAATGAACGGTAAGAACGTAACGCTGATCGACAGTGCTGATCGTATATTGAATAAGTATTTAGACCATGAGTATACAGACCGGATTGAGAATTCCCTGAGAGAACATGGCATTAAGCTGGTACTTGGCGAGACAGTAAGTCGTTTTGAGGGGACTAACGGTAAAGTAAGTAAGGTCGTGACCTCCAAAGGAGAATATGAAACAGAGCTTGTTATACTCTGTATCGGTTTCCGACCTCAAACGGATCTGCTCAAAGGTCAGGTAGATATGTTGCCTAACGGTGCGATCATTGTGGACAATTATATGCAAAGTAGCTGCCCAGACGTGTTTGCAGCAGGCGACAGTTGTGCAATTCGTTATAATCCGACTGGCAAAACAGCTTATATCCCATTGGCGACCAATGCGGTTCGTATGGGTACGCTGGTGGCGCGTAATCTGGTACAACCTACCATTGCCTACATGGGAACACAAGGAACCTCGGGTATCAAAATTTACGAAGATAATATTGCGGGAACAGGAATGACGGAAGCCGCAGCAACGGACGAGGGGATGACTGTAGAAGCTGTAACCATTGAGGACAGCTACCGTCCTGAGTTTATGCCGACTTCTGAAAAGGTGTTGCTGAAGGTTGTATATGAGCAGGAGACACGGAGAATTGTTGGGGCACAAATTATGTCGAAGGTCGATTTGACGCAATCCATTAACACCCTGTCTGTAGCCATTCAAAATCATATGACCATTGATCAGTTGGCCTTTGTCGATTTCTTCTTCCAGCCGCACTATAACAAGCCTTGGAATTTCCTGAACGCGGCAGGTTTGCAGGCATTGCCTACAATATCCGAACGGAACCCAGTTACTGTATAATCCGATTTGTCTGTGACATTGTTCATAAGTTTGTCAACAATCTGAAAGCGTACGGATGAATCCTTATAGTACAATATAGAGAGCATAAGGATTAGGGGGAGAAGTAGATAATGGGTTTGTTTTATATCCTTTTTCTTGTAGTTGTCGCAGCCATCGGTCTGGGCGGAGTACTTTGGTTCTTGAAAGCCGTTGAAAAGGAAGAATATAATTAAATGTAAAGCGCATAGCACCGCAGTAGCAGTAGATGTAATAAAATAGAAAGACAGTCCTTTTTCGAGGGCTGTTTTTTTTATAGCTGAGAAAGTGATTTTTTTCACAAACAAAATCACTGATTTTAAATAAAATATGAAAGAAGAATATTTTGTTTAAAAGATATTAAAGGAGCGGGGGCAGATGGCAAGCTATAAACCGGGGCAAATTGCCGAAAAGACGGTGGAAACAGGAGTGGCCAAGGCGAACAACCCGTGGACTGTGGCGGTGGTATTGGGATTTTTGGCAGGTGCATTTATTGCACTCGGGTTTTTGCTGGATATACGCGTTATTGCAAGTGCACCTAAAGAATGGGGAAGCATTGCTACCTTTATTGGAGCTGCGGTGTTCCCTGTAGGTCTGGTGTTAGTTTTGATAGCTGGTGGGGAATTGCTGACCGGCAATATGATGGCAGTCCCTTTGGCGAGATGGGCAGGGCGAATTAAGACAGGGGCCATGCTTCGTAATTTGGCAATTATTACGCTCAGTAATTTTGCAGGTGCATTATTTGTTGCGTTTTTCTTTGGGCATGTTCTAGGCTTGACCGAAACGGGTCCTTACCTGGATAAAGTGGTGGATATGGCAGGACATAAGCTGCATGAAAGCTTTTTGCAGTCTTTTATATCAGGTATAGGATGTAACTGGCTCGTAGCACTGGCTGTATGGATGGCATATAGCACAGACTCTATCGGCGGCAAAATTATGGGAATTTGGTTCCCGACCATGGCCTTTGTTGCTATTGGATTCCAGCACGTTGTTGCCAATATGTTTCTCATTCCGGCGGCTATATTTGCAGGTCATTTTTCGTGGGCAGAGTATGTTATGAATTTCATTCCGGTCTGGTTGGGGAATTTGGTAGGAGGCAGTCTGTTTGTGGCTGGAGCCTACTGGCTGGCCTATCTGAAAAAAACTCAAGCCAACACACATTCCGTGAATGAACCTCAAACTACTTCTTCAGTTACATCCAAGCCGTTGAGTGATCATGCATAATCACGTTACTTTATGAAGCAATAAACAAAGCAAATCCGCCATGACAGGCCCGGGGGAACGAAACCTGTCATGGCGGATTTTTTTGGGAGTGGTCCATGATTTGGCATGGAGGATGAGTGTGCTCTCGTCCATAATGCCTTGATCTCTTTTACCCTGGGTATGTAATGATGAAACAGAATGATAAAAAAATAATTATACTTTTTAAAATTCCGTTTTGCTCTATGCAGCAGACGGATTTTTTTATATTTTGGAGAGCTACTGTGTGGTAAAATCCTTCTCTTGCCATAGGCCAAAGCTGTAGATATGATAAGAACAGTGTAATTTTTGGAAACGGTAACGGAAAGGAGCATTTAACCATGGATCATCGCAATAGCGCGCCTCTTGAGGCCACACTTCAACAAAATTTACAAAGAGGACAGCGGATGACGGAGCAGCAGAATGGTATTTTTCCGGCTGTATGCCCGTTGGATTGCCCGGATACGTGTGGGCTCCTGCTTCACAAGGAAGATGGAAAGATAGTCAAGGTGACTGGTAATCCGGATCATCCCATTACCAAAGGGGCTATATGCAACAAAGTCCGCAATATGACCGAGCGCGTATATGATCCGGATCGGGTGCTTTATCCGTTGAAGCGTGTAGGTGCCAAAGGGGAAGGGAAATTTGAACGAATTAGCTGGGAGGAAGCGGTCGATACCATTACAGGTCGGTTCAAGGAGCTGATACGTACGGATGGACCGGAATCCATACTCCCCTACAGCTTTTATGGCAATATGGGCGTATTGAGTGTGGATGGAATGGATCGTCGCTTTTTCAATGCACTGGGTTCAAGCCAGCTGGATCAGACAATTTGTAGCGTGGCTGGGAATGAAGGCTGGGCATCCGTTATGGGGTTTAAGGGCGGCACGAGCCCGGAGGATACAGAAGATGCAGATCTCATTATTGTATGGGGTGGAAATGTCATTAGCACCAACATGCATCAGGTCGTATTGGCTGAGAAAGCACGTAAAAAAGGTGCTAAGGTGGTCGTAATTGATGTTCATCGCAACCGGACGGCGCAATGGGCGGATTGGTTCATTCCATTATATCCGGGTACAGATACGGCGCTTGCGCTGGGGGTTATGCATGTACTGTTTGATCAGGGACTGACAGACGACGAATTTTTACATCGCTATACTGTAGGTCACGAGGAACTGCGCGAGCATGTTAAGACCTATACACCAGAGCGGGTTTCGCGGATTACCGGCGTGCCGAAAGAGGATATTATCCGTTTGGCGGAAATGTACGGAAAGGCGCGAGCGGCCTATATCAATATTGGAAATGGGCTTCAGCATCATGATAATGGCGGTATGAACGTACGCGCAGTTACATGCTTGCCTGCACTCACTGGACAATGGTTGAAGCACGGCGGAGGAGCGTCGCGCTCCAATGGCGCTTATGCCAAGATTAACAGCGCCCATCTGGAGCGTCCTGATCTGCGACAGAACCCGGATGCCCGGGTGATCAACATGAACCGGATTGGAGAAGCGCTGCTACAAAAGGAACAGCCGATTAAGGCGTTATTCGTATATTGTAGTAATCCAGTAGTTGTAGCACCCGATTCGCAACGGGTAACGGAGGGATTTGAACGAGAGGATCTGTTTACGGTTGTTCATGACCTGTTCCTTACTGATACGGCCTGCTATGCAGATATTGTGCTGCCTGCTGCGTCTTCTTTTGAAGGAACAGATCTATACAAATCGTACTGGCACCACTATATCCAGATGCAGAAGCCTGTTATTGATCCGCTAGGGGAAAGCAAAAGCAATTATGAGCTATTTAGCCTGCTCGGACAGGCAATGGGCTTTGATGAAGCTGTCTTTACGGAAAGTGAAGAGGATATGATCGCAGGCGCGCTTGATAATCCAACGAACCCTTATCTCAATGGTGTAACCTTGGATGCCTTAACAAAGTCGCCTTTTGTAAAGCTCGATATGACGCCAAAGGCTACTTATTTGGAGCGTTTAACTACGCCTTCAGGCAAGATAGAGTTGTATTCGGAAAAGATGAAACAAGCAGGTCTGCCTGCATTGCCCTCCTATGTACCGCTGGTCGAAGGGTATGACGGAGAGCATCGGCCGCAAGCGGATGATCGTTTTCCATTGATGTTTGTTTCACCGCCAAACCATAATTTTTTGAATTCTACATTTGCTAATTTGCCCAAACATCAGCGCTTGGAACGGGAGCCCTTGCTGCAAATTCACCCGGAGGATGCTCAGGCAAGAGACATCGCAGATGGTGATCCGGTTATCGTCTGGAATGACAGGGGAATGTATGAATTGAAAGCCAAGGTCACCGATCTGATGCTGCCCGGCACGGTGATTAGCCAAGGATTATGGTGGAAAGGCAAAGGACGCAGACAGCGCGCCAATGCGTTAACCTCTGACCGGCTGTCGGATATGGGGCAGGGGGCTACTTTTTTCTCAACGGTGGTGAATGTGAAGCGCCAATGAGAAACTGCCTTTCATGGCGCCAGGTGCAAAAGGAGAAGCAAAACATATGAAATGGTTGGAGTCTTATCCGAAAGAAGTAAAAGTATTTCTCATTGCCAGCCTGATTAATTCCGCCGGAAGTTCCCTCATGTGGCCGCTCGTTAGCATGTATGTATTTGACGAACTGAACCGTAGTATGGAAGACGCGGGGATTGCAATTTTAGTGCAGTCTTTAGGCGGAATTTTTGGTCAAGTGCTGGGCGGAGCCCTTTATCATCGTATTGGAGCCAAGCAACTGATTGTCGGCTCACTGGCCATGAATGCGTTGGGACTTCTCTCGCTTCCATTTACCAGTGGTCATTGGGTGGCTTTTGTCATCATGATGGGCTTTATCGGCTTTTTTAATGTGGTATCTGTGCCTGCGATTCAGGCCTTTGTAGGTTTTCGTTTTGCTGACCGGCGTGGAGAGCTGTTTAATATCATTTATGTCGCGAACAATATTGGGGTGGCACTCGGAACGGGACTGAGCGGCGTTCTGGCCGACCTTTCCTATCAGCTCAGCTTTGTGATGAACGGGGTGACTTCTGCGGTATTTGCTGGATTCTTCTGGTCTTATCTAAGCAGGGTAGATCGGGAAGAGGGAGAAGTCCAGCTCAGCAAGTCTGTGATGAAAAAAGAAGAAGTACCCGCTCGGTTGCTGTTTCGTGATACCAGGCTGTATCTCTTTGTGGGGTTAGGCTCGCTTTTTTTATGGTTCGGCAATTCGATCTGGAATACGGGAGTCTCTCCCCATATTATTGAACAGGGCTTGCCTAAAACGATGTATGGATTATTATGGACGTTGAATGGTATTCTCATTTTTGCCGCACAACCTATTATTTTCTGGATCAAACGACTGTACGCTCATCACGCTTCTGCGCAAATGACATGGGCTGGAGGATTTTATTTGGCAGCTTATATTGTCATACTGGGCACACAGAACTATACTGGGATGATATTCGCTATGGTACTGGCGACTCTGGGAGAAATGCTGATTGCACCTGCGGTTCCAGCATTCCTGTCTGATTATGGAGGTCGGGGCGCACCCTTTTACATTGGACTTGTGGGGGGCATTGGTGCAGCCGGACGGGTGATGGGACCTTATTTTATGGGGAAGTTGTATGATGGCGGTGGGTTACCTCCTACACTTTGGCTGGCAGCGGGCGTAGCGGTGTTGTCGATTCTATTTTTCGTCCTGCATAGCTGGTTGAATCGTTACCGTCACAATATGGGTGATTTTGATACTTCTTCCAAGGTGGACGTTCCCAGTTCTTAAGTCCTAATAAAAGTTCAGTAATGAGCTGCGATTATGGTACAATAAGTGACGAATGGTTGTAGTTATTGCTTCAGGAAAGCCTTCACAGGAAGGATTGAAAGGAATTGTTTACAAGTCAACCCTTGACGATACGTCATTCGGAGATGAAGGATGCTCCTGATCTGATTGCGCTGGATGAATTGGTATGGAATGAACGCACGGCTCCTGCTTCGCTGTCATGGAAGTCGCGCGGAGAGTTTCTGCGCAATACGCCTCCAGGCTCTCAACTGGTCGCCATCGAACAGGAAGTGCTCTGCGGGTATATTGGATTTCGTCCTCCAACGCTGTTGGCTAGTAATTGTCATGTACTCGAAATAAATATAGCTGTGCGTCCAGACTATCATCGCAAAGGTATTGGGACGGCGCTCATGAACTCCATGAAGGAGATTGCGGCTGCGGAGGGCATACGCAAGTTAAGTTTGCGTGTACTCTCCTGTAACACGGAAGCCCTTATGTTTTATGAAAAATGTGGTTTTGCAATTGAAGGGCGACTGCATGAGGAGTTTTATATCGCAGGTCAATTTGTGGATGATGTTCTAATGGCCTATTTCTTAAAATAGACCGGAGGATACAGACAGGCAGCAACATTCGGTTGTGATGTCCAGCTCATAATCAACAACGCCGCAGACCTGATCAGGCCTGCGGCGTTGTTGTGCAGTACAAGGCTATCGAAGTTGCTTCCATTCATTCTGGAGCATACCATACACTGCGTGGTTCATATAGCCATCTGGCAGCAACTCTGCTTCGCGTACAATGCCTTCGAGCACAAAGCCCAGGCGTTCTGGAATACCGCGGCTGCGGCGGTTTGTCGTTGCACAACGGATTTCGACCCGATGCAAGTCCAACTCCATCAACGCATATTCGACGAATACGCGGCAGGCACTGGTCATGAGACCCTGTCCTTCGTAACCGTGCCCAAGCCAGTATCCGATGCTAACCGAACGGTGAGCCCAATTGATCTCATGGTAGCTGATGATGCCAGCAAGCTCGTTGTCTATCCAAATTCCAGCGGTCAGGCTACCGTTCTCTGCGGCTTGTTTCAAGGCGCCTTGCACGAACTGCTCTGTATGGCTGATTTCCGTGGTGGAGTCTACCCATGGAAGCCATTGACGCAGACGGTCACGGGACATTTCGATCAGCTCAAACAGAGGCTGCACATGCTCCTTGGTGAGCGGCCGAAGGACTGTGCGTTCGTCCAACGCATATGTAAACATGATTAATCCCCTCTTTCACTCGGAAAATCGCTAAACCAGCCAGTCTAGCATTTAATCCCATGCTACCTTATTCTGCGAGAGTCGTCAAAAGGGAGAGGAAGCTTCAAATTTTATAGGTCCCACCCGGAACCGCCCCTGCTCGTATACATATTTCAGATCCAAATCCCCTACAAATTCGCTTGGCGATACGCTACCGGATACAGTGGCATGGAGTGGGAATTGTTCGGCGTCATACATTACAACAGAGCTAAAATCGAGATGCTTTGTAAACTGGGCTGGATCATCGTAAAATACAGACGCTTTGGGGTCCATCGTGTGTGTAGTACCGTCAATCATAACAGCGATATGTACCTGGCGGTTGTGGTCACGTAGCTCCACGGAGCTGTGTACTCGCTGGGATACAGCATTTTCCGCTGATTCAACGGCATATTCCTCCATTGTCTGTACGTTAACAATATGCAACTCCTGCAATTCCACACCCGTTCCCGAGGCACGCGTGAGAATAACAACGGCTTCACGGATCCCGTCTTCGTTTACATCTCTGTAAAATAACTGTGGTGCGGTGGAAATATCCGCCGAGCCCGACCACTGGAATGTGCGGCGCTGCTGGCCGATTTCCAGTACGGCTGAATGAAAGAGCCTCTGAGACGGGCTCACGGCATATAAGCGGACAGATGAGTCTTCTGGCGCGCTGGCCAGCGGATGAGATAATGCAGTTTCGGTCACCATGCTTGAAGAAGGATGATCGGTAGTCATAACGGAAGAGGATAGTAGCATAGACAGCAGGATGACGATCAACAGCTTAAACACGGGTGGGTCTCCTTTTCCGGTAAAATAAAAGATATATACACTATAACGAATTTATTTGCCGAAAATGTTAACTCTTTTTCATAACTTGCATCTTTTTTTGCTGAAGAGAGCATCCCGATTTTCATTTTATTGAGTTATGCGGTGTGAAAGGGTATATTTAAGGGAACAGGTTGTATACAGATTATACGGAAGAAAGGTTGATTAGTGTGGAGAAGCCGATTACTCCCCCCAATTTTATTAAAAATGTTATTGAAGAGGATTTACGTACGGGTAAGGTCAAGGAGGTTGTTACACGCTTTCCACCTGAACCCAACGGATATTTGCATATTGGACATGCTAAAGCCATCTGGATCAATTTCTCGTTGGGAGATGAATTCGGAGGACGCACGAACCTGCGTTTTGATGACACCAATCCGGCGAAGGAAGACACGGAATATGTGAACTCCATTCAGGAGGACGTGAAGTGGCTTGGTTATGAATGGGAAGAAAAACATTTTGCTTCCAATTACTTTGAAGAGATGTACAAGCGTGCTATCCTGCTGATCCAAAAGGGGAAAGCCTACGTAGATGACCAAAGTGCGGACCAAATCCGTGAAACGCGCGGAACACTGACAGAACCGGGACAAAACAGCCCCTATCGGGATCGCAGTGTGGAAGACAATCTGAAGCTGTTTGAAGAGATGCGTGCAGGCAAATACCAGAATGGTGAAAAGGTGCTGCGTGCCAAGATTGATATGGCTTCGCCAAACATCAATTTGCGTGACCCAGTTATTTACCGCATTTCACACACGGCCCATCACAATACAGGCGATACCTGGTGCATCTATCCGATGTATTCCTATGCTCATCCGCTGGAAGATGCAATTGAGGGCGTAACCCATTCGCTTTGTTCGCTGGAGTTCGAAGATCAACGCCCACTGTACGATTGGGTTGTAGCTGAATGCGAGATGGAAAACGTACCTCATCAATACGAATTTGGACGGCTAAATCTAGCTCAAACGGTAACCAGCAAACGTAAGCTCAAGCTTCTGGTTGATGAAAAACACGTAGACGGCTGGGATGACCCGCGGATGCCAACCATTTCCGGTTTGCGTCGTCGCGGCTATACGCCAGAGGCCATTCGCAGCTTCGTATATGAGACAGGCATTTCCAAAGCCTACGGAGTCATTGATTTGCAGGTGCTGGAGCATTTTGCACGTGAGGATTTGAAGCTTAAGGCTCCTCGTACGATGGCAGTTATAGATCCGTTGAAGGTGGTCATTACGAACTATCCTGAAGGACAAGTGGAAATGCTGGAGGCGGAGAACAATACAGAAAATCCGGAGCTTGGAACACGCCAAATTCCGTTTTCTCGTGAGATTTATATTGAGCGTGAGGATTTCATGGAGAATCCGCCGAGCAAATACTTCCGTTTGTTCCCTGGTAATGAGGTGCGTCTCAAACATGCTTACTTCATTAAATGCAACGATGTCATTAAGGATGCGGACGGTCATGTAACGGAGATTCACTGTACCTATGATATAGAAACCAAGAGTGGATCGGGCTTTACGGGACGTAAAGTGAAAGGTACAATCCATTGGGTTGAGGCTACTCAGGCTGTTCCGGCTGAATTCCGTTTGTATGAGCCATTGATTAACGCAGAGGAACCAGAGGTGCTGGAAGAGGATGGATCGGAAAAAACATTCCTTGATCAATTAAATCCGAACTCTTTGGAAATTGCTCATGGCTATGTGGAGCGGAATATGAAAGAAGCACAATCGCAGGACAAGTTCCAATTTTTCCGTCATGGTTATTTCAGTGTAGATCCCAAGCTTTCCAAACCGGGTGAGCCTGTATTTAACCGTGTGGTATCATTGAAAAGCTCTTTCCAATTGCCTAAGCAATAAGACGTTGGAAACAGTGGGACGGATGGTTGCTTCGTGCGACCAAGTGAAAAAGGAGTCTGCCAACGGCAGACTCCTTTATTTTACGCACAACCGTTCTTCAGAGCATGACCATTGACTTGGAGACACTCTATTGTCGTTGTGGTGCTTCTTCTATTGGTTTATGCTCGCCTGGTTTGTGCTCGCCGCCATGCCCTGGCTGGTAGCCGTTCTTGTACAGCATATACCACATGATAGCGAATCCCGCAGAGCCCAGCAGGGCGAAGAAGACACCTGCATGGTACATCATTTCACCGCCGAAGTTCTGGAATAGCCAACCGCCAGCAAAACCTGCTACGATACCGGATATACCACTCCAAGTCAAGGTATATACGGCCTGTCCGGATGATCGGTATGCTGCAGGAGTGAACAGGACGGTCAACTGGGTGCCTACATAGAAATATCCACCGAAGGTGACACAATGAAGTGCCTGAATGAACACAATCTGGATCGGGTCTGTAGCCAGCGCCATGAGTTCCCAACGTAAGGCAAACAGCAAACTGACGAGTGCCAAACAGCCGACCATCACGGTCATTTTTTTCCTCAAGAAGCGATCAAACAGTAAAAAGACAATAATTTCGAATACCGATGACATAAAAACGGCAAAACCAAGCATCAGCTTGGACCCACCCAGTTCGGTGATGTACAAGGACATAAAGGCGCCGTTGATTGAATTAGGAATTGATACAAGGATGCCTAACAAAATGAAGGATATGAAATATCCGTTTAATATAATACTGCCAAAGCCACGCAAATGAATGGTTGCCGTCTCCACAGTGCTTTTCAGTGGTGGAATTGCCAAAGTGCAGATCAATGCAGCCAGAAGAAGTATCGTAAAGATAGTCGATATACTGGATACTCCTGTGTGGTCAACAACGATGCCGGCAACTGCCGCAGTCACAGCCCAACCGAAGGAACCCCATATGCGAAATGAACCAAATTTCCGGTCCGTGCCCTCAATATAACTGAGAATCAGGGTATTGCTTTGGGCAAATAACGGGCTTTGAAAAAAGTAAAAGCCAATCATCGACACATAAATCATGACATACGTGTGAACATGAAATAAAGCTTGGAGCAGTAACAGTGTACCTATAATCATAAATAGTAGGATACGTCGGAGATTTCGGCTGCGGTCGCTTGTATATCCCCAGAAAGGATTCGCGAATACAGATACAAAAGGTCCGATGGCCATCAGACTCCCGATTTCCAGCTTGTCCATGCCGATATCTTGTAGATACAACGGAAAGAAGCTGGAGAAAATGACCATAGCTCCATATAGAAAAAAGTTATATAGCTTTAGGGAATATAGGGGAGTCTCTTGAATTTCTCTCTTTTGCAAGACAAGCCATTCCTTTCTTAGCCCGATAGAGAACTACGCACCGATGTCGATCTGTGGGAATGTTCTTTATTCCAATGTATCATGTGTTGAAAGGGTTAACAAACCAATAAAATTACAATTATGTAAATTTCAATTTTGTCCAAAATTCCATATGAATATTTGTGATTGTTTTTAGAAAAAAAGGAGGAGTTTTCCGTGGAAGTGACTGGTATTATCATCGCAGGAGGACGTTCCAGCCGAATGGGACAGGATAAGGCCCTGCTTGAGATTGAGGGAGCTACTATGCTTGAACGGACATTTATTACCTTACATCAGGCGGTCCAACGGGTGGTAGTAGTCACTCGTGACGATCAAGAATATGGACTGAGCGGTATTGAGACTATATCTGATATCTATCCGGGTATGGGACCCTTGAGTGGTATTCATGCAGGCTTATCTGCATCTACTACCGAATGGGGAATAGTCGTGGCCTGTGATATGCCTTTTGTACAGCTGGAAGTGCTGCAAGCCTTGCTCGTTTTAACTGAAAAGTGGGCGGCACCCAAAGAAGCAGCGGAATCACCACTGCAAGCGGTAATTGCTTCTGTGGCTGGACGTATGCATCCTTTGCTGGGAGTGTATCATCGGAGCATACTGCCATCTGCTGAGGAACGTTTGCGGAATAAACGGCTCCGTCTCACCGAATGGTTGGAAACGTTGAATGTTCGTTATGCCACTATAGAGGACATGCCGGGAGTGACAGAGAATATGTGGCACAATGCCGTGTTCAACATGAACAATCCTCAGGATTACAAGCTTGTGTTAGAGCAGTTCCGGAAGGATTAGAAGCATTTAGAGAATATTAAGCAATGAATTTGGGGGAGTACATAACATGCTGGAAGCTATTATTCATGCCGTTTTATTGGCATTGGGATTGATTTTGCCTTTAGGGGTACAAAATGTATTTGTGTTTAATCAGGGGGCGTCCCAGTCGCGGTTTCGCAATGCCTTGCCTGCGGTCATTACAGCGGGTATCTGTGACACCATTCTGATCACGCTTGCCGTTGGGGGTGTATCCCTTGTTTTGCAGCAATTTCTATGGCTCACGAATGTGCTTTATGCGGTGGGCTGTTTGTTTTTGCTGTATATGGCTTGGACTCTTTGGAGGTCCAAGGCTGCTTCCTCGGGAGAAAGCCAGCCGATGCTGCCGAAACGCCAGATGATCTTTGCCGCTTCGGTATCGCTACTGAATCCACATGCCATACTTGACACGGTTGGTGTAATTGGAACCAGCTCCCTTCAATATAACGGCGGGGAACGTTGGGCCTTCGGTCTGGCTGCCGTGTCAGTATCGTGGATATGGTTTGTGGGTCTGGCAACGGCGGGCCGGCTTGTAGGACGTATGGATTCAGAAGGAAAGTTTGGTACTATGCTCAACAAAATATCGGCACTGATTATTTTGGGTCTGGCCATTTATATGGCGATAACTTTTATGACTAGTATGTGACCCAAGCCTTGTTAGAAGAAAAATTTCAATAAAGCGAATACACCGCTCAAAGCAAAGGGGACACCGATCAAAAACAACATAAAGGCCAGACAGCCGGCACCATTTACACCACCGGCAATTCGGGCGTCCTGAGGGTTGGCCGGATTGTATAGTACCTTAATCTTGCTGCCAACCCGGTTGAGGCTGAGATTGGTACTATAAGGATTCCAGAATTCCACGACTTCACCTGAAGCGGTATAGAAGCGTACCTTTAATCGGCGGGTGTAGCTGGTATCTACCGGATCATCACGGTCAAAGGGAACGACATCTATGTCTACTTCGATATGCGCGTCAACGATTAGCCCTTTGGTACGGACCCAGTGGCGTTTACGATAACGGTGGCGACGGATCGTTCTGAATCCGAAATAGATGAGCAGCAGACCGATCAAGCTGAACAACGGCATGAGCAGATCGGAGCTAAAATGAAACCAGTACACATTGAAGTCAATTGAAATGATAATCTACTCCTTTAAACAAGCGATAAACAATATATCGGAAATACTTAGGAATAGTTTAATTTTTCCATAGAGAATAAGGTGGAGATGAAAGGAGTATAAAAAAAGATCCGCTTCCCCGGGAAGTGGATCTTTTTAATAGCTGTGGGGACTACTTCTTGCTCGATTGGGACATGTCAAAATCAACATCCTCGATAAATTCGATAACCTCACCATTAGGGCTGTGGACTAATGCATTGGTGACTACTAGAGGAGGTTCGCCAAGTGTAAGCTGATTGGGTTCGACAAAGGTTCTTGCTCCGTGGACAAGGGCTTTTTGGTATATTTCATCCACATTGTCTACGTAAAATGCGAGGTGTAATAAAGCCCCATGAGCAATATCCTCCTCGGATGCAGCCTTTTTCCCTTGGGCAGGAATGACGGCATCGTTATCAAAGATTTCGAGACAGGTTCTTTGGTCAGGTGAAATCAGCATGGAAGCTTCTTGAATCCGAAAGGATGGAAGACTCCAGTGATGTCCTCTTTTAAATCCCAGTACTTCGGTATAAAATGCAATGGTTGCTTGATAATCACGGGCTTGGATGGCCACATGAGCTAGTCCCTTCACACTCATTTCAGATCCTCCTTATATGTAAGTAAACCTTATTATATGAATAATTATGTGCTACATATATATTTAAAATAAGCTTTTTATACTATATTGGTTATGAAACCGAAGATATTTTAGATGAAAAACGTTACTTTTTAAATTCAAATCAGGAGGTACTTGATATGCAGCATCACATAGACGAGATAGACTACAAAATCATGAAATTGTTACAGCATGATGCGCGAATGACGATTTCCCAAATCAGCAAAGAAATTTCGATGTCACAACCGTCCGTTAAAGAAAGAATGACCAAGCTTGAAGAACGAGGGATTATTTCTGGATATAATGCTGTATTTAATTTACGGGAACTGAATCGGGGGATCACTACGTTTATTCTGATAAAGACAGAACATTGCCAAGAGCTGATTGATTTTTGTAAGGAGGCGAAGGAGGTTACCGATTTGTTTCGCATCAGCGGGGAATTTAATTATCTCATTAAGGTACAAAGCGCGTCTGTAGAGGAAATTGCAGAGTTTCAGGATTCACTAGTCAAGCTGGGGCCTTCCAAATCGCATATTTGTATGAAAAATATACTGGAAAACAGGGTTTTGTTGTAAGTCATCCGGCAACGCATATTTGGAACATAAATCATTCAGAAAGCTGTTATTCGTAACATTAAATTAAGCGAATAATTGGATGAAATAAAAAAAGTGACGCTGAATTACACCAGCGTCACCGTAATTCCTTGCTTCAGACGTTCCACGTCCTGAAGCTCGATCTTGCCGGCCATGGCGTGCAGAGCAGCCGCCGTGCCGCAGGCCGCTCCCTGTTGTAGCATGGCAGGGAGCTCCAGCCCCGCCACCGCGCCGCTAACTAGCCCGGCGACCATGGCGTCACCGCTGCCGAGCGCGCTGACAATGTCCGCGTCCGGCAGGCTTACGCGGTAGCGTGCATCGCGCGTTACCGCTAGCGCCCCGCGTGCGCCGAGCGAGATGACGACCAACTGAGCTCCGGCTTCCAGCAGCTGTGATGCCGCCGCTTCAGCGGCATCTGGGCGCGTGGCGTCGATCCCCGCGAAGCGGGCGGCCTCTTCCTCGTTAGGCTTTACGAGGTCGGGCTTCCCGCGCAGCCCCAAGCGCAGCACTTCGCCGCTCGCGTCCAGCGCCACGCGCGCGCCGCGTTCCTTTGCCAGCGTGCACAGCTCGGCATACAGATCGGACGGGCAGCCGGGTGGCAGGCTGCCGGAGAGAACGACCCAAGCCGAATCCTCGGCAAGGGTCGCGATTTTGCGCCGCAGTGCGGCTAGTTCAAGCGGCCCAACGGTCGGGCCGCTCTCAATCAGCTCGGTCTGCGTGCGGGCAGCCGGGTCGAGCACGGTTATGGCGAGACGGGTTTCCCCGTATGCCGTTTCGATGAAATCGGCGCTTACGCCCTCCGCGCTCAACCCGTCGATGAGCAGCCGTCCGGTATGTCCAGCTACAAACCCGGTCGCCCGTACAGGCTGACCTAGCGTGCGAATGACACGAGCGGCATTCACGCCCTTGCCGCCTGGTACCGTTAGTCCCCCTTCAAGGCGGTGGACGGCATTCAGTCCAAAGCCTGCAACCGTGTAGATTTTATCCACTGCTGCGTTAAGTGTTACGGTGGTAATCACAAGGCATCACTCCTTTAAGAAATCAGCTTTAATCCCAATGCTGCGGTAAGAATCATGGCGATGAATAAAACACGCAGTACGCTTTTTTGCTCACCATACAAGAACATGCCTGTAATCGTACTGCCGACGGTTCCAATGCCTGTCCATACGGCATAAGAAGTTCCCATCGGCAAACTTTTCATGGCGAAGCTGAGCAGAGAGAAGCTAAGAATAAAGGATAAAATCATAAGTGCTAAAGCCTTCCACCCTTTACCGACCGTAACTCCCTTCATGCCGATGACTCCAAGCACTTCCGAGCATCCCGCGATAACCAATGCAATCCAAGCCATTATGCACCACTCCCTTCCTGAGCATCACGATCGGTAACTAACTTCAAGCCGATCACACCTGCTAGCAAAAGGGCGATTAGCAGCGTTTTGGACCATTGAAACGGTTCCCCGAAAAGCAGCATTTCGCCTACGACGGTTCCCCCTGTCCCCAGTCCGGTAAATACAGCATACACCGTGCCTACAGGCAGACGCTTTGCAGCCTTCATGATTAAATAAAAGCTGGCCACCACAGCCAGCACAGTTACAGCCCAGGTGAATACAGAATCTGCATGCTTCAAACCCGATACCCATACGACCTCAATCAGGCCTCCAACAAAAACGTAAATCCAACTGCGATTCATGATGAATTTCTCCTCAATTCAGTATAATTTTCAATTACGACTGCTTCACCCTTCATGAGATGAAGTTAACGTAATCCCACGCCAAAAAATAGGCCATGCAGCGTTCAGCCTTCGGTGGTAGTTGGTGCTTCCACTGTACAGTAGCTCTACCATGATTCCATCCACCAGTGTCATGTAGGCTAAAGCCACATCTGCTGGTTCCATATGCCTAAAGAGTTCCCGATCCCGTACATTTCGGAGGCGACGAGTTAATTTTCGCTCCATTTGTTCCAGAAAAGGATTCACAATATTCAGTACCTCGTTATATAAAGATACAGGCGGAAAGAAGGAAAAGCGGAGCATAAACTTGGCTGAGTTGTTGCCCTCATATTCCTGTTCCATCCAGAACAGGAAATCATGCAGTGTGTGCTCCAGCGACTGTTCTTTGCGTTCCGTAAAGTATTCGAAAATACGTAAATTCTGCTCTTGAAACGCATAACGTGCCACCTGCAAAAACAGATCCTCCTTGCCCTGAAAATGCGCATATATAGACGGTTTTCGGATTCCAACCTCGGCGGCAATACTGCTCAAGGATGCTCCCTCATACCCATTGGCGGCAAATTGGAAAAGAGCGGCCTTTCGAATCTCTTCCATTCCCATTATCATCACCTACCTAACGTTCGTTAGTTTATTTTCACATGAAAAAAAGTAAGTGTCAACCCATCAACATTTCGTAATGTACTTTGGATTTTTTTATTCAACATTTAAATAAAAAAGTGGGAAGAAATAAGGGGCTCATGTACAATATAATGAGGAATACCTGTTTAAATGCAGTCCATTGGAAGTGAGGTTAGTTATGAGGCGAAGCTTACTGGCCGTATTGATCGCGGCTATGGTGTTTATTATTTATTATTTTGGCTTGTTTAATTACATCGGTAAAAATGAAGGAACTGTCATCAGTATTTTCTCCACGCTGACGGTTATTTCCATAAGTCTGATTATTTTTACGGAGAATCGTAATCCTTCCACCACCATGTCATGGATTTTGCTACTGGCGTTGCTGCCAGTCGTTGGACTTCCTCTTTATTTTTTGTTTGGGCAAAATGTATTCAAGCGCCGTAAGTATGACAAAAAGGCATTGCGTGACCAACAGGCTTATGAGCGTATCGAAAAGGATGCTTTGCGGGTCAAACGAGATTTGACCTGCTTTACAGATGAGCAGCAGCAGTTGATGCGTCTGGCGCGCAGACTGGCACGCTCCCCGATTTATTTTGCGACAGAAACCCAGATTCTGAATAATGGGGATGAAACCTTCTCCACGCTGCTGGAAGAACTGCGCAAGGCGCAGCATCATATCCATATGGAATATTACATTTTCCGCTCGGATGATATTGGTACCAGCATTCAGAAAATTTTGATCGAGAAGGCTAAAGCGGGTATTAAGGTTCGGTTTATGTACGATGCGGTCGGTAGTATACAATTATCGAAGGCATTTTTGAAGGAAATGAAAGATGCAGGAGTCGAGGTTGTTGCATACGGCGGCGCTCGGATTTTGTTCTTCTCCAGCCGGGTAAACTACCGTAATCACCGTAAAATTGTAGTTATCGACGGTAATATTGGATTAATCGGTGGCCTAAATGTGGGAGATGAGTATCTCAGCCGCAATAAAGCCTACGGCTTTTGGCGTGACACACATATGATTGTGAAAGGCGAAGCTGTGCGGACGCTGCAACTTATATTTTTACAGGATTGGCTTCATATGACGGGCGAATCGGTGCTGGATAGCGAATATCTGTCTCCCGATATTGAACCGATCACGGACGGCGGCGTACAGATTATTGCCAGCGGTCCAGATAACGAGCGGAGAGTGCTTAAAAATCTCTTTTTCTCCATGATTACATCCGCTCGAAAATCCGTCTGGATTGCCACTCCTTATTTTATCCCGGATGAAGATATCCTGACTGCTTTGCGGATGGCTGCTCTATCCGGGTTGGATGTGCGTATTCTGTTCCCCGCGAAACCGGATAAATGGCTGCCTTTTCTCGCATCCCATTCGTACTTCCAATCGTTGCTAGAGGTGGGAGTCAAGGTATATGAATATGAAAAAGGGTTCCTTCACTCCAAGCTTCTCATTATTGACGGGGAAGTTGCGACTATTGGGACAGCCAATATGGATATGCGCAGCTTCCATTTGAATTTTGAAGTGAACGCTCTGTTGATTCAAACACACAGTGTGCAGCAGATGGTGAACGACTATGAGCGAGATTTGCACAATGCCAGCTTGATCGTACGTGAGGAATTCATGAAAAAGCGTCTGTTCAAACGTTTGATGGAATCGCTCGCTCGGCTGCTTTCACCACTGCTGTAATGTACAAACGATGAGCTGTGGATATGGAAGCAGATCTTAGAGTCAAAATGTAGTAAAGCCCAAAATATCCTGGAGACGGTATACAATATCTTTCCAAAATGTTGAATGATCCTCGTAGGTTGCCAGCTCCAGGCTGTATTCAGCTCCCCGGTTATTCCACAGCTTATCAAAATAGGCCGCCACCTGTCGGGTCAGCTTGCTGTCCGCCGGAGCGGCCACCCACAGTTCATTCTCCAGATTCAAATCATCCAAATTACGGGGGGTCAAATTGGTAGAGCCACCCCAAATCAAATGCTCTCCTTGTGCCTTGGCAATATAAATCAGCTTCGTATGGAATTGCTCATGGGTAGTATGATACCAGCGAATTTGAATGTTTCCATCCGATTTATCGGATAACTCTTGGGCAACCGGACGATTAGGGATGCCTATTTTTTCCTGACCAAACGCGTTTTCATTGGGGTCCAGCAGCAATTGGATATTCACACCGCGCGCCGAGGCATCCAACAGGCTATTCAATACTTTGCGGTCAGCTAAATAAAACATGCCCATATGAATGCTGTCACCTTGCTTCGTATGCTTAATGCCATTCAAAATGGAGGTATACACTTTACCTTCAGTGAGATATTTGATCCGGTAGCTGTCCTTACCTGATGGGACTAGGGGCTCTGCTTGAGGTGTGTAGACAGGAAGTTGCCCTCCGCCCGAGAAGTCCAATACCGCCTGCTCTGTTTGTAAAATATCTCCGATGATCGGCCCCTTCACCTCTAGGGCAACATTGGAATGATAGGCACTTGCATCGTGAACATTGCCTGTAGAAATGAGAGCAGTTTGCTCGTTGGTAACCAATTTTCGGTGATTGGCTTTGACGTTTAACAGCTTTAAATAGGAGCGAGCCGTAACGTCAGGTCCGTCACTGGCCATCAGATTGGGAATCCAGCCTGTGCCTTGCTGCCCGAACCACTGGAAAAAGGTGCGCCACACCGCTGAATAGATGGGCGTGGAGTCCCGCAATGGATCTACATCGGTCTGCACGACCTGAATTCCTACTTGCTTCATATTCTCCAACAAAGGATTGGGAGCAGAATTATAGTTGGTATTGACTTCATCTGTAATGAAAAAGATAGGCATCTCAGGATGGGCTTTCTTTTTGGCGATAAGATGCTGGGTCATTTGCGCGCTGACTTCGGGGAAGTGCTGCCCTTTATGTTTATAATCGTTGAACAGAAACAGGTCAATGACGATAAATTGCTGGGCTTCATCAATGATTCCGAGCATACGATTCAAAATTTGCCCTTCATGTTGTACAGTGCTTCCATCCCCAGTAGGGTAGGTCAAATCCGTCCAAAAGTTTACCTCGTTCGTTGAATACTCCTGACTCTCATAAGAGACGAACGGAGGCAATGGTTTATGGGTTTGATACAGCATAACGGCAATCAGCCACAGGATAAGGACCAAAATGGCGATTTTAAGAGCACGGCCCTTGTACATGAATTTTCTTTGGGATTCCGGCGCAGAATGCAGCGGATTTTGTTTAGTCATACGACGATCAGCTCCTCCATTGAATGCTGCATTCCATTTTATCGTGACCGAACATGCAGATTATGATATAGATACTGTCTAATTATTACCGCAAGTCCACAGGATTGAAGCGGAATGCTGAACGGAATGAATGAAGAACGTTTTATTAATTGAGGACATATGTCCTTTATAGGCAGGCTGACCTATACTTAAATAGATACAAAAGTCATTTATATGGGGAGAATAACGATTTATGAGAGGAATCTTGTTTGCTTTTCTGGGAGGCGCTTGTATTACGTTACAGGGGGTAGCGAATACACGGATTAGCCAGGATATCGGGACGTGGCAGGCGGCTACCGTTACTCAGCTAATAGGTTTTATTTTGGCAGCATCAGTTTGGATGTTTACAAAGGATGGCCGTGTGTCTGAAATGAAACAGGTAAAGCCGATGTATCTTTGGGGTGGTGCTTTTGCGGCTATCATTATATTTAGTGAAGTCACAGCCATTCAACATATTGGGGTTACGTTCACAATCTCGGCGCTGTTGATTGCTCAGTTATGTTTAACCTTCCTGGTAGACATCAAAGGATGGTTCGGCATAGTGAAGCAGAAGATGAAGCTGCCACAATTTATAGGTATTGGTATGATGATCGCGGGTGTCATTATATTAAAACTCTAAAATAAAACTTTATTTATAGAAAAAGCTTAGAACGTAGAAAATGAAGGTGAGCTAAGCAATGAGAGAAATTCAGGATCAAGAGCAGCTAAAGTATTTTTTGCATCTGCATCAGTTAGAATCCATACTCTACGAGCCACTACATCCCTATTTGTCGCTGCATCGTTTGGAGCAAGGGGAAAAGCTCTGTTCGCAGGGGGACGCCATTGAGCATCTGTATATTCTGGTGCAGGGCAAGGTCAAAATTTTTACCAGCTCTACAGAAGGAAAGACTCTGATCCTTTGCTTCAAAACACCGATCGAGGTCATAGGAGATGTTGAATATATTCGTAATAGTCACGTCATCAATACAGTAGAGGCAGTGTCGCCGATCTATGTGATTGGTGTTCATCGTCAATGGATGAATAAGTACGGCAGAGATTATGCTCCTTTGCTGCAATTTCTATTGGATATTGTCACGCGGAAGTTTTGCCTGGACTCTGATTTCTCCAATTTCAACCTGATGTATCCGGTGGAAGTTAGGCTTGCGAGCTACCTGCTATCTGTTTCTTTTGACGAATCCAATTCTGCCTTTCATGAGGAACTACGGGCATCCAGTCTGGTGGATGTGGCGAATTTGATCGGAACCAGCTACAGACACCTCAACCGTGTCATTCGCAAGATGATCGAAGAGGGATTGGTTGAACGGGCAAAAGGCTATATTGTCATTAAGGACAGAAAAGGTTTGAGTGAACTGGCTGGCCATAATATTTATGAATCGTTGTAATCATAGTGCTTTGAATAAGTGCAGCACAATAAAGGGACTATCAAGGGAGAGTTAAATATGTTATTAGGGCTTATATTGGCAGTTATCGCAGGTGCTTTGGTCAGTCTGCAAACGATATTCAATAATAAGGTGAATGAGCGGACAGGTTCATGGGCCACAACGACATTGGTACTGGGAACAGGGTTCTTGGCTTCCTTGCTCGGGAGTCTTATTTTTGAAGGGAAAAATACATTTGCTTTACAGCATATGCAGCTGTGGTACTGGTTTAGTGGCATGATTGGTGTCGGCGTTGTGTTCTGTCTGGTGCAAGGAATGAAGCGACTTGGCCCTACCTATGCGATCTCCATCGTATTGACGGCACAATTAGGTACAGCCTTGTTGTGGGATTCATTAGGATGGCTTGGACTAGAGAAGATTCCGTTTACCTTCAATAAGTTGATTGGTGTATTGGTCATTATCGGTGGTATTCTCGTTTTCAAATTTGGACATGGGCGTACAAAGGAACCACAAGAAAATATTACAACTATACCTGATTCTATGAAGAGCTAAAGAAGGTTGTGATGACCTTAATCCTGCTTGATTGGGGTCCCACTTCCGGAGGGGTATTTTGCATTTTGCAGAGAAGCTGCATCTTAAGCAGGTGCTGCTTTTCGATCCCATAGGCAAAGAAAAATGTTCACGGTCATGTATATATTTTTCCATCCATGATACAATGGAAATAACTTAAAATAGTGCTTTAAGGGCCTAGATATTTGATATATGAGATGATAAATAGATCGGTTACCGTGTTCGGGAACGGTCTTATTTGTGCTTCACGAACCTGATGGAATGCACAGATTGACTTTGGATGAGGTGGAACATAGATGAGTAATACAGAAAATAAAAATGGATCACCTGACGGCTCAGACAGATCCGGCTCTTTGTTGCCTGCCACGCAGACAGGTGAACGGAAAATTGAGCATGTCCGCCTTTGTCTGCAGGAAGATGTGGCCGGACACGGCATTACCAGCGGACTGGAGCGATATAGTTTTAAGCACTGCGCTTTGCCGGAGCTACATTTTGACGAGGTGCGTCTAGATACAACTTTTATGGGGCGCACTGTACGGACACCGCTGCTCATCAGTTCGATGACAGGCGGTAGCGCCGAGACAGGAGCGATTAATGAGCGGTTGGCAGAGACAGCAGAGAGACGCGGCTGGGCGCTCGGTGTCGGCTCCGTACGAGCTGCGGTGGAAAAAGAAGAGTTGGCTTCAACCTTTGCAGTTCGCCGTCTAGCACCTAGCATCCCGATCCTTGCCAATCTGGGTGCAGTGCAGCTGAACTACGGGTTTGGTGTGGACGATTGCCAACGTGCAGTGGAAATTGCCGGAGCGGATATGTTGGTGCTGCATTTGAACGGCTTGCAGGAGATATTCCAACCTGAAGGGAATTTGGATTTTAGCGGGCTGCTTGAGCGCATTGAGGAGTTGTGTCGTCGTCTTTCGGTGCCTGTAGGCGTGAAGGAAGTAGGCTGGGGCATAGATGGTGAGACGGCATCGAGATTATATGATGCAGGCGCTGCTTTTATTGATGTCGCTGGTGCGGGCGGGACAAGCTGGAGCCAAGTGGAGAAATTTCGCAATCCTGATCCTGTGCGCCGTGCAGCGGCAGAGGCGTTCGCCGATTGGGGCAATTCGACCGCTGATTGTATCGTGGAGGTTAGAGCAGCCCAGCCTAATGGCGCTCTGATCGGTAGCGGTGGACTGAAAAACGGTGTCGATGCTGCGAAGGCACTTGCTTTGGGCGCTGACATGGCAGGCTTCGGTCGCTCTTTGCTTGGCTCGGCGGTCACCTCCAGTGAGGCATTGGAAGCGCGATTGGAGCAAGTAGAGCTGGAATTGCGTACAGTCATGTTTGGCATCGGAGTAGCTGGGATCGAAGGTCTTAAAGAAACGACCAGACTAAGAAAGAAGGCGAACGGATGAGTGGATTCATTAAATTGGTTCCGATGAACGCAGAGCAGTATGATCGCTTTGAGCAACGCTCGCTCGCAGATTACGCGGAAGAGAAAATCCAGGCAGGCGCGTGGACGGTGGAAGAGGCACCAGAACGGGCAAAGGAAAGCTTTGCAACATTTTTGCCACAAAGACTGGATACGCCCCATGCTCACCTGTACATGCTTGAGTATTCAGGTAGTGTGGGTCAAGGCTCCGAGGAAGCGGGATATATCTGGTTCAACATTACAGAAGGTACGCAAGGCAAAGAAGCTTTTTTGCTGGATATTCTCGTTTACGATTCATATCAGGGGCGAGGCCTGGGTACGTTGACGATGCAGGCGTTGGAACAAGAAGCTCGGAGGCTGGGTGCGGTTCGCATCGGTCTGCATGTATTTGGGCATAATGAGCGGGCTTTACATGTATATCGCAAGTCTGGTTATCGGGTTACGGATATCCAGATGAGCAAGGAAATTTAAATAAAGCTATCTAAATAGGGATGCAGCAAAATCCTAAATTCACAGCCGTATGCTTGCCGCATGTATAGGTTCTCCTATATAATGTGGGTTGGTAAACTAACAGAGGGTATAGCGCATATTTTATATAAACGGGAGTTGTTCTGATTATGGCTTTAAAAGCGGGGATCGTGGGTCTGCCGAACGTGGGCAAATCAACACTGTTTAACGCAATAACGCAGGCGGGGGCGGAATCCGCAAACTATCCATTTTGTACAATTGACCCTAATGTAGGGGTCGTTGAAGTACCGGACGAGCGACTGGATAAGCTGACTGAACTGGTAGTACCGAACAAAACGGTACCAACGGCTTTTGAATTTGTTGATATTGCAGGACTTGTACGAGGTGCCAGCAAAGGCGAGGGTTTGGGTAACAAGTTTTTGGCTCATATTCGTGAAGTAGATGCCATTGTTCATGTGGTACGCTGCTTTGAAGATGAGAATATTACTCATGTGGACGGCAAAATTGATCCAATCAGCGATATTCAGACGATTAATCTAGAATTGATTCTGGCGGATATCGAAAGTGTAGACAAGCGCATTGATCGTTCCCGTAAGAACATGAAGGGCGGCAACAAGCAGTATGCCCAAGAGGTTGAAGTACTGGAACGGATCAAGGAATCGCTGTATGCCGACAAACCTGCACGTAGCGTAGAATTGTCAGAAGACGAAAAGCTGATTATACGCGACCTTCATTTGCTCACGATGAAGCCTGTATTGTACGCGGCTAATGTCAGTGAAGATGGTGTAACGGAAGCTGACAGCAATCCATATGTGCAAAAGGTACGTGAATTTGCAGTAGCGGAAAATGCTGAAGTGGTACCGATCAGTGCCAAAGTAGAGGCTGAAATTGCTGAGCTGGAAGGCGAAGACAAGGCAATGTTCCTTGAGGAGCTGGGGCTGGCTGAATCTGGTCTGAACCGTCTGATCAAAGCAGCTTACCGCTTGCTGGGACTGTATACGTATTTCACAGCAGGTGTGCAGGAAGTACGCGCATGGACTATTCACAAAGGAACAAAAGCACCTGGCGCTGCGGGCGTAATCCACTCGGATTTTGAACGCGGATTTATTCGCGCTGAGGTTGTATCCTACGATGACTTGGTCGCTGCTGGATCTATGAACGGGGCCAAAGAACGTGGTCAGCTTCGTTTGGAAGGCAAGGAATATGTGGTGCAGGACGGAGACGTTATGCATTTCCGTTTTAATGTTTAGGATGCATCTCGGCGTATAGCAAACAGGGTTTATATACAAACATATTAGGTCATTGTATATGTGTTATCCGCATGTACTAACTTACTTAGTCGCTGCCTGTCCCGGGCGGCGACTTTTTATTTGATTCGTATTCCTTTTTCCTGATTGAGAGTTTGTTACCAAATCTTTAGCGGAATATTGTTTATTCGACTTCAATTGATTTGTTGATTTTTGCAAAATCCTAAATTAGCAAGTATTTTATGTAGCTAATTAATCGATTAGTTGTTATAATAAAGAGCTGTAGCCAGTGAATTTAAAGCTGGTTTCATATTAATTTAACTGAAGAGGTGAATCGCTTGTTGGACCGATTGCAATCATTGGCGGACCGCTACGATAAACTGAGCGAACTGCTCTGCGATCCGGATGTGGCGAACGATAGCAAAAAACTTAGAGATTATTCCAAAGAACAGTCTGATTTACAGCCTGCTTATGAAGCATATACCGAATATAAAACTGTCGTTGAGGAGCTGGACGCTGCTAAAGCCATGCAGGCTGAAAAGCTTGACGACGAGATGCGTGAAATGGTCAAAATGGAGATCGAAGAGCTGAGTGCCCGTAAGCGGGAACTGGACGAGAAAATCCGCATTTTGCTGCTGCCGAAGGACCCGAACGATGATAAGAACGTTATTATCGAAATTCGTGGTGCTGCCGGTGGGGACGAGGCTGCACTGTTTGCAGCGGACTTGTACCGGATGTACACTCGTTATGCAGATACACAAGGCTGGCGTGTAGAATTGATGGATGCGAACATGAATGACCTTGGAGGCTTTAAAGAGGTTATTTTCATGATTAATGGACGCGGTGCCTACAGCAAAATGAAATTCGAAAGCGGCGCACACCGTGTACAGCGGATTCCGACAACAGAATCTGGCGGACGTATTCATACGTCTACCTCCACGGTGTCCGTGATGCCTGAGGCAGAGGAAGTGGATATCGAAATTTTAGACAAGGATATCCGCGTGGATACTTTCTGCTCCAGCGGTGCGGGCGGTCAGTCCGTTAATACAACCAAGTCGGCGGTGCGTGTAACGCATATGCCAACAGGTATTGTGGCAACCTGCCAGGACGGCAAATCCCAGAACTCCAACAAGGAGAAGGCGCTCCAAGTTTTGCGTGCCCGTATTTCGGATATGATGCGTCAGGAAGAGGAAGCCAAATATGCAGGCGAGCGTAAGAGCAAAGTAGGTACCGGGGACCGCAGTGAGCGTATACGTACTTACAACTTCCCGCAAAGCCGTGTAACGGATCATCGCATTGGTTTAACCATGCACAAGCTGGACCAGGTGATGAACGGAGAGATCGAAGAAATCGTATCAGCGCTCACGATTGCAGAGCAGGCTGATTTGATGGAACAAGAGGTTTAAGTTTTGGGGAACGAACGCGATTGTGTGTATCGGATGCCGCCGGAACGGAACATGAGTGTCAGAGAAGCCTTAGTTGAGGCTTCTTCTTTTTTAGGAAGTTGCGGCGTGTTGGAGCCGCAGCATAATGCCCGCTTGCTGCTGGAACATGTGCTTGGACTGGAAGGTACGAGGTTTTACGCCGCTCTGGGCGATCCGTTCCCTTCCTCCGTTAAGGAGACGTGGGAACGGATCATCGCCCGCAAAGCTGCGGGTGAACCGGCGCAGTATATTATCGGACGGCAGGAATTTTATGGCCGCCCGTTCGCGGTTTCACCGTCGGTGCTGATTCCGCGCCCCGAGACAGAGCTGCTCGTCGAGGCGATACTCCAGCACGGCGACCGGCTGTGGCCGAGCGGTGCTCCGCATGCGCTCGATATCGGCACGGGTAGCGGCGCGATTGCCGTGACGCTGGCGGCTGAGCGGCCGCGCTGGCACGTAGCAGCGGGGGATATTTCTGCTGCTGCGCTTGAAATGGCGTCCCAGAACGCCGCCGCAAACGGCGCAGCCGTAGAATTCCGCGAGGGCGATCTACTGGTGCCGTTTGCGGGAACAGCGGTGGACATCCTCGTGTCCAACCCGCCATATATCCCGGCTGCTGACATCGCTGGCTTGCAGCCAGAGGTGCGCGACCATGAGCCGCGAATGGCGCTGGATGGCGGTCCTGACGGGCTTGGCCCGTATCGGGCAATGCTGGAGCAGCTTGGGCTCCTTCAGGCCCCACCCCGGCTAATCGGGTTTGAGCTGGGGATGGGACAGGCCAGAGACGTGGCTGACCTGCTGGAACAGGCAGGTCATTGGAAGAACATTCTAATCATTCCTGACCTTGCGGGGATCGAGCGACATGTCCTAGGCGTCTCGGAGTAATGCTGCATTTTCTTTTTGCGAGTCTTTCCTTTAGAATAAGAGGAGTATGACCGAGAAACGGCTCAGGGGGAAATCATGCTTCAGAAATTGAAAAAAATTGATGGTCCGGTTATTTTTATTCTGGTTTTGCTCATGGCGATTAGTATCATAACGGTATACAGTGCTGGTAGGGGTCCTACGAACTTGGCAGAGCACGGCAACGATTACCAGAAGATGATCGGGTATTATATATTGGGCTTTGTAGCGATCTTGGGTTTAGCGATAGTTGATTTTCGGATATTCATTAAAAAAGCCTTGTATGTATATGGAGGCGGGATATTTCTGCTGATTCTCGGCTTTTTTGGCGGGACGGTTAATAACTCTCAAGGCTTTTTGAAAATTGGTGGCTTAAATCTCCAGCCTGCTGAGGTATTCAAGCTGGTTCTTATCATTTTTTTGGCGTATATGCTGATTAAAAAGCGCAAGAGCAAGCTGTATTTTATTCAGGATGTCCTTCCAGTTGCTCTGGTGAGCTTTGTCCCATTCGCAATGGTCATGGCACAAAATGACTTGGGTAATGCGCTCGGTTACATTGTCATCGTCATTGGTATGCTATGGATTGGTAATGTGAAGGCGTCCCATGCGCTAATCGGATTTATCGTATTTGCAGTCGCCGTTGGTGGCGGGATCAAAGCGTATATTTCGTTTCATGATGAGATTGATTCCTTTATGAAAGGCATTGGACGTAGTCACTGGGTAGAGCGTTTAGACCCTTGGCTGGTACCAGAAGAAGCGACTGCGAAGGCATCTTATCATACGAAAAATGCCAAACTGGCCATAGCTTCTGGCGGTATGATGGGCAAGGGCTTTTTGCAAGGAACCTCGGTACAGTCCGGACGTGTTCCCTATACCTATGCGGATTCTATTTTTGTAGTTGTAGCAGAGGAGTTTGGGTTTGTAGGCTCATCCATTCTGCTGTTGCTATATTTTATTTTGATTCACCGAATGATCCTGATTTCGCTGGAATGCCGGGATCGAGCTGGACCATATATTATTGTCGGGATTGTGTCCATGTTGCTATATCAGATTTTTGAGAACATTGGTGCGTTTCTGGGCATTATGCCACTTACGGGGATTACGCTCCCGTTCATAAGCTATGGCGGTACCTCGTTGCTTATTAACATGGCTAGTATTGGCTTAGTTATGAGCATTAAGGTGCATGGTCAGGAGCTAGAGGATGACCTGCCGCAGCCTTCCAGAGTAAGCTTGACGAAGGCGAAAAAAGCCTAGTACAGGTGGGTTGTGGCTTAATATTAATAGTTATTTTTACGAGTTGAAACGGTGCAACAAAAGAGTCCAGATTGTGAAATCTGGGCTTTTTTATATTCCTAGGTGACGATCTAGCTTGCAATAGCCTGAATTATTTTGCGAGATTCATAGGTTTAGACTCTCCCAAACCGGACAGACTGATAGACATGATAGAGTTTGGGTTTGGGGGGACGAAGATGAGAAGTTGGATAAAGCAAGCTGCAATGATACTCTTTTGTATTTCAATATTAATGATGTCTTGGGAAGGTCAAAAAACAGATGCAGCTATGACCACGGGGGCAAGAGGAACTTTAGCATCTGGAGTGGCCACCACAGGGTTGAAAGTAATTCCGCACGATTCCATTCGACTGCGCATTTTGGCTAATTCAGATCGTCCGGAGGATCAGTTGGTTAAGCGCGAAATACGGGATGCCATCGTGCAGCAGATGAATGCGTGGGTGGGTGAGCTGGACAATCCACAAAGCCTAAATCAAGCCAGAGTGTTGATTGACGCACATTTACCTGAAATTGATCGCTTGGTAGGTGAAGAACTGGCTCTTCGCGGTATAGCGTATGATCATCAGGTGGAGCTGGCAAGTGTACCTTTTCCGACGAAAATGTACGGTGGTCTTGTCTACCCGGCAGGGAATTATGAGGCGCTTCGGGTTACACTGGGGCAAGGGAAAGGGCAAAATTGGTGGTGTGTGCTGTTCCCGCCGTTGTGCTTTATTGATGCAGGCAGTGGTGAAGCAGCAGCACAAACTGTATCGGCAAAAACAAGTCATGAAGACAATCGAACGAACGCCGCTGACAAGGAGCCGGAAGTACGTTTTTTCCTGTGGGATGCCCTTACGGGTCTGTGGAGCTGGGTGAGTGGCTTGTTTGCCTAAATGTTTCGTCAGTGCTATGGAAAAGAGAACAACGAGTGTAAGTTTCCCCATATGTTATAATGGAACTTACGATAGATATACAGAGGACAGAGCCAATTCGAACTGATTTGTTAAAGTAGGTTTTTTGGGGATCAGGGCCATGAAATGGCCTGTATGACAATAAGATATGGGATGATCTGATATGAGTGATAAAGTGAATCAAATGCATGACATGCACGTAGGTTTTGTGAAAAAAGAGAGCGTAGGGCAGGAGCAGGCGCCACAGTCTTCTCATACACACTGGTGGGATGTAAGATGTCTGGTTCCTGTAGAGAGCACGACTGTATCTGCTACCTCGTCTTTTGAGGTGGAAAAAGTGGATTCTGTTGGTTCTGTGAACAACACTGACGGGGATGGTTCTGACGAACTTTCAGCTGGACAGGCTCTGATCGCAGCGGAAAAGGGCATACGCGAGGCCGCCGTACTTCTCCAGGCTGGAGAGACGGTAGCCTTCCCTACGGAAACCGTGTACGGACTGGGGGCCGATGCACGCAGCACTAAAGCGGTGGAGGCGGTATTTGCTGCTAAAGGTCGTCCTTCCGATAACCCGCTCATTGTACATATTTCCGATGCTGCTCAATTAAAAGGCATGGTAGCGGAAATTAACGATACATCCCGAGCGCTGATGAATGCATTTTGGCCAGGACCGCTGACCCTCGTATTGCCGGTAGTGCCGCAGGCACTGTCATCGCGTGTGACAGCAGGTTTGGACACGGTCGGTGTGCGCATGCCGGATCATCCGATCGCGCTGCGCTTGATCACGGAAGCCGGTTGTCCGCTGGCTGCACCAAGCGCCAACCGCTCGGGAAGACCCAGTCCGACTCTAGCACAGCATGTGCTGGAGGACCTGGAGGGTCGCATCGACGGTATTTTGGACGGAGGTCCCACGGGGGTGGGACTGGAGTCCACGGTAGTGCAAGTGGGTGACGACGGAACCGTCACCATTCTGCGCCCCGGCGGCGTGACGGCTGAACAGCTCGTTGCGGTTGCTCGCGCCGTCGTATTGGACCCGGCGCTGGCTGACACGTCCGGGCAGGATGTCGACAGCCTGGCGCCACGCTCGCCGGGCATGAAGTATACGCACTACGCGCCGCGAGGCCGCTTGAGCGTGGTACAAGGCCCGTCGCCTGTTGAAGTGACGGGCTGGATTCGCGACGCGCTGGCGGAGGCTGCCGCGCGCGGGGAGCGCACGGCGGTGCTCGCGTTCGACGACCATGCCGCCGGCTACGCCGGAGAACGGGTCTACACGCTGGGCAAGCTGGACGCGCTCCATGAGGCGGCGCAGCGCCTGTACGGCGTGCTGCGCCGCTGCGATGAGGACGGCGTCACCTACATTTTGGCGGAAGCCTGTCCGCCGAAGGGATTGGGAGACGCCGTCATGAATCGACTGCTTAAAGCGGCAGGTCATCGAATTATCCGACTGTAGCTTCTGTAAAGAATGGAGTCTCTTATTTTAATTTCTCCTCTCTCCTCGTCTCTGTTTTGGGTATTTTCAGTACCTGCTTGTACTGATTTGCCCCTTGTCCGCATAACGTGTACAAGAACAGACGGATAATGGAGGGATGGAGTATGCTGGCAGCCTCTGCCGATGCTGGGCAGGTTGTAACGATTCTGATCATGGCGGTAGCGCTAGGGATGGATGCGCTGTCGCTGGGCGTAGGGATCGGTATGAAGGGGATACGCCTGCGAGACGTGCTGCGCATCAGCATTGTGATTGGTTTTTTTCACATCCTGATGCCGTTGCTGGGAATGTTCACAGGCCATTATATGAGTTCTTTATTAGGCCATGTGACGACCTATTTCGCAGGGGGATTACTCATCCTTTTGGGCGGGCATATGGTGTACAATTCCTTTAAGGGAGACGGCGTACACGTATTGGATCATCGGTCGCCTTTGGGTCTTTTGCTATTTGCACTTGGGGTGAGCATTGACTCATTTTCTGTGGGAGTGTCCCTGGGGATGTTCCAGAGTGACCTGGTGCTGACTGTTCTGGCCTTTGGTTTTTGCGGGGGAGCGATGGCGATGCTGGGGCTGTTACTGGGGCGCAAGGTCAGCCGCAATCTGGGGGATTATGGAGAAGCGGTGGGCGGTGCCGTTTTGCTGGCATTCGGCTTTATGTTTATATTTTGATTTTAACGTAGACAGTGTAAAATAAATACAGGATTTGAGTAATCCTCTGTTTATATATTTTTTCAACATACGGGGGGTGAAGACGTTGAAGAATATCTTATTTGTATGCACAGGGAACACCTGTCGCAGTCCAATGGCTGAGGGGATGCTGCGTAAGTTGGCTGCTGAGCATGGACTGGAACTGGAAGTGCGTTCCGCTGGAGTAGCTGCGATGGACGGGGCGTCGATATCCCGGCATGCAGAGGCGGTTCTACGTGATCACGATATATCCGATCAGATCACTTCAACCCCTTTAAGCGACGGACTTGCCGAGTGGGCACATCTGATCTTAACCTTGACGCAAGGACATAAACAGCATGTCATTCAACGGTTTCCACAAACGGCGGGCAAAGTATTTACGCTGAAGGAATATGTGGAGGACCGGGACGCAGTGCTGAATGACGTACAGGAGTTAGATGGTTTGTATGCATCACAGCAGTTGATGGCTTCACTCGGACAAGAGCTATCGGCTCAGGAACGTGAACGAATGATTGAATTACATCAACGGATTCCGGGCTTCGATATCTCAGATCCGTTTGGCGGTTCGCGGGAGGACTACGATGTCACAGCTGCGGAAATCCGTGTAGCTTTGCATAAGTTGCTGGACAAGCTAAAGGGATCTTCCGAATAAAGTCGGTACCATTCCTCTATTTTGTACGGAATCTGTTGATTTTCGACAGTTAATCCGTTAAGATAAGGTGGAAAAATGAGAATCCGATGTAACTGGCGACAAAAGTGGGATTAACCACGATGGAGCATCGGATATACGGCCGGTCGCCTGGGCAAAAGAGCAATTCCACATAGGTGTGGACTGCTCTTTTTTCGTATACGAGCTACAGCAGATCTTCTGTTGCCTTCTTGTTCTTCCATTTTTTCTGCTCGAAATCTGAAACATCGGCTATAATATAGTCAGATTGTGATCAGGAGAGAGTGTGTTGAACTTGGGGCATGGGACCATGCCTAGTCTCTGAGAGGCTGTTCAACCAAAGGAGGTTCCAATGGTAGAACAATTGGATCATGAGATTTCACTCGAAGCACAGACCGCTTCTGTCGTGCGGGAAATTGCAGAAGTGGCCAGTCTTAAAGCTGGTCGCCTGCTGGTTATTGGCGCAAGCACGAGTGAAGTGGCTGGAAATCGGATCGGCACAGCAGGAGCGCTGGATGTGGCTCAGCAAGTGTTGTCTGGAGTAGAATCCGTTCGCAGAGAGTATGGCTTTGATGTGGCGTTTCAATGCTGTGAGCACTTGAACCGAGCACTGGTCGTTGAACGTTCTCTACTGGAGCGATTAGGCCTGATGGAGGTTGCGGCTGTTCCTGTTCGTACAGCAGGGGGCTCTATGGCTACCGTTGCCTATCGCTCTATGGACGATGCGTGTCTGGCGGCGAACGTGCAGGCTCATGCCGGGATAGACATCGGCGAAACGCTGATTGGCATGCATTTGCGCCCAATTGCCGTTCCGTTTCGCCCAAGCCTTCGCTGGATTGGTGAAGCACGTGTGACGGCTGCGTTCACTCGTCCTCCACTTATTGGGGGACAACGGGCAGTGTACAGTCTGGAACAAGAAGCCGGCGGAAACTGCGATTAGCATTTGGCATGTCGGCATGTTTGTACTGATCTTTTTTGCATTGATGATGAGGTACCCAACAGAGGAGCAGGCATTTGCTTGTATACCCAACAATTTGACCATGGAGAGGGAGTAATCAATCATGATGGAACATCTGCGTAAAAGTGACCCGGCAGTGATGGAAGCAATGGGGCTTGAACTGAAACGGCAACGCCACAATATCGAGCTGATCGCATCTGAGAATATCGTCAGTGAAGCAGTAATGGAAGCCATGGGCTCCGTGCTTACCAATAAATATGCTGAAGGTTATCCGAACAAACGCTACTATGGTGGCTGTGAGCATGTAGATATCGTCGAAGATATTGCACGTGACCGTGCGAAAGAACTATTTGGCGCCGAGCATGCGAACGTGCAGCCTCACTCTGGAGCGCAGGCTAACATGGCGGTATATCTGGCAGCTCTTCAACCTGGAGATACTGTACTGGGTATGAATCTGGCGCATGGCGGCCACTTAACACATGGAAGCCCGGTTAATGCCTCCGGTTTGTTGTATAACTTTGCTGCTTACGGTGTACGTGAAGACAACTTCCGCATCGACTACGATGAAGTACGCAAAGCAGCCTTCAAGCACCGCCCTCGTCTGATCGTAGCTGGTGCAAGTGCATACCCGCGTACTATCGATTTTGAAGCCTTTGCTTCCATTGCTAATGATGTAGGTGCTTTATTCATGGTGGATATGGCACATATCGCAGGTCTCGTGGCAGCAGGGATTCACCCTAGTCCAGTTCCTCATGCCCAATTTGTGACAACAACGACACACAAAACGCTGCGTGGTCCGCGTGGGGGTCTAATTCTGACTCGCAAAGCGTGGGCGCAAGCGATTGATAAAGCTATCTTCCCTGGTACTCAAGGAGGACCACTGATGCACGTGATCGCGTCCAAAGCAGTTGCTTTGGGTGAAGCGCTCCAGCCATCATTCAAAACCTATGCGCAAAACGTAGTTCGCAACGCACAGGTGCTGGCTGAAACACTGCTGGCAGAGGGAATCAACATTGTATCCGGTGGTACGGATAATCACCTGATGCTGTTGGATACTCGCAATTTGAATATTACAGGTAAAGAAGCGGAGCATGTATTGGATTCCGTGGGTATCACGGTCAACAAAAATGCCATTCCTTTCGATCCAACGAGTCCGTTCGTTACCAGTGGCATTCGTATTGGTACACCTGCTGCAACTTCTCGTGGTATGGATGAAGAGGCTATGGTTAAAATCGGTAAAATCATTGCTGATACTCTTAAAAATCCAAAAGATGATACTGTATTGTCCAAAGCAAGCCAAGCGGTGGGCGAGTTGACAGACAAGTTCCCGATCTATCCAGGAACACAATACTAATTCATCGCCATTCCTTTTAATCTTTATATGATAAGGCTGTTTTCCTTTCGTTAGCGAAGGGAGAACAGCCTTTTTTTGATTCCAGACGACTCGAAACTTACGTTTTTGGGTAATAAGCGATTAAAGTAAGGATTTATGCGCATTTTCCTTCATGATCTACGACAAAGGAGTGATTGCATTGAGCCAAAGAAAATCCGCGCAATTATTGCAGCAGCTCATATTTGTAGGACCGATGGCGTTGTTTTTCGTCTTAATTATGGTCATTCCGTTCCTGTTGGGGCTGTATTATTCCATGACGAACTGGGATGGCGTATCTGAACATGTCCGATGGCTCGGACTAGGGAATTACATTCATATTTTTAAAGATGATCCCGATTTCCGTAATGCATTTTGGTTTACGGTCCGTTTTACCGTATGTGGTGTCATTCTAACAAACCTGGTGGGCTTTTTCCTGGCCTATGCGCTTACAAAGCCGTTGCGTACCCGCAATGCACTGCGAACTGTATTTTTTATGCCTAATATGATCGGCGGCTTGCTGCTCGGCTTCATCTGGCAATTTATATTTGTACGTGGTTTTTCAGCGGTGGGAGAAGCGACAGGGCTTTCCTTTTTCAAACTGCCGTGGTTGGGTGATGGGCCTACTGCATTTTGGGGAACTGTCATTGTGTTTGTTTGGCAATACGCAGGTTATCTCATGGTTATTTACATATCCTCTCTAAATAATGTCCCGCATGCTCTTATTGAATCAGCCCAAATTGATGGTGCGAACCGAAGACAGGTTTTGCGTCATATCGTGGTGCCGCTTATTATGCCAGCAGTGACCGTCTGCTTGTTCTTGGCGATATCCTGGTCCTTTAAAGTATTTGAGCTGAATTTGGCTTTGACAAAGGGTGGACCATTCAAGGCGACAGAGTCTGTAGCGTTGGACATATATAATGAAGCGTTTACAAATAATCGACTTGGATTGGGAACTGCTAAGGCTATGATTTTCTTCGTGGTCGTTGCGATCATTACCAGTATTCAGGTGCGCCTCACGAAGAAAAAGGAGGTCGAAATGTAATGGAAAAAAAATCGTACTATCGTTTAAGCACATGGGTAGCTGAAATATTGCTTATTGTGGTTGGGTTGATCTTTCTAGTTCCGTTCTATTTTTTGCTCGTGAACTCGGTTAAATCTTTTGGAGACATTTTGGCCCATTCCGCTTCGTGGCCGACAACCTTCCGTTTTGAAAACTATGCTAACGCCTGGAATAAAATAAACTTTCCCACAGCACTGGGGAATTCACTGATCGTCACCATCGTCAGCAATGCGCTTTTGCTGCTGATCAGCTCGATGGCCGCCTACCAAATGGTTCGGCATGATACTCTTTTTAATCGGTTCCTGTTCGGGCTGCTTGTGGCTGCGATGGTCGTACCTTTTCAATCGATTATGTTGCCGCTTATGGAAGTGTCCAACGTATTGAGCCTGAACAACAGCATACCAGGACTGATTTTGTGCTATCTGGGTTTTGGAGCGCCTTTATCAGTTTTTCTTTTTCATGGTTTTATTAAAACGGTGCCTATTGAGGTTGAGCAAGCGGCGAGAGTAGATGGTTCCTCTCGTTACGGGGTGTTCTTTCGCATCGTTTGTCCACTGTTGCTCCCTATGTTCGTGACCGTACTTATTTTGAATACGTTATGGATCTGGAATGATTATCTGCTGCCTTCGCTCATTTTAAATGATCCTGAGCTGCGTACGATTCCGATTGCGACCTATATGCTGTTTGGTCAATATACCAAGCAATGGGACTTGGCGTTGCCCGCACTGGTGCTCGGAATCACGCCAATTGTTGTGTTTTTTCTGGTGATGCAAAAATATATCGTTTCTGGCATTGCGGCCGGAGCGGTTAAAGGCTGATGGGAGGGTTATCGGATGAAAAAGACAGTGCTGCTTGTCATCTCCCTGATGTTGCTGCTTACGTGTATGCTTGCAGGTTGTGGTAATACAAAGGCTCAACAGAGTGGGACCAAAACGATACACATTTATCAATTCAAAGTGGAGATTTCGGAACCGTTGAACAAACTGAAGGCTGAGTATGAAAGAACGCACCCTGGTATCAAGCTGGATATTCAATCTGTCGGTGGGGGTACGGACTACGGTGCTTCGTTGAAGGCTAAATTCGCCTCAGGCGACCAGCCGGACATTTTCACGAATGAGGGTTACCAGGATCGCGATACGTGGTTTGAGTACCTGGAGGATTTGTCGGATCAGCCATGGGTGAAGGACCTGGACGATTTCGCCCGTAAGCCGATGACGGTTAACGGTAAGATTTATGGACAGCCTATGAACCTGGAGGGATTTGGTTTTATTTATAATAAGGATTTGTTCAAAAAAGCGGGTATAACCAAATTGCCTCAGACGTTAGATGAATTGGAGGAAGCAGCCAAGCGACTGAAAGCAGCAGGGATTATCCCTTTTGCTAACGGCTATGCAGAATGGTGGGTTCTGGGAAACCATTTTATCAATATCCCCTTTGCCAGACAGCCGAACCCGGAGAGCTACGTTGCGGATTTAAACCAAGGAACTGCTCGCATTCCTGGTAACCCCGTGTTCGATCAGTGGGTGAAGTTGCTTGACCTGACTTTAAAATATGGAAACCCCAATCCGCTCACGACGGACTACAATACACAAGTGACACTGTTTTCAACAGGCAAGGCCGCTATGATGCACCAGGGGAACTGGACGCAGCCGCAAATAGATGGAATTAATCCTAACTTGAATTTGGGTATTCTTCCTACGCCTATAGACAATAATTCTTCCACTGGAGACAAACTGGCTGTGGGAGTGGCCTCGAACTGGGTTGTCAACAAAAACTCGCCTGTGAAGCAGGAGGCAAAGGAATTTCTCAACTGGCTGGTCACATCAGAAACAGGCAAGCATTATATTACCAAGGAGTTTAAGTTCGTTCCTGCCTTCAAAAGTATCACGTCCAGTGACGAGACCACAGGTGATTTGGGTGCGGAAATATCTCGGCACGTGAAGGAAGGCAAGATATGGAGCTGGAACTTCCAGCGCTTTCCAAAGGGGCTAAATCAGGATTTAAGCAGTAGTATGCAAGCCTATATCGCAGGCGTTATTACGAAGGACGAAATGCTTCAGCAATTTCAGGGAGCGTGGGATAATCTTAAGTATAGATAAAGAATATATGCGTGGGATAGCAGAGGCTATATCTCAGGCAGGAAGTTTAGAACTGGTAGGCTTTGACGGTCAAGGACCGTCAGAGCCTTTTTAGTATGATTTCATATGACAAAAGTCACACGTAAATGGGCCTTGCCAAGTATTTTGCCTGTCATATCTTTCCCTTGACAAAAGGTTGCAGTGGCAGGTGTTAAATCAATCAAGGGAATGTTATAATAAACAGGATTTACAGGCACGCATTGCATCTGTGCTTATTTGGTTTGTACAAATAGGTTACATAGATCCTTTCGAATCAGGATGTTCGATATGCTGGTGCGGAAGAACGTGACGATAATACCGGAGGGAATATATTATGGCAAAACTGGTGGTTTGCGATCACCCTTTGATCCAACACAAACTTACATTTATCCGCGATGTGCGGACCAACACGAAAGATTTCCGTGAACTGGTTGATGAAGTAGCAACTTTGATGGCTTATGAAATTACAAGAGATATTCCGCTGGAGAGCATTACGGTACAGACTCCAGTTGCTGAAACTGAAGGTAAAGTGATTTCTGGTCGTATGTTGGGCCTTATCCCGATTTTGCGTGCAGGCCTGGGTATGCTGGATGGTGTCGTAAAGCTTTTGCCTGCTGCAAAAGTAGGACATGTGGGGTTGTTCCGTGATCCTGAGACATTGCAACCCGTAGAATATTATACGAAGCTGCCTACGGATGTAACTGAACGTGAATTGATCGTAATTGATCCGATGCTCGCAACGGGCGGGTCGGCGATCGCAGCGATTGATGTGTTGAAAAAAAGAGGCTGTACTCAAATTAAAATGATGAATCTGATTGCCGCTCCTGAAGGAGTGAAAGCTGTGCAGGATGCGCATCCTGATGTAGACATTTATGTCGCTGCACTGGACGAGCGTTTGGATGATCATGGTTACATCATTCCGGGTCTTGGGGATGCGGGAGACCGCTTGTACGGAACTAAGTAGACTGCTTTTAGCGGTTCGGCACAATCTATGGACGCTAAGACAGATCATCTATCTGAATCACGGAAGATCTGGGAAGCAGACGTTTATTATGAAAAGGGGTTCAACAGAAAATGTCTAAAATTAAAGTGATGACCATTTTCGGTGTGCGTCCGGAAGCGATTAAGATGGCACCTCTCATTTTGGAGCTTCAGCGCCATCCGGAGCATATCGAGTCCGTAGTATGCGTAACAGCTCAACATCGCCAGATGCTTGATCAGGTTCTGGAAGTTTTTAATATCCACCCTGACTATGATCTGGATGTAATGAAGGATCGCCAGACACTCAATGAAATCTCCATACGTGTACTTCAAGGTCTGGAACCCGTATTGCGTGAAGCCAAGCCTGATATCGTGTTGGTTCACGGCGATACGCTGACGACTTTCTTGGCTAGCTATGCAGCCTTTATGCAGCAAATTGAAGTAGGGCATGTGGAAGCAGGTTTGCGGACATGGAACAAGCTTTCTCCATATCCTGAGGAAATGAATCGTCAGCTCACAGGTGTGCTGTCCGATCTGCATTTTTCGCCTACTTCTTTATCAGCTGGAAATTTGCGGAAGGAAAATAAACCTGAATCGCGAATATATGTAACAGGCAATACAGTAACTGACGTGTTTCAGTATACAGTTCGCCAGGACTACGAGCATCCGGTACTGGACTGGGCTCAGGGCAAACGCCTGATTCTCATGACAGCACATCGCCGGGAGTCCCAAGGGGAACCGCATCGTCAGATTTTTAACGCGGTTAAGCGGATCGCAGACGAATTTGAGGATATTGCTATTGTGTACCCAGTTCACCCGAGCCCGGCTGTGAAGGAACCTGCATTTGAAATTTTGGGCAACCATCCGCGTATTAAGCTGATTGATCCGCTGGATGTAGTGGACCTGCACAATTTTTATCCACACACGCATCTGATTCTTACCGATTCCGGTGGTCTGCAGGAAGAAGCGCCTTCGTTCGGAGTACCTGTCCTAGTGCTGCGTGATACGACCGAAAGACCGGAAGGGATTGAAGCGGGTACCTTGGAACTGGTGGGTACAAGTGAAGAGAACGTGTACAATCGGACCAAGGCTCTTTTGACAGATTCCGCGTTGTATGAGTCTATGAGTCAGGCAGCGAATCCTTACGGTGATGGACAGGCATCTGTAAGAATTGTCAATGCGATTTTGCACCATTATGGTGTTCAAACAGAACGTCCTGAAGAATTTCACACAATGTTCACAAAAGGCGTCCGTTCGTAATAATTAATCTTTACAAGGTAAGCATACAGTTAAACTGTACGGTTACCAAGGGATACAGCATTTTTAGATGCTTTGTCGACTGATTTTTATACTTTAGGGCGCTAAAATATCTCAATTGACAAAGCATCTTATATTTAAGTAAAATGGACTGGAATTGCAGGGGTGACATGAGAAAAGTGGTCAAACCTTCCAAGCAAAACAACAACCGAAACAACACCGGAAATGCCTTTAAGGCTATAGGACTGGTGAGCGCGATCGGCATTGATTTGACGATATGCACACTGGGTGGTTTCTATGCCGGAAAATGGCTTGATACCAAACTTGGTGGCTCCGGAATTTGGATTGGCGTAAGCGTTCTCGCAGGCTTGGTTGTAGGCGCATTAAGTATTGCCCTTGTGATCGGAAAGGTATTGAGGGATAACCATGAATGAGATGACCCGTATGCAAAAAATGTTATGGATCGTGGCGCTTGGTATTATGGCTCTGTGTTTCCTGGTCTCCGCCTTCATGCCCCAACATCGTGACATTGCTCACGGAATCATTCTGGGAACGGGAGTAAGCTGTCTAAATGTGCTGTATATGGCCTACAAAATTCGACAGGTTGCGAGTGCGGCCGCCGGTGAAAGAAAGAAGAGAGTGTTTGGTATTGGCTTTGGCGTTCGATTAGGGACCTCAATTTTGGCAGTGGTGCTGGCTATAGAATTCCCGGCCTATTTCCATGAGATCGCTGTAATGGCAAGCTTGGTGACCGGACAATTCCTTCTGTTAATTATAGGCATCATATTCGCGCTTCAGGAAAAATGATAGCTCAACTGAGAAAGGGGTGAGAAAACATGTTGCATGAATCACCGATTATCCAATTGGGCGGGTTTAACATTGACTTGTCCGTCATTATTATGCTGGTTGTGACCTGCGCGATTGTATTTGGACTGGCATTTGCTGCAACGCGCAATTTGTCTGTGGACAATCCGAGCAAGTTGCAAAATTTTATGGAATGGGTCGTAGAATTCGTTCAAGGACTGATTTCCAGCACGATGGATTTGAAAAAAGGGAAGCCATTCCTCTCCTTGGGGATGACGCTGATCATGTTCATTTTCGTGGGCAATATGCTGGGTTTACCGTTCGGCATTGTGACTGAATTCGATAATGTGCAAAGTGCCCAAGTATTTGGACATGAAATCATTCCAGTCAAAGAAGCATTAGAACAAGCACAGGCGTCTCACCCGGGCGAAGCTGCCCATGTAGGTATCAGCTGGTGGAAATCACCTACCGCAGATGCAGGGGTATCCATTGGACTGGCATTGATGATCTTTGTCCTGGTTCATTTCCTGGGGATCTTCCGTAATACCAAAGCTTACTTCAAGCATTACGTTCAGCCATTTCCGTTCTTTTTGCCAATTAACTTAATTGAGCAGTTCTCAAAACTATTGACACACGGTATGCGTCTATTCGGTAATATTTTTGCCGGCGAAGTTTTGATTAGTGTTCTGCTGAAAATGACAGCACTTGGTGTGGGAGGTATGGTTGCTTCCGTATTGGGACTCGTAGTCTGGCAGGGATTCAGTATTTTTGTCGGCAGTATCCAAGCGTTCGTCTTTACGATTCTAACGTTTGTATATATTTCGCAGTCCATTGACACGCATGAAGAAGAGCATTAGACAAGCACGTTTTCCGGTTTTTAGTTAAGTTCAGGAGTACGCTTCGCGCTTAACTGCAAATACATGTAAAACACAAATACACATCACTAAGGAGGATTTTTTAAAATGGGAGTTTGGGCATATATCGCAGCTGCAATCGCAGTAGGTTTGGGCGCTTTGGGCGCAGGTATTGGTAACGGTCTGATCGTAAGTAAAACAGTTGAAGGTATTGCTCGTCAGCCTGAAGCTAAAGCAACATTGCAAACGGTAATGTTTATCGGTGTAGGTCTGGTCGAAGCCCTGCCAATCATCGGGGTCGTTCTGGCATTCATTTTCTACGCAGGTGCTTAATTGAATGGAAGCAAGGTTTGGCGGGGAAGGCACAGCCATCCGCGCCTTCTTTGTTCGTTTGAACATGAAAGACCCAGAACCGACGTTCACCGGAAAGGAGTGACTTCAATTGAGTTTAAATTGGACAAGTATCGTTTTCACTATCATTGCATTTTTGATCTTGTACTGGTTACTGACGCGCTATGCATTTGGCCCTCTCTTTTCCGTTATGGAAAAGCGGCGTCAACTCGTGTTACAGCAAATGAATGAGGCGGCACAAACACGTGAACAGGCTGTTGCTTATGTTGAGGAGCAAAAGCAGGCTCTCCAGCAGGCGCGTAAGGAAGCCTACGATATTATAGAGCAGTCAAAACAAACAGGTAACAAGCAAGCGGAACAAATTATTATTCAGGCCAAAGACGAAGCTGTCCGCCTGAAAGACGAAGCTGTTCGTGAAATCACAAGCGAGCGTAATAAGGCAGTTGCCGAATTGCGCAGCGAAGTGGGTAAAGCTTCGGTACAAATTGCTTCCAAACTGATTCAAAAGGAAATTAAGGAAGATCAAGTCCAGGGAGAGCTTGTCGACCAATACCTTAAAGAGGTAGGAGGCAAAGCATGAGCCGAGATACGGTAGTTGCCAAACGGTATGCGAAAGCTTTGTATGAAGTAGCAGAGCAGGAGCAAACCATTATGGAAACCGAACAGGAGCTACGTGCTTTTGTAGAAGCTGTATCGGGGGATGCTGAAATCCGTAAATTCATTAATTCTCCTAACATTACGGAAGCAGTCAAGCTTCAGGTTCTGGCTAGCAATTTTGAAGGCAAGTTGTCTGCGTCGCTGATTAACACGATTAAGCTGCTGATTCAGCGCAGTAGAGCAGATTTGTTCGAATCTCTCCTGGCCGGATATCTCGATATTCAGGAGTACAAGCTGGGAATTGCCCATGCTAAGGTGTATTCGACTTATGCTTTAAGTGATCAGGAAAAAACAGCGGTAGCCGAGGAATTCGGAACCCGTGAACATAAAACAATCCGTGTGGAAAATATAGTGGACCCGAGTCTGCTGGGCGGATTGAAAGTGGTTATCGGCGATACACTGTACGACGGCAGTCTGGCCGGCAAGCTGGATCGTCTCGAGAAATCCTTTAACAGACGAGTATAGAAGATAGGGGTGAACACACTTGAGTATCAAACCTGAGGAAATCAGTTCATTGATTAAAAGTCAGATTGAACAATATAAAAATGATATCGAGGTCGTTGAAGTCGGCACTGTTGTTGAAGTCGGCGACGGTATTGCCCGCGTCTACGGACTGGAAAAAGTTATGGCCGGTGAATTGGTCGAATTCGACACTGGCGTATTGGGCTTGGCGCTCAATGTGGAAGAGAGCAATGTCGGTGTTGTTATTTTGGGTCAATTCTCCGACATTCGCGAAGGTGGTCAAGTAAAACGTACAGGTCAGATCATGCAAGTCCCTGTAGGCGAAGCAATGATCGGACGTGTAGTTAACCCGCTGGGACAACCGGTAGACGGTAAAGGACCGATTGCTACAACAGAATTCCGTCCGGTTGAAAGTCAGGCTCCAGGCGTTATGGCCCGTAAATCGGTACATGAGCCTATGCAGACAGGGATTAAAGCTATTGATGCGATGGTTCCGATTGGTCGTGGCCAACGTGAGCTGATTATCGGTGACCGTCAAACAGGTAAAACTTCTATCGCAATCGATGCTATTTTGAACCAAAAAGGCAACGGCATGAAATGTATTTATGTTGCTATTGGTCAAAAACAATCCACGGTTGCTCAAGTTGTTGAAACATTGCGTCGTCATGGTGCGCTGGAATACACGATTGTCGTTACGGCATCTGCTTCCGAACCATCACCATTGCTGTACATTGCTCCTTACTCTGGCTGTGCCATGGGTGAGTACTTTATGTACAAAGGCGAGCACGTCCTCGTTGTTTATGATGACTTGACTAAACAAGCGTCTGCTTACCGGGAACTTTCCCTGTTGCTGCGTCGTCCACCGGGTCGTGAAGCATATCCGGGTGACGTTTTCTACCTGCACTCTCGCTTGCTGGAACGTGCAGCGAAGCTGAATGATGAGCTCGGTGGCGGATCACTTACCGCATTGCCGTTCATCGAGACACAGGCTTCCGACGTTTCTGCGTATATTCCAACTAACGTTATTTCCATCACGGATGGACAGATCTTCCTGGAAGCTGACTTGTTCTATGCAGGGCAACGTCCGGCGATCAACGTAGGTATTTCCGTATCTCGTGTAGGTGGCTCCGCTCAGATTAAAGCGATGAAAAAGGTTGCAGGTTCCCTGCGTCTGGATCTCGCTCAATATCGTGAGCTTCAAGCGTTCTCCCAATTCGGGTCCGACTTGGATAAATCCACCAAAGCCCGTCTCGATCGCGGTGCACGCATGATGGAAATTTTGAAACAAGGTGTTAACCAACCGCTTGCTGTAGAGCAACAAGTAGTGAGCTTGTATACTGCTGTAAAAGGCTTCCTCGATGATATTCCTGTAGCGGATGTAAAACGTTTTGAAAAAGACTTCCTGTCTTTCATGGAGTCCGATCATCAGGATGTGCTTCAATCTATCCGCGACACGAAAGACTTGGTTGCTGATAATGAAGCAGCTTTGAAGGCAGCTATCGAGAAATTCAAAAAATCATTCGCCACGTCGGTTTAATACATTGGAATTTGCCTGTTTATGATGAAAGATGTCCTAAGGAAGCGTACCCTCTGGGTTGTGGCTTCCTTGGCATGTTTTACCCTCACTAACAGGCCCTTTAACATATGTCCGGCTGGATTTGAATCTTACGAAGTTAGCTTTGGCTTTGTCAAAGCTTGAAGGTGGTGAAATCATGGCAAAAGGTATGCGCGAGATTAAACGTCAGATTAAAAGTGTGCAGAGTACGAAGCAGATCACGAAAGCAATGGAAATGGTCGCTGCATCCAAGCTGAGAAAAGCTCAGGAAAAAGCGGAATCGGCTCGTCCTTACTCGGAAAAGCTTAAAGAAGTTGTGAGTAGCATTGCTTCTGGAGCGAATAACATCAAGCATCCAATGCTAGAGACGCGTCCAGTTAAAAAGACGGCTTATCTCATCATTACATCTGATCGTGGTCTGGCTGGTGGTTATAACGCCAATATTTTGCGACAGGTTACGCAGACGATTGCTGAACGTCACCGTTCACAGGATGAATTTATGATTTTCATCATTGGGCGAAAAGGACGGGATTATTTCAGACGTCGTGAATTTCCTATCGCTGAATCGGTAACAGATCTGTCAGATACACCTGCATTTGCAGATATCAAAACGATTGCTAGCAAGGCAGTACAAGGCTTTGAACTTAAAGAATTTGATGAGCTTTATCTATGCTATAACCGCTTTGTCAACGCATTGACTCAAATTCCAACAGTTGATCGTTTGTTACCGATGGCAACACCGGATTCTGCTACGACTTCATCCTCAATTAACTATGAGTATGAACCTTCACCAGAAGGTGTGCTTGAAGTATTGCTACCGCGTTACGCGGAAACGCTCATTTACGGCGCTTTGCTGGATGGTAAAGCAAGTGAGCTGGGAGCGAAGATGACGGCAATGGGATCAGCTACGAAGAATGCTACCAAGTTGATTGGAGAGCTTTCCTTAACCTATAACCGTGCTCGTCAAGCGGCTATTACCCAGGAAATTACGGAAATTGTCGCAGGGGCTAACGCTCAGTCTTAATGCGACTTCTTGCGACTGTTTTATAACAGGGTCTACACTATTATGATAAATTGCGGGCGCAAAACCAATCAGAATGGTTCGGATTTGCGGCTGTGCAAGCTTGTAGGAGGGAAACCAAAAGATGAACAAAGGACGCGTAGTGAGCATCATGGGTCCGGTTGTCGACGTTGAGTTTGAACGTGGGCAGCTTCCGGAAATTCTGAATGCCATTCATATTGGGACTGTGCTGGAGAGCGGAGTCAAAATTGATCTGACGCTCGAAGCTTCAAAACATCTAGGTGACAACCGTGTGCGTTGTATTGCCATGTCTTCCACAGATGGTTTGGTTCGTGGAGCTGAAGCAATAGATCTGGGAGCGCCTATCTCGGTACCTGTCGGCGAAGCTACTCTTGGACGTGTATTTAACGTGCTTGGAACGCCAATTGATAATGGTGCTGATATGAGTGAAACGGCTAGAAATCCGATTCACCGTCAAGCACCTTCTTTCGAAGAACTGACAACTCAAGCAGAGATGCTCGAAACTGGTATTAAGGTTATCGACTTGCTGGCTCCTTATGCCAAAGGTGGTAAAGTCGGATTGTTTGGTGGTGCTGGTGTAGGTAAAACCGTAACCATTCAAGAATTGATTAACAATATCGCTCAGGAGCATGGTGGTATTTCTGTATTCGCAGGTGTAGGTGAACGTACACGTGAAGGAAATGACTTGTACCATGAAATGAGAGATTCCGGCGTTATCAACAAAACTGCGATGGTGTTTGGACAAATGAACGAGCCTCCGGGTGCGCGTTTGCGTGTTGCCCTCACAGGTCTGACGATGGCTGAGTATTTCCGTGATCAAGAAGGCCGTGACGTGTTGCTCTTTATTGATAACATTTTCCGCTTTACCCAAGCAGGTTCTGAGGTTTCTGCCCTGTTGGGACGTATGCCTTCCGCAGTAGGTTACCAGCCTACGCTGGCAACTGAGATGGGTCAATTGCAAGAACGGATTACTTCTACTAAAAAAGGTTCAGTTACTTCCATTCAGGCAATCTACGTGCCTGCGGATGACTACACTGACCCGGCTCCTGCTACGACGTTTGCCCATTTGGATGCTACAACAAACCTGGAACGTAAAATTTCCGAAATGGGTATTTACCCAGCGGTTGATCCACTCGCATCAAGCTCCCGTATTTTGGCTCCAGACGTTGTGGGTGAAGAGCATTATAATGTAGCGCAAGGGGTAAAACAAATTTTGGCCCGCTACAATGAGCTTCAGGATATTATTGCGATCCTGGGTATGGACGAGTTGAGTGAAGAAGATAAAATGCTGGTAGCACGTGCCCGTAAAATCCAGCGTTTCCTTTCACAACCTTTCCATGTTGCCGAAGCATTTAACGGCTTCCCGGGTAAATATGTGCCGGTTAAAGAAACTGTACGAAGCTTCAAAGAAATTTTGGAGGGCAAGTATGACCACCTTCCAGAAGCGGCCTTCCTTTTTGTAGGAGCCATCGAAGAAGCAGTTGAAAAAGCTAAAACGTTGTAAACATACAGGCAGAGAATAGCCGAGCCTTACGAAGTGAGCTGTCTGTGGACAGCTTCCAGGAGGGATTCAAGTGAGCACGTATTTACTAGAGATTGTGACGCCGGAGCGCCTGGTCTATACGGAACAGGTAAACAGCATCAGTGTTCGCGGCTCGGAAGGCGATCTTGGGATTTTACCAGGACACCTTCCCTTGGTCACTCCCTTGAAGATTGCACCGATACGAATTAAAATCGGTGGTCAAACTGAAGTGATCGCGGTCAATGGGGGCTTTGTTGAAGTCCGCAAAGATAAAGTGGTCATTTTGGCTGAGAGTGCGGAACGTTCCGAAGATATTGATGTGGAGCGTGCCCGTGCGGCAAGGGAGCGGGCAGAACTGCGGCTCCAGAGCAAGCAGGAACAGATAGATCATCATCGGGCAGAAGTCGCTCTGCAACGGGCGCTTAACCGATTGAATGCTACAAGTATCAGAACCAATAAGAATTAATATTGGATTTTGAGTGGAATTTTAAAAGGGTTCGGCATAGTATACGGATGGAATGACAAAGAGACCACTTCATAACTTCTGCCCAAGAATGCCTGCAGAAGGTAAGTGACGCCTTTGCTTCCTTCGATCACTGTGATCGAGCCCTTTTTTAGCTGTCTTTTCCAAAAATATAGTCCTATTTCTTGTTTGATGGCTAGGTATTTAGTACCTTTTAAATTCGCGAAACAGAAGTGATTATTCACATTTTGTCGAAATAAATGTACTGGAAACAGAAATAGCACTGGCATATTAGGCGCTCGCCGAGTATTATAAAGAAGTCTGTGACGCAGATGGGAGGAATTACGGATGAACGGGAAGCAGCAGTTGGCTGAACAGTTAAGTCAATCGGCGAGTATGACCGCGCTGATCTCCATGATCGTATCGCTCGTCTGTATAGCGTTAGCTTGGTGGGCTTTGCAAAGCTTAAAGCTGGATTTGTTAATCCGGCAACCCAAAGGACCGCAGGGCAGATTGCTGCACTTGTTTCTTGCTATAATTTTGGGACAGTTGGTTTCTGGTTTCTTGTTGAACTACATCTCTTGGAGCCAGATGCTCTAGAATTTGTTTTAACATGAAGTAGGCGGGTTATATGATTTTATGACTGTGGATGTTGCAGGAATTGTCGAATAACATCGTGCCATATTGTTAACAATGGTAAACAAAAGAACCATACATGTATAACTGGCTCAATCAGTTAGAACGCAATGGTCGTCAATGGTCGTCAAGTACAAAAAAACGCTTGTATACTTGTTTTAATCAGTGGTATGATGGCAGTTAGGGTATTAGTAAAATCTTGTTTTTTTATGTAATGAAAAAGCAAGGCATGAAAATAGCGGAATATGTTCTTTTTTTCAAAAATGGAAAAGAGAAATGACGCGCGGAGGGAACCATAGATGAGCAAATTTATCGTCCGCGGTGGCAACAGATTGACCGGGAGTGTCAAAGTCAGCGGAGCCAAAAACTCAGTTCTGCCGATCATCGCCGCTTCTCTGTTAGGAGAAGAAGGAGAAAGTGTTATTATGGATGCACCTCCTCTAGACGATGTGATGACCATTAACAAAGTGCTGGAGTCCTTAGGAGCAGGCGTTACATACCAAGACGAGGTCATTCGTGTTGACGCGCGGAAGATAATTTCCTGTGAAGCCCCTTACGAGTGGGTTAGGAAAATGCGCGCATCATTTTTGGTTATGGGGCCATTGCTTACACGTTTGGGACGTACAAGAATCTCGCTTCCAGGCGGATGCGCAATTGGAACAAGACCTATTGATCAGCATTTGAAGGGGTTCGAAGCGTTGGGCGCCGAGATAAGCTTGGGCCAGGGCTTTATTGAAGCTAAAAGTAACGGTCGTCTGCGCGGAGCTAAAGTTTATTTGGATGTAGCCAGCGTAGGAGCAACCGAGAATATTATGATGGCCGCTACTCTTGCTGAGGGCGTAACTACCATTGAGAATGCTGCTAAGGAACCTGAGATCGTTGATCTCGCCAACTTCCTGAATGGCATGGGAGCCAAAGTACGCGGTGCAGGCACAGGCGTAATTCGTATAGAAGGCGTCGAGAAGCTGCATGGTGTAAAACATACGGTCATTCCCGACCGGGTAGAAGCAGGTACTTATATGGTTGCTGCTGCGATCACAGGCGGGAACGTATATGTAGAAGGCGCGATATCCGATCATTTGGGACCGGTTATATCCAAGATGGAAGAAATGGGTGTAACGATTCAACCCGATGAAAATGGTATTCGTGTCATTGCGGATAAGCCGCTAAAGGCCGTTGATGTTAAAACGCTGCCTTATCCTGGGTTTCCAACTGATATGCAGTCTCAGATGATGGCACTTCAACTTGCCGCTGAAGGAACGAGCATCATTACGGAAACTGTGTTTGAAAATCGTTTCATGCATGTGGATGAATTTCATCTCATGAATGCGGAAATTAAGGTCGAAGGTCGTTCGGCGATTGTAACTGGCAATGCTAAGCTGACGGGCGCGAAAGTAACCTCGACAGATTTGCGTGCAGGTGCTGCGTTAATTCTGACTGGACTTATTGCAGAAGGTACAACGGAGGTATCTGGCGTTCATCACATCGATCGTGGTTACGTTCATTTGGCTGAAAAACTGACTGGATTGGGAGCGGATATTTACAGAGTGACTGTAGATGAATCCAAACTGGATCATTCGGCCAGCACAGAGCGCGTTGTGGCAGAAGAAACGTCAGGGAATCTGTTCAAGAAGATTCAACCTTCCCTCGCCTAACCTTTAACATATTGGCATAGGTATTAACTTGAACCATTAGAACCAAGTCCGAAAGGACTTGGTTTTTTTGTGTTTTTGCTGCCTGTCTTTTTCATTCTTTCAGTTCTCTCAAAACGGTTCTATCAAAGTGGACGACCTCATATGATTGAGAATATCTGCTGGAGTATATGTGTACTTTAGCCGGACACTTAACCCTTTGATGGAGGTTTCAGCTTATGAAAGATTCACAGGTTCGCATCCGTATACCAATACATCATCCTAAGGAACATCGCCAGGCCTCACTTGCGAAGGAAAGCTCTGGCTCTATAGCAACTTCGTTGCAGAAAAATAAGCTTATGCAGCAGCAACCAGGCACAACAGGCGCATTGCCGCCTATCGCCAAGACCCATCGGCGTACCACAGCGTTGACTTCCACTATACACACTGTCGGTGCGATGCTTCCTGACACTGGAACAGCTCCCGGTAACACATACGACGCAAGCAGGCGGCAGGGACCGCAGCCGCATCTGCGGCCTGTAGCCGGGCTAGCCCCGCGCTGGGGGAGCCGCCGCCCATGGCTGCCCTTTGCCGCCATGGCAGGGGTGCTGGTGCTTGCCATGGCGGTGCCCGCACTAATGGCATGGCCACGTCAGGCAGTGCAGCCTTTGCCGTCTGGGAGCCGCACAGCCGCACCCGCGCAGCCTAATACGGCGGCAAAGAGCGAGGCACCTGTTACGCGCCTGCCGGGTGTCCCGCCGATGCCAGCCGTACCGGCTGCTCCAGCGCGCAGCGTGCCGGCTGCGGCAGAGCCGGACGTGCGGGTGTACGTCACGTCTACTGGCCGGACGGAGACACTGCCTTCGGAGCAATACATTGTCGGCGTAGTAGCAGCTGAAATGCCGCCCAGCTTTGAGGAAGAGGCATTGAAAGCACAGGCCATTGCCGCGCGTACCTTCATTACCCGGCGTTTGTTGGCTGATGATACCAGTGGTGCCCCGGCGGGCGCAGATGTGACAGATACCGTTAAACACCAGGCTTACATCTCCAAAGCTAAACTTACTAGAGAATGGGAGCATTCTGGCAAATCCGCAGATCTGACTAAAATTCGTCAGGCTGTACGCGACACCAAGGATACAATCATGGTATATGATGGCAAACCCATTACAGCTTCTTTTTTTTCTACCAGCAACGGCTATACCGAAAATTCAGAGGATGTATGGGCGAAGGCCGTGCCCTATTTACGAAGTGTGTCCAGTCCATGGGACAAGCAGTTGGCTCCTCGTTTTACAGAAACCGTTACACTGAGTCGTCAGAGCGTGTTCGATAGATTAGGATTGAGTCGTGCTGCGGTCACTGCTTCTACTGGAGGGGGGAGTATGCCAGAGATTCGTATACTCTCCAAAACAGAAGGGCATCGCATCAAAAAGATTGAGGTGGGAGGTTCGGTCTTTACGGGACCGGAGATTCGTAACAAACTAGGGCTACGATCGGCTGAATTTACGTGGAAGACCGAAGGGGATCGGATTGCTATAACGACCTACGGTTATGGCCATGGCGTCGGTATGAGTCAGTGGGGAGCCAACGGAATGGCCAAGGAAGGCCATACGGCCACTCAGATTCTTCTTCACTATTATACTGGCATTTCTTTTGCGAATGCCTCTCGTATTCTAAGTTAGTAAATTTTTCGTAACTTTGAAGTATAAAAGAGTTGCGCCCGGTAACACTGGTTACTGAGGTGATGAGCAAATGAGTGAACAAAATAAAAACCAGAACCAAAATCATGAAGATACACCCAAAACCTTTCAGGGTGGAAGAGCTTCACGGCCGTCTTCGTGGAAAAAGCTGTTGTCCAAAAGGTGGGCATACCCGGCAGCCTACATTGCCGCAGCAGCCATTATACTAACCTTAGTGTGGGTCTATCAGGATGCTAGCCATAAGTCTTTCAAACCTGACCCAGCTAGTCCATCGGTACAAAGCACAAGCGCAGTGAGTACCGATGTCAACGAACAACAACCAGAAAGTGTGGAGGTTGTTGCTCAGTCGGAAAATATCGCATGGCCGGTGGCAGATGCTAGCGCAGTGCAGGTCGTTAAGCCTTTCTTTGACGAAAACGCGACGGCTGATGAGCAAGCGGCAGCTATGGTAGAGTACGATAAAACATTTACCGCTAACACCGGGATTGACCTTTCTCGGTCCGACGATCAAGCGTTTGAAGTGAGAGCTGCACTGAGTGGGAAAGTATCCCGTGTGGAACAACATCCGCTGGTAGGTAACGTCGTAGAAATCACGCATGATAATAATCTCAAAACAGTGTACCAAAGCTTGAGCGATCTGAAAGTAAAAGAAGGCGATCAAGTGAAACAAAATGATGTGATTGCTTCAGCAGGTCGCAATGAGCTCGAAAAGGATTTGAAAACACATCTGCATTTTGAAGTGTACCAGGATGACAAGCCGGTGAATCCAACAGGTCTGCTTCCTAAAAAATAAATGGGTCATAGCTTTGCATGCAAAGCGGGGAATTCATATTCCCTGCTTTTTTCTTGTGTAGTTTTAGCGCATAAGGTAAACATAAGCTACTTTTGCCAAATAAATAGGCCTTCCGAAGCATGTCTTACCACCAAACCGCGAATATATAGGCACGCTCCTCATATAATGTACCAAACTATCCACAGTAGGGAGGCGGGAGCGTGCACGATTACATCAAGGAACGGACCATCAAAATCGGTCGCTGTATCGTGGAAACAAGGAATACGGTCCGTACGATTGCCAAGGAATTTGGTGTCTCCAAGAGCACGGTGCATAAAGATCTGACCGAACGGCTGCCTGAAATTAACCCGGATCTTGCCGATCAGGTGAAGCACATTCTCGAATACCATAAATCCATCCGCCATCTGCGGGGGGGGGAAGCGACGAAAATTAAATACAAAAAAACGAGTGGGAAAAGAAGGGGAATTCTTGTTTCTGGCAAGTCCTAAAAATATATAGTGAATTGGCTGGCAAAGCCATTGAATCAACCCCCTGAAGTATGATATGTTAAAAGATGGTACAAGACGAAAAATGACATGTAACCGTAGGTTTATACATATATTTGCCGCTTCTTGTCGAATCTTAGCTTTTTAAAATATCACTTTGGGGGCCTTTTTAATATGTTCAGTAATGATATTGGTATCGACCTCGGTACGGCCAACGTGCTTATCCACGTCAAAGGTAAGGGGGTTGTTCTTGACGAACCTTCCGTTGTTGCGATAGAAAGCGATACAAAAAGAGTTCTGGCTGTCGGAGAAGAAGCACGCCGTATGGTAGGACGTACTCCTGGTAATATCATAGCCATCCGTCCATTGCGTGATGGTGTCATCGCCGATTTTGAAGTAACGGAAGCGATGTTAAAATATTTTATTAATCGGGTAGGGGGTAAAAGCTGGTACAGCCACCCTCGTATTTTGATTTGTGCGCCGACGAACATTACCTCAGTGGAGCAAAAAGCGATTCGTGAAGCGGCGGAGCGTAGCGGGGCGAAAGAAGTATTTTTGGAGGAAGAGCCAAAAGCGGCTGCCATCGGGGCCGGAATGGATATCTTTGAGCCTAGCGGCAACATGGTCGTAGATATTGGTGGCGGAACAACAGACGTTGCAGTCCTCTCTATGGGAGATGTTGTAACAGCTTCTTCTATTAAAATGGCAGGGGACAAATTTGATACAGCCATCATGAAATATGTGAAAACGAAGTACAAGCTTCTCATCGGGGAACGTACGGCTGAGGATATCAAGATTGCTATCGGAACCGTGCATCCGAGCGGACGACGTGCTGAGATGGACATCCGTGGACGGGATATGGTATCCGGATTGCCCAAAACGTTAAGTATTTCCGCGGAAGAAGTGCAGGACGCGCTGAGAGATCCCGTGTCAGCGATTGTAGCTGCAGCTAAGTTTGTACTGGAGCAGACCCCACCGGAGCTATCAGCCGATATTATTGACCGTGGTGTCATTTTGACTGGCGGTGGTGCGTTGCTTAGCGGTTTGGACGAGCTACTTGCTGAAGAATTGCGTGTTCCAGTGCTGGTTGCCGAAGATCCGATGCATTGTGTCGTTAAAGGTACAGGAATTATGCTGGATAATTTGGATCATGTGGTTAAGAAAAAGTTCTAATCTGCCGATAGTGACTATAAGAGACTCGTGTGCGGTCAGGCAGGTTGCCTAACATTTTGGCTTTAGTGCCTCCATGCGAGCATATAATTGATGAGCAGAGTATAGGATTGGGGTGCACGATACATGTTGAGAGGTTTATATACTGCGGCCGCCGGAATGATGACACAACAACGACGTCATGACACTGTGACGCAAAATATTGCTAATATGAATACCACGGGATATAAACAGGAGAATAGCGTTCAGCGCTCATTCCCCGAAATGCTTATTTCCATGACGGGGGGAAACCCTGATAACCCGGATCGCACGGTCGGCAAGCTTAATACTGGCGTTTTTGCTGAGGAAAGCCTCTCTCCTTACATTCAGGGAGCGTTGAAGGATAGTGGACAAACTACGGATTTTGCGATACAGTCCAATATTAATGTGAATGACCCGGCTACTGGTCGACCTATGGCTTTTGATCAGGCGGGAAAATTCATCAATGCTAACGGTGAAGTCACCTATCGTCCAGAAGCGTTTTTTACGGTACGGGACAATAATGGTAATGTCCGTTATACACGTGATGGACATTTTCAAGTAAATGGAACGGGAGCATTGCTTTCGTCGACTGGTTCAGCAGTGTTGGATACGAATGGAAACCCAATTCAATTGACGGGGCCTGTCTCAGCGCTTAAAGTAAATGAACGGGGTCAATTGGTGGACAGCCAATCTAACCAGTTGCTCGGAACGACGCTTGGAATTAGTGTTATTGATCGGCCATACCAGCTCGTTCGTGAGGGCAACGGTAATTTCCGTCTGAATGATACGGATGGTGCTACGGCTAGAATGATGACCGCTAACGATACTGTATCTGTTCGCCAGGGCTATCTGGAAGTATCTAATGTAGATGCTGCTCAGTCGATGGTGGATATGATGGCTGCGTTAAGAGCGTATGAAGCGAATCAGAAGGTTATTCAATTTTATGATAAAAGCTTGGACAAGGCCGTTAACGAAGTAGGCCGTGTATAACAGGGGGTAAGTGATGAACAACTCCATGATTGGCGCAATGGTGTCTATGGCCAGTGTGCAGCAGCGTTTGGATTTAATTGCCGATAATATCGCCAATGTCAATACAGTTGGTTATAAGAGTAAACAGGGTTCCTTTGAAGATGTATTGGCTAATGTGCAGCAACAGCCTTCGACGTATCTCCAAAATGGACGGGCGATGCCGCTCGGCTATAATTTGGGCTACGGAGTCAAAACGGCCGCAATTATGAAAAATATGGAGCAAGGTCCTCTCAAGGAGACGGGACTTCCTACCGATCTGGCGATCCAGGGGAATGCTTTGTTTGAAATCCAAGGAAATGGGCAAAAAGCTTGGACGCGTGATGGCAGCTTTCATTTTATTCCTGATCCGAATGATAATGAGACGATGATGTTGACCACTGCCGAAGGTTATTCTGTGCTGGATAATAACGATGTTCCTGTGACTGCACCAGCGGGTTCCAAAGTAGCTATTAACTCCGATGGCGAATTGCTGATTCGTGCTAATGGAACTGGCGCTCCGACAGTTGGTCAGCGAATTAAGCTAATGGATGTACAGCGTCCAGAAGGTTTGCAACAGCGGGATGATAACCTGTTTGTGTTAGCAAATGGCGTGACAGAAGCCGACGTATTCGGTGCAGCAGGGGTGGCAGGTGCTGTTCCAACGGACGTATCTGTGCGTTCCGGTTATCTTGAGGAGTCTAATGTGGATTTAGCGGGCGAAATGACGGATATGATGCAAGTCCAGCGGATGTATCAAATGGCGGCACGGGCATTAACCTCTAGCGATACCATGATGAACCTGGCTAACAATTTGAGGGCTTAAGGATTTGGTGATGAAGGAAGAACAATCTGATTCCCGTCCGGTGCCTGAAAAGACTAAATCCCGCTGGCGTACTGCTCGTTATTTCGTAGTTCCGTTGCTGCTCCTGTTCTCGCTGTTAGGCGGCTTAATTGCAGGATATGTAATTGTAGGTAAGCAAGGGCTGGCAGGCGTATTTGAATGGAAAACCTGGCAGCATGTCATTGATCTTATATTTGCGCCTTAGTTTACTTTAATGAGTGGGGGCGGGAAGTGAACGCTCGCGAATGATTTGATCTTACGATCGCTGTTGCAACGGAATTTTCTGATTTTTTAAGTTATTTAGATGTAAAAATCCCGCTGCAAAGGCGAACGCTCACGCTTCTACAGATTCAAATCCTTCGCTCCGCTGGCTACCCGCCATTAGGGCCACTCTTATTAAAATAAACTACCCGCGATTGTGTGGGGAGTATAGAAAACAAAACCCTGTGCCAGTGGCGCAGGGTTTTGTTATGTCGCCGACGGCAAGAGCCGCCAGCGTAGCACGCATGGATTGCGGCCAATGTAGGCCATTCGCAGAGCCCTCCGATTGTTTCTCTGCCCTTCACGACAAGCGAGTATTATTGAAGCGAGCTTTCTTTATGAGCCAAAAATAACTTGGCGGAGGGGATGGAATCGTTCTGAAGAAGCGATAGCGTTCGCCTTTATCCTCGGATTTTAACCCTTTCGGGTTTTATATAATGGAAAATCTGAGGATAACAGCGATCGGAAGAATGATCCATCCCCCGTAGCCTGCTCACCTTGACTCAATTGAAACTTCGCTTCACTCCATAATAGGAGCAACAAATATGGTACTTCCGCATAATTTTCTTTTTGCACCTGATGAATGTATAATGATGGGGAGTTTATAACACTGCGGGGTAAAACCAAGCACGAGCAAAAGGGCTTCTTCTCGCCTCTGGTTGCGTAATCGGCGGAAAAAGCCCCTTATCTCAACCTTCACTTCTGCAGTAGGTGAAGGATATCTAACATTGTTGCCGTGATGAGCTGTTTTTATACAGCGTTAGCGGGGTAATATTATGCTTGCAGTAACTCTGGCTGAACAGAGTGAAATCTGCAAGCGGGAGGAGTTATTAAGCTAAATGGACAAATTGCAATTGGATGTTAATCAAATTCAGGAGATTATTCCGCATCGACCGCCATTTTTGTTGGTGGACCGTATTATTGAACTGGAGGAAGGGAAGAGAGCAGTAGGCATTAAAAATGTAACGATGACTGAGCCTCATTTCATTGGACATTTTCCGGGTTATCCCGTTATGCCTGGTGTGTTGATCACTGAAGCGTTGGCTCAAGTCGGAGCAGTCGCATTACTGCACCTAGAGAGCAATCGCGGCAAAATCGGCTTTTTGGCAGGGTTGGACGGTTTCCGTTTCCGTGGACAGGTAGTCCCTGGGGATACGCTGACACTTGAAGTGGAAATTACTCGTTCCAAAGGCGCTTTTGGCAAAGGGAAAGCTACGGCGAAAGTGGGCGACACGGTAGTAGCTGAGGGCGAGATTATGTTTGCTTTATCAGACCCACCACAATAGACAAGCCCTGCCGACATAAGCACGACGTCTGAACCGAGTGCATGTGTACATAGAGATCCTGTTTTGACAACCCAAAAATGGAGAGGGGAAATTCCGTATGACGCAGTTGAGTAAAAAAGCATTAGAAGGCATTGAGAGCTGGCTGCAAGACCCTTATATTGATGAAGAAACCAAACAGGAGTTGCGCGCATTGCAAGGCAATGACCAGGAACTAGAGGATCGTTTTTACAAAGAACTGGAATTCGGTACAGGCGGTCTGCGTGGAGTGATCGGGGCAGGCAGTAACCGGATGAATCGTTATGTGATTGGACGTGCGACTCAAGGGCTCGCTCGCTATATCTTAGAGCAGCATGCTGGCAAAGAAGGAAAACCTTCAGTTGTCATTGCACATGATTCGCGCCATTTTTCGCCAGAGTTTGCTTTGGATGCAGCTTTGGTGTTGGCGGGCAATGGTATCGTAGCTAAGTTGTTCCCTTCCTTGCGTCCAACGCCACAGCTTTCGTTTAGTGTACGTCATTTGGGAGCCAGTGGAGGAATCGTTGTAACGGCGAGCCACAATCCTCCCGAGTATAATGGTTACAAGGTATACAATAATGAAGGTGGTCAGCTTGTTCCTGATCAGGCTGAAAAGGTGATTGGCTATATTCGTGAGGTTCCTTCTTTTGCTGACATCAAAAGTCTGACACGTGAAGAAGCAGAGGCGCAGGGATTGTTGGTTTGGCTTGGAGAAGAGGAAGATGAAGCGTTTGTAGATACGGTAGCCAGTGTGAGTGTGAACCGAGAACTGATTGCAGCTGGACCGGGCAAGAACTTCAAAGTTGTGTTTACACCTCTTCATGGCACTGGAAATATACCTGTTCGTCGTGTGCTGGAAAAAATCGGTTTTGAACAGGTGCATATTGTGCCTGAACAAGAGCAGCCAGATGCAGAATTTTCGACCGTTAAGTCGCCTAATCCGGAAGAACGTGATGCGTTCAAGCTGGCCATTGCGCTGGGTGAGAAAATTGGTGCAGATCTGTTGATCGGAACAGACCCTGATGCTGACCGTATGGGGGCAGTTGTGAAAAACCGTGATGGCGAATATGTGGTCTTGTCCGGTAATCAGTCCGGCGCCATTATGGTTTACTACTTGCTGAATCAACTGAAAGAAACCGGCAAGCTTCCAAATAATGGTGCAGTTATCAAAACCATCGTAACTAGCGAAATGGGTGCAGTTATTGCTGAGCATTTTGGAGCAACAGTGTTTAACACGCTAACTGGCTTCAAGTATATTGGCGAGAAAATGAACCAGTTTGACCAAACTGGCGAGTATACCTACCTGTTTGGCTATGAAGAGAGCTACGGCTATCTGGCAGGGAATTATGCTCGTGACAAGGATGCTGTTTTGGCGGCCATGCTGATCGCTGAAGCTGCTGCTTATTACAGCACGCAAGGCAAGACGCTCTATGATGTTTTACAAGAGCTGTACGAGCAGTTTGGCTACTTCCTTGAGAAGCTGGAGTCTCGTACACTCAAGGGTAAGGATGGAGTAGAGCAAATTCAGGGCAAAATGACGGATTGGCGCAGCAACGCACCACAAGAGATTGCAGGTGTGAAGGTAGACAAAGTACTGGACTACTCTCAAGGCCTGGACGGACTTCCGCAGGAAAACGTACTCAAGTTTTTATTGGAGGACGGTTCATGGTTCTGCCTGCGTCCTTCGGGCACAGAGCCTAAAATCAAGGTATATTTTGCAGTACGTGGTTCCTCGCTGTCAGACGCGGAGCAAAGAATCAGTCAGCTGGTCAATGCTGTTATGGCTCGCGTAGACGCTTGAGAAAATTCCCTTTATAATAGAATAGGTTAAGGTAATTAGATATGAAATGAGTAATCGGTGACCTCTCACGGCAAAGGGCAGTACGCCGTGGAGGTCATTTCTCTGTATTGCAGAATAACCTGGAAGAGGCTTTGGAAAAATAGGCTTATTCCGGCAACGGAGGATTTTGCAAAATTCAATGAGTGACCTACCTAAAGGGCAGAATGGCAAGTGGGCAGCATTGAATTTTGCAAAATCCCGAATATTAAGGAGGTTCTTTGGTGTATCAGAAATGGCAGTATTGGAATACGGCTTCTCGAAAATGGTTGTGGATTCTGGTCGCTGTTGGCTTGCTGGCTTCCATTCCAGTCATCGCCGATCGTGTAAAGACAGAATCCTCGAGTAAAAAAGTAGAGATTGTATTCGATTATCGGGATTTGACGGAGGCGGCTTCGTATCAGGCTCATCCGCAGGACTATCTGAATGAGCAGCTTGACCGCTTACAACAGGCTGGTGTGAACAGCATGGCGATGTATGAAAGTACGCTGGATGATTTCCGTAAAGCGGGCCGTATTGTAACATATACGACTCAGAATGTTGCGGATCTAGAAAAACGTCTTTCACCTGCAAATGAGAATTATACGTACGTTGTTTTCGCTGACAAAGAAAATGCTGAGGCACTAAAGCCGTTAATTTTACGTACGTTTACAAGTCTGGGCATCAACGTAAAGCCGTGGAGTTATCAGGGACAGGAGGGGCTTGTTGTGGAAACATCCCCCGAGGATGCGTATCTCAAGCCTATGCAGCCTGACCCGATTGCTATGAAGCAGCTTCGGAGCAAAGGATTTTTTATTGTTCCACGCATGAGTGACAGCCTTCCCTATAACCAGGAGTTGACGGAAGAGATGCTGGCTTCCTTTCAGCAAAATGGTGTAAAACGCATTTTGTTTGAAGGTGATTCAGTCAAAGGCTTTACTGATAATGAGAAAGAGCATAGCTTAGCGGCATTTGCTAAATTGCTGAACAAATACGATATTGGCCTAGCTGCTATTGAAAACTTAAAAAAACCGCAGGCAGGCTTCAATAAGCTCGCTTACGATATCCATTATAATGTTGTGCGTCTCTACTCACTAAGTGATAAAGATGCAACGCTCGATGTGGAAACGTTGGCCGATCGTTTTGCACTGGCCACCAAGGATCGGAATATTCGCATGTTGTATCTGAATACCGCGCCTAGTCGTAGTGTTGCTGAGGCCAAGGTGAAAGACTCGGTTGACAACCTGATTCACAGCTTAGACAAACCGGGCAACGCTGTACAACGAATGGAGAAAAAAGGGTTTGAACTTGGACAAGCTGAACCGTTCCAAGTGGTCGATTCCTCCATTCAGCGCTATCTCAAAATGATCGTCGTACTGGGTGCACTAGCTTTCTTCTCCATAATGGTGTCCTATTTCGTTCCGGCATTGACTCTGCTTGCATTTGCACTCGGTTTGGTAGGCTCTGCAGGGCTTTATGTTTTGAACTCCAGCTTAATGGAACAAGGTTTGGCGCTGCTCGCAGCGATTAGCGGACCTACGGTTGCAATGATCATTGCAGTGCGTACGATCAGAATTAAACGTGAACAGGGGCCTGAACTTTCTGTAGGTCAACGTTTGAGTCAAACGCTTTTACTATACGTACAGACATCGATCTTGTCGCTGGCTGCAGTGCCTTTTGTTATTGCACTGTTGAACAGCATTGCCTACAGTCTGGTGTTAAACCAATTTAGAGGTGTAAGCTTGCTTCACATTCTGCCGATCTTCTTGGCTGCGATTTATATTTTCTTTTATCGTGGCGTTTCTATACGGGAGGAAATCTCCAAACTGTTACGTACGCCGATTACTGTATTGTGGGTTATCGCATTGGCTGTTATCGCAGCGGCAGGCTACTACTATTTGACTCGTACTGGAAACGCAGGTACGGTGTCGAACACAGAACTGGTTTTCCGTAATTTCCTTGAGAATGCGTTTGGTGTACGCCCGCGTAATAAGGAATTTTTAATGGCTCACCCACTGTTTATTGCAGGGATATTCTTGGCTTTGAAATATCGCAAAGCAATCTATTTGCTGATCATAGCTGCTATTGGTCAAGCCTCGATGGTGGATACCTTCGCTCACATTCACTCTCCAGCTGCACTCTCGCTTAGTCGCGGGCTGTTGGGATTGGGATTGGGTCTGGTGCTGGGAATCATCGCAATTGTCGTGTGGCAAGTGCTGGAAGGATGTTGGAAGAAATGGTCACCACAGCTAAAACGATAATAATCTCGGGTTATTACGGGTTTCGCAATAGTGGGGATGAAGCGGTGCTCATGTCGATTCTGACTGCTTTAGAAGAGGAGAGTCGTCAGGCGGGGCTTACGGTCAAGCCTGTTGTTCTATCTTCTGACCCTGCTTGGACACAGAAAATGTACGGAGTAGAAGCTGTTCCGCGTATGAGCCTAGGAGAAGTGCGGAGAGCGATTAAAAACAGCGATGGGCTAATTAGTGGCGGCGGGAGTCTGCTCCAGGATGCTACAAGCCCTAAAAGCATTCCTTATTATCTAGCGATTCTGAAACTGGCTCAATGGGCTGGAAAGCCTACGTTTGTATACGCTCAGGGCATGGGCCCGGTACAGCGGAAGATATTTTATCCTATGATCCGATCTGTGTTTCAACGCTGTGAATATGTTTCCGTCAGAGATGAGCAATCTGCTGCTTTGCTGGGTACCATGAAACTGAAACGCCCGGTTGTTCATGTTGTTCCTGACCCTGTAATGGGGCTTCCTTTGCCCTCTGGTTCCGAGCTACATAATGCAGCAACTGAGACTGATGAGGATAAACTCCCGGTTGTTGGTGTGTCTGTACGCTACTGGGATAAGGAACAACGCGATTTAACGGCTATTGCAGATGGCTTAAAAAGATTAGCCGCGGAACGCCGTGTTCACTTGCGTTTCTTGCCATTCCATTTACCTGACGACGTACAGGCTTCAAGGATGGTAATGGATTTGTTGGGGGATATTAGGGGGACGGGAAGCCTTGTCAGCATGTGTGAACAAGTTACCGATCCGCAACAGATGCTTTTGGAAGTCAGCAGATGTAGTTTGATGATCGGGATGAGGCTGCACAGCTTAATTTATGCAGCGTCCCATCAGGTGCCCCCGTTGGGGATTTCTTACGATCCCAAAATTGATCATTTCCTCAGCCGTGTTGGTAGCCAGCCTGTAGGTACTACAGATGCACTGGATGGGCAAAAGTTGGCTAATGAGTCCATACGACTGCTGGATCAGCGCAGTCAATGGATTGAGAGCCAGGGGGCAGCAATTGCTTTGTTAAAAAGTGAGGCTCGCTTACCAGCACAATATATCGTTAATTACTTGTGTCGCAAAGGATGATGGATACAGTGACAGTTGATAAGGTTACGAGTGTGCCTACCGTCCCGATTTTCGGTGTTCAGGTATCAAGGCTTAATATGAAAGATACATTAAATGTATTAATTCAGGCGGTGAAGTCTCGCCGCCCCCATCAAGTGATCACTGCCAATCCGATTATGGTAATGGCTGCATTGGAAGATCCAGTGTATATGAATGTGATGAAACAGGCAGAGTTGATTGTTCCGGATGGAACTGGTGTGGTCTGGGCTGCAAACTATGTTGGGCATCCTGTACCCGAGAGGGTGGCGGGTTTTGACTTGTTACATGAATTGCTCGCAGCTGGAGAAAACTATCATTGGAAAGTTTACTTACTTGGATCGACGCCTGAAGTGATTCAGGCGACCGCTCAGCGGGTACATGAGCTTTATCCTGGAATTACGGTTTGTGGCAAGCGCGATGGTTTTTTTGGTCCTAACGAGGACGAAGCAGTGATTGCGGCTATTCGTGAAGCGAACCCTGATTTGTTGTTTGTAGCACGTGGAGCGGACACACAGGAACCTTGGATTGGTAAATACAAGGATAAACTTGGTGTGCCGGTGATGATGGGGGTCGGCGGTAGTTTTGATGTTATATCAGGCAAAACAAAACGCGCACCTAAACTGTTTCAAAAGCTACGAGCCGAGTGGTTATATAGACTCCTAAAAGAGCCCACTCGTTACAAAAGAATGCTTGCGTTGCCGAAATTCGCAGTGAAAGTGATGCGTGAAAAAGAAAACGTCACAAAAGTGTGATAAATAGCTTGAATCTGCCTTTAAAACCCGCTAATTTGCCAGAATATGAGGCTTGGTATTTATTTTTGATCAGAGTATAATTCAATGCGGTTACATCTGAAAAGGCATTGCTTTAAAATTGGGGGTCGAATGATCAAATGTTATTGATCTATATTATTGGTTTCATCATGGCACTGGGACTTGCGCTGTTACTGACACCGCTCGTCAAGAAATTCGCTGTGAAGGTTGGAGCCGTCGATGTGCCGAATGCCCGAAAAGTACATACCCGAATTATGCCGCGTCTTGGCGGTCTGGGGATTTTCTTGGCATTTCTGTTGTCCTTATTGGCGATGTTACCTTTTGTGCCTGACGGAATGCTGTCCTCGCGGGATATTAACTTTATTGCAGCCTTTCTGATTGGCGGTACGCTGATTACATTGATTGGTGCTCTCGATGATCGTCTTGATCTTAATGCAAAATTGAAATTTTTGGCTCAAATTGCCGTGGCGTGTATGGTCGTGTTTGCTTTTGATATTCGTGTGGATTTTGTAAATGTACCTTTTCAAGATGCATACTCTTCTTTAGAAAGCTGGATTTCCATTCCGCTTACGATTTTTTGGATCGTAGGTGTGACCAATGCAATCAATTTGATTGACGGTCTGGATGGACTGGCTGCAGGTGTCTCAGGAATTGCGATTGGAACGATCGCTGTGATGTCACTACTAATGGGCAATTACATGGTAGCCATGCTTTGCCTTGTACTGTTGGGCAGTATTATCGGATTTTTGTTTTTCAACTTTCATCCTGCAAAAATATTTATGGGTGATACAGGGTCCTTATTTTTAGGCTTTTCTTTGGCTATGCTTTCAATGCTTGGTTTCAAGCAAATTGCTATCGTATCATTTATTACGCCATTGATTATTATCGGTGTGCCTTTGTCAGATACATTCTTTGCTATTATTCGTCGCAAGTTGCAGAAAAAACCGATATTCTCACCGGATAAAGGTCATTTGCATCACTGCTTACGCGAACTAGGCTTCAGCCACAGACAGACGGTGTTGATTATCTACGGTATTGCTGTATTTTTCGGTATATTAGCCGTGATTCAATCGTCGGCTGCGCTTAATGAAGCCAACTGGGTCACCTTTGTCGTGATATGTATCATGATGTTCTTCCTACAGATCGGGGCAGAAGTTATTGGGCTCGTTGGCAAAACCAAACGTCCTGTTCTTAACACACTAATTCGGTTGTTGGCTAAGCCAGATTCCCAGACGCGATCGAAATTATAATTTTAATTTAAATGTAAGCCTTCAAGCTTAGCGGTATACCGCGGGTTTGAAGGCTTTTTTGATGTTTGCTGTAAAAAAACTCCCTCCTTTTTTGAGAATTTACTAATTTTTTGTATGTTTGCTACCGATAAAAAAAGTAATGAATGATTACGTACCCCAAGGTGCGACAGAATCAAAGGAGGACAATGATTTGAAACGATTGCTATCCATGTTGCTGACGGTTGGTCTCATCATTGGCTTGGTGCCGGCGGCCCTGGTAGGTACGGCTCATGCTGCGACAGGAACTTATTTCATTTTTCCAAATGAAAAATATGATGCGGATTCGGCTAGAATGGTAAACACCGACCGTGTTACAGTTAACGGTACGATTAACGGAGTGAATGGAAGTACTATATCTTATAGTGTATTCCAACTCTCCAAAAATGGAACAAACCTTACAGTAGTTAATAAAAATGAGAGTCAAAAGGGCGGAATTACGGTCAATGGCTCTGCAATTCAAATTTCAGATATTAAACTGTTCCCTGGTTTGAACCGAATTACATTCCAAAGCAGTCAAAATTCGGCTGAAATGAAGGATTCCATTTACATTGAGTATCAGGATGGACCTAAGCTGTATGATCTGTCTGCTACGCTGAATGGCCAAACCCAGCAGTTGCTAGAGAATCAGACGGCGGTGCTGACAGATGCAAAAAATAGCGGCACAGATGACGTGAAGGTAGTCATTCAAGGTACAGCTCCTAATGCTGACAGTGTAACGCTCACTTCTACAAAAAGTAGTAACACGTATAATGTTTCCTCTTATACTAGCTATAAATTAACAGGTAGTGTTGTACTCACTCCGGGTAAAAATATAGTGTCGATTAAAGTGAATAACGGAACTCAGGCTCTTACAGTTACGCGTGAAATTACGATATATACCGGTAAACCTGAATTTTCTGATTTGACCTTGAATAAGGACGGCAATGTGTCTGCTGATCTGACGACTTCGCCTGACTTTACCGTATCGTCTACAAGCGGTGTGGTTTTGAAAGGTAATGTTCTGGTTCCTTCCGGAGCAACTGATCCAGTAGTGAGCAAAATTAATGCCAGATTTACGGATGTAAGCAATAACGGTAGCGCCATTGGGGATACCAATGGAATTGATGCTACGATTGATACAGCCAATGTTGTTACATCCAGTGGTTACAAAGTATATCCGTTCCAGGTAACTGTGCCTGATGGTATCGTAACTGACCACTTGATTCGTGCATCCCTGAGTGTAGGGTTTGCAGATGGGACGAGTTCGAATGCATCTGCGGTTCAATTTACATTGCGCAGTAGCACTCAGCCTTATATTGACGACGTGAACTTTCTCCCTGATTTTAATAATCAGCTGTTAAGTAGAATTAACGGTAGCGGGTCTGATCAAGCTGCTGCCATAGATGAAGCTATGAAATTAACAGGAAGTTCTATGAAGAACAAGACTACAGATGCTCCATCTGTACCTGTAGGTATGGAGTTTATCATTGTTAATGGTACACCTAGTTCAATTAGCGAGCTTTCTGGGATATCCGTTCATACTGTGGGTTCACCCCAAGATGTGATTCGGACAATCAATGGTAAGTCAACACAAGTGAAGAAAGTTGTTGCTTATGTAGATACTTTGCCTAAAGAAGGACAAAACGTCCTGAATTTCTACCTGAATGGTGACTCAAGCAAATTGATTAAGGCAACTGTAAACTTATTGCAGGGTCCATTCATGAAATACGATACGATTTATGATGGTCAACAAATTCCGTTGAATACATCGAGTGCAAACTTAAACACCTATAAACTGAATCAATTGGGTTATTTTAAAGGTAAATTGCTGGATGTAAGTAATGCAGCGGATATTCACTATACTGGCAGTAACCGAAACGTATTCTTGTATGTGAACAACGTATTAGTTGACCTTGAAGGCTCAGGAGCGAACTTTAAGCTGGCTGCTTCCTCCGAAACAGCGGCTGCAAACGCACTGGCAAACGGAAATAATGAAATCAAGTTTGTGTTCAAGCCAGGTATCGAGTATAGCAATACGGTAAAAGTAAACTTTACACAAACGAATATTCCAGTAATTCCTGCTCCAAACACACAAGGAATTATTCCTTTTACACCCGTTAGCGGCCTGAGCAATACGCCGAAGTATAGCGAAATTGCACCGAAAGCAAAAGATGCAAATTTCACTAAAGTAGATGACACTAACTACAAAACATCTCTGAAAAATATCAATATCTTTGGTACCTTCAGTATTGCTGATTTGGGTAAAGCGGATCAGGTAAGTGGTTCATTAAGTGATATTGCCAATAAAGATCAATACATTTTAGAGATTAAGGGATCAGACGACAGTGAGGTTAACTGGACGCTGAATAACGAGTTCTTCTCAGCAGAAGATGCCAAAACGGCATACAACTCTGGTGCTACTACGGATAAGTTTACAAGCAAAGATTTGAAAGACCTGCTCGTATACTACCATCCGGACAAAAAGTATTTCAGCTTTGTATTGAAAAACCAAACTATTTCGCAAGATGGAACGCCAGTAGCTTATAACATTACCTTGTACAATAGTGGCAAGAGCGGACCGTTTGCTACTTTCCGGCTGCAAGTATCTGGTCAATCCACTTCGTTTGATATCTTGCGTCCGCTTCCTGAAAAACGGATCGTGAATCAAAACTTTGTGCAAGTTGTTGTAAACGCAGGTAATGCAGATAGTGTTACAGTAGGTAAGGAAACAGCAGTTCAAGAAGGATTCGACTCTGATTATGATGGTACTGTGGATTACCCATCAACTTACAAAGCCATCGTAACAGGTCTAAAAGCCAACAAAGATAATAAAATTGATGTAGTGGTTACAGTTGGCAAGGAAAAATTAAAACAGACCATTACTGTTAAATATGTGCCTACTAATATTCCTGGCGAGCAGTACATGGAAGCGATGAAAACATCGCACAAAGTGTTTGATGGTAATCTTACACTTGCTTTCGCGAAAGGAACGAGCCTGATACGTCGGGATTACGATCAACCACAGCAATTCAAAAACCAGGTTTTCTCTGGTCATACTTTGTACTTTGCGATCGCGAATAGCGAAGATGGTGTGGTAGACCGTCATGAATTTGAAACTGAAAAAGCATTGTCCGACATGCAGAGTTTGATTGCTGATGGAAGTAGATACTTCAACAGAGATTTCCCAAGTCGCTTTACCAAGTCCAGTCCAGTATTCTGGATTGACCCAGGTACAGCAGATGATATCAAAACAGATGCTTACGATCCCGTAACGTATGGTGCCGATCCATATCAATTGGCAAACAAATCGCAAAATGACAGTAGCAAGATCAAAAACTTCTACTGGCGTGACCCATCTAACGAGCTAGTACCTTCCAAGCGTGCTACATTGACGCTAACGTATGATAGCAGTATTGCTCAGGATGCAGGGAAACAAATGACAGTGTTCTTTTTTGATCCTGATTTGAAGGATTGGCAGAACATTGGTGGTGTGGTGGATCCGAAGAAACATACCATTAAAGTACCGTTTGATCGTTTCGGCTACTATGTAGTTGCTAAGGTTGGAGAAACATATAGTGATGTCATTAAGCACAAGTACGCCAGAGATTACATCGAAGCGATCTTGGCTAAAGGTGTTATGAACCCAATGGATCCAATTAATAGCTTTGGACCTGACAGCTACATTAAGAGAGGCGAATTCACGTCGATGATTGTCAAAGGTTTGCAAATTCCACTTAATTTCAGTGGAGCGAAGCACTTCGACGACGTGTCTATTCCAAATACGATATCCGCAGATGCGCTCTACGATTATCGTTATATTGAAACAGCTGCGCGTGCCGGTATTGTCAAAGGTTCGCAACCAAGAATCTTTATGCCGGAAGATGTAATCACACGTCAAGATGCAGCAGTCATTATCGCCAAGGCATTGAATTTGAAGCTGGAAACAGATCATGACAAGATCATGAAAAATCTGTCCAAGACCTTTAAAGATGCGGACAAGATCGATTACTACGCGCAAGCATCTGTATTGGCTATCGCCAAGAAAGGCTTTATCACAGGGTCTCCTGTAGATGCAAGTGATCCGAAAAAAGGTTATATGTTTAACCCTACATCCTTGACCTTGCGTGGAGATGCAGCGATTATTGTGGCTAAAGTTATGGCTGATAAAAAACTGCTTCCTAAAATTTAATCATTCAAAAACCTGAAATTATCAAACATCCCTCCATGAGAAATGGAAATTCCCTTTCATATACATGAGAGGGATGTTTTTTATAAATCAGCTATTTGACTGGAATTACGGGCCTATGCCATAATATCAATGAGATGAAAACTTTGGATAAGCATTACTGCATTTTTTATTTTAGCTTTGCCTTAAATGGGTGTATTAATTGCTTTTTTTTAAGAATTTATCTCAAAATGTGTTTATTATTTTTGTATATGTTTTTTTTGCGCATTTATCTGAAACTTTACGCCTATTTCATCGTAGTAGAGGATGTGTGTGCTTAAATATTACATAGAGAAGTGAGTGGGGAGTGATGAGATGTCTCAGTTTTCAATACGCCGTCCTGTAACAGTATTTATGTTAATTCTTGTTTTGCTAATCGGGGGCGGTATTTTTGCGTTAAGGCTTCCTGTCGAGTATATGCCAGATATGAAGCTGCCTTACGCTGCAGTGGTGACCAGTATTCCAAATGCGACACCTACTGAGGTTGAGGAATTGGTTACTAAACCTATTGAAAAGAGTCTGGCTTCTATCGAGAACGTGGATACAATCACGTCCGAGTCTTCAGAAGGATCATCTATGGTCATGATTCAATTTAACTGGGGAGTAGATATGAACCAGGCCACCCTCGACATGAGGGATAAAGTTGATACGATTAGAGGTTCTCTTCCAGATGCGGCAAATTCGCCGCGTGTCCTTAAAGTGGATCTCAATGCAACGCCAGTTATTACCCTGGCTTTCACAGGAGACCAGGATATTAACAAGCTGAAGCCTATTGCTGAAGATATTATCGAGCCGCGGCTTGAAAGAATTGCGGGAGTAGCTGCAGCCAACATGTCAGGTGGACAAGAACGGCTTGTGAAGATTACCGTAGATCAGGCCAAGCTTCAAAGCTATGGCATTACGCTGGATCAAATTCGCCAAGCTCTGTCGGCTAATAATGTTGCTGGCTCTGCTGGTTCTGTATATCGTGGTAATACACAAATCCAACTTCGCGTTCAAGGTGAATATAAAGCTGTTTCAGAAATGGGCGAAACACCAATCCCTGTAGGCAAGGGAAGTGTAAAATTAAAGGATATCGCGACGGTTGAAGACTCCGTAGAAGAAGTCACTACTATCTCTACCTTTAATGGAAAGCCGAGTATCAATATATCTGTAACGAAAGCAACAGGAGGAAATACTCTTTCAATCGCCGATTCGGTGAAGGAAAGTTTAGAGGCAATACGGAAGGATCTGCCTCCGGGAACTCAACTGGAGATGGTAACTGATGCATCCAAACCCATTAGCGATTCCGTACACTCACTAATAGAGCATGCTATATTAGGGCTTATTATCGCAGCCATTGTGTTGCTGTTATTTTTGAATAGTGTACGTTCTACTATTATCGCTACGATTGTTATCCCAATTTCTTTCGTAGCAACGTTTATGATGATGTATTTCACCGGACAAACTATTAATATTATATCACTGAGCGGTTTGCTTCTGGGACTAGGATCCTTTGTCGACTTTGCCGTTGTTATTATTGAAAATATATTTAGGCAACGACATGAAGGGAAAAGTATGCTACAAGGAGCTATTGATGGTTCCAAGCAAGTGGGCAATGCCGTTATGGCATCTGCACTTGCACAGATTGTAGTATTTTTACCAGTTGTTTTTGTTGACGGAATTGCAGGAGTTATGTTTAAACCGTTGGCATTAACTGTTATCTTTTCTCATATAGCAGCCTTGCTGGTATCCCTTATGATTGTGCCAATGCTCGGCTCGCGTTGGATGCCTACCGTACCGGATGAGTCCATATATTCTTCAGGTACTTATAAAGGTATTAACCCTATTGTGTGGTTTAATATCGGATTTGAGAAATTTAAGGGTGGCTATCGACGTATACTGAAATGGGGAATTAATCATAGAAAATCTGTTCTAATCATTACGTTATTAATGTTTGTGGCAGCTGGGGCTCTGATTCCTATGGTTAAGGCTGAATTTATTCCAGAATCCGATACTGGGGAATTCTCAGTTACAGTGAAACTTCCTAACGGAACAATTCTGGAGGAAACTGAAAGTGTTGTTCAAGGTATAGAAAAAGAAATTCTGAAAGTACCTGATCTGGACAAAATGACAGTGACTGTTGGTTCTGGTGGTCTTTCTGGTTATTCAGGGGCTGCTCCATCCAATTCGGCACAACTAAGTGTAACGCTGAAGGATGGGCATCAGCCAACAGATACTGTAGTTGAGGGCCTTCGTAAGAAATTCGATAGTATTCCGGATGCAGAGATTACACTGGCGTCTGCAACGGGTCTTTCGAGTGGATCGGCTGTGAACATTAATCTGAAAGGTGACGATATGGACGTCCTGAGGGAACTCTCAGACAATCTCGTTGCTGACGTAAAGAATATACCGGGAACGGTCAATGTAAAAAGTTCTTTGAATGCGGTTCGCGAAGAATATGAGATTACCGTTAATCGAGAACTTGCTAGTCAGTATGGTTTATCTGCAACCCAAATTCTATCTGCTGTGAACACTTCCTTTAATGGATCTGTTGCAACAAGCTATCGCACAGGTGATGACCAAATTGATGTGAAAATATCTTTGCCAGAGCAGGATCGCCATGACTGGTCCTATTTGAATGCATTACGTATCACCACTTCACAAGGGATTGATGTACCTTTATCTTCGGTAGCAAGTATTGATAAACGTGCTGTACCGGATAGTGTCACCCGTGAAGATCAGACGCGTCAAGTACAGATTACAGCTGACATTGATGGATCAGGGGATATTTTAACTGTCAATCAAAAAATTGATGCTCTTTTGAAGAGCACCCACTTCCCAGAAGGCTATAGTGCAGATACAGGGGGCGGGCAAAATGAACAAATGATGGAGTCCTTTATAAACTTGGCCATAGCTATTCTGCTATCTGTAGTTCTGATTTATATGGTTATGGCAGGACAGTTTGAATCGTTGCTCACACCGTTTGTTATTATGTTTTCGATTCCGCCTACGTTAATTGGTGTACTTATCGGTCTAGTTGTAACGGGAGCAAGCCTCAGTGTTTCGGCTTTTACAGGTTATATCATGCTCGTCGGTTTGGTCGTCAACAATGCTATTGTTATGATTGATTTCATTATTCAGCTTCGAAAAGAAGGCGAAGATCGAGATGAAGCTATTATTCATGGAGCATCTGAGCGGTTGCGTCCGATTTTGATGACAACACTCGCTACCGTACTTGCTTTGATTCCTATGGCATTTGCTACAGGTGATGGTAATGAGACACAAGCCCCAATGGCAGTTGTTGTTGTGTTCGGGTTGTCTTTCGCAGCATTGATTACACTGATTCTTATTCCGGTTGTTTACGTAATACTGGATAATATTATCCAGAAACGCAAAGATCGTAAACTGAAAAGACAAGCAAAGAGACAACTGAAAAAAGAAGCGAAACTACAAAAAAGTGTTCATATATAAGGTGAGGTGGAGAAACATAATGAATAAAAAAAGTGCTCTGGTTGTCACAACTTTGCTTTTATCAGTTGCATTAGCAGGCTGCGGTGGGGGGGAGGCCCCTGCTGCGCCAGCTTCAGTGCAGAAGGCAATCCCAGTCCAAGTGGCAAAAGTGACGAAAGGTAGTATTAAGGATTCAACAGGTATTATTGGAAGCTTTGCTCCCAAAGAGACGGCTCAAGTATCTCCAAAAATTAGTGGTAAGATTCAAAGTATTAACCTTACAGTGGGGCAAAAGGTAAGCAAAGGCGACACATTGTTTACTATAGATCAAAAGGATATACGGGACTCGATTAAGCAATCCCAGGAATCATATCAGGTTGCCTTGGCCAATTTAAAACAGGCTGAGTCAGGCGCAGAGCAATCTGTGCAACAGTCAGAGTCCAGTGTGGATCAAGCCAAAAGTGCGCTTGTACAGCAAGACAATTCCATTACTCAAGCTCAGACCAGCTTGGTTGATGCTCAAAATTCCGTACGTGATGCACAAAATACGCTTAATCGCAACCAACAGTTGTTTAGTGCGGGCGCTCTATCTCAATCCGAGTTAGAGCAGTCCCAAATAACGTATCGAAAGGCTCAAACTGCAGTGGAGAATGCACAGATCGCGCTGCACAATGCTCAAACATCCAAGGAAAGTGCGCAAACAACATATAATAATGCTCAGAAGTCATTACGTCTTGCTCAACAGAAAACGGGCATAGACGTAGCGCGTGCTTCTGTTAATCAAGCCAAAGCGAATTTAGACACAGCGCGTAGTCAACTGGTGGATGCTGTAGTCAAAGCCCCGATTTCCGGCACTATATCGGTAGTAACAGGAGTCCAAGGGCAAATGGTTAGTGCGCAATCTGCAGTTGTTACAATTGCGAATACCAATCCTATTATTGCTAAGGTCAACGTTTCTGAATCGGAGCTTCTGAAGATGCAGGTGGGTTCATCTGTAACTGTAGGTGTGGACTCGTTGGGTAAGCGCATTGAAGCTAGAGTATCGGCCGTCAATCCGGTAATGGATAATGATCTCAAGGCATATCCCGTCGAGATTTCGGTTCCAAATGGTTCTGGTGAATTAAAATCAGGGATGGTTGTAACTGTATATATGAAGTCAGAAGCTCCTAAAAACATTTTAGTATCGCAGGACGCCATTACAGAACAGGCAGGGAAGAAGTATGCATTTGTAGTGGAAGGAACTGCTGCAAAGCGGGTTGAAGTGCAAACAGGCCAAGAAAGTGCCAAACAGGTTGAGATAACCAAGGGGCTTACCGAGGGACAAAATGTCGTCGTTAAGGGCGTAAGTTTGCTTTCAGATGGCGCGAAGATTAATGTAGTAAAATAATTTGTTTTTTTATATTTACATTATATTCCTATCCTCCGTCATTTCTACTATTTAAAGTGTATTAGAGTATTAGATTTCTAAGGAATCATATTCTTTATGTACTTTATGTATTCTATGGATTATTCGTTAAGAATATACTCCATTAGAGACCTGATTAATGTACAGAAAATACCCTTGTACATTTAAGGTTGAGAAGGTAAAAGTTGTAGGATGACGGAGGAACAGGTTCAATAGTATAATTATGACTGTGGGAAGCGGAATACATAATCAAAAAAAATAATTTTTTTTTTTGAAACAGACGCAACTTTTTGGACCCATGCTACGTCTAATTGGGTGAGTATGAAACAAAGGGGTACAAAAGCGTAAAGACAAAATTCGCTAAAAAAAATCTTTACTGCATTGTTATCACATTGTATAATACTGGAGTACGTCATAAATGGACGCTTTCTTTCAACTAGATTCCAAGCTTCTGTGATATTGTCACAGATATCATTTTATAAGGGTTCTCATAAAGCTCGGAAAGGAGGTGTAACGACTGATGAGTGACAAGATCCGACAAAAAGACAAAAATAATATTTCTGTTTATATTCAAGGAGGAGAAAAAAAGGTTATGACAAAGTTTAACAAAAAAATGATCAACGTGCTGGCAACAGCAACATTGGTTGCTGGTGTTGCAGCTCCAATCGCAGCTTTGACTGCACCAACTGCAATTCATGCAGCTTCTAGCTTTACAACCCTGAATAATCCTAATATTGGTTCTGGTGCACAACCTAATGCTGAATTGGGTAGAGCAAAAATTAACATTAGCCAAGCTTCCATCAGACCTGGTGCATCGTTCACAGTAACATTGCCAAAAGGTTTTGAATTTTCTGGTGCTGGGAACGGTGTTAGTCGCGTAAAGACTGCTACTGACGCTACTTATGGTTTGGGCGTATATCTTGATCCAAAAGATAACGACGACGCTGAAAACCTTGAATCTACTGGTTATAAAGATGCAGATGCAGTTGTAGTTACTAAGTTGACTAACAAATCTGCAAAAGTTGAGTTGAATTTCAGTAACTCTGCTGATGCTGCTGATCTTTATCTGAACTTTGGTAAAGTTAATGTAACTGGACCAAGCAATGGACCAATCAAAGTTGCTATTGATGCTGCTTCCGCAAGCGGTTTGACTAGTGGTGAAGTAGTGATCGGTAACGTGGTTTCTTCTGGTCAAATTTCTTTGTCCGCTGCTGACACTGTTTCCAGTGAAGAAAACTTCACTGCAACTTTGAAAGTTAAAGAAGAGACAGCTGGCTCTTTGGGTAACAACAACATTAAGTTGAAATTGCCTAGCGGTTTCAAATGGGATTCTGCTCCTAAATCCGCTGCTACTATTCTGTTTGGATCTGATATCAAACCAGAAAACGTAAAATACTCTGCAGATGGCGACACATTGACTTTGTCTTTGGATAAAGTAAGTGGTCAACAAACATCTTTCCAATTGCCTGTTGGTTTCTACGTAGATGACGAAACTAACGTTAAAGAAGGCGACGTAACAGTTAGCATTTCTGGTAATGCAACAACTGACGTTAGCTCCTTGGTAGTAGGTAGCTATGGTCAAATCGGTGGTGGCGTATCCGTAGCTACTCCAACAACTATTCTTGCTGGTCATGACGAGCAAAAAATTGGCGATATCGTAATCAAAGAAACTGTTGCTAAATCTTTTGTTAATGGACGTACTGTAACATTGCGTCTGCCTGAAGGTGCTCGTTGGCAGGAAACTTTCAAGAGTAACAACCCAGGAAGCAGCTTTGCTGGTTCTATGGAAAACACTAACGGATTGGGTGGAGCAGATGTTTCCTACACTGACTCTGACAAACGTACTTTGAAACTGACTTTCAAAAACGTTAACAGCACAACTGACGCTGGTACTTTGAAACTGAAAAACGTTGAAGTTGCTACGCAACCAGGTTTCTCTGGCGATCTGAACGTTGAAGTTGCTGGTAGCCAAGGTCTGAGCGGTAATGTTAAGGTTGCAACTGTGAAACAAGCAGTTACTCTGGCTGCTGCTTCCAAACCAACCCTGACAATCGGTCTGGGCGATCAACAAGTTGGCGATATCACAATCACTGAAGCTGCTAAAGAAGCTTTCGTTAAGAAAGACGGTAGCCGTGAAGTAATCTTGGAATTGCCAACAGGCGTACGTTTTGCTTCTACTCCAGAAGTAAAAGTTACAGCTGGTGACGTTAAAGTGAAGAGCGTATCTACTGATACTTACGGCGAAAGTAACAAAGGCCGTCTGAGCTTCTACATCGACAGCGAATCTGCTACTCCAAGTACAATCACAATCTCTGCTCCTAAGCTGACTGTTGACCGTACTGTAGCTCAAGGCGACATCGTTGCTAAGCTGAAAGGTAGCGCAGTTTCTTACACTGCATACAAAGGCGCAACTGACAACACTCAAAACTGGAAAGACAACAACACTGCAGCTGCTGAAGTAGCAATCGCAACTGTTGGAACTCCAGCTCCAGGTGCTACTAAAACTAAAGCTGTCTTCACACTGGGAAGCACTTCCTACACTGTGAACGGCGAAACTAAAACAGCTGATGTAGCTGCTTATGCTGAAAACGGACGCACTTACTTGCCAGTACGTTATGCAGCTGAAGCTTTGGGTGTATCCCCACAAAACATCCTGTTTGACAAAGCAACTTCCACAGTTACCCTGATTAAAGGTGACCGCGTTGCTCAAATCAAACTGAACACTAACCTGTTGACTGTTAACGGTTCTGTGATTCGTATGGACGTTAAAGCTGTAACTAACAAAAACCGTACTGTACTGCCTATCTTCTGGGTGAGCAGAGCGCTGGATGCATCCATCAACTATGATGCAACTGCTAAAACAGTAACTGTTGAAAACAACAACTAATTTAAGAGAGACTCTTTTGAGTTAACTGAATTAGATGAGAAGAGGGTTCCTTTTGGAGCCCTTTTCTTTTATTAGTCTTATTGACAAAGGAGAGAAATTATGAAACGTTTTGGAGCGGCATTACTATCCACACTGGTTCTTACTTCTGCGTTTGCCAATCTTGCAGGAGCTCAGTCAGGTGATATAAAGGTTATTATTAACGGTGTAACTCAGCAATATACACAATCTCCAGTAGTTAGTCAAAATACAACCTTGGTGCCTCTTCGTGGTGTTTTTGAAAGCTTGGGAGCGCAAGTGGAGTGGGACAGCAAAGCCAAAAAAGTAACAGCATCTAAAAATGACGATACATTAACTTTAAATATTGGTTCTAAACTTGCTTATAAAAACAGCAATCCGGTACAGCTTGATGCAGCAACTCAAATTCAAAAGGGGCAAGTACTCGTTCCTTTACGTTTTGTGAGCCAATCATTAGGCGCCAAAGTAAATTGGGATCAGAGGACACGAACAGTTACTATTTCCAATCAAGCTAATGGTAGCACTACTGACGCAAATAGCTTGTCTAGTAAGCCACTCGCAGCTCCTGTGACCAAAGTTACTTATGATACCTACTATAATGACTCCTTGACCTATGTTGATGCAGTTAAACTGGCTATAGCCGATAGTACCTCAGTTAAAACAGCAGAAACGACTATTGACCAAACAGGTAAAATTATGAAAGAAGCTGGCAAGAATATTGACTTTGTTCCAGCTGAAGCAGGTGATGAAGGTCAAGATAAAGCTTTTAAAGGCTATGCTCAAACGAATCTAAATTATGAGGCTGCTAAGAAAAACTTAGATATGACCAAAGAGGGTATTGAATATAATGTGAAAGATCTTTATAACAAGCTCCTTCAAAAGCAAAATGCTGTTAAGCTGGCTGCATTGAATATTGAAGATGCTGAGCGCAAGCTTAAAGTTGCACAAATCAAGAGAGATAATCAAATGTCGAGTGATTATGAGGTTACTCAAGCAACTAATCAGGTGACCCAAAATCAAGCTGCTTTGGAAAAGGCAAAAAAAGATCTGGATAGTGCTTATGTGTCGTTGAACCAAGTGATTGGCTACAAGCCAGAACAACGTTACGAACTCAAGGATAAGCCTGTCTATTCTGAATTTAAAGATAATGTAGAGACAAAAGTAAGCCAAGTACTCACTAGTAGTACTGCTATTTGGTTGAGTGAGCAAAAAGTGGACTTGGCCGAACTGAGCTTGAAACTTTATAATTTCAATACTGCAGGAAATACCCCTTATGAAGCTGAACAACTTAATGTTGAAAAAGCTCAGTATGCTACAGAAGGTACAAAGAGACAGTTGGAAGAAGCTGTGAGAACAATTTATAACAATATCAAGGCATTGGAAAGCCAATACTCACAGATCCAAGCTGGTTTGGTGAGTGCAAGAAGCGCGGCCGACATGGCTAAAAAGCAATTTGATGTTGGATTGGCTACAGAGCTTCAGGTTTACGAGGCTAATTTGAAAGTGACTACTGCTGAACAACAAGCGGAAGATATTGTTTCAAGTATTGATACTTTGAAGCTGGCTTTCAATAAGCCATGGGCTATGCAAGGTTCCGCTGGAGCAAGTGCGCAATAATTTAAGCTTACCTATACTTGTTATAACTGCAGTAGGAGGTTTTCATGAAATCACGCTATAAAGTATCGTTGGCTGCTGTTTTACTTGGAGGAGGAATTGTGGCTGGCTCTTTGATGAACAATTCAGTTAATGGAGCCTCCAGTTCTGGACAACCTGGAACAGCTGATGATCCAGTCGTAACCAAAAGCTATGTTGACCAAAAAATTGCTCAGGCCATCAAAGGTGGGGGAACTGCAAGCAGCACTAGTAGTAAAACATCTAACTCGACTGCTCCAGCAACAAACACCACTGCTTCTAATACAACGTCTTCAGGAACCTCTAATGCAGCTAAAAGTTCAACGGTGGAGCAGACGACAGAGGCTTTGAAGGTTGTTGATGTAAAGCCTGGTCAGAAACTGATTGCCAAAGCTGGGGCAGAATTTATTTTACGTAATGGAAATGCTGTTGTGTACAGCATGGATGCCAGTGGTGCTATTGATATTACTTCTGGAACTGAAATTGTTCATAACCAGGCTGTCGAAAAAAATCATTTATTATCGTTTCCTAGAGAAGGAAGAGGTATTCAAGTAAAAGAAGGGCAGAAGTTTGGCCTAGTCGTTATGGTACGAGGCGGTTATACTGTTCAATAACTGGTGTCTATCTCTGTTTAAGGTACTCTTTTTCTTAAATACTGCTTGGGATAGCAAATTGTTCTTGGCTAAGTTGACTTTAAACACTGCACACTAACTTCATGAAAAATAATTCATTGAGTGGAGGGTGCAAACGATGGCGTCAAGAAGTCAAAGACGATTAATTCCCGAAAGCCGTGCCAGGTTAGATGATTTGAAGTATGAAATTGCTGCCGAGTTTGGGTTACCTATTTATAATCCTCAATATGCACATATACATCCGAATGCTGATAGTGAATTTGCTGCAGAATTGGGGGAGTTTACAAGGAATCAAAATGTAGAGTGGCGCGATTTAACTTCAAGACAAAATGGTTCCGTTGGTGGAGAAATTACTAAACGATTGATACAATCCGCTGAACGTAGCCTGTCTGAATTTGGTACATTATAAATTGTAATTATTGATATAGATTTTAAACAAATAGTAGGTATAAACTGGAGCTATTTACATGTGGATCATAATGGTTCGCATGTAAACTCACTTCATTTTCGAATTTTGTTATTTGGATGACATGAATTGACACCTTGTTTTAAATAGGATATCATGGCATTTGAGGCTTGTACGCAACCTTTTCCTACCGGAAAAGGTTCATTTTTTGTTAATCAGGTGTAAAAGATATCTTCCGTCATTTGTTGAGTTGAAGGTAACTGAATAATGCCATGCCATGTTAGGATTTATTAAAAATCCTCATGTATTTTAATTGTGGGAGGTTGAAATTCATGTCTGTAAAAGGTCGTCATTTGTTCACGTCCGAGTCTGTAACAGAAGGCCATCCGGATAAAATTTGTGATCAGATATCCGATGCTGTATTGGACGCCTTTTTGGCTAATGACCCTAATGCACGGGTAGCATGTGAAGTATCGGTAGCTACCGGTCTCGTTCTCGTCATTGGTGAAATCAGCTCCAAATCGGAATACGTGGATATTCCATCCATTGTTCGTAATACGATTAAGGAAATTGGTTATACACGTGCAAAATACGGTTTTGACTATAATACTTGCGCTGTATTGACTTCTTTGAATGAACAGTCGCCAGACATTGCTCAAGGGGTTAACGCCGCCCTGGAAAGCCGTGATCCTGCTGAAGTAGATAAGGAAACAGAAAACATTGGGGCTGGTGACCAAGGATTAATGTTCGGTTTTGCTACGAACGAAACACCTGAGCTAATGCCTCTTCCTATCGCTATGTCTCACCGTATTGCACGACGCTTGTCTGAAGTGCGTAAGGATGGAACGCTGAATTACCTTCGTCCAGATGGTAAAACTCAAGTAACGGTAGAATATGAAAATGGAAAACCTGTTCGTATTGATGCTATTGTGGTTTCTACGCAGCATGCAGAAGATACAACTTTGGAACAGATTCAAGCAGACATCAAGGAAAAGGTTATTTTGCCAGTTGTTCCTGCCGAATTGCTGGATGAGCAAACCAAGTACTACATTAATCCAACAGGGCGTTTCGTTATCGGTGGTCCTCAAGGGGATGCAGGTCTGACAGGCCGTAAAATTATTGTGGATACGTACGGTGGTTATGCACGTCATGGCGGGGGAGCATTTTCGGGTAAAGATCCAACCAAAGTGGACCGTTCTGCTGCTTATGCTGCTCGTTATGTAGCGAAAAACCTCGTGGCAGCTGGATTGGCTGACAAGGTGGAAATTCAGCTTGCTTATGCCATCGGTGTAGCTACGCCTGTTTCGATTAACGTCGATACATACGGCACAGGGAAAGTTAGTGATGAAAAACTCGTTGAACTGATCCGAAATAACTTCGATCTTCGCCCAGCAGGCATCATTCGCATGTTGGATCTGCGTCGTCCAATTTACAAGCAAACAGCTGCTTACGGCCACTTTGGACGTACAGATCTGGATGTACCGTGGGAGAGTGTAGATAAAGCGGAAATTCTGAGAGAGCAAGCGGGGTTATAATTCTCGTAAGTTATCAGAATAACGCATTAACCTAAAAAGACTGTTCATGCTATGCATGAGACAGTCTTTTTTTGATATGCTCTGCTATTAATTATGAACTTGCCATAGTGTACTTAATTTCACACCACTATTCGGATATCGGTGCGAGACCCAATAAATTTCTGAGTAAATGACACACCTTTTGTACTTCCTTATATTGCTCCAAATACGCAAAAAGAGCTTTTAAGAGACCTTTTTGAGGGTTCGATTTCAGAGCCTCTTCCTTTAATTGAGCGTAAATTTGCTGACACTCCTGTTTCTCCTCTGTGCTCCACGAAGAAAGCAGTATACTGTCTTCCAGGGAGTGGAGCAGGCCGTTAATTTGACGACCTTGGTCAAAGGGATTACTTAGTGCGCTCTCGGGTAACCAGCCTTTTTTGCTCCAGAACAAATGTGGAGCGGAATCAGCACTGCTCAGGCTGGTTGCCAAGGAACTGGATAAGAAGATGATAAACTGTGTTAGATGCTCAATCGTTTCATCATTCATCCGATCGGCAAAGAAGCGAATATATTCGAACACAATGCTTTTCAGTACAAAGGTTATATCCCATGCATGATCTTCAATGCCTGGTCCAAAAATATCAATTAGGCAGTCGTGAACCCATTTGTACAATTTGTATTCGTGCTGTTCAAACGCACCATTGAGTTGTTCATTCTGAAAAATAAGCATGGAAGGCTCAGGAAGATCCATCATGAGATACACTTTGTTTTCAACGAGATTTTTCAAATAAAGTACAATAAAACCGTGCAGTTTATCGTGCTTAGAAAGATCAGGTTTACTGTAGAGAGCCCGGATGTCTTGTTCAATGTTATTCTCCAGAATGATGCACATTTCCAAAGGCAGTTCTTCTTTCCCTTGAAAGTATTTATAGAAGGATGCCTTTGCCATTCCACTTTCTTTGGCGATTTCCTCAACAGATGTTGAATAATAGCCTTTTCTGGAGAACAGCCGAATGGCCGCCTGTAAAATATCATTTTTTTTACTTTCCATACATACTTCCCTCCAGGAACCAACTCGACAGCATGCGGATTTACCACTTCATACATTACAAAGGTTGGTCACGTGTAATAACTGTGTGCTGCTGTTTTTTGAGTTGTCGGTGCATCTTGTACTTGGCCATGATCATATACAAGGACGGCACCACAAACAAAGTTAACAAGGTCGAAAATAACAAACCGAAAATAACGGTGAACGCTAGTGGCTTAAAGAGCAGGCTTCCCAATAGTGCTAAGGGAATCATACCTACAATGGCAGCCAGGGAAGTCAATAAAATCGGTCTGAAACGAGCAGCGGCCGCTTGTATTACGGCTTCCTTTAATTCCATTCCTTCATGTCTTGCATCCTCGATAAATTCAATTAAGACAATCCCATTCCTCACAACAATGCCCGCAAGTGCGATAATTCCCATGATGCTCATAAAACCGATGGGCATACCAGTCAGAAAAATACCAATTATCCCGCCGGCTGCTGCTAGGTACACGGTTGTCATAATAATAATAGGAATGGAGAGTGAATAAAACTGCATCGTGATCAAGAGTAGAATGAGTAAGACTACAACGATCGCCAGCTTCCCTAAATCCGCGAATATGGTAGACTGATCGGATGTTTCACCGCCTACCTCCCATTTATAGCCTTCAGGGAACTTCATTTGTGCCAGTTTGCCTTCCACATCTACCATGGCTTCGCTTGCAGTTCGTCCGTTCAAGTCGGCTTCGACTGTAATCGTCCGCTCCATATTGTAATGCTTGATTTGCTGAATAGCAAATGACGGCTTAATCTGTACTAGCTGGTTTAATGGAATTTGCTTTCCGGCTGCATTCACTACACTTAGTTGTTGGAAAAGCTTACTTGGCTCCTCGTTACTGTGATTCAAATACATTTTGATATCTACCAGACTGCTTCCAGTATCGAATTGACTGACTTGAGCTCCTTCTTTTAACAGAAGAAGGGTACGAGTCAAATCTGTGTAGCTTACTAGATACTGATCCATGGCTTGTTTGTTGACCTCAAGCTCGAGGGCATATCGTTCAATTCCTATGTCATCTACGATGCCCGTTGTGCCCTCTACTGTCGCGATCTGCTCCTTTGCTTTTTGGGCAAGGGTTTGCAGTTCATTTAAATCCTGACCTGAGATACGAATAGAAACGGGTTTACCTACTGGAATCCCAAGACGGGGAACATACATAGTAACCGTGACGCCAGGGTAGGATTTCTTAACATGTTGTTCCCAGGCATCAACTGTCGAATTGAGATCGAAAACGTTCTCTTTTCCGACGACAGCAATCTGACCTACGGTTTCGTTATAAGTAATATTTCCACCCATGCTATTAATGTCACTAAACAGTTGGGGAGCAGTCCCTCCTGCGCTGTAAACGACCTTGGAAGTTTCAGGTTGCTTCTTGATCCAGCCTGCAAGATCTTTAACGACCTGGTCGGTTTCCGCAATGGAAGTGCCTACAGGCATTTTTACATTTAGTGCAACATGAGGGTCTTCCGATTCAGGGAAAAGCTCAACGGATGTAAAGGGAACTAATCCATAAGCAGCTGTTCCAAGCATGAGTCCAACCATAGCCGTCAGCAAGGGACGCTGAATGACTTTAGGCATCAGCTTTTGTGAATAAAGCTTGTTTAAAGAGTGAATCTGCTGACCGAGCAAGCCTACTGGTTTTGATTTCCCCTGAGGATGACGAGTCTGTCTGCGCTTTTCATACCATTCTCGAAAAATAGGGATGATCGTGAGGGACATGATCATAGAGGCTAACATGGTCAGAGAAACAATGGCGGGAATGGGTCTAATAAAGGCACCTACATTTCCGGGAAGAAACAACAGTGGAGCGAAAGCTGAGATGGTGGCCAATGTTGCAACCAAAATAGACAGCATGACCTCTTTGGTACCTTTTATAGCTGCAACGGAGGGTGATTCTCCTAATTCCGTAAGTCTGCGCTCAATATTATCGTTTACCACTACAGCATCATCCACGAGTATGCCGAGTACAATGATCAGACCGACAACGGAAATCTGATTTAAAGTAATGCCGAACATAGGTAGAAAGATAATGGCAATCGAAACCGAAATAGGGATTGCCAGCGCGACAAAAGCAGAGGTGAGCAAATTCAAGCCCAACATACAAACGAGAATAACAGCCGCAATTGCCAGAATCGTTTCACGCTTTAAGTCGTCAAAGATATGGTTTACCTGATCCTTTTGTGCAAAGAGAGTCTGTAAGTGAACACCTACGGGGAGTGTTTTCTCCAGCTCCTTGAGCTTGGTATTGACCTTTTCGCTCATAGAGGGGATGTCTGTGCCTGTTTCCGCTCCAATACTTAGCGTAATGGCCGGTTTACCCTCTACATAAGCGAAATATTCTGCCTCAGGATGTGCCAGCTCAGTTGTTCCAATATCTCTTAAATAAACAGGATTACCTTCCTTTGTACGTGTCAAAATGACCTGATTTAATTCGTCAGCTTTTTCGGTCTCACGAACAATGAGTTGATAGGTACGTCCGTTGTATTCAATATTACCGGTAGGAACTCGATCGATCTGAGATTGGATCGCTTGTGCCACTTGTCCCCACGACAACTGATATTGCTGGAGCTTCTGATTGTCGATATGGACACGTACTTCTTGGTCAGGAAGACCATTGAATTTGACACTGGATACGCCGGAAATCGTATTAAGTTGATCTTTCCAGTTGGTGGTCAAATCATTTAGTTTATACAGTGGTGCAGATGAGTCGGCGGTCAGAGCATAAGAGCCGATAAACGAGCTGGTCAGCTTGTCATTTACAACAGGCACCTCAGCACCTTGAGGAAGATCGGCTTGTGCATCTTGCACCTTTTTACGCATATTATCCCAAACTGTCTGAGGATCCACTCCATTTTTGGATTCGATTAGAATAGAGGAGAATCCGTTGCCAGAAGTCGAATTAATCGTTTTAACACCTTCAACCTCCTTGATGCGTTTCTCTAGCTCTTTAGTTACGGTTTGTTCTACCTTTTGTGGCGAAGCACCGGGGTAAACGGTTGTGACCATAGCATTCTGTATGGTCACGTCTGGCATTTCCTGCTGTGGTAACTGGAAAAAACCGAAAGCTCCAACTACAATCAGCATGACAAAAAACAGCAATGTTATTTTTCGCTTTTTTACGATGTACTCAATCATGGACGTCCGCCTTCCTCCGACTGAATCGCATTTCCATCAAACAGGGATTCTGCCCCTTTAATGACAATACGTTCTCCTTCACGAAGCCCGGATACAATTTGCAATTGATTATCTACAACCTGATTGCCAAGCTCCACAGGGGTTCTAACCGCTTTTCCTTGAATATCTTTGAAAATAAAAGGCTTGCTTCCCGTATTGATGACTGCTTCAGCAGGCACAAGAATACCATTCTTGTCTGTCACCTGATGCGCAGCTTTAATGACCTGGCCGGGTAACCAGTCTCGCTGTGGATTGGCAATGATAATCTCTACGTTAACCCGCCCCGTATCGGTGCTGGTTGAAGGATAGATGTTGGACACCATACCATGACGAGTCTCATCATAGAGTGCCACCTTCACCTGTTGTCCCTTTTTCCAATCCTTAATTTCACTGTCTGGTACGGGAAGGAGTACTTTAAGACGGTCGGTGGAGCCTATGCGATAGACGGCTTGGCCCGACGCGACCAAATCACCTGTATTCACGATTTTGTCTAAGATTACGCCGTTCACGGGAGAAGTTAAACGGGTGCGTGACAATGCCAGCTCCGCCTGGTCCTTGGCGACAAGGGCCTTTTCGTAGTTGGCACGTGCTTGTTTCTGGGAAGCCTCTGCTTGTTCGCTGGCTGCAAGAGCTTTAGTTTTACCTGCAATCGCATCCTGAAAGGAAGCTTGGACAGATTGATGCTCTTCGGCTGTGGCCCCTTCCAGCAAAAGAGATAAGGAAGCTTTTGCTTGCTCCAGATTTTGAAGAGCAGCAGTTGCATTCAGGCGGGCGTTCTCGTTATCCGACGCGGTAGCTGCACCTGCCTCAAACAGCTTTTGTGTCCGCTCGCTATCCGTCCTGGCCTTGTTATAGGCGCTTTGTGCCTTATCGACAGTGATTTGTGCTTGCTGTTTTTCCTGAGCGCGCGCACCCTTGTTGGCCCTGCTGACATTTGCACGAGCACTCGTAATACCTGCATCGGCGGATTGAATGGCAGAGGCAGCTGCCTGTAGGTTAGCCTGTGCGTTATCTATACCGGCTAAAGCTTCTTGGATAGAGGCCGTTGCCTGTGCAACCTGTAGCCTGTAGTCAGCATCATCTAGACGGGCAATGATTGCCCCTTTTTGGACTAGAGTGCCAGTAGTGACCTCTGCGCCGGCGACGATCCCTCCATTTTGAAAGGCCAGTGTACGTTCTTCATAAGCCTGAAGGGTGCCTGACAAGTCATAGGCGGTATGGAGTGGTGTATTTTTGACGATTGTAGTGCGCACAACGGTCGGCTGTGCGGATGAACCTGAAGCAGCATCTTTTTTTTCGGTAGAACATCCGGCAATTGCGAGGCTCATTGATAAGGTGAGCATGATGATGGCCCGTTGTTTATTCATGATTATCCTTCCTTCCGATAGGGTCATAAAATCGAGTTTAAACTAATTGGTTTAAAATGAACTCATTAGTTCATGTGTATTATAGTGCGCCTATATTGCATTCGTCAATTCACTGTTTTGGATTTTATGAATTAGTTGGCGGAATTTCGGAACTTTTGCCTTTATAATAAGTCTATTAACATAAGAGGATTTTTTTGTTTATTGGTAGAGTACATGCGCGGATTAATCCGTTTGAATACAAAGAAGATGGGAGCTATTATCCAAATGTTTTTAAGTAATAGAAAACAGAGCAAAGTGAAAGTAGATGGCAAAGGAATTGCTAAAAGATGGGCTGTTTTAACGCTGGCAGGAGTATTATGGGTCGGTCCGGTTGCCGGAACTGGGGTTCTAGTCCCGTTAAATAATTGGATATATGCGCCAATCGCGAGTGCTGCCTCCGGTTCAACGGTAAAATTGGGTGAGGAGATCATTACTTCGGGCGCAACATTATTGAAATATCGTTTTAAAGGGTCCAAGGGAACAGCGCTGGCTGATATCGTTCGAGTAGACCTGCAAAATCCGTACGTAAAGCTGGATGTCATGACTGGGAAGAACGGACAGTTTACGACCCGTCAGAGTACAGGCGGTATGGCAAAAGAGACCGGTGCGGTTGCTGGTGTGAACGGGGATTATTTTAATACCTCTAGCGAGGGAGCACCGATCGGTGGACAGGTGTCTAAAGGGGTGTTGATGTCTACTCCCTCTGATTTAACAGGGATGTATGCCTTTGCTGTAACGAAGGATGGCTCACCGATGGTTGAGCAATTTACTTTTGAAGGTACAGTAAAAGCTGGTGATGGGTCTTCCTTCTCTTTGGCAGGGATGAATAAGGCTTCATACTCGCCTGAGACGAGTGGGAGCAGCTATAGTCACTCCAATGCTATGTATATTTATACATCTGCTTGGAAAGCAATTGAGCGACCTAAAAACAGTTCGACAACGCCTACTGAAATATTGGTACAAAATGGCGTGGTTACGCAAGTCTCCGAAAATGCTACATTGAATATGACTGTTCCGCAGGATGGCTATATTTTGCGTACACACGGTAAAGCAGCGGATTATGCCAAAGCGCATCTGACTGTGGGACAGACTGTAGAAACGAACTATCACCTTCGCGTCAAATCGACAGGGAGTGAAGTAGATCCTTCCAACCTACAAATGATGATCGGTGGACATACCATATTAGTAAATGACGGACAGAAGACGTCGTTCTCCCGAAGTACGACAAGTATAGGCGGGACGCGTGCGCGTACGGCTCTGGGATATTCCCGTGACAAGCGATATGCCTATGTCATCGCCGTTGAGAAGAATGGGAACAGCGTTGGTGTATCCTTGAGCGAGCTGCAAACACTGATGAAAGATATTGGTGTCTGGAAGGGGATGAACCTCGATGGTGGCGGCTCTACCACCATGGTAACTCGTGATTTGGGAGATACGACAGCGGGGCTTACATTCAATACAGAATATGGTACAGAGCAACGTAGCATCGTAAATGGAGTGGGAGTATATACCACTGCTCCTAAAGGAACGCTCAAAGGCTTTACCATCAAGGGCAATAAAACGCTGCTGATTGGTCAGAGCGGAAGCTACTCCTTCAAAGGCTACGACAACTACTACAATCCATTTGATACCTCGAAAGTACAAGTGACGTGGAAGTCCAGCAACCCAGCTGTTGTGTCCGTGAGCGGCGGTGTTGTGAAGGGGGCCAAACCGGGAACTGCTACTTTAACTGCATCCAGTGGCTCAGCCAGTGCGACAACCAAGGTCACCGTGCTTGGAGCAGATGAAATTTCATCACTTACTGCTGGAAGTGGGACAGGCTCGCTTACTGCAGGAGCTAAAATCGCAGTACCGATAACGGCCAAGACGAAAGATGGACAGAGTGTCAGCATTACATCAGATGCGCTCAAATGGGAGTTCATCGGCTTTAAGGGAAACGTTAAGGATAATCAGCTTACGGTAAATACAGTGGATGCGGGTGTGAAAACAGGCTATGCCATTGGTCGCTACGATGGTTTCAGTGCGGTTGTCTTCCTGTCCGCTGGCGGGGCAAGTACAAATAACTGGGAAAACTTCGAAAATGTTTCGTATCCGGTTGATTTCACTTCAAATGTGGAAGGTGTTACCGGTACAGCGGCTGTTGTACAAGGGGATGGAGACCATGCCAATTCCAAAGTGCTGGAGCTAAGCTACGACATGACGAACGGCAGTGGCAAAATGTATGCTTACGCTCAATTAAATGGCACATCCGGGAAGACGTTGGAGCAGGCAGCTACATCCATCTCGATTGATGTCAAAGGGGATAAGAGTCTGAACTGGCTGCGTGCGGAACTGGAGGATGCTCAAGGCAAAACGGCATATATTGATCTTGCCAAAGTGATCGACTGGAACGGCTGGAAAACGATTAACGCAGATATGAGCGGTTTGAATATTTCTTATCCGGCGAAGCTGAAACGTCTCTATGTGGTCAATGTAGCCGAGGGTCAGGATGAGCGCGCTAAGACAGGTAAGGTTGCTTTTGATAATATCTCTTTTAATACACCGGGGACGGTCGGCACAGAAGGACTTAAAAAGGGAACAGCTCAGATGACGATCGGTCAAAAATCAATGACGGTAAATGGAACGCCAACAACGATTGATGCAGCTCCGATGACTCGCAATGGTTCGACATATGTTCCAATTAAGTATGTGCTGGACGCATTTGGCGGACAAGCCAAATGGAATGCGGGCGATCAGCGGATCACCATTATGCGCGGTGGTGTGCTGATGGATTTGACTGTAGGAAAAAAAGAAGTGATTCTAAACGGAAAGCGTCAGAGAACTGAAGTTGCACCTATTGTACTGGGAGGCAGGACTTTAGTCCCATTAAGACTGGTGTCTGAACAGTTAGGAATGACTGTAAAATGGGAACAAGAAACGAAGACCATCACCCTCCAGTCATGATATGGTATGATATATACTTGAAATGCTAGGATTGGAGTAGAACATTTGTGGACTTTCAAGCCGATATCATAGACCGAGTCATTAAAAATGCCATCCAGGTGATGGAGAACAGCAAATATCAGATGTTCGAAATATTGGACACGGCCCGGACCGAACTGGTTACGTTAAATCAAGAGCTTCAGAGCGTATTGAAGGAAACGGCAGAAACGATCGAAAAAGTGGACCAGCTGGAAATGAACTATCGGCGGTCCCGAATTCGGTTGACTGAGGTCAGCCGTGATTTCGTCCGTTACTCGGAAGAGGATATCAAACAGGCTTATGAGAAGGCGACACAGCTTCAACTCGATGTGATGATTTTTCGCGAGAAGGAAATGTATCTCAAAGCCAGAAGAGATGATCTTCAAAAGCGGGCCAAAAGTGTCGAGGCTTCTGTCGAGCGGGCCGAAACTATCGGTTCGCAGATGGGGGTCGTGCTGGAATATTTATCGGGTGAATTGGGACAAGTGACGCGGATCATTGAATCGGCCAAGAATCGGCAGTTTATTGGTCTGAAAATTATTTTGGCTCAGGAAGAGGAGCGTAAGCGCATATCCCGTGAAATTCACGATGGACCTGCGCAACTCCTTGCGCATCTAGTGCTTAGGACGGAAATTGTGGAAAGAATGATTGCCAAGCAGGAATTTAAGATGGTTCAGGACGAAATAGTAGACTTGAAGAAACAAGTTCGCTCCAGTCTTGAAGAAATGCGAAAGGTCATTTTCAACTTGCGTCCCATGGCCCTGGATGACCTGGGGCTTATTCCGACGCTCCGGAAATATGTGCAGGATTTTGAAGAAAAAACGAAGATTAGAGCGCTTTTTGAAACAAGGGGCAAGGAACACCGTCTCTCTTCCGCGATGGAAGCAGCCATTTACCGTCTGATCCAGGAAGCTTTGACTAACGCTGCCAAGCATGCTTACCCTACCTATGTGCTTGTGGAGATTACCTACCAGGCACAGCTTGTAAAAATTGTTGTGCAGGATAATGGTCTGGGCTTTAAGCCAGAGCTTTTTCAGCAAAAAAGCAAAGACCATGGGCATTTTGGTCTGATTGGTATGCGGGAAAGGGTTGAACTGCTCGAGGGGAGAATGGAGATCGAATCAGCTGAGAATCAAGGCACCAAGATAGTGATTCATATCCCAACCAACGTGGAAAAGGGAAAGGAGTAACAACATGGAAAATCAGGAAATGAGTAATGCACCCATTAAAGTTCTCTTAGCGGACGACCATCAGTTGTTTCGTGAAGGACTTAAACGTATTTTGAATATGGAGGACGACATTGAGGTCATCGGAGAATGTGGCGATGGCATTCAAGTGCTGGAATTCTGCAACGTAGAGAAACCGGATATTGTTCTGATGGACATTAATATGCCAATTGAAAATGGTGTAGAAGCAACTGAAAAACTACGGGAGATGTTCCCGGATGTCAAAGTGATCATTTTATCCATTCATGATGATGAAAGCTATGTATTCGAGACGTTGCGCAAGGGAGCCAATGGCTATCTGTTAAAAGATATGGAAGCCGAGTCCCTCATTAATGCTATTCGTTCAGTACATGAAGGATATGCATTTATTCATCCGAAGGTAACGGGCAAGCTTATTCAGCAGCTTCGTCGGATGACTTACCTGAATGAAACAGGGGCTATGGCGGAAGGTCATACTAAGGAAGCAGGCGTGAAGTTTGTTGCAGGTGAAAATAATCCGCTGACTCGTCGTGAAGCAGAAGTGTTACGTCTGATGGCCGAAGGCAAGAGCAATAAGATGATTGGTGAATATTTATTCATTAGCGAGAAAACGGTCAAAAACCATGTCAGCAGTATTCTGCAAAAAATGGAAGTGGATGACCGTACACAAGCAGTTATTAACTCCATCAAATATGGATGGGTTACGCTGTAAAGTGTAGTCTTTTCATGTATTAGACGATGCAGCTGCCTAGATATGAATGCTGTACCGCCTCTCTTTTAGAGCGAGATATCCGCTCGTATGGAAGTCCAGTACATAACCGTGACACCTCTTCCTGTTATACGGCATATATTGTCGCTATAGGAGGAGGTGGAACCCTCGTGACGGCTCACTTGGTTTGGATATTGCTTATATACGGTGTGGGAGCTGCAGTCGTGCATCTCATGTATATACGACAGGCGGTTCAGGCTTATCACAATGGCGAAGATGCACACACGACATCGCTGAATCGTCGTGCGACTCGCTACATTGTGATTACATCCAATGATGGAGATCGTGTGGAATGGGTGATGCGTTCATTGAGTATCCTTGCCTGGCTACACCGGAGGCCGCTACATGTAACGGTACTGGATGATGAATCTATAGACGATACGCTACCGATTCTGACCCGGCTGGTGCGCTATAGTCATATGGATGTTTCAGTCATCTCATGTCGTTTTTCACCGGGGAACCCGGTTTTGCCGAAGTCAGGCGGTGAAAAACAGGTTGTTATTGATCTTAGAACAGCAAACCCGTTGGCGGGCGTCCCACTTGTTCCTTAGTGACAGGGATCTGTGGACATCGTGGTTAAAATCAGATATAAATATTTATAGACAGTTGCATATGCAAGACAATAGGGATTTCGTTGAAATCTGTTTGATGTGAAGCACACTTCAGGCTAATAGCCATGGAAGTGTGCTTTTTTGCTGTTCTCTAGGGTGATAAGAACTAGGAACAATGATGAATGAGAGGAGAGAACAAAGATGAAAATTGCAGTATATGCAGTCAGATATAAAGGGAATTGGAATCTTCGATTATCTGTGGATATTCGAGTAGATATGACATGGTGGTGGTGTCAAGATAAGCACCAGGAGAATGCTGTCGAAAGGTGGGTGTTATTAGGAGACGAGCTTCCCTTGTCTTGGGGAGTAAGCCTGTGTGGAGGATTTAGGGAGTTAGCAGAGATGGAGCGGTGGGGGGATCGACAATGGTGGGCCTATACTCTTGCACAGCTAAAGAATGAGTTGGTTCTTGAATCTTCTAATGGAGAACGGATCTTATCTGGAGGAGTAGACAATATATACATTTGGGACCGGCACCAAGGATGGGTTTCACGCACTCAACATGGGAATGAGGGACAAGAAACAATAGGAACTGTACGTTCTATTCAAAACCGGAAGCTCGCCACGGGAGTAAATGGATTGGATATGGAATGTTTAACACGACAAGCGAACGAGCTGACTCATTTGTTGGCAGGACGCCAGTTGCTTGTTCCTGAAGCTGAAGCATTGCTAGCAGAGGCAGCCCCGGATTTGGAGCATACTTGGCGTTCAGCTGCGCAACTTGCATATCTGCAAGGCCGACTCAGCTTTGCTGCTGGTCTGGCTCCAGCACCACGTGCGCGCTGGTCTGCCGCGCGTAGACAGGAACTCCGCTGCAACCGTTGTGGCAGCGGAAAGGTGCACCGCACAAGCTGCGCATCGTGCGGTCGTAAGGCGTGCGCCTACTGCGAGACATGTCTGACGCTTGGCCGCAGTCGTGAGTGCTCGTTGCTGCTGCGCGGTACAGCGAAACTTGCCATGCCGCGCACGGCAGAGGCAACCCCGGCGACGAATCTCGACCGCTGGGGGCTGAGCCCTGCGCAACGTGCCGCCGCCGAAGCAGCGCTGTGCTTTTTGGCCGCACCACCCGAAGGGGGGCGAAAATGCTCTCGCCCGGTAGGCCAATGGCAACGAGCGCGCGAATTATTCCGGCGCAGCATGCGTGCGCGCCAGGAATTAGGTGCTGCCGCTGCGCATGGCAGCACTCTTGCTCTCAACGAGCAGTCATCGCCCAAATCTGGCGAGCGTGCTTGGGAGATTGCTGGCCGGCAAGTACCCGATTCTGCGGCCGAACGATTTCTGCTCTGGGCCGTGACTGGCGCGGGCAAGACGGAAATGATGTTTCCGCTTTTACAGCATGTGTTGGAGCGCGGAGGGACAGCGCTCGTAGCAACACCGCGCCGTGATGTGGTATTGGAATTGGCACCTCGCTTGGCAGTTGCGTTTCCCCAGGTTAGCATGGTGACGCTTTATGGAGGGAGTGCAGAACGGTGGCAAAGGGGACAACTGACACTGGCAACAACACATCAGCTGTTGCGTTATCGCCACTCTTTTGATTTGGTTGTAATTGACGAGATTGATGCATTTCCTTATCACAATGATCCAATGCTTGCCTTTGCTGCCCAAGCAGTATGTAAGCGGGAAGGAAAGTTTATTTATTTGTCTGCTACGCCACCGCGCCCCTTGCAGAAAGAGGCTGCACGTGGTCAACTGCCACATGCCAAGGTTCCCGTTCGTTTTCATCGTCATCCCCTACCTGTCCCAATTCGTTTGGGGACTCCTCCAGTGCATCAGTGGCTGCAAAAAGGTCAGCTTCCTGCTTCATTTATTCAGCGCCTAAACGTATCCATTCAACGGGGGGCGCAGGTCTTTCTATTTGTGACACGAATCTCACATATTCAAGGTCTTGTGGAGCTGCTGATTAGACAATTTCCTGATATACCTATCGCCGGCACCTCATCGCAGGATGAAGAACGAACCACTAAGGTGCGTTTATTTCGGGCTATTGAAATACGTGTGCTGGTTACAACCACTATTTTGGAGCGGGGAGTGACTGTTCCGCGGAGTGATGTGTATGTACTAGACGCGGACAGCAGTCTTTTTGATGAAGCATCCCTTGTCCAAATGGCTGGCCGCGCGGGAAGATCTAAGGATGACCCATGTGGTAGTGTTATTTTTATATCCCCTCAATGGACTAGCGGTCAAAAGAGAGCGATTAAACAGATTAAACGCATGAATGCACTGGCTCGTAAAAAAGGATATCTAAAATTAATGAAGCACTAAATGCATTAAATAAAAAAAGTTTTTTTGGAAATGTGAAACCTGAAACAATGTCGGTACGTAAACTACCAAGAAAGGTGCATTTTGGTATGGGGATGATTCCAAGAACCCGTTTGTTTTTGAATTGGTTATTCCATTGTCAGTCGCAAACATGTGTTGCTTGCGGCACTCTCACAGGTCATTTTTCCGAATTTACTGGGCTTTGTACTCATTGCTCGACCCAAATTCCTTGGGTTTACAACATTCGTTGTGCACATTGTGGACGTCCGACGTCTTGTCCAGATTGCGTCAGGCCCGACCGATTAGTGCGTTATTATGTATGTAATCGGAGTGCAACCAGTTATACGCCGATGATGAAAGAATGGATTGGACAGTTTAAATACCGCGGCAATGAAAAGTTTGGCCCCCTGCTGGGCGAAATCATGAACCGTGCCTATCAGGCGATGAGACATGAGTTTGCAGGTCATAAATGTAATCGTTTCAAGCAATCTTTGTGGGATGTAGATATAGTGACCTGTGTCCCGGTAAGTGAAAAGAGGCTGACAGAGCGTGGCTTTAATCAGGCTGAAATTTTGGCAGAAGAGATTGCAAAGCGAAATAAGCTCCCCTTTCTACCTTTACTTGTTCGCCCGCAAGATACAGGCAAGCAAAGCTTTAAATCAAAAAATGAACGCATGAATACAATGAATAATGCATTTTCTGTTCATCCCAATATGATGAATTTGATGAAATCTTTTATTTTAAAAGTTGAATCTCGACGTGCTACGGAGGAGTGCACGCACTCCGTTACAATTTTGCTTGTAGATGATATTTATACAACGGGGAGTACATTGCAGGCGTGTGCACGTGTTTTGAGAGAAAAGGCATTAGAACGAGGAGTACATTTGGCTATCTTTTGCCTGACTCTAGCGAGATCATGAGTCTGAATTTCTATTATATTCCATAATTTTATGCTTGAAACTATGAAAAAAAGGTTATAATTCTTTTGAAAGAAGGATTAAATGATAGAGTATAAGCCTTTTAATCCGTACAATCAGCAGAATTTGACAACAAGCTAGAGAGAGGTATATAATAAAAATATAGAGACGAACAAAAAGTTAGGAAGTGAGGGATGAAATCAGAATATTTCAATTTAGAGGTTGATTTTTTTGGAAAAGAGGAGTACAATTTCTATCTGTTGATAGCTAACATGATTGGTAATAAGTGATCAGCTAACGACAAAAGAGCGGACATTGGGAGTGTCTCGCTCAGTAGTAAAGCAGTTAATTAAAATTTAAAGCTAAAAAGAGGAGAGAACAAAATCATGAAAAACGTAATGAAAAAAGTAGCGGTTTCTAGCATGCTGGCTATTAGCTTAGGTGCAGTATCTTTGTTGAGTCCACTTGCAACAGGTCAAGTAATGGCTAAATCCAGCTCCGATGACGAAGTACAACAATTGGAAGACCAAATCATGAGAGAACAACAAGAAGCTGCACAAAAAGCATTTGAAGCTAAGTTCTTTAAAACTGAAACTACTGAGAACACAACAACTACAACACCTGTTCAATCGACAACAGAGAACAACAACCAAACAACAACCACAAAACCAGCAACAACTACAACTGAAGCACCAGCAACAACTGTAAAAACAATCATTGTAAATGTTCAAGAAGGTGACACACTGGCTTCTATTGCTGAAAAATACGGTGTAACTGTCGAAGAACTGGTTAAAATCAACAACCTGGTTAAAGTTGGCCAAGAACTGCAAGTGCCACAAACAAACACAAATAAATAATTAACATTATAAACTGTTTTATAAAATGTATTTATTAAACCAAGCGTTTGACTATAGTATACGGGAAGGCCTCTATTAAAACAATGCTTTTTTTGAATAATTATTTGTAAAATTGCTTGTTTTTTTGGGCTGCAAATTTCCAATGGTACGTCTAGCTTAATTTCAGATAGCTTATAAGTTGAAATGATGTTAGGTGTATGAGATTTATGAATACCCACACTCCATGTGCGGAGCATTCGTATGGACGCCGATCCCCCGGATTTATAGTATTTTCTTGATTGTGTTCGGGGCACAGGTGAACATGAATTCTTCTGAGGATTGTTTCGCCCGGTTTTTCCCTCATTTTATTTCTACATTTTAACCATATTCATATATAGCTGTTTAATGATAATGAAGCGCTATTCCCGAGAATAACTGGAATGGCGCTTATTTTATTTTTTTCTCTAAAGTAGGGAGTAATGTTTGACGATAAATACTCACATGTAATAGGCTGGATTATGAGTACTTATTTGCCTCTGCATTTTATGTTGTTGCATATTAATGTACATATAATGGGAGAATTTTTGTCCGTTGATTCCTCTCTTATACTTTTACTATGATAACGAACAAAATGTGGAATTGTGTTAAAACTAAAAAAGAGTTTTGAAATATTTGCTAGACGAGGCTCTTCACTATAAGTTAATGTAAGGATAATAGTAATTAAAGACCGGAACTTGGAAAGGGGCGCTACAGAGGATGAATTTAGATAACTGTCCTCGCTGTGGAAAGTTGTTTGTTAAGAATGTCAGAGGAATCTGCCAGAACTGTATTAAAGAAATTGAGGTTGAATACGAGCACTGTGTCAAACATATACGTGAAAATAAAGGTATTCATATGCATGAGCTTTCGGAAGCTACAGGTGTCTCCGTTAAACAAATCACGACATTTATACGTGAGGGACGTATTTCCATTGCTAATGCGCCTAATATGACGTATCCTTGCGAGGTATGCGGGATACCAATTCGTGAAGGGCATATGTGCGATTCTTGTCGAACGCGTCTGACTAAAGACCTGAATCAGGCCATACGCGAAAGTAGTAATCAGGATCAAAGTAATAATATGGGCTCAGGTACCTACAGCGCGATTGACAAACTTCGTGGAAACTAGTACAGGGGAATTAAATACGCATTCAGCTATTCAAAAAGTTTCAAATACCGCCGATAATCTTTATAGAGCTTATCGGTTTTTTTATTTTAGCAACCATGCCCAAAATAAAGAAGTAAGGCATAATACGAACCATGTTCGACGCTATGTCGTCTGATACATTCTGACCATATCAAATAACTAAGGAAGGTGGAAGTTATGAAAATTAACGAGACCAACCGCATCGGAGCTATTAATCCATATCAGCGAAATATTGAAACAGGACGCCAGGAGGAGCTTAAGAAGTCCCGCCGTAAGGACGAGGTTTCCATTTCTCCAGAAGCAATGGAAATGCTGAACCGCAGCAGTGATGCAGACCGCGTTAAGAAAATTCAGGAGCTTAAGCAACAAGTAGCTTCTGGAACCTATCGTGTGGATGCCGATAAAATTGCAGAGAAGCTGTTACCTTTCTTTAAGCAGTCTTCCGAAAGCTAGGTGAAGGATATGCCTTTAGAGCGTTTGATTGGTGTGCTGGAACAGCTAGATCAAAAGCATCTTATTTTATTAGAACTGGCGAAAAGTAAAAAAAAGATTGTCATGGAAAATGATATGGATAGCCTGGTACAGCATTTGAACCAGGAATCCAGACTCCTTAAACAAGTAGAACAGTTGGAAGAAGCTCGTATGGAGGTTTCGTATGAGCTTCTTCGTGAACGTGGTATTAAGTCTCAGCTTAATTTGACTATAACCGAGCTGGCGCGCCTTGTCTTTGATCTAGAAGATAAGAACAAACTCCTCAGTGTCCAGAGCCGCTTATCCCACACTCTTTCAGAATTAAAGGAAATTAATGAAATCAATCAAAAACTCATCGAGCAATCGTTGGTGTTTATTGATTACTCTTTAGATCTACTTGTAGGACGTCCTAATCAGGAGATGACTTATATGCATCCTGATCAGAAGAGTAATCAACACGCACGACCTGGATTGTTTGACACTAAGGCTTGAGCCGAGGAGGAAAATAGAGTGCCATCCACATTTCATTCCATAGAAACAGCTAAAAGAAGTCTTTTTACACAAACGGCAGCTTTAAATACAACAGGACACAACATAGCTAACGCTAACACGGAAGGCTACACACGGCAGACGGTCAAAATGAAGGCTTCCATCCCCATGGAGGCTTACGGTATTAACCGTTCTAATGTACCTGGTCAATTGGGAACAGGTGTTGAATTTGACGCTATTGAACGTATTCGTGAAAAGTTCTTGGATAGCCAGTATCGCGGAGAAAATACTGAATTGGGTAGTTGGACAATCCGTAGTAATACGCTTGATAAGCTACAACAGATTATGAATGAGCCGTCCGATACAGGGATTCGGAAGGTTCTAGATAACTTTTATAAATCTTGGTCTGACTTAAGTAAAGACCCAGAAAGTGTGACTGCACGAACTATTGTTAAAGAAAATGCACTTGCCTTGACTGATGCAATGAATCATATGAGTAAACAGTTGAATAATTTATCTGCGGATTTAACCTCTAATGTGGAGGCTAAGTCTAGTGAGCTACAAAGTTATGTAAACTCCATAGCTGATCTGAACCAGTCGATTACTAAAATTGAAGGCTTAGGGGATAACGCTAACGATCTACGTGACCAACGTGATTTGATTGTCGATAAAATTTCAAAAATCGTTAATATAACGGTGACTGATACCGATCAAGGCTACAACGTTAATATGGGTGGTCAAGCATTAGTAGCTGGATTTGAACCGACTACTGGAATTAACGGTGCTTTTTTACAAGCAGCTTTTGCCTCTAATGATTTACAAGGTGGCGAAGTGCATGGAATGATTTTCTCAAGGGACCGATTTGTAGCTGATTACACAGCTCAAATGGATAACCTCGCCAACACATTGGCGACAGGTAATATCACTGTAACACTACCTAAAGGCTCAGTTTTGCCAGAAGGTACAGTACTGAATGGAGTGACTTATACTGGGACCAGCCGAACACTCCAATCGGATTTAACAGTTACAGTTAAAGGTCTTAATGGTTTGCATCAACTGGGTTATACCCAAGAAGATAAAGATGCTAATGGTAATATGGTTGCGGGTAAGCCTTTTTTTGTAACTTCAAATAATGGTGGGACCATAACAGCAGGTAATATCACGTTAAACACTGCTATAGTAGATAATCCTAACGCTATTGCAGCATCCCTTCGGGTAACAGGCACTGCTCCTACTGAGGAATTGGTTAAGGGTAATAATACATTGGCATCCTTGATGTCCAATTTGAAATTAAGCAATTTCACTTCGGTTTCTACAGGGAATACAGCTACTATTGATAGCTTCTTCAGTTCTATGGTTGGTCAGTTGGGGATAGAGGCTCAAGAGGCTACAAGACAGACACAAAACTCGACAGCTCTCGTATCTCAGGTAGAAACTATGCGTCAATCTGTGAGCGGTGTTTCACTGGATGAAGAAATGTCCAATATGATCAAGTTTCAGCATGCCTATAGTGCCGCTGCTCGGTTTATGACCACATTCGATCAATTATTAGATAAATTAATTAACTCCACGGGTGTAGTGGGAAGATAAGAATGGGGATTAAATATCTGGTGTTTATATACATAGGATATTTAATTACGGAGGGATATAACTATGCGAGTTACTAACAATATGCTAAGCTCACAGCTTTTGCTTAATTTAAATCGAAATTCTGAACGTATGAATAATACGCAGAACCAGATGTCGACTGGACGTAAGTTGAACAAACCCTCTGATGATCCTGTAGGCATTACGTATTCCTTAAGGTACCGATCTGAGCTGTCTTCAAATGAACAATACCAGCGGAATGTGGACAGCGCAGTGTCTTGGCTTGATTTTAATGATACGGTCATGGATCAGGCTGGCCAAATTATGCAAAGAGTACGTGAACTTACAGTACAGGCCTCCACGGGGACTAATCCACAATCTGCGTTGGACAGCATTAATAAAGAAGTTGGTCAGCTTAAGGAACAAATGATTGATGTTTTGAACAGTCAATTAAACGGAAAATATATATTCAATGGTCAGACTTATGACAAGAAGCCTTATGACCTCCCTTTGAACGCTGATAATACGCATGATACGTCTGGAGCAGCATTAATAGTTACGGATACTGGGAATGTTAACTTTATAGTGGGCGAGAATGTAGCATTGCCAATTAATGTTACTGGTAACGAAGTCGTAGGAACAAGCACAGATACTGATAATTTATTCACTATTTTTAATCAGCTATCTTCAGCTTTGGCAAGTGGTGATATTAAAACGAGCGGGGATCAACTAGCTAATATTGATTCGCGTGTGGATAAAATGCTGAAAGTGCGGTCGGAAATGGGGGCTAAATCCAACCGTGTGGAGTTAATGCAGAATCGCTTGAGTGATTTGGAAGTAAACTTAACAGACTTGCAATCTAAAACGGAAGATGCGGATTATGCTGAGCTTTTAATGAATTCCAAGATTCAAGAGAATATTTACAATGCTTCTTTGTCAGCGGGAGCAAAAATCATATCTGCATCATTAGTTGATTTCTTAAGATAGTCTAAGGAGGGGGAGAGATGGCCATCATTCCTACACTTCAGATCCGGCAAACTCCGGCTATCCTGCATATTGATGCAGACCCTGGGCAGTATTCGATTCGACAGCCTTCGGCTGATATGGAATTAAAGACACGACGTGCTCAACTTGAAATTCACCAGTACCAGCCACAGCTGACCATAGATCAAAGTGCGGCCTTCTCTGCCTATAATGGTGGCAATTACCTTGAGATGAATAATCGGATTTATTCAGGATTGCCGCAGATTTTTTTGCAAGCTCTTGCGCATAAAGTGGAGCAAGGCAACCGAATGGCGGCGATTCACATTCCTGGCAATACTGTAGCCAATGTTTATGGAGAGGATATAGAAACGCATGTGCTTCCTGAATTTAGGGGCCCGGCATCTATGGATAATGTCGATATTCGTGTTGAAACACGTGCACCTGATATTACATATACACCTGCTGTATCGGAAATGCATGTGACCGTTAATCATCCAGAGATTGAGTATACTCGGGGGAAACTAGAGATTTATATGCAGCAGTATCCATCTGTGGCCTATATTCCGCCTGAAATTGATGTCATGATGTAAAATAAGTTAAGGTTATAGAGGTTATTCAAGCCATCTATAGCCTTTTTTTAATAAAACGTATAGATCTGATTAAATATTGGAGGAATATTAGTGATTATATCCACATCTATTTGGGGTGACCTTGAAGTTAATGAAAAAGAAATATATCGTTTTGAAAAAGGAATTCCGGGATTTGAGGAGACGACTGAATTTGTGTTGCTTGATCAAGATGAGGCACCCTTTTACTATCTCCAGTCCCTTCAGCAAAAAGAACTCTCTTTTGTTGTAGTGGATCCTTTTATTTTTTATCCTGAATATGAGTTTGAACTCCCTGATAGCGAAGCAGAAGAACTGAAGATTGAATCTAATTTGGTCGTTCGCAGCATACTAACATTACAGGAGCAGGTGGAAAACTCAACGATTAATCTATTGGCACCTCTAGTGTTCAATCCCGATAATAGGCAAGCCAAGCAAGTTGTTCTGCACCAGTCTCCCTATCAGACCAAGCATTCACTGCAACCCGTTAAGGAAGACAAAACCGTCCGCTCAAAGGAAGGTGAATAAGCATGCTGGTACTTTCGCGTAAGAAAGGCGAATCTATTATTATTCAGGATCACATTGAGGTCACGGTGCTCGGAGTAGAGGGAGATACTGTTCGTATAGGAATTTCAGCACCCAAACAGATGGACATTTTTCGCAAAGAAATCTATTTATGCATTCAAGAGTCCAATCGTGAATCTGCTGCCCATACGCAGACAAATTTAGATGCTTTGCGCAAGATGATAAATAAAAATAACGAAAAATAAAAAAAATCCTAAAATGCTATTAAAAGTTCGACGAGAATGTCGATATATATAGTACAAGCTATTGCGGAGGGGCGGCCGACTTCAACGGATAGCTGTAACAACAATAAACCACATGGATGTGGGACATTTACCTTCAGGGAGGAAATTTAAAATGATTATCAACCACAATATTGCTGCAATGAACACGCACCGTCAATTGAATGCAAACACTACTAACACGAACAAAGCAATTGAAAAATTGTCTTCTGGTCTTCGTATCAACCGTGCTGGTGACGATGCTGCTGGTTTGGCAATTTCCGAAAAAATGCGTGGTCAAATCCGCGGTTTGGATATGGCTTCCAAAAATGCTCAAGATGGCATTTCTTTGATCCAAACAGCTGAAGGCGCACTGAACGAAACACACAGCATCCTGCAACGTGTTCGTGAATTGGCTGTACAATCTGCGAATGATACGAATACAAACGATGACCGTGCTGAGCTCCAAAAAGAAGTAGCTGAATTGACTAAAGAAGTAAATCGTATCTCTACAGATACTGAGTTCAATACTAAAAAATTGCTGGATGGTGCTGGTATCAGTAGCGCAGTGTTCCACATTGGTGCTAACGCAGGCCAAGCAATTACATTGTCAATCGGAAACATGGGTGCTGCATCCCTGGCAATTGATGCGGTTGATATTTCTACTCAAACAGGTGCGAATGCTGCGATTTCATCTTTAGATGCGGCTATTAAAACAGTATCTTCCGAGCGCGCTAAACTGGGTGCAAACCAAAACCGTTTGGAGCACACAATCAACAACCTGGGAACTACTTCCGAGAACCTGTCTGCTGCTGAATCCCGTGTTCGTGACGTAGACATGGCTAAAGAAATGATGAACCAAACGAAAAACAATATCCTTGCTCAAGCTTCCCAAGCTATGTTGGCTCAAGCAAATCAACAACCGCAAGCAGTTCTTCAATTGCTTCGTTAAGTTTAATCGAATATCTTTATCGGGAACTCTCATCTTTTTTGATGAGAGTTTTCTTTTTTATGCCCTCTGAACTAATTACTCATCGAAATATGACCGATATAAGGAGTAACGATAATTATTCTTTTGGTGAGAGGAAATTCTGATATATGTACAAAACAATTGCATTATGTATGATTGTGAAAAATGAGGAACAGTATTTAAGAAGATGCCTAGATAGTGTAAAGGACAAAGTGGATCAAATTATAATTGTAGATACAGGTTCGACAGATGCAACGGTGGATATAGCGAAGGAATATACAGATGAGGTTTATAACTTTAAATGGGTTAATGACTTTTCTGCTGCGAGAAATGAAGCAATTAAATATGCGACATCAGATTATATTTTGATTATGGATGCAGATGAATATTTGGATGAGGGCTCAGACCTAAAAGCGGATGTAAGTTCAGAATGTGATTATTATTTCCTGAAAGTTCATAACCTGCTTTCTCAGGGTCAAAAAATAGAGAATACCTCTATACGACTTTTCGCTAATTTTAGGGGGCTATATTATCGCAATCGGCTGCATGAGCATTTAAATAATTTAGACGAGGATAAGAAGGCATTTACGAGCGGCTTTGGAAAATCCTATCTTTACCACACAGGGTACACAGATGAAATGATGCAAGATAGAGATAAACAAAAAAGAAATTTACCTTTAATGCTGCAGGAAGTAAAAGAAAATCCTAATGCCTATAATTTGTTTAACATGGGCAGAACCTATAAGTGGGTTGGGGAGCATGAAAAGGCAGTACACTATTTTAAAATGGCATATCCATTAAGTACGAATTTGATTATTGTATCTGATCTTATAACCAATTTAAGCCAATGCTTAATTTCTTTAAAACGAGAGTTTGATGCTTTACAAATACTTAATGATGCTACTGTTCTGTATCCTAATGAAACTGATTTACGTCACACCCAAGCGCTGGTGTTCTTGGAGGTTCATTATTATAAAGATGCAATAGCAGCATTAAAAACTTGTTTACAACTTGGTGATCAAGGAATAACAATAACAGAGGGCAATGGAACCTATATGGCATATTATAGGTTGGCTGAATTATATGAAAAAAATTATGGCTTTTCGAAAAGCTATGATTACATTGTGGAAGCGATAAAATTGAAGAAACATTTCATACCTTCGGTTGCGAAGTATTTTCAGATTGTTACTCTGGCAAATATTCCATTAGAAGATGTTTATCAAAATTTTAATCAGATTTATCGTATCTCTGATGTCAGTGAATTAAAGACTCTTCTAGAAGTGCTTTATTCATTGCGACACCCTCTATTAAATAGATATCTCAATGACTATCAGATTAACTCGGAAGCAAATGTTTCAACTGTGGCAACTCAGTACGATAAGCAATACGACAAAGCAAAATTAATGTGGTTAGGAATGGAGAATATTAATGCCGAGAATGGTGAAGATATTTTGCTACTTGCACTGATTCTCAAAGATTCTGAGCTATTCGAATTATCCAGATCTTATTTGAATTTAAGTGTAAAAGAAGCAAAGGTGCTTCGAAGCATTATTATGAACCACGAAATAGATACACCGAAATTTACAACATACTTGGAAAATAAACTGGAAAACCTAGTTGATCGCTTGTTGGTACTTCAAGAGTATGAAAGCTTCCAATGTATTTTAGAGTATATTTGGTTGGGTTCTTTAGAACTTAAATGTAATACTTTAGAAAAAATGATGAAGTATGGTTTTAATGAAGTAGCTATTGATCTTTTAGTCAAATTATTCGAGGTTCATCCTACTGATGCGAAAATAATAAGATTATTGGGAGATGCTTGTTTGAATTCCGGTTATCTGGAAGATGCGCAGATTCTTTATACAAAGTTATTAGATCTTTCCCCTGAATATAGCTCTTATGAAAGAAGCTATCGTTTGTACGAGCAATTAGAAGACAAGGAAATGATGAAAAGTATTGTTGAGAGTATTAAGAGTAAATTCCCACTTTGTTTGTGGGTTCATGAAATAGCTAACTAAGGAAGGTGAGGGAATGAAAGTTAGAGTTGCTGTCATTGGGACAGGTAATATGGGTCTTCATCATATACGGAATTTATACCATAATCCTAATGTGGACTTAGTTGGTGTGGTAGATATTGATGAAGAACGAATAAAGCAGGCGCAAAAATTGTTTAGTGTGGAAGGGTTTAAAGATTACAGAGAACTTGTAGGGAAAGTTGATGCAGTAAGTATTGTAACACCAACAAGTACGCATTATGAGATTGCTAAGTTTTTTCTTGCAAATCATATAAATGTTCTTTTGGAAAAGCCCATTACTCAAGAGATCCACGATGCTGAGATGCTTATTGAATTATCAGAGAGAACGGGAAGTCGACTGGCTATTGGGCATATAGAGCGTTTTAATCCTGTCATGACAGAATTGAAGCAGCTACTTAATGACAAAAAGCCAGTTTATATAGATATTCATCGAGAGAGCCCTTTTGATCCTCGGATCTTTGATACGGATGTGATATCTGATCTCATGATTCATGACATTGACTTAATATATTATTTGCTCAATGAACCTGTACAGGTTATATCTGCCCAGGCTGTATGTGTTCATTCTGATAGAAATGATTTAGTAAATGCACAACTTATAAGTCGAAGCGGTGTTCTTATTAGCATAACGACAAGCCGCGCTACTGAGCAAAAAATAAGGTCATGGAGAATCATTATGCCCGAGAAGTTAATTGAAGCAGATCTTTTAGAGCGTAAGCTTTATCTAACCCGTAGAACATCAGTAGGAGTGGACTTATTTCAAACAGGCTTTGATCACAAATATACACAGGAGCAGATTACTGCGAAAGTCTTAGTTGCTAATCATGAGCCATTGCACATGGAAATAAATGATTTTATTAAATCTATACAAACTGGGGTTGCCCCCCAAACTGGCGGAACTGAAGGGCTTCAAGCCTTGAAAATAGTAAAAGAAATTCAAAAAGCGACAACAGGAGTTTCAAAATCGTGGGAATCACAAGAACAGGAGCTGAATATAACGATATGAGACACATTTCCATAGCAAAGCCATCGATAGGAACAGAAGAAATTGAAGCCGTAACTCGAGTTTTGGAAAGTGGACAGTTAGCTCAGGGAGAGACGGTTTACCAATTTGAGAGAGAGTTTTCTGAGCATTTTGGTTATACAGGATCAGCAGCGGTTGCCAATGGTACTGCAGCTTTGCATGTTGCTCTATTGGCTGCAGGTGTAAAGCCAGGAGATAAGGTTCTAACTACTCCATTCACCTTTGTAGCAACTAGTAATGCTATATTATATTGCAATGCAGTCCCTGTTTTTGTTGATGTAGACGAGGCCAGTTTTAATATTTCACCGGAAGCTATACGTAAGGCAGCCAATGATTTTCCCGAGGCAAGATATCTTGTGCTTGTTCATTTGTTTGGACAATCTTGCGAAATGGACAAAATAGTTGAAATAGCTAATGAATTTAATCTAACCATTATTGAAGATTGTGCTCAAGCGCATGGTGCAACTTATCAATCCAAGCCAGTAGGTACATTTGGATGTGGTGGCACGTTTAGCTTTTATCCTACCAAGAACATGTCTACTGGGGAGGGGGGAATGATTGTTTCTCAGGATACACAGTTCTTGGATACTAGTAAATTGCTAATCAATCATGGTTCAAAACAAAGATACGTACATGAAGTACTTGGCTATAATTATAGAATGACTAATATTGCGGCAGCTATCGGTATTGAGCAACTCAAGAAAATTGATCAAATGAATTCTGCTCGAAGAAAAAATGCGGAATATTATTTCTCCAATATACACAACAATCTGGTTACGTTACCATTTGTTCATAAGTATTCACATCATGTGTTTCATCAATTCACAATAACGACTACCTATAGAGATCAACTCGTAAGCTATTTAACTGAAAAAGGAATTGGGACGGGTATTCATTATCAATTACCAGTCCATAAGCAATTGCATATAAAAGAGTACTTGGCATCTGTTAAACAAAAGCAGTATTCATGTCCTACAGCAGATAAACTATCAGAGCGGGTTCTGTCTATTCCTGTGAGCCCTGCGCTGTCCATGGAAGACCTTGAGTATGTGGTTCAGACAATTAATAACTTTTCTGTATAACTGAAATTTAGCATTGGTAGGGTGATTTTAAATGGAAATTGAATTATGTATGGACCCCATATTGTTATCTTCTATAGCGGAACAATTTAATTGCGAAGTTTTAGGAGAAGATATTCTTATTTCGAGATTTGGTAATTTATCCACTAGGACAAATATGCCTCAAATGCAGCTAAGTTATACTAATTCTGAAGTGTATACAGAACAATTTAATAAATCTAATATTGGGGCCTGTATTGTTCATAGCTCCTTTGTAAAGTTGAAATTATGTAGTTCAGCAAAAAGTTATTTAATAACTGATGAGAATCCTGAGCAGTTGTTCTATCGTATTTTCATGTATTTTGTTCATGAAAATACATTTCAAGTTGTAGAAGAACGAAGAGGAGCTAATATTGTTTTAGCGAAGACAGCGGTGATAGGAGAATCAGTTGCTATTGGGGATGATTGCGTAATAATGGATAACGTAATCATCATGCCTAACACTATTTTGGGTGATCGGGTCGTTATAAAACCGAATACAGTTATAGGTGGAAATGGATTTCAAGTGAAAGATATAGGTGGGAAGAGGAAAGTTATACCGCATGTAGGTGGTGTCTATATCTCTGATGATGTTGAAATTGGATCATGTGTTACGATTGATAAAGGTTTATTTGGTGAATTTACAAAAATTGAAAGTGAAGTAAAAATAGATAATCATGTAAATATAGCGCATTCTACTTGTATTGGTAAGAAAACTTTGATTGCTGGGGGAGTAATGGTAGCAGGAGGAGTTTCCATAGGTACAAGTGTATGGTTGGGTATACAGGCTTCAGTAAACCAACTTTTGACTATTGGGGATTATAGCTATGCAGGAGCTCATGCAGCTATAGTGAGGTCAGTGAGAGCACATCAGAAGATAGTTGGTGTCCCTGCAAGAGCAATCGGATGGCTATGTAGTTGTGGAAATGATTTATATCCAGCAAAAGAACCTTCAGTCTGGATTTGTCCCCAGTGTGAAAGTCACTATATGTTGAATGATAGTGGAAATATAAATAAACAATAGAACCTGCAAGTTAAAGAATGGGAAAGTCTTAAGGAGATGAAAGACTATTATTACAAAAACGGAATAGGTATAATCGATTACTATAGCGATATTGAGAAGCTAAATGTACTTAGAAATGAAATGGTTGGACTGAGCAGTGATGAAGAAATATTTAGTTGTATTAACATCCTGGTGGAATTCATTATTGGAAGCCAAAAATATCTAATGTACCAAGAGTTCGAACAACTAACAGAGAGGGTCACTACAGTTATTGAGTATTGTAATGGTGAGTATACACGAGAAGAAATGATTTCACTATATTAAGGAGTTATATTTAAGTGCAGTGAGTTTTATCAAGTTCTAGAAAATCAACGTCGAATCAATATTTATTTTTTAGGACAGGATGATCAAAATATTATAAGCGAATGTTTTCATGAAGAAAATACAGTATTTAAAGGGCACTTCTCAAATGATAAAAGTTCATTGACTTTTTTAAAGGAATTGGTTGAGAAGAGAGAGGTCAAATATCATGTTTTGATTGAAAATGTGGATGGTGTAGGTGAAGAACTAGCTGGTTTGCTAGCTAGTTTTGACGAAGTCATTAGTTATAAAAAATTAGTCCAGGAATTTATTAGTAATTTTGTGAGTCGGAAATATTATAGTAATTATGACTATTACTATTTATCTAAGAATATGAAGAAAAATACGGATTCAGAAATTTTAGCAGCAGGATCGTCTTATTCAATGTTTGGGCTTAGTGAAAGTGGTTTTAGTAAAAGTGTTCTGAATTTGTCTCTTGCTTCTCAGGATCTTTATTATAGTCATAAAATCGTAAAAGAGGCCTTAAAGTATAGTCGAAATATTAAATACTGTATTATAGGTATGTCCTACTACAGTTTTCACTTTGATTTATCCAGAAGTAAAAAAGAAGCTGAAAAAAGGATTAACAGGGTTTATTATCCTATTTTTAAGGATTCCCACCATTTCGAAGTAATTGATAGTGCCACCTCAACTGATATGAATTTTGATGATAACAACCTAAGCTTTTTATATCATATTATATTCAATAAAATAAAATTAGACCAAACTATTGTTGATGCAGTAATTGTACACGATTCATACTTTAATAATAATATTAACAGAGAATTGTTCAGCTTACTCGGAAATATTAGATTAGAGGACATGGAGCTGTTGCAAAAGATAGAAGTAGGTCAACAAAGAGCAGAACAACATAATCAATTATTAGTCCATAATGAAACTGTAAAAGAGAATACTAATGTTTTGGAAAATCTCATCAATTATTTAAGCGAAGAAAGGATAACTCCTATCGTTGTGGTGTTCCCTGCGACGGAATATTACCAAAACTTTTTTGATCCCGAATTTAAGGATGTTTTCTATGAAGTTATGAATAGTCTGGCTAATACACACAAGTTTAAGTTAGTCGATTTATTTGATTCAGATGACTTTGTTGAATCTGATTTTTTAGATATGGACCACCTTAATGAAAAGGGAGCTGTTAAAGTTACTAATATGCTGAATAGAGTATTAGATAGTCTTTAATATACTATTATAGTTTTATATTCTTCACAATATACTCTAAACAACCGATAAAATAATAAATAGGCCATCGGAGGTTGGAAGAATGAATCTACAATTTTCGGTTTCAACGAATCAGATGAGTGGACAGGCGAACGGTGTGTCTCAAAGTAGTGAAGGTTTCACTACTGGTAACAAAACAACTGAATCATTAGTAACTGCTATAAAAAGTGGGTCAGCTTTAACTAAATTGGAGCAGCAGGGGGTTGCTATTCCTCTTGGAGAAGAGCAGCTTATTCGTGCTATAGACCGCGCGGTCAAAGCTCTTCAGGGACCTACAACTACGTTGGAAATGAGTGTGCATGAAAAAACACACCAGATCTTGGTCAAAGTCCTCAATAAAGACACAGGAGAATTGATTCGGGAGATTCCTCCTGAAAAGACGCTTGATTTAGTAGCAAAGATGATGGAGATTGCAGGAATTCTCATAGATGAAAAAGTATAAGGAGGCAATTAGATGCGTATAAATGGTTTTTCAGGAATGGATATAGATAGCATGGTTACATCTTTAATGACTGCCAAGAAAACCCCGTTAAACAAGCTGAATCAGCAGAAGCAGACATTAGAGTGGACGCGTGATAGCTACCGTGAGTTAAATACTAAAATCGTACAATTTAGAGACAAACTATCCAGCATGAGTAAGTCAGAGGCAATGAACACTCAGAAGGCAACATTAACTGGTAATACAACGGCTATTAAAGCGGAAGCTAATGCTGACGCAAGCTCTACACCTATGTCTGTAGTTGTTAACAAGTTAGCAACAAAATCCAATATGCAAACCTCTACAGGCCTACGTACGGCTGGGAGCAGCACTGCAGATGCTACTAAGAATACAACATTGGAGCAAATTGCAGGTGGCAGTGCGTCAGATACTTATGAGTTAAATATTAATGACAAAACAATCACGTTTCTGAAAACTGATACAATATCTGCAGTGATGGGCCGCATCAATTCAGAAGGGGCGAATGTAACAGCGACTTTTGATGAAATCAGTGGTAAGTTCTCCATTACAGCTAAAGATTATGGGGATAAAAATAATATTAAATTAACTGGTGCTGATAAGCAGGTTAAAAGCAGTACGCTTATGGATTTATTCCAAATTAGTTCTACAGATGTAAAGGCGGCTGAAAAAGGGGAAGTTATAGTAACGAATACTGCAGATTCGAGTTCCAAAACTTATAATCCTGATAACAATTCCCTTGTCGTTAATGGAGTGTCGCTGACTCTGTTAGAGACTACTGGAACTACTGGACCAGCTAAAATCACAACCCAGTCAGATCCAACAAAAGCTATGGAGACCATTAAATCTTTTGTGGATACTTATAATGACCTACTAAGTACATTTAATACGAAACTAAGTGAACAAAAGTATCGCGATTTTCCTCCACTGACAGCCGATCAAAGGAAAGACATGAAGGAAGATGAAATTAAGCAGTGGGAAGAAAAGGCAAAAAGTGGTCTCCTCAAAAATGATTCAATTTTAAGTTCTGCTGTCTCTTCAATGCGTATGACTATTTCCAGTAAATTAGGCGGTTTGAGTGCGGTTGGTATTACAACAGGCCAATACTACGAGAATGGGAAATTACAAATTAATGAAGAGAAGCTGAAGGCAGCTTTGACAACAGATCCTGATAAGGTTATGAATATATTCAAAGGGTCCTCTGCTGATGTAGACAGCAAGCCCATCTTTAGCGAGTTGAGAAGTAAGCTTGATACTACGTTAGACATGTTTGTAAAAAAAGCAGGTACATCAAAATTCGATACAAATGCTAGTATGACCTTAAAGGCTGACAGTATAATGGGAAAGCAGCTTAAGAACTATAACAGCGATATTAAAGAGATGACCCAAAAACTCGCTGATGCTGAAACACGCTATTACAAGCAGTTTTCGGCTATGGAAAAGGCTATGAGCAAGTACCAGTCGCAGTCGTCCAGTTTGACAAGCTTTTTACAATAGTCTAGAAAAGGGTGATTCGTTTGACCTCATCTCCTTATGAAAAGTATAAACAGTCTTCGGTGCAGACCTCTACGCCAGGGCAGCTCATTATTATGTTATATGACGGTGCTATTCGCTTTGTAAAGGCAGGTCTGGAAGGGATATCATCTAATGATATTGCTAAAGCAAACATAAACCTGGGCAAAGCACAAAGTATTATTAGTGAGTTAATGTCTACTTTAAACTACTCGTATGATATTTCCAAAAATTTATATGCTTTATATGAGTATATGAATTATTTATTGATTCAAACGAATATCAAGAAAAAGATTGAGTCAGGTGAAGAAGTGCTGGGTTATCTGCAAGAATTACGTGAAACTTGGATTGCAGTGAACAAGCTAACGGCAGGTATGTCATTGTCAACGGAACAGTAAGCTATGATCAATGAAGTTTTATCCCAATTGGAGCAACTAACCCAACAATTCATACTTCGACTGAATGAGACAAATTACGAGGAAGTTGAGATTTTTGTCGAAGTTCGTCAAATGAAGGTGGATCAATTGGTAAATGCCTTGGAAAATTTACCGATGACAGAAGAACAAAAAATGAAGTTAGAGTCTATTCTAAGCTATGATGCGTTAATTGATCAGCGTATGCAATCGTTAAAACAGGAAGCCCAAAATTGGCTTGTTCAAAGAAATATAGCCAAATCGCAACGCAATGCTTATGAATCTAACTATACGCCTGATAGCTTTCTGATGGATCGTAGAAAATAAATTCTAGAAGCTCTCGTCTAACACGCTTTATTATGTGGACGAGAGCTTCTTTAACAATTAAATAGTTTCTAAATAAAGAAAAGAACCCTCAAAAGCAAAAAGATCTATCAATTTATCGTTTCAGACTCTAAAATGTAGTTTAAAACATGATTAGTAAGTCTGCTCTAGTTCAAGTTCTAAAGATCAAGGAACAAAGTTGTTGACTATTTACCCATTGTATTATATATGGAATAACTATACATGAAAACATTATCAATTCCAATTGACAATGGATAACTTTGGGTGGTATAGTCAAAAATGTGGGCGAGAGCTTCACTTCATTTGATGACGAAGGGAATGTTAGTGCATGCAAGGTAAAGTAAAATGGTTTAACGCAGAAAAAGGTTATGGTTTCATCGAAACGGCTGACGGCGGCGACGTATTTGTACATTTTTCCGCAATTCAAACAGAAGGCTTCAAAACACTTGAAGAAGGACAAGACGTGGAGTTCGACATCGTCGAAGGCGCACGTGGACCACAAGCCGCTAACGTAACCAAATTATAATCATCCCCGGCATAGCCGACCTACATAATTGGTAAGATGGTTAGCAATGGATAACGCGCTAGCAACTGCCCTGGAATATATTCCAGGGCTTTTTTATGTTTTCTACATACATAAAAGAGCCCCTTACACGGTGGTAAGGGGCTCAACATAACAGAACCTTTACTCTAGAGAACCGTCAAAGTCAGCCATCTCCACAAAAATGGTATTGGAGGAGGCAGATTGTTTCTCTACGCGTCCGTCTGGATAACGGAATTGATAGCGCAGGATGGCCTGGGCGATCAAGTACGCGCGGAGTGCAGATTCGATATCGAAGGAGAAGACGATGACGGCTTTATGGTCAGGATCAAGCTGGCCTAACGGGATACCTTGGAGCAGATTAGGATGCGGAATTGGCACAGAGTTCACGGTGACGGTTCTCAGTACAAGGAAATCTTCGGCTGAGAATGGTGCTGTGAGCAATAGCTCCTCCAGCGGAGTGTTGCCGATGTTTTCCACCTGGGCGGTGAAGGACAGGGTATCTTCTTGCCCGACACGCAGAGCGCTGGAGCTAAGTGTAAGTTTAGGAATGGCTGCAATGACGGCCACGCCTACAGTGTTGGTTTGAGCGGTTTCCTGCAGGGTCTCTCCACCACTACGACGCGAGGTATATTCGATGGTGGCCTGGTTGCTAAATGTACCATCTGCAGGTGCTTCACGGATTTGTGCCTGGAGCGTAAGGGTGAGCGTCTCTCCTGGTGCAATATCCGGGAGCGTAATACCAGTGCCAGGATTTGCGCCTGGCTGTGCTTTTTCTTGGATAGTCAGGCTGTTGGGTACATAAACAAGTCCATGCGGCAACGGGTCCGTGAACAACGGATACTGCGCCGAGATTCCCCCTTTATTTGTGATCTGAATGGTGAAGGTCAGTGTGTCTCCTACAGAGGCGTCATGGGTGTTCACCTGTTTCACTAATTCGAGCAGTGGGAATACCACTGGGATCGTCACGGTATTTGTAGTCAATGTGCCTGGTACGATTCTTCCTCCAGGCAATGTAAATGAGTAGGTAAAGGCAGCTTGATTTACGATGTAGCCAGATGGTGGTGTCTCGGATACGTTTACCTGATAAGTCAGGGTCAATGACTGACCGGGTTCCACAGAACCTAGACTAACTCCGACAGCAGGATCGGCTTCTGCCAACGATTGACCGTCCAGCTGGATGCTGCCAGGAATGTATAGGGTTCCGGCAGGAATAAAATTCTGCAGAATAACTTCTGAAGTAATGTTGCCAAAGTTATGGAGCAGTACCGTGTAGGTCAGGGTTTCTCCTGTTAGGGCCTCCTTATTTTCTGTGGAGATGTTTGCGGAAAGTTGCGGATCGAAAACAGCTACAGTCACGGTATTGCTGGTGACCTCGCTCGCACCGCCACTATCAGCATACTGAAGTCGCACATTATTATTTAGACGTCCTCCGACCGGCAGAGATTGAACATTTACGGTGAAGGATACGTTAATTGTCTGTCCCACCTGTAAGCTGCCGATAAAGAGTGGTTCACCCGGCTTGCTAGAGGCAGATGGAGAACCGTTAATTTTCAAGCTGTCCGGATTTATGATGGTGCCACTTGGTACGTAATCGGCTAACACGATGTCGGTAACGATGGAACCTCCATCATTAACAAGGGTCAGCTGATAAGGCACAGCATCACCCAATGCGACAGTAGATACCGTCGTGTGCAGCACAGCTGACAAGGCTCCTTGATCGGCAGCGACTACTTTAACCGAGACGGAAGGCGAAGTGCTCTCCTGATCTAGGCTCCGTCCATCTGGTAACTGGTAGGAGTAAGTCAGCGAAGCTTGATTCTCTAGTAAGCCCGACTCAGGGACACGAACGACAAGTGCGGAGAAGACAGTGGTCGTTTTTTCTCCTGGTGCAATAGCGCCTAGCGTAATACCTTGTTCTGGACTGGCACCATATTGAGCCACTCCATTAACCGAAACAGAGCCGGGAACAAAGGAGAGATCAGGTGGCAATAAGTCAACCAACAAGCCGAAGGCCCCAATATTTCCGGTGTTTTCCGCGATGATGGAATAGGTGACGCTTTGACCCGGATGTGCGATCTCTGTATTGGTTAATTTCGTAAGGTTCACTACAGGCTGGAGTATAGCAACCGTCACAGGATTGGACAAAATGGCACTCGATTCTTCACCATTTGTGAGCAACAAGCGGGCCTGGTTGGTACGCGGTCCCGGCTGTTCGGTAGCTGCGATACGGACTTCAAAGGATATAAGGGTCTTGGTATTCGCTTCTAATGAAGGCAACGGTATGCCATCACTAGGATCGATTCCAGCCACGGTAGACCCGTTAATCTGAACTGAGTCTGTAATAAACTCGATATCCTCTGGCAATGTATCCAGCAAACGGGCATTTTGCACGGTGTCCGCATCCTCGTTATGAATCACGAGTTCATACGTCAGGGTATCGCCAGTAGTGGCGAAAGGTGAGCTTACGCTTTTACTTAAGGTGATATCTAGCGGTGACACGGCAACCTCAACGATGTTGGATAAATGGAATCCGCCAGCCTCTCGGCCATCTGGAGCATTAAAGCGATAGCCTACCTCAGCCTGATCTACCAGTAGTACAGCTGTAGGGATGGAGGATACCAGCACTTGGAAAGTAACGGTTGCCGATTGTCCTGGTGCTATAGCTGGAGTCGGGATGCCGGAAACTGGGCTTGCACCAGGAGCAGCGATGCCGTTAATCGTCACTGTATTTGGAAGAAATACGGAGCCGTCTGGAATATTGTCACTTACCGTAGTTGAGGCAGCAATGTTTCCGGTGTTGGATACGACAATCGTGTAGGTGATGATGTCACCTATGGTGGCATTGTTGGTGCTGCTTGTTTTGACTGCTGTCAGGATCGGCTGGAAGACTGGAATAGTCACCACATTAGATGTTGAGCTGCCGGTAAATGCCCCGCTGGTAAAGCTAACTGATGCCTGATTGGTTAATTGTGCAGGTGCGGGTAAGAAATCAACTCGAACCTGGAATGTAACGGTAGTAACGGCTCCAGGAATGAGTGTACCGATGGCAATACCGAATCCCGGATTTCCATCAGGGAAGGAGGTTCCGTTTATAGTAACACTGCCATTCACAAAGGAGCTTCCCGCCGCAATGATATCTGAAACCACTATATTATTGGCAGTACTGATTCCATTGTTGGAGACAGCCAAGGTATAGGTGATGATATCGCCGACAATGGCGTCCGTAGCTGCTGTTCCTTTGACAATGCTCACATCTGGCGAAGATACAGAGATACTAACTGTGTTGGATACAACTGATCCTGATACGGTTCTGCCATCCGGCGGTTGGAAAGTGAATGAGCCTGATGCTTGATCGACCAGTACCTGTGGATTAGGCAGAGCATTGATAACGGTTTGGAAAGTTACGGATACCGTTCCGCCCGGCAGCACAGATCCAACCGGGACGCCCGTTTCGATGGACACACCAGGTTGTGGACTGCCAGCGATACTGACACTGTTGGCAAGGAATGATGATCCGGCAGGGATATTATCACTGATCGTAAGGGCAGCTGCAATATTACCGTTATTCACAGCTGTAATCGTATAGGTTAGTGTATCGCCGACGGAGGCGTTAACAGTGCTCGATGCTTTAGTAAGTGTAATTAACGGCTGGAACACAGGGACGATGAGTGGATCGGAAAAGGCAGTGCCGGTGAACGTTCCGCTGGTAAATGTGACGGATGCAATATCCGTGAGCAGTGGTGGTTGCGGCAAGCTTTGGACAGAAGTTTGGAAACTCACGATAAATGTATTTCCAGGTGCGACGTTTCCAATGACAATTCCAGCAATGGGCGAGGCGTTAGGGAAAGGTACCCCGTCGATAAGGACACTACCCGGAACGAATGAAGTACCTGCTGGGATTGTATCGGTTACAACGGTATCTGTGACGGAATCCACACCGCTATTCGTAATACTCAGTGTATATCTGATCGTATCTCCAACTACAGCGGCTGCCAGACTGGATGTTTTAGTCACCTGAATATTAGGTGCAGACACAGCGACATTAACTGTATTGGATGTGACAGTACCGCTCAGCACTCTACCATCCGGTGGTGAGTACGTAAAGTTCACTTGCCCTTGGTCGGTCAGTATAGACGGAGTTGGCAGAGACGAGACGATGGTTTGGAAACTTACTGTGATACTGCCTGAAGGGGCCAGTGATCCGAGTGTTATGCCTGTAACTGGCGAAGCTCCTGGCACCAGGATGCCGTTAACGACTACGCTGTTAGGTAATAGTTCAGAACCTACAGGAATGTTATCCGACAGAACAGGTAAAACGGCGATATTTCCAGTATTGGTTAACGTCAAGGTGTAGACCAATGTCGATCCGATCTGTGTGTTGATGGTATTAGCGGTTTTGGTCAGGCCGATGATCGGCTGATAAACGGGCAAGGTCACCGGATCGGATTGCGAAGACGAGGTCAACGCACCTGAAGTAAAGCTGACAGTCGCTTGGTTGGTTATTTGCGGCGGCTGAGGCAGACTGGCAACGGAGACCTGGAATGTAACGGCTGCTGAGCCACCTACTGCAATGGTGCCTACAGGGATACCTGAGATTGGTGACGCAGCAGGCACAGATGTGCTATTCACGGTCACACTGCCGGGGACAAAGCTGGTGCCTGGCGGCAGTGGATCAGATACGACGGCATTCACGACTGGGCTGATTCCGTTATTCGTAGCGACCACGGTATAAGTAATGGTATCTCCGACTACGGCAACTGTGGCAGAGGCTGTCTTGATAACGTCCACATCCGGCGAAGAGACGGAGACGGTCACGGCCGGAGATACTGCACTTCCGGTCAGGACACGGCCATCTGGTGGCTGATAGCTGAAAGCAGCGGTCGCCTGATTGACCAGTGTACCCGACGCGGGCAGTGAGGTAATAACTGCCTGGAAGGTCAGTGCGACGGTCGTAGCGGCGCCTATAATACCTAAGGGAATCCCGACGGTTGGATCTGAGCCAGGTGCGGCCGTGCCGTTGATCACTACACTATTAGGGATAAAGGCAGCCCCGGCTGGAATCGGATCAGTAAGGACGGTATCGGCGCCAATGTTCCCAGAGTTAGTAACAGAGAATGTGTAGGTCACAGTATCTCCAACCGTAGCTCTTCCCGTTCCTGCACTTTTTGATACAGTGACGATGGGTTGGTACACAGGGATGGTAACGGGATTGGATACAGAAAATCCATTAAATGCACCTGAAGTAAAACTGACGGTCGCTTCATTAGTAATGGACGCTGGTGACGGCAACGATTGTACGCTAAGCAAGAAGCGAATAGTGGCTCCGCCACCGGCTCCAAGCGTCCCGACAGGAATGCCATTTTGCGGGTTGGCTGTAGCAACAGGAGTGCCATTAATTGTAACGCTGCCCGGTACAAATGCGGTTCCGAAAGGAATGGTATCTGTGACGATTACGCCAGTAACAGGATCGAGTCCGTTATTGAACGCAGTTATGACGTAGGGAACCGAATCACCTACGACAGCGACTGCCACATCAGCAGCCTTCGTGACTGTAACATTCGGTGATGAGATCGGAATGGATACGGGCAAGGCTGCACCGCTGCCGGTCAATGTTCGTCCATCCGGCAGTTGGAACGTGTAGTTCACAGTGGCTTGGTTGGTTAGTATAGAGCCAGGTGGTACCGATATGACCACGGCGCTAAATGAGACGGTTACCGTCGCACCTGGGGCGACCGAACCAATATTAATGCCTGTAATCGGGTCTGCCCCGGGAATAGGCGCACCGTTGACCAACACGCTATTTTGATTCAGGCTAAGCGAGCTGGATAACAGATCAAGCACGACTGTCTCTGCGGGCGCATTGCCTGTATTCGTGACAGTGATGACAAAACCAAGCGTATTCCCTACGGTTGCACGATCTGCGCTCAGAGTATTGGTCACATTCAAAATCGGCTGAAATACAGGCAGGCTAACTTGATTCGAGACGGATTGGCCTGCGAAAGCCCCCGAATTAAAGGAGACCGTTGCCTGATCCGTTGACAAACCTGATGCTGGCAAGGAGGTTACTGTGGCCTGGAAAGTGACCGTTGCCGAGCTGGCAGAAGGGACAGTGCCCACGGACACGCCTGTGGCAATGTTGGCTCCTGGTATAGTGACACCGTTGACTTGTACGGAGTTAGGTACAAAAGTAGTGCCGTCGGCAATCGGGTCGATAAAGACCGTTCCTGTCACCGGTGTGATGCCATTGTTTGCTGCGGTAATGGTGTACGTTATGGTGTCTCCAAAGGCTACAGACGTCTGATTGACTGTTTTGGTCACGGTCACATCTGGATTGGATACAGGAATAAACACCGGATTGGATTGGACGCTTCCGTTTAATGTTCGACCGTCAGGCGGCTGGAAAGTGAATGTGGCCGAACCTTGATTTAACAGCCCCAAGCCTGTAGGGACAGCATTAATGACCACTTGAAAGGTTAAAGCGACAGAGGATCCTGCTGCAATATTTCCGACCACCACACCCGTTTGGGGGTTAGCCCCAGCAACAGGTAAACCATTTACGGTGACGCTGTTGGGTATAAAGGAGGAGCCTGATGGAATGGCATCGGTAAAGGTAGCTGTTGCTGCTAAATTACCTGTATTTTGGGCGGTCAGTGTATAGACAACGGTATCGCCTACGGTTGCTTGACTCATATTAGCAGTTTTAACGAGGTTGATAATAGGTTGGTAAACGGGAACGACAACGGTGTTGGAGAGTGAGGTGAAATTCAGTGTGCCGCTGGTAAAAGAAACCGTGGCCTGGTCACTCAGTTGGGGTGGATCAGGTAGACTGTTAACAGACACGGAAAAGGTGACCGTTGCTGACGCCCCGGCTGCGATAGAACCGACTGGAATCCCGGTCACGGGGCTGGCTGACGGCAGCGTTGTTCCATTTACGATAACGGAGCCAGGAACAAAAGAGGAGCCTGTCGGAATGGTATCAGTCACGCGGACATCTGTTACGATTGCGATCCCACTATTGGTAGCTGTAATCGTATAGGTTATCGTATCACCAGGAACGGCATCAGTTGCCGAGGTGCTTTTACTGACCTGCACATTGGGCGATGAAACAGGAATTGTGACGATATTGGACGAAACATTGCCGTTAACAATCCGGCCATCGGGCGGTTGAAAGGAAAAGCTGATATTCGCCTGGTCGGTGAGTTGGGGAGGTAAAGGCACGGAAGTAATCACCACCTGAAAAGTTGTTTGAGTTGTGGCTCCTGGTGCAATGGAGCCAATAGACAGACCTGTTGCGGGACTGGCACCCGGAGCAGGAGTACCGTTAACGACCACACTGTTCGGCACCAGTGCCGAGCCTGTGGGGATATTGTCTGTTAATGTGGCAGCAGCAGCAATGTTTCCATTGTTGGTCACTGCTACAGAATACGTAACGATATCGCCAACCGTTGCCTGTAGGGGGTCAGCAATTTTACTTACAGTTAGCACTGGAGCATTGACGGCTACTATCACCGGATTAGATACTGAAACACCTGAAAAAGCGCCGCTGGTATAGCTGACACGCGCTTGATTGGTGAGCTGCGGTGGGCTCGGCAATGGAGAGGATACCGTGACCCTGAACGTGATCGTCGCCCCTCCTCCTGGGGCAATGCTCCCAACCGGGATACCTAATGCCGGATCTCCGTTAGCCACTGCGATGCCATTCAGTGTTACGCTGCCCGCAGTGAATTGGGAGCCAGGCGGGATCGGATCGGAAACGACCACATTGTTCACTGCTTGGATACCGTTGTTGAGTACTGTCAGCGTGTATAACACTGAATCGCCTGGAATGGCAGTGGAACGGTCTGCGGTCTTTGAAATGGACACATTTGGCGCAGACACAGGAATGGATAACACGTTGGATGATGAGCTATCTGTTCGCACCCGCCCATCAGGCAGCGTAAAGGAAATGGCGGCGTTGGCCTGGTCTGTCAGCACAGATGGCGTTGGAAGAGAGGTCACTACAGTTTGAAATGTCAGTGTGATCGGGCTTTGCGGTGACACGGTTCCGATAAAAATACCTGCTGCTGGACTGGCTCCCGGCTGACTAACACCATTGATTACCACGCTGTTCTCTATAAAAGTAGACCCGGAAGGAATAGCATCAGTCAGCGTGACAGAAGCATTATAGTTGCCGCTATTTGTGACCGACAAGGTATACAAAATCGTGTCGCCAATCGTAGCTGCTGTTGTGCTTGCAGATTTGGCGACGCTGATACGCGGCTGATAAACGGGCACAGCAACCGTATTCGTCTGGGAGGTTCCGGTAAAGGTGCCACTGGTAAAACTGACACTGGCCGTGTTTTGCAGTGGCTGTACGGACGGGAAGGCATTGACCAGCACGGCATAGGACACTAGAACAGATGCGCCTGCGCTGATGTTGCCGACAGGAATACCGCTTCTGGGGTCAGCCGTGCTCACAGGTGAACCGCCAACGGTTACGCTCCCGGGTACAAATGACACACTACTAGGGAGCGGATCGGTAATCACGGCGTTGGTGATGGGATCAATTCCGTTATTAATGGCATTTACACTGTAGGTTAGCGTTTCGCCTACACTAACGGATGTGAATCCGGCAGACTTGGTTACTGCTACGTTGGGGAGCGATATGGATACGGAAACGATATTTGAAAGAAGTGTGCCCGACAGGGTTCTCCCGTCTTGCAATTGATAGGAATACTGGAGCTGTCCCTGATCGTTTAATCCACCTCCGGGTGGGAGAGAGTCTACTGTGGTGCGAAACGAGACTGTAATTTGTGCTCCAGGATTCACTGTGCCTACTGGAATTCCGGTATTGGGGTTGGCCCCCGGAACCGAAGATCCACCAACAATGACGCTCCCTGGAATAAAGGTGGAGCCTGCCGGTACAGTTTCCGTTAAGGTCGTATTTAACACGGCTGTACCGGTGTTGGCGATGAGAAATGAATAAGTAATCGTTCCACCGACGCTGGCACGGTTGGAGCTTGCGCTTTTAGTAATCGTTGGCGCTGCAATCACGACAGGTATAGCTACAAGATTGGACAACGATGATCCGGTAAAGGCACCGGAGGTAAAGCTGACAGTTGCGCGATTGTTGATTTGCGAGGGAGAAGGCAATGAATTAATGGCTGCTCGAAAAACAACTGTTACCGATGCGCCTGGAGCCAAAGTGCCAATTGGAATCCCGTTTACAGGCGAAGCTGTCGTAGCTGGTGTTCCGTTTACAGTGACGCTGCCGGGTACGAAGGCAACTCCGCTAGGTAGCGGATCAGTCACCACGACATTGGTCACATTTGCAATGCCGTTGTTTGTGGCGGTTATCGTAAACTGAATGGTTTCTCCAACAGCAGCAGCCGCTAAGGAAGAGGCTTTGGTCACGGTCACATTCGGCGAGGATACAGGAATGGTGAGCGTGTTGGATGTGCCGTTTCCATTCAATACACGTCCGTCAGGTGGCGTAAAGGTGTATGTGTAAGTCGCCTGATCTGTCAAGTTGCCAGAGGCAGGAACAGCATTGACGAGGGTCTGGAAGGTCACCGGTATAGTAGACCCCGTATTAATCGTTCCTACTGAAAAGCCAGCAGCAGGATTGGCAGCAGGCACGGAAGAACCGCCAATGGTCACACTGCCCGGAACAAAGGATGAGCCCGCCGGGATGCTCTCTGTAAAGTTGAGATTCGCAGCAATGCTACCCGTGTTGGATATTTGAAACGTGTACGTAATGGTGTCTCCTACTGTAGCAGCCGATGTATTGGCACTTTTAACAATCCCAATAACGGGTTGATAGATCGGTGTACTTGCAGTATTGGACGGAACGCTACCAGAGATGACAGGCCCGCCAGGCACGGTTTGAAAGGAAAAGGCTGCCGATGCTTGATTGCCCAGTTGCGTGTTGGCTGGCAATGAAGTGACTGTTGCTCGGAATGTAATGGTTACCGTCGAAGAAGGAGCTACGCTACCCACTGTAATACCTGTTGCAGGATTGGCTGTGGGCTGCGCAGTGCCCGCGACAATAACGCTGCCGGGTACAAAGGTAGCTCCGGCTGGGATGATATCGGTAAGTACTGTGTTAGACGCGCTGACAAGCCCCGTATTTGAAATGTTAACCGTGTAAGTAACTGTATCGCCAATAACCAACCCCGTAGAGCTAGCAGTTTTGGTTAGGGTCACCAGCGGAGCATTGATATCAATTTGAATGGCATTGGCATTGACGGTATAAATATCGCCATTAGTGGTTAGTTGGAGGACACCGCTGGTTTGGCTGTTTAGCAGTGTGGAGGAGATATCGACGTTGGTAATGTCCCAGCCTTGCCGTCCCCCCGTGACCTGCGTCCCAGGTGTCCCATTCACCGCATTAGTGGTACCGAAGCTCCCTGTCGTGACGAGTGTGCCATCATCCCCGTTAATTTGCGACGCAAAAAAATTAGTCGAAAAATTGTTGGGCCCAGACAGCGCAGTTAAGCTGGACGTGGTAGGTCCAAACAACGCACGATCCCCGGTGATATCCACGTCACCCTCTTGGGCGCTAATTAACGCCCTGCCGCGCAAAGTCCCCTGTACAGGCGTGGCAAACCCGCTCACTACCACGTTGACCGAGCCAGTAGCGCTGCTAACCCCTTCACCGCCTACACGCAGCGATAGGTTACGGAAGGGGAGAGACGGGTTATTGTATACCACTGCCAGTGTCCATCCAGCGTGGTTGGTGTTGGTAGAATCGGGGACCGTAATGGTGCCCGTCACATTTCCGACCGTATACGCTCCTGCGCCGCCTTGAATGACCAGATTTGTTACATTCGCGGTTCTTACATAGGTACTGAGGCTGGTGACGTTGACCGATGTTGCAGATTCAGGACTGACTGTAGTAGATAAAGCAGGGGTCTGAAATGTGACTGGGTTGCTGGTGCTGGACAATACATTGGTACTGCCGTTGGCATAGCTTCCTCCCCAAATAAGCTCAGCATACAGCACTGTACTGCCCGCAGGGAGCACGAGGAATGCTGTCGATGAGTTACTGGCAAAGGCAGAAGTCGTGCCGAATGGATACGTGCCGAAGCGTGAGGCTGTATTGGTTGTGATGAAAGCGCCGATGCTGGTCGCAGTACCCGGCACCCCTACCGAAGCAGAACGTGCCAGCCCGAGTGTATTCCCTATAAAGGTAATAGCCCCGGTCTGGTTCGTTGCATAACGCTGAATAAAAGCCATGGATTAACTTCCTACTTTCCATCTCTTCCCAATTAGTTGTCTTAGGGGGTTTCGTAGAGGAAGAGCCAGCTGGGCTGGGTGTAATGATCCTTTCGTATAAATTGCCTGCATGATAATCAGGTCTTGCATACGGCATAAGTTCCTATACCTGATTCAGCTTGATATGGCCCCCCCTCCTCCTTCGATAAAATAGATTAGCATGAGCTCCAAATAGTGGATCTGTCACGACACCAGCGGAGTAGCTATTTAAATATCTCTTCATTATTCACATATGTATGCGAGCTAAAATTAAACATGACCCTTTTCATAGAATGGCGTTATTGGAAGCGTTTTATCGAATCATGAGGGATTTTGTAAAAATCCGTCGAAATGTTGATAGGTTTTTTTACTTGGCGTTAACATATGTGTTATACTGAAGAGGCAAAGGAGGCGTGCCCTATGAACTTAACAGTACGAGGTCAACAGATCGAGGTTACCGACGCTTTGAAGGACTACGTTGAAAAGAAATTCAGCAGACTTGAGAAGTATTTCGATGCACCCCCGACGTCTGATGGAAGTGTAACGTTAAGCACAACCAGAGATTTGCACACTGTAGAAGTAACCATTCCTTTGCCGGGGCTTGTACTCCGTGCCGAAGACGAAAGCGATGACATGTATGCATCCATTGATGCCGTGGTAGACAAGCTAGAACGGCAAATTCGCAAGCACAAAACTAAGCTTAACCGGAAATTCCGGCAGGAAGGTAGTTTGAAAACTCTTTTTGTGGAAGATCCAGCGGGTAGCGTGGCTGTTGCCGAAGATGAGGATGCGGAAATGGATGAGCTGGAAGTCGTTCGTACCAAGCGTTTCTTGTTGAAACCTATGGATGTGGAAGAAGCTATTCTGCAAATGAACATGGTTGGACATAATTTCTTCGTATTTTCTAATATTGATAATGAGGAAGTTAACGTAGTTTACAAACGCAATGATGGTAAATACGGTCTGATCGAACGAGAATAGCCTGTGAAGCAGAAACTCATCACATTTTAAAGTGAATAGAATGTTTTCGATTGAAGCATGCTTCATGGATATTAGGAAAATGATCATAACACGAGCCTTATCCTTGCGAACCTGGCGGGATAGGGCTCTTTTATATGTTTATTGTAAACATGATTGAAAATTTCAGCTTGGACAGGTGTAACCAATTGTGTATTTCGTGCGTCAATTGTTTTGGTATCTTTAACCGGATGCAAATCTGGAGGCTGCTTGTGTTGCGGCATGTCCTACAAACTGTTACAATTTATGCAAAGAACATCGCACGATGGGCTGGTATAGCCGGGCCTGTCAAACATATCGGGAATCAATTTCATCATGGACCCTTTCTTATTGTGAAATTGATTCTATTAATTGTTTTGCGCGAAAGGGGTAAACCATGCTAGGAATTGTCAAAAAAATTTTTGGGGATACAAATGAACGTGACGTCAAACGTTTAATGAAGACGGTTGAACTGATCAATAAAATAGAGCCTGATTTTGAGAAGCTCTCGGACGAGGAACTGAAAGCCAAGACGGCGGAGTTTAGAGAGCGGATTGAACAAGGTGCTACGGCTGAAGAAGTGCTGCCGGAAGCTTTTGCAACGGTTCGTGAAGCGTCCAAGCGGGTGCTGGGCAAACGTCACTATGACGTACAGATGCTCGGCGGTATTGCGTTGCACGAAGGAAAAATCGCAGAAATGAAAACCGGTGAAGGTAAAACACTGGTGGGAACATTGCCGGTTTATTTGAACGCTCTGTTGGGCAAAGGTGTGCACGTGGTTACAGTCAATGACTATTTGGCACAACGCGACAGCGGAGAAATGGGACAAATTTATAATTTCTTGGGAATGAGCGTAGGTCTGAACCTGGCCAATATGGATCATGCTGCCAAACAGGAAGCTTATGCTTGTGATATTACGTATGGTACAAACAATGAGTTCGGGTTCGATTATCTGCGCGATAATATGGTGCTTTACAAAGAACAGATGGTACAGCGTCCGTTGTACTTCTGTATCATTGATGAAGTGGATTCCATTCTCGTCGATGAAGCTCGTACACCATTGATCATTTCAGGACAAGCTCAAAAATCGACCGAGCTATATTTTGCGGCTGATCGTTTTGTGAAGAGCCTGAATGTTGAAGAAGACTACACGCTGGATATTAAGGTGAAGTCAGTTGCTTTGACCGAAAACGGCGTATCCAAGGCTGAAAATTTCTTTGGTCTTGAAAACCTGTATGATCAGGAAAGTGTTACAATCAATCACCACATCGTACAAGCCTTGAAAGCTAACGCTATTATGCGTTTGGATGTGGACTATGTTGTGGCTGACGGTGAAGTCCTGATTGTCGATGAGTTTACAGGTCGTCTGATGGCTGGACGTCGTTACAGTGATGGTTTGCACCAAGCTATTGAAGCGAAGGAAAACATCATTGTCCAAAATGAAAGCATGACACTGGCGACAATTACATTCCAAAACTATTTCCGTATGTACCGCAAATTGGCGGGGATGACGGGTACAGCTAAAACAGAAGAAGAAGAATTCAAAAAAATCTACGGTCTGGAAGTGCTCCAAATTCCGACGAACAAGCCTAACCAGCGTGTAGATATGCCTGACGTAGTGTACAAGAGCGTGAAGGGCAAATTCCATGCTGTAGTAGACGAAATTCTGGAGCGTAACAAAAAGAACCAGCCGATATTGGTAGGTACGGTTTCTATTGAAAACTCGGAGCTTCTTTCTGAAATGTTGAAACGCAAAGGCGTTCGTCATAAAGTACTTAACGCCAAATATCATGCGGAAGAAGCTGAGATTATTTCCCGTGCAGGTGAAGCTGGCGCGGTTACCATCGCTACTAACATGGCTGGACGTGGTACTGACATCGTACTGGGCGAAGGCGTTGCAGAACTCGGTGGTTTGCACATCATCGGTACAGAACGTCATGAATCCCGTCGTATTGATAATCAGCTTCGCGGACGTGCAGGACGTCAGGGGGATCCGGGCTCCACGCAGTTTTACTTATCGCTGGGCGATGAGTTAATGAAGCGTTTTGGTGCAGATAACGTACTGAATATGATGGAGCGCTTGGGCTTCGAGGAAGATCAACCTATCGAGAGCCGTATGATTTCGCGTGCTATCGAATCAGCTCAAAAACGTGTCGAAGGGAATAACTTTGATCAGCGTAAAGTCGTTCTTCAATATGATGACGTGATGAATCAGCAGCGTGCTATTATTTACAAACAACGCCGTGAGGTGCTGGAATCAGAGAACATCAAGGAAATTGTGTTCGACATGATCAAGCCTGTCATTGAGCGTGTAGTGGATGCTCACTGTGGTGATGATATCCCTGAAAACTGGGAACTGGAAGAAGTTGCAGAGTATGTGAACAACAACCTGCTTGAGGAAAACACACTTTCGCGCGACGATCTGTGGGGTAAGGAAAAAGAAGAGATGGTCGATATGATCTTCGAAAAAGTTACCAACAGATACCACAGCCGTGAAGAGATGATCGGCGAAGAAATGGTACGTGAGTTCGAGAAGGTTATCGTATTGCGTGCAGTTGACAGCAAATGGATGGATCATATTGATGCAATGGATCAATTGCGTCAAGGTATTCACTTGCGTGCTTATGGTGGTACTGATCCATTGCGTGAATACCAATTTGAAGGCTTCGAAATGTTCCATGCTATGATCGCCAGCATCCAAGAGGAAGTTGCGACCTACATTATGAAAGCACAAATCGAATCCAACCAAGAGCGTCAGGCTGTCGTTGATGAAGATAAAATCTCGACGAGTGGAGAACCTGCGGCTCCCAAAAAGAAATCCGCTCCTTCGCGTCCGCGTAGAAAATAACGGATTGAAATTAAGGGATAGGTCTTGATATACACTATCCTCTGCAACGCATATAATGGCAGGCGGCAGTTCAACCACTGACCGTCGGCCATTTTGTGCCATCAGGGGACGACACTGATGTCTTCAACTTATAGCTTTTCTGTTGGAGGATCAGTCTGAACATTGATGAATGGCTAGATTGCTCTCAATTCTTTTTAAACAATTATGACAAATAAGCAAGTCTCTGCTTATTTGTCAGTCAATTCCGCAGTTGATCTGGCTCACATACCAGAGCCTGTTATGTAAAAGCAGTTTGACTTTACGGCGGTCGGGAGCAAACGGAGGATTTGAATCTAGAGAAGCGTCAGCGATCGTAAGATCAAATCATTCGCGCAGCGTCTCTTCACCCAGCCGTAACTCACAACGCTTTACTCCCCCTAACCCTATATTAAAAGGAGAATGACATCATGATTGATCCAAGTGTAAAACATGATTTACGAGAAATAGGCAAGAAACTAACAAACCTTAGGGGGTCTCTTTGACTTAGATCTCAAACAGGAAATGATCGCGAACTTTGAGGAAAAGATGGCAGCGCCTGATTTTTGGGATGATAACGAAAAGGCCCAAGGCGTAATTGCTGAAATGAATGCTGTGAAATCTTCTGTGGACAGCTATGAACAGCTGCGTCAGGAATATGAAGATGCAGGTATGATGGTTGAGCTGGCTGAAGAGGAAGGCGATGAAGCGCTGGCTGGAGAAGTTGAAAACAGTATCAAATCCCTGCTGAGCAAGCTGGAGGAATTTGAGCTGCAATTGCTTTTAAATCAGCCCTATGACAAGCTTAATGCTATTCTGGAGCTGCACCCGGGGGCAGGTGGTACCGAGTCGCAGGACTGGGGTCAAATGCTGCTGCGCATGTATACACGCTGGGGAGAAAAACGAGGCTTCAAGGTGGAGACCCTGGATTATTTGGCAGGTGATGAAGCGGGGATTAAGAGTGTAACCCTGTTGATCAAAGGCTACAATGCCTACGGTTATCTCAAGGCGGAGAAAGGTGTACATCGGCTTGTTCGTATCTCTCCATTTGACTCCTCCGGTCGTCGACATACATCGTTCGTGTCTTGTGATGTAGTACCGGAAATTGCGGATGATGTGGATATTGAGATCCGCACGGAAGATCTTAAAATTGATACGTACCGGGCCAGCGGTGCAGGTGGTCAGCATATTAATACGACCGACTCGGCTGTTCGGATTACGCATTTGCCTACCGGTATTGTCGTGACTTGCCAAAATGAACGTTCCCAGATCAAAAACCGTGAACGTGCGATGACGATGCTTCGCTCCAAGCTCTACGAGCGCAAGATTGAAGAACAACAGCAGCAATTGGACGAAATCCGTGGTGAACAGTCCGACATTGCATGGGGCAGCCAAATTCGCTCCTACGTGTTCCATCCATATAGCATGGTTAAGGATCACCGTACCAGCGTGGAAACTGGCAACGTCGGGGCAGTGATGGACGGCGATCTCGATCCATTCATCGATGGTTACCTGCGCAGCCAAATTAAGCTGGACGCAGAATAATTGTCTGTATGTTTTCCTACAGAACCGCAGTCTACGTGCCTGCGGCCTGTAGGAATTTTTGTGTGACGGTATTTTTATTAAAGGAGAACGTGAATGATGTCTCAATTGAACCCTCCCACTGCCCGCCGAAGAAGGCGTAAGCCTCTGATTGCCGCCAGTGGACCAGCGCGTAACGTGACCGATGTATTGCTAATTATACTCGGCTCCTTTATTACAGCGCTGACCTTTAACATGTTCTTGCTGCCCAACCGGATTGCATCCGGGGGTGTATCTGGCTTGTCTATCTTGGGCGAGGAGCTGTTTGGCCTGGAACCTGCCTATACGCAGTGGGGAATGAATATTCCGTTATTTATAGCAGGAGTACTGTTATTAGGGAAAAAGTATGGCTTGCGTTCCCTGCTAGGAAGCATCATGCTGCCACTATTCGTTTATGTGACGAAGGATTGGGCAGTCCCGACAACAAATCCGTTGCTGGCTTCGCTGTATGGTGGAATCGGAGTAGGATTGGGTTTGGGCACCGTGTTTCGTGGCAGAGGCTCGACGGGTGGACTGGCTATTTTGGCGCAGATTATTCAAAAGTATACCGGTTTTAGCCTTTCTCTTTGTGTCATGCTAATGGATGGCACAGTGATCACGCTAGCTGGTTTCGCCCTGTCGCCGGAGCGAGCTCTGTATGCATTGATTGGATTGTTTGTAACCGGCAAGGTTATTGATGCTGTAGAAATGGGACTGGGCTACTCCAAAGTGGCTTACATCATATCCAATCAAAAGGAAAAGATCACGCAAACTATTTTACAGGATTTGGATCGGGGTTTGACAGAGCTTGCAGGACGGGGGGGTTACACGAACGAAGAACGTCCTGTACTTATGGTTGTAGTCGCGCAAAACGAGGTAACCCGCCTCAAAACGCTCGTTCGCTTGGTAGACCCGGAAGCTTTTGTGATTATTAGTAATACACGTGAGGTATTGGGTGAAGGGTTCAAAAGGGAAGGCTAGCATAATGTGGTCTTTTGGACGCTTGCTCTTAACTGAATCAATGTAGGAGAGCCCACTGATGTAGTGGGCTTTTCTCTTTTCAGAACAGCTTTATCAAGCCTTTTTTGGTAACAGATCAAGCCAATCTGCTGCTTGTCCTTGATTAAAATATGAGGTCGGTACTCCTTTTACTCCGGTTTTGACCATAAATAAACCGCCTGCTAGTGGTTGGTCGGTATTATCGCCATCTTGAGCAGTTGTGATATACAACTCATCCAGATGTTCACCGCCAAAAGCACATGAAGTCACACAATTGACTGGAAGTGAAACCTCAGCAATTACTTCTCCCTGAGCAGGATGGATACGAGAAACACGTTTACCGCCCCAACGCGCGATCCACAACATGCCCTCTGCATCGATGGTCATGCCATCTGGATATCCTTCACTTTCATCCAATCTAGCTACCAGTTGCTTATTCTTAATGGTTCCCTGTGTCACATCGTAATCGAAGGAGACCACTTCCAAGGTCGGAGTATCGATATAATACATGGTACGATGATCTGAGCTCCAGGCTAAGCCATTAGATATGGAAGCTTTATCAACCAGTAAGGAGACGCTTCCTTTTGTGCTCAGACTATACAACGCTCCTTGTGCGCGTTCGCCATTTAAACTCATAGTTCCTGCCAAAAAACGTCCGGCAGGATCACATTTACCATCATTAAATCGATTTCCTGATCTACCTTCCTCAGGATCGTGGATCAATACTTTGGCTCCTGTTTCAATATCCAAACAGTATAGACCGCTGATCATAGCCACGATTACTTTATTTTTAAGATAAGGTACAACTGCACTAATATGTTCGCCCACATCTATGGTACGATCTGTGCCTGTAGATGGATCGTAAATGTGTAATTGAAAACCCTCAATATCGACCCAAAATAAACGTTGCGACTGATGATCCCAACTGGGACCCTCGCCTAACTTGGCTTTAGCATCTATCACTAAATTCGCTGTATATGTTTTGATGTGTAGCACCCCTAACGTATAGGTTTATTTTCGTACATACTCACTCTTTATACCCTATTCAATGTCCAACGAATACATAAGTGCAGCAAATGGATAAGCCAGATGAATACCAATATACAAGATAATATATAAAGGGAACGCTCCTTTTCTTATGCAAAATAGAAGACTAGATTCGCAAGGGGGTCTGTCTTTTTTGTTTTCCTTAATTGTAGCCTGTACAGCTTGGCGGCCAAAAGAATGGGCAAGAGTGCATATTTTAAATTTGGAGGAATAACATGACATGAGGTGTTGTATTTATATGAATAGAGTCGTATAATAATACATATTTCATAGGGACGGAATGGAGGAAGGTCTGTGAGCAGCAAGCTAAAGGTAGCAATTGTCGGTTCCACTGGATATGGCGGAGTGGAGCTGATTCGATTTTTGGTTCATCATCCGCAGGTGGAGATTGTATCTGTTATTTCTTCGTCCAGCGCGGGTGTCCCGATTAGTGATGGGTTTCCACATCTGACGGATATTGTGGTACAAAATTTGGACGGTGTTGATATCCATGAAATTGCTGCCAAGGCTGATCTGGTTTTCACAGCTACGCCATCAGGCGTTAGCACCAAATTAGTGCCACAGCTTCTGGATGTCGGACTGAAGGTGATTGACCTTTCCGGGGACTTTAGGCTCCGAAGCGGGGAAGCGTATGAAGCATGGTACAAAAAGCCTGCGGCTTCACCCGAGTATCTTAAGCGAGCGGTTTACGGACTCAGCGAAGTGTATGCAGAAAAGCTTGCTGGTGTTTCTTTTATTTCGAATCCAGGCTGCTATCCCACGGCAACACTATTGGGAATTATTCCTGCCTTAAAGGCGGATTGGATTGACCATCGGTCACTGATTGTGGATGCCAAATCCGGGGTATCCGGCTCCGGTCGGGGAACAAGTCTTGTTTCACATTATGCGGAGATGAATGAGAATTTTAAGGCTTATAAGGTGAATAAGCACCAACATATCCCTGAGATCGAACAGGTATTGGGTGATGTTGCGGGCGAGGACGTTACAATTACGTTTACGACACAGCTGGTGCCTATGACGCGAGGAATCATGAGTACAATTTATGTCACGTTGAAAGGTGATCATACGGATCAGGACCTTATCGGGTTATACCGGGATTATTATAAAGGCCATCCTTTTGTCCGTGTACGTGGCGAAGGTATATGGCCGGCAACAAAAGAAGTATTTGGTTCGAACTACTGCGACATCGGTTTTGCAGCAGATGCCCGTACTGGGCGTCTTACGATTATTTCTGTCATTGATAATGTTGTGAAGGGTGCCGCTGGGCAGGCGATTCAGAATTTAAATTTGATGATGGGATGGGAGGAGAACCTCGGACTGGGCTTCATACCGGTATATCCGTAAGTAGCACGTAAACGCAACAGGTACAGGAGAACGACAGCGGGCAGGTTTGAGAACGCAAGCGTCCGGCTGCCATTTATTCCTTATAATGCGGGCGAGGGCACATAATTATGGGCAAATTAGGGTTTACAGTAGTAAATGGGGGCAACATCGTAACTCCGCGTGGCTTTACAGCCGGGGGATTGCACTGTGGATTGAAAAATACGAACCGCAACGATATCGGCGCGATTCGCTGTGAGGTAGAGGCGACAGCTGCTGCTGTGTATACCACTAATGTGTTTCAGGCTGCACCGCTGAAGGTGACTCGCGAGAGCCTGACAAACGGTCGATTGCAGGCGATAGTAGTGAACAGCGGGAACGCCAATGCCTGTACAGGACAGCAAGGGGAGCAGGACGCTTACGCTATGCGTTCGGCCGCTGCTCGTGAACTGGGTGTGGCAGAGAGCGATGTAGCCGTTGCTTCGACGGGTGTAATTGGTGAGCATCTGAAAATGGATCGTGTGCTTGGCGGTATATCGTCATTACCTGAGCGGATGAGCGAGGCAAACGATGGAGCGGAGCAATTTAGCCAAGCCATTCTGACAACGGATTTGGTTAAAAAGGAAGCATGCGTGTCAGTTGAAGTGGACGGTGTGACCGTGCACATCGCTGGGGCGGCAAAAGGATCGGGTATGATTCACCCGAATATGGCAACCATGCTCGCTTTTATAACTTGTGATGCGGGCATCGGGCAGACGGCTCTTCATCAACTATTAAAGCAGGCCACGGATACTAGCTTTAATATGATTACGGTCGATGGGGATACCAGTACGAACGATATGCTAATCGCTATGGCAAGCGGACTGGCAGGCAACAGCGAGTTGAACGCAGAGCATCCTGATTGGGGGGCTTTTGCCGAGGCATTCACTTATATTTGCCGGGAGCTGGCGAAGGCGATTGCCCGTGACGGGGAAGGTGCTACGAAGCTGGTAGAGGTGTCCGTAAGCGGAGCGGTAAGCGATGCTTCTGCCCAGGCGATAGCCAAGACCGTAATTGGGTCCAGTCTGGTGAAGTCAGCCGTTTTTGGCGCAGACGCCAACTGGGGACGAATTATTGCAGCCGTCGGACGTGCTGGAGAACCGGTCAATCCAGATACGGTAGACATCCGTTTGGGCGATATTGTGGTGCTGAGTCAATCAAGTCCAGTCGCTTTTGATGAAGCCGAGGCGCTTTCCTATTTACGTGGAGATACGGTTCAAATTATCGTTGATTTGCATCACGGGAACGGGATGGCTACAGCATGGGGCTGTGACCTAACCTATGATTATGTCCGGATTAATGCGGCTTATCGGACATAGATACCAGATTTAAATACGGATGGATTTTTAATAGTTAATAGAAGAAGTGAGCGGATATAGTTTTTCGCATCATTTGAAAATCGCACAAAATTGTGCAGAGGAGAAAAGGAGAGATGATATGCAATCGGCAGTGGGACACGCGGATCAAGCGAAACAAGCGGGACTGGCACGTCGTAATTTTGTGATGAAATGCGGAGGAAGTACGCTGGCTGCGTTGCCTGATTCCTTTTTTGACGACTTGGCCCGTCTGCAGTCGGAAGGCCTTCAACCAGTCATTGTACATGGCGGCGGACCTGCGATCTCTGACAATTTGGCGAAGCTGGGAATCGAAACGGAGTTCATTCACGGGTTGCGTAAAACGACTGAACCCGTGTTGGATGTCGTGGAAATGGTGCTGGCAGGCAGCATTAACAAGCAGATTGTTCGCAGAATAGGGATGCACGGAGGGCGAGCGTTGGGTTTGTCGGGCAGTGATGGCTATTTAATTGAAGCAAAGCCTGTGCCGAATGCTGCCGAGGTCGGTTGGGTTGGAGAGGTAACATCTGTTCAAGCATCGATTATTACGGGTGTGCTGGACATGAGCTATATGCCAGTTATTGCGCCTATTGGCATTGATCGATCCGGTCAGCGTTATAACATTAATGCCGATACAGCGGCGGGCGCGGTTGCTTCTCATCTCGGCGTCAGTCGAATGATTGTTGTGACGGATGTACCCGGTATTTTGAAAAAGAATGGTGTAGAGAAGAAGGTTCTGGAGTCGATCACCATACAGGAAATTGAAGATATGATCAGCACGGGTGAAATCTACGGTGGTATGATCCCGAAAGTGAGAGCGGCTATTGCCTGCATTCACGGAAAAGTGAAGGAAGTCGTCATCGTTGACGGCAGCGAACCGCAGGTACTCAGCCGTGTGCTGAGCGGAGAATCAATTGGAACACGCATTGTGCGCATGCAGTAATTGCAATATATGCTCAACCTATATAACCAAACGATAAAGGGGCGTGAACGACATGAGTAAGGAACCGAATACGCTGGTGAGCGAGGAAATGCCAAGTACGAATGGAAGCGGAGCGCAAGCGCAAAAGGGGACGGCAAAAACGCAGGCAGATAGCTCTCTTTTTCCAAACTACGCAAGATACCCGCTTACACTGGTGAAAGGACAAGGAAGCTGGCTGTGGGATGATCAGGGCAAACGTTATCTGGATTTCATGTCAGGTATTGCTGTTACCAATCTAGGCCATGCGCCTCAAGCTGTAGCGGAGCGGTTGAAAAAGCAGATCGATGAACTGTGGCATGTATCCAATCTGTTTCATATTCCTGGGCAGGAGCGGGCCGCGGCCTTGCTGACAGCTAATAGTAGCGCAGATGCGGTGTTCTTCTGCAATAGCGGAGCTGAAGCGAACGAAGCTGCCATTAAGCTGGCGCGTCGTTACCACCAGAAGGTGAAGCAGACCGGTCGCTATGAAATCATTACGTTCACGCAATCCTTCCACGGACGGACGCTGGCAACCTTGACTGCTACGGGTCAGGACAAAGTAAAAGAAGGCTTTTTACCGCTTCCCGCCGGGTTCAAAAGCGTTCCGCTTCATGACCAGGCTGCGCTCGAAGCAGCGATCAATGAGAATACAGCGGCAATTATGCTGGAAATGGTGCAGGCCGAAGGTGGCATGTATCCGGTAGACCCTGCTTTCGTAGATGTAATTACCCAGCTGTGCCAGGAGCATGGATTGCTGCTGATCATTGACGAGGTGCAAACAGGTATGGGACGGACAGGTAAGCTGTTTTCCTTTGAGCATTATGGGATTGAGCCGGATATTTTTACATTGGCGAAAGGACTGGGCAGTGGCTTTTCGGTCGGTGCAATGCTAGGCAAAGAATATTTGCGTGAAGCGTTCACAGCGGGCAGTCATGGTTCTACGTTCGGGGGTACACCGCTTGCTATGGCAGCAGTTCAAGCGACCGTTGAAACGATTATTGATGACAAGCTGCCAGAACGCGCTGCCGAAATGGGAGATTATCTCTTCCAGAGTCTGCAAAAGCAGCTTGCAGATATTCCTTTTGTCCAGGATATCCGCGGAAAAGGTCTGATGGTCGGGATTGAGTGTGCGGAGCCGGTAGCAGAGCTTGTTTTGGCAGGACAGAAGAAGGGCATTCTGTTCATTACAGCAGGACCGAACGTGATTCGCCTGTTGCCTAACCTGTATGTAACGAAAGACGAAATAGATCAGGCTGTAGCATGGATTGCTGAATTGATTCGGGAGCACGTATCTTAGTTTAGAGCCAGAAGCATCCGAGATTAAAGTGTAAAAGGAGAGGATCGCATGAGCCAGGGCGGCGCACTGCAACAGGTGAATTTGAAAGGACGGGACTTTCTAGAGCTGGACGACTACTCGCCAGAGGAAATCCAGTATTTAATTGAGCTCGCCATTGAAATTAAGCGTAAGCACAAAAACGGAGAAGCTTATCAGCCGCTGAAGGGGAAAACGCTTGGGCTGATTTTCGAAAAATCCTCCACACGCACACGGGTATCCTTTGAAGTCGGTATGTATCAATTGGGCGGGCATGCTCTTTTCCTCAGCAAAAATGATATTCAACTGGGACGCGGTGAACCGATTAGCGACATGGCCCAAGTCATGTCACGTTATCTGGATGGCATTATGATTCGTACCTTTGGGCACGATAATGTCGTAGAGTTGGCGCGTTATGCATCCGTTCCTGTGATTAATGGTTTGAGCGATTTGGCGCATCCGTGTCAGGTGCTAGCTGATTATCAAACCTTATATGAACAAAAGGGTAAGCTGAAAGGACTCAAACTGGCTTACATCGGAGACGGCAACAATATGGCGCATTCCCTCTTAATTGGTGGAGCAAAGCTCGGAGTGCATGTCTCCATTGCAAGTCCAGCTGGATACGAGCCTGACCCGAGTGTGGTCGCGGTTTCTCGTGAGATTGCCAAACAGACAGGGAGTGAAATTGTTATCACGCAAAGTCCGCAGGAAGCAGTAAAAGATGCCGATGCGATCTACACAGACGTGTGGGCAAGCATGGGCTTTGAGGAAGAGCAGAAGGAGCGTGAGCTTGCTTTTGCCGACTTCCAGGTGAATGAGGAGTTGGTTAAGCTCGCGAAGCCAGATTATTTATTCCTGCACTGTCTACCTGCGCATCGTGGGGAAGAAGTGAGTGCAGGAGTAATCGACGGTCCCCATTCGGTCATTTTTGATGAAGCGGAAAACCGTCTACATGCACAAAAAGCGTTGCTAGTTGCTTTAATGGGATAAAGTTGATCGTAAAGAAGATAGAGGTATAAGCATTCGGGGAGGACTTCAATAATGGCAAAAGAAAAAATCGTACTCGCATATTCCGGCGGTCTGGATACGTCGGTCATTCTGAAATGGCTCAAGGAAACCTATGATGCTGAGATTATCGCATTTACCGCAGATATCGGACAAAAGGAAGAACTGGACGGTTTGGAGGAAAAAGCACTCGCTACGGGAGCTTCCAAAGTGTACATCGATGATCTGCGTGATGAATTCGCCAAGGATTTTATTTACCCGATGTTTCAGGCGGGTGCTTTATATGAAGGGCAATATTTGCTCGGAACGAGTATTGCACGTCCATTGATCGCTAAGCGGATGGTCGATATTGCGATTGCCGAGGGAGCAACAGCCATTGCCCACGGCGCAACAGGCAAAGGCAACGATCAGGTGCGCTTCGAGCTGAACGCGGCGGCGCTAACGCCGGACATCCAAGTCATTGCACCTTGGCGGCTGGAAGAGTTCCGCAACCAGTTCCCGGGCCGGGCAGAAATGATTGCCTATGCGGAAAAACACGGTATTCCGGTAACCGCTTCTGCAGCCAAGCCGTACTCCATGGACCGCAACCTGCTGCATATCAGCTATGAAAGCGGCGTGCTGGAGGACCCTTGGTTTGATCCGAGCGCTCCTGAAAATAAAGAAATGTTCTTGCTCAGCAACGCGCCTGAGGACGCCCCTGATGAAGCAGAATATTTGGAGCTGGAATTTAAAGCAGGCAACTGCGTCGCTTTGAATGGTGAACAGCTAACTCCGCTGCAAGTGATGGAAAAGCTGAATGAACTGGGCGGCAAGCATGGAATCGGACGTGTAGATATGGTGGAGAACCGTTTTGTGGGTATGAAGAGCCGCGGAGTCTATGAGACGCCAGGGGGTACAATCCTGTTCACAGCTCACCGCAAAATGGAGTCCATCACAATGGATCGAGAGGTTATGAATCTGCGTGATAGCCTGATTACCCGTTATGCTACCTTGGTGTACAATGGATTCTGGTTCGCGCCGGAACGTGTTGCTTTACAGGCACTGGTTCATGAGAGTCAGAAAAATGTCAGTGGTACGGTGCGCGTGAAGCTGTACAAGGGCAATATTATCGGTGCAGGCGTTAAAAGTCCGGTTAGCTTGTACAACCCAGACATTGCAACCATGGAAGCTGATCCGACGCAAGCCTACGACCAAGGCGATGCCACAGGCTTTATCCGCTTGAATGCTTTGCGTTTGAAGGTAAATGCGGGCGTAACACAAAATCATAAATAAGATGTAATCAAAAAAATGTACGGAATGCGGGCCGTTCTTGTCCAAACGACGAGGGCGGCTTGTTATTGCAGAGAGGGGATCATGCAATGAGTAAGCTATGGGGCGGACGGTTTACAAAGCAAACGAACAAGCTGGTAGAGGAATATACGGCTTCTATTGAGTTTGATCAGGCGTTGGCGGAAGAAGATATTCAAGGCAGTTTAGCTCATGTGGCCATGCTGGGCAAATGCGGTATTATTCCGCAGGAGGATGCAGACACGATCAAGGGAGGACTGCACACCGTTCTGGAGCGTATCCGCCGTGGGGAAATTGAATTTTCCGTTTCGGATGAGGATATTCACATGAATATTGAAAAAAACCTGATCGAGGCCATTGGTCCGGTCGGCGGTAAGCTGCACACTGGACGCAGTCGTAACGATCAGGTAGCAACGGATATGCACTTGTATTTGCGCGGACGTGTGGTATCGCTGGTAGGTATGCTGCATGATGTACAAGTTGCATTAATTGGGCAGGCCAAGGACAATCTGGACACAATAGTGCCTGGATACACACACTTGCAGCGTGCGCAGCCTATTTTGTTCGCGCATCACTTGCTGGCGTATGTGTCTATGCTAGAGCGTGATATTGACCGACTCAAGGACAGCTACAAGCGCATCAATGTGTTGCCGCTCGGGGCTGGGGCATTGGCTGGAACCACTTTCCCGATTGATCGTCATTTTGTAGCTGAGCAGCTCGGTTTTGATGGCGTCTATGAAAATAGCCTGGACGCTGTTAGTGATCGGGACTTTATCGTAGAGTTTTTGGCCGGGGCCTCGCTGATTATGACGCATTTGTCCCGTCTGAGTGAAGAACTGGTGCTATGGAGCAGCACGGAGTTTGGTTTTGTCGAGCTGGATGATGCTTTCTGCACAGGCAGCAGCATTATGCCACAGAAGAAAAACCCGGATGTACCGGAGTTAGTACGTGGCAAAACCGGGCGTGTCTATGGAAACCTCGTTGGTCTGCTGACAGTACTGAAGTCCTTGCCACTGGCATACAATAAGGATATGCAGGAGGACAAGGAAGGGATGTTCGATACGGTTGCTACGCTGGAGGGAGCCTTGCAATTGTTCGCTCCGATGATCGCTACGATGAAGGTGAACAAGGATCGCATGCGTCAAGCGGTCAACCAGGATTTCTCCAACGCAACGGATATTGCGGACTTCCTGGTCGGCAAGGGGCTTCCGTTCCGTCAGGCCCATGAGGTTATCGGCAAAACGGTGCTGTATTGCATCCAGCAGGGCAAGTATTTGCTTGATCTGAAACTGGATGAATTCCAGCAGTTTTCGGATCTGTTCGACGAGCGTATTTATGAGGTGCTTCAACCAGAAGCGGTAGTCAATGCTCGGAATGTGTATGGTGGAACCGCCACCGGTCAGGTGCAGGCAGCCATTGGACGTAGTGAACAGCTTCTAGTGAACACGTCAACATGGTTTGAAAATCATAAGCCAAAAAATTAATCTGTAAAGAAATAATTATTCTCTTGCACAGCAACGGGATGCTGTGTAAAATCAGATTTTAAGAATATTTGCCAGCTATGTTCTCAAAGGCACCGTTCGCGGTGTCTTTTGTGTTTTCCGAGAGGATTGAAAGATTTATGATCGGAATAATCATGAACTACATAGAATTATTGGAAGTATATCGTCTACGATGCTTGACTCTCGTAGTTCTATAGACCCATTCATACATTAGTGTGAAAGTTTCTAGAATTTACATTTTTGTATACTACGCCTACTAGGATTATGGTAGAATAGCACTAAGTTTTTCATTGAATTACCAATTTAGTAGAACGAGAAGCATATGCGATAAATCATTGTCAAGTGTTTAATGGCTTTTTCGACCAGGGAAATTTCATAAATGTGTAAATGAAGAGCTTAAATGAGAACACAGGTGTGTCCTGGTTTCGGGAGAACGGCTGGTAACAATATGGAAATAGCGACATAGCAAAAGACAGAGTCGGGACGATCCAGGGAGGTATTATGAGAATTAAACGAACGACGCGTCAGCTAAAGAGCGCTTGGATCGGTTATCGCGCTTCTGACGCCGATGGATTGGTATCCTCATTGCATGAGGAGCGAATCCAGGCAGAGAAGTTGCTACGTGAGGAGCGGGAGCTTTTCCACGCGGCGCTGGAGCGGAAAAAGCAGCGGGATACCGAGTTAAAGCAACTGCTTGCGGACGCGCTTGCGGAAGAGCGGCGCTGGATTGAAAGGGCGGGAATTCATGGGTGACAAGCTTAGGTGGCAGGTTGGAGGAGTTTCAATTCGCCAAACCAAGAGAAGAATAAAAGAAGAGCGTCAGCGAATCGAACAACTGCAACAACAGCTAGAGGCTCAGCGTGCAGAGCAGGCCCCGATACTGTACAAGCTTGATTTTCATATCGAAGAGTTGGAACGGCGACTGCAGGATACAGAACTTCGTATTCAGGCTTTACAGAATGCCAATGATACAGCAGCAGCTGTGGAACAATTGCTGGATGAAGGAATACAGGATGGACAGGTGCAGGAGGCGCAAGTCCAATATGCATCTGGGCAGGAACAAGCAGCGGCAGGAGCAGCTATAGGTCTTGCTTCCAGTATCCCTGGTGCAGAAGGCGGAGAGGCGGCAGCAGGAACGCAGACCGGACGAAACGGCAAGGCCCGTCTGGGAGATCAGCTGGTGGAGAACGGGATGATTACCCGGGATCAGCTGACAGATGCTATCCGCAACCAGAAGCGTTACGGTGGCAGACTGGGCGATATTCTTGTAGAGATGGGTTTCATTACAGCTGAGCAGCTACAAGAGCAAATTGATGGTGATGAGTCCAAGGAGAGACTGGGCGATATGCTGGTTCGTTCCGGCTATATTACACCGGAGCAGCTAGAGCGTGCGCTCGAGTTCCAGGCGAAGAGCGGCGGACTGCTCGGCGACATCTTGCTATCATTGCAAATGCTGGAGCCAGCAGATTTGTACCGCGCGATTGCTACACAGAACCGAATCGGGCGTATTGGTGAGGAGTTGGCGCTGGATGCGGCGTACAAGCTACCCGAGCAAGTGGCCATGGCTTATGGCGTGGTCGTCATCCACCAATATATGAACCGCTATATTGTAGCGGTCAGTGATCCACTGCCAGAGGAGCGACGCTTGAAGCTGGAAGAAATTCTGGGTATGCCGGTAGAGCAGGTACTTGCAACGAAGGAAGAGATGGAGCAGCTCTGGGGTAAAATCTACGGTGAGGAAATGATGCAAGAGAGCACGACCGGGCTATTGGAAAAAGAACCGCATAATTCGGCGCGGACCACCTTTACCAAGGGACAGCTCTGGGTGTTTGCAGCTATGGGAATGATCACACTGCTTGGCCTCCTCTGGAACAGTTGGAAAACGGTGCTGATCATTAATATGATGATTCAGCTGTTTTATTTTGCTATGACGCTATTCAAATTTGGTATTATCTATCTCGGTTCCCGGCGTGGGGCCCAGCTTCGCTTCACGAAGGAAGAGGTAGACGCCATGGATGAAAAAAGACTGCCGATCTATACGATTCTTGTTCCGATGTATAAGGAAGCGGGCGTGCTTCCAATGTTGTTGCGGAATTTGGAACAGCTGGATTATCCAAAGTCCAAGCTGGATGTACGGCTGCTGATCGAAGAGGACGACATTGAGACGATTGAGCTGCTACGGGAAATGAAGCTGCCAGCGTATTACACGACACTGGTCGTGCCCGACGGCTTGCCGAAAACTAAGCCGAAGGCATGTAATTATGGACTTATTCGGGCCCGCGGCGAATTTGTCGTCATTTACGATGCTGAGGATCGTCCCGATGCTGACCAACTTAAAAAGGTCATTGCAGCGTTCGATTCACTGCCTGAGAATTATGCGTGTATTCAAGCGAAGCTCAATTATTTTAACAGCACACAAAATTTGCTGACCCGCTGGTTCACACAAGAATACAGTATGTGGTTCGAATTGCTGCTGCCAGGAATTATGCAGTTAGACACCCCCATTCCGTTGGGCGGTACGTCCAATCATTTCCGGGTATCTGTATTGAAAGATATCAATGCGTGGGACCCCTATAATGTAACCGAGGATGCCGATCTGGGCATTCGTCTGTATAAAGGTGGTTATAAAACGGCCATTGTCGATTCCCGCACATGGGAGGAAGCGAACAGCCGCGTGGGCAACTGGATTCGTCAGCGTTCACGTTGGATCAAGGGATATATGCAGACATGGCTGGTTCATATGCGCAATCCGGTTAAGCTGGTGCGCGAAGTGGGCTGGAAAGGATTTTTCGGTTTTCAGGTGATGATTCTGGCGACTCCGATGTTGCCATTGCTAAACCCGATTTTTTGGGGCTTGCTTATTTTATGGTTTGGCTGGGAGTTGTCCTTTATTCCCAAGCTGTTCCCGGGTTATGTGTACTACTTGGCCAGCGCAGAATTTTATATCGGTAACTTTCTGTTCGTATTCAGTAATGTGGCCGGCATGTATTGGGTCATCGGTGAGCTGGAAGAACGCGGTGAACGGACATTTTCATACGCGATGGTCAAATATGGGCTACTCTCGCCGTTATATTGGGTACTTATGAGTATAGCTGCGATAAAAGCAGCTTGGCAGCTTATAACCAAGCCGTTCTATTGGGAAAAGACGACGCATGGTCTGACCGATATGCATGACTTGGATGATACCCCGGCACAGTCCTCCTGAATATGAAGAAAGAAGGAGCAAGAATGGAGACCAAAAATCCTTTTTTATCCGTCGTCATTCCCATGTACAATGAAGGCTCACACCTTGAGCGTTCACTTAAGGTGATTGATGGGGTGCTGTCTGTTGTCACCTCACGTTATGAGCTTATTATTGTAGATGATGGTTCCAAAGACGATACGTGGCTCAAGTTGTCCGAATTGTCCCGTCGTATGCCCTCTTTGCTCGCACTCCGGCTGAGTCGGAATTTTGGTAAGGAGTTGGCGTTGTGCGCAGGTTTGGAAAATGCATCTGGCGATGCGATCATTGTCATGGACGGTGATCTGCAGCATCCTCCTGAGATGATTGGGGAAATGGTGCGTTTATGGCAGAATGAAGGTTATGATTTAGTTGAATGTGTGAAAGAATTTCGGGGAGAAGAGTCTGTAGGCAAAAAGCTCGGAGCTTCTTTGTTCTATGCAACCTTGAATCGTTTGACGGGCTTTAATCTAAAGGATGCCTCCGATTATAAGCTGCTGGATCGAAGAGTGGTGGATGCCTGGATGGCGATGCCAGAGCGTATGCCGTTTTTTCGCGGGATGACCGCCTGGCTCGGTTTTCGTAAAACCCAGATTACATTCCGGGTGGCTCCACGAGAAGAGGGTCCAAGCCGCTGGAGTCCGTTAGGCCTATTTCGATTGGCTGCGGAAGCGATCGTTTCGTTTTCGACGGTACCTTTGCGGGTAGTGAGTTTAATGGGTCTCATTTTCATGCTGATTTCGGTCGTGTTGGGGATTCAAACCTTAATGCACAAAATAACGGGTGACGCTGTGACCGGGTTTACCACTGTCATTTTACTGCTTTTGATTATCGGTAGTGTACTTATGCTGTCGATTGGAGTGGTAGGAGAATATATTGCCGCCATATATCACGAAGTCAAAGCCAGACCCCGTTATCTAATTGCAGATAAACGGGCGAATGCTGACCGACTGTGGGTGGATAGGGAGTTTAATCAACATGATCAGACGTTCGTATCTAAAGTATCCAATCATTAAATACGGTATTGTCGGACTGCTGGGTACAGGCATTCATGTCGGTGTACTTGTGCTGCTGGTGGAGCTGTTTGCAATACCTGCAGTAACGGCTACTACCATAGGCTTTATCGTTACGTTGCTCGTTTCGTATGTGCTGAATCGTAACTGGACGTTCGAGCCTACCGGCGAAGGGAGCCGCACTCAATTTCTTAAATATTTATTGGTCTGCACCTGCGGCTTGCTCCTGAATGCCGCTCTGATGTACGTAACCATTCACTGGATTGGTTGGTCGTATCTGATCGGTGAAGTCTTAACTACCATCATCGTGCCAGTTCATAATTATATCTGGAACCGCTATTGGATCTTCTCCGTTCCGCAACAGCGTCAGAAAGAGGTTTCATGATCGTAAGGAAACATGGAAAGTTGTTGTCATTGTTTGCTTGTATTGCTGCTCTAGAATTAGCCGTGGGTGTTTATTTTGCATGGCATCTTGGCTATATGCATACCGATGCGCTCAGTCGAGTAGCAAATGCATTTTATGTACTGTATAGTCGTGACCCGCATTTGGGTGCTATTGGGTTTGTGTGGAATCCACTACCGAGTTTGATGGAACTCATTGTACTGTTGTTTTATCCATTGTTTCCCACACTCGCTTCCCACGGGCTGGCAGCAGTGATTGTGAGTAGCCTGTTTGCTGGGGCGAGTGCAGCATTATTGTACGGGACGGGAAAAGAACTAGGGCTTCACGGTGTAACTAGTTTGCTAATTACGCTGTTATTTTCACTGAATCCGTTTATGTTTCTGTTTGGCTTCAACGGCTTGAGTGACTCGCCCTATATCTTTTTTATCCTGTTGACAGTGAGTCGATTCTGTATGTGGCTTAAGGATCGCAAGGCGGCGAATTTGATCGTATCCGGTTTTGCGCTTGCATTGGCATTTTGGGTTCGCTACGAAGCAGTCCCACTGGGGGTTGCGCTGGCTTTGGGCGTATTACTGACGATTTTTTTTCTGCATCGGTGGCGTACAAACAGAGAGAACGTTAAAACGCAATTGTCTTTAAAAGAGCGCCTGTACAAGGTAGAAGCGACATGGCTTCTATTGTTGCTGCCGCTTGTCTTTTCCGGTTTGTTGTGGCTCTTTTTTAACTGGATTATCATGGGCGACCCGCTTTACTTTTTACGCTCGCAATATTCCAATTCCACACAATCAGCGGCTTTGCTGGAGGATCAACGCTTTGTAGAAATGTTTGCTCACCCTATGCTGATGCTAAAGTTTGTCGGGCAACGGACCTTATGGTATGCGGCTCCGTTGATTGCCGTTTTGCTTATACGCCTATTGGACAAACGTCTGTGGAGTTGGAGCACATTAACGCTGCTGGCTATTTTTTTATCAGTACCTGGGCTCCAGCTTTTACTGATGCTTAAGCATTCTTCGTTTGGCTGGTTCCGATATTTTATGTATGTATTCCCGATTACGGTTGCTTGGCTGCCGTATGAGCTTAGTCTGTTGAAGGGGAAAATGCGGGGGATCGGAATCTCACTGGTAACGGCAGGAATGTTGGCAACAGCAGGTTTGTTATCCTACGCACTGACGAATCCCGCGATTGCGGCGGATGAGCATAGCTATCTGACGCATAGTGGCAATGAAAGCTATACTCGACAAATTGTTGAACGGAAAATAGGGTCATGGCTGGATGAACATTATGGTTCATCTCTCATTTTGACAGATTCTTATACGGCCTATCCGATCATTTTGAGCAGTAAAATGCCGAAGAAGTTTATGATAACGAGTGATTATGATTTTGGGAAATCTTTAACGGATCTGCCCGCTTCCAAGGTGGATTATGTTTTGGTTACGCGCTTGGTAGAAGGGGTACCACTGGATCAGGTGAACCGGAAGTATCCTGATCTGTTTGAAAAGGGGGCGCCATGGGCCACGTTGGTGCATGATTTTGACGGGGAGTGGCGATTGTACAAAATAGAGCATGAAGAACTGCAATAATTTTATTGTATTTTAGTGCATCGTAGCGGAGGGAAGGATACAGCTGGAGGGCGTAAGCTCCCTACAGCTGCACCACCGCAAGAAGTTTGAGGGGGAACGAGAGGAATGTCCTTTCGCAAATGGTCTGCAAGCAGATGGATGGCTATAGGTCTGTTTGTGTTTATACTTGCATTGGAGCTATCTGCGGGCATCTATTTCAGCTATGTTCTGGGATATATGCACACAGACGCGCTCAGTCGGGTAGCTAACGCATTTTATGTGCTGTACAGCCGCGACCCGCATCTGGGCGCTATCGGATTTATTTGGAATCCACTACCCAGTCTTCTGGAAATGGTGATTCTATTGCTGTATCCAATCTTTCCGGCATTAGCCTCCTATGGATTGGCTGCTGTTATTCTGAGTGCTACCTTTTCTGCTTTGACCGCTATGCTGCTATATCGGGCGGGTGTCAGAACAGGGATTAGCTCTAGGATGAGCTTGCTGCTAGCTTTGTTGTATGCACTGAATCCGTTTATTTTACTATTTGGTGCCAACGGTCTAAGCGATTCGTTATACATATATTTCATTATGATGACGGTGATTGAATTTGCGCTGTGGCTCAAGGACCGCATGACGGCAAGTCTGATTGTTTCTGGGTTAGCACTTGCCATGGCGTTTTGGACTCGTTATGAAGCGGTGCCTCTGGGCGTGGCCATGGCTGTTGGCGTGGTCTTGGCGATTTTATTTCTTCATCGCAACTTGGGTAGACGTGAACTGGCCTTGCGGGAAAAGCTACATAAAGTCGAGGCAACCTGGTTGCTTCTTCTGCTCCCCGTGGTCTTTTCCGGACTGTTGTGGATTTTCTTTAACTATCTTATTATGGGGAACGCTTTTTATTTCCTGAATTCAGAGTACTCGAACACGGCCCAATCGGCAGAGCTGCTGAATGATGATAAATTTGTAGAGATTTTCTCCAATCCGCTGGTGGCTTTGAAGTTTATTGCATCCAAAACTATCTGGTATTCTGTACCGTTGTTTGCTATTTTGTTCATTCGTCTGTTGAGTGGACGCTTGTTCCGGTGGGGAACCTTGATTATTTTGTTATTGTTCCTGTCTGTACCAGGCTTGCAATTTTTACTTATGATGCGGCAATCCTCGTACGGTTGGTTCCGCTACTTTATGTATGTATTCCCAATTACCGTAGCCTGGTTGCCTTATGAGTTGAGCCAGCTTCAGGGACGTTGGCGGAGGGCGGCCTTTGGTCTAGTGTCCGTCAGTTTGCTACTTACCGCTGGATTACTCTCCTATGCGTTGACTCGCCCGGATATTGCACCGGATGAGAATAGCTTTCTCACACGCACGGGGAATGTAAACTATGTGAGACAAGAATCAGATCGTAAGATTGCCGTTTGGCTGGATGAGCATCTGCCGAAGTCCACCATTATGACAGATTCGGCTTCAGCCTACACGATGATCGTCTACAGCCAATATCCCAAACGTTTTCTGATCACCAGTGATTATGCGTTCAATAAAGCATTAAGTTATCCGCAGGACAATCATGTGGACTATATCCTTGTACCTAAGATTATGTCAGGCATGCCGCTGAGTAAGATTAATATGGTATATCCGAATTTATATGAGCATGGTGCCCCATGGGTTCAGCTTGAACGTGAGTTTAACGGCGAGTGGCGCCTGTATAAAGTGTTGCCTAAGGCACTAACTAATGGTTCTCCAACGACGGAGACAACGACTGATCCCTGATGATAGGCATAACAACAATCCCTGGAGCCTATTCCCTTCGCATGGTGCGAGGAGGAAGGATGCGGGGATTTTTTTGCCTGTTTAGTGCCCTTTAAGCGGTAGCCATGCCAGTACATCCTGAATTTTCGCGTCCCAGTATCCCCATTCATGAGTTCCAGGACCTTCTTCGTAGGTCAGCGGAACTCCAAGAGAGGTGCATGTTTCACGAAAAGTCTGATTTCCCTTATATAAGAAATCTTCCGTACCGCAGCATTGGTAGAGTCGGGGGAGTGAGCTCCCCGCGGTGGTATGACGTTGTAGCAGCTCCAGCAAATCGTGATCTGTTCCGCGTATTTCATCTGGCCCGAAAATGTTAAGCCATTCCGCTGGACTCATGGCATTTTGCATAGGATCGGTACGGGATGCGTGTAAATCCATAACCCCCGAAAGACTGGCAGCGGCTGCAAAGCGTTCTGGGTGCTGGAGTGCCAGTTTGAAGGCACCATACCCCCCCATAGAAAGACCAGCTACAAAATTGTCTTCACGTTTGTCCGACAGAGGAAAGAATGAACGTGCCAAAGCCGGCAATTCTTCACTAATAAAGGTCCAATAAGCCGCTCCTTGCTCCATATTCGTATAGAAACTCCGATGTACCTGGGGCATGACGACGGCTAGGCCCATAGAGGCGACGTAGCGTTCAATCGAGGTTCGACGCAGCCAGGTTGAATCATCGTCCGACAGGCCATGCAGTAAATACAGTGTCGGATGTGGCCCTGTTCCTTGCTTGCCCTTCATTCCAATCTGTGAGCGGGTTGCCTGCGGAAGAATAACATTCATGGATGTGCTTAGACCAAGAACTTCCGAATAAAACTGACATTGAATAAGAGCCATAAGAAAACCTCTTTTCCTAGGGGGTTGCAATCTCTTTGACCTGTCCCAGCCTACAACTGATTATTCATTCAGTATACTTTAACCTATCCAAATATACATATCCAAGTGAATGACTAGGCATTAAGTCCTGTTTCTTATTTATCCTACATTAGGAGGGGGCATGGTTATATGGGACGATTTTTTTAATTTAGGGGTTATTTGGGTTTGATTTCTGGTAAAGTGTTTAAAAAAGATTGATGAATCCAATCTGAGGGAGGAATTTATAGCATGGGGAAAAAGTTAAGAACCACAATTACAGGTGTACTGAGTACAGGTCTTATTCTTAGCGCATTCAGCGCAGCGGCAGCTGCTCCTCAAACTACAAGCGGCCATTGGGCGGGAGATCAGGTGCAACGCTGGTCAGCTACAGGGCAATTGGATGGGGCGGTAAAACCGGATGCGGCGATCACACGCGCAGAATTTATCGTTCTTCTGAACCGCAGCTTGGGAACGTTCACACAGGAACTTCCAGCAGTGACAGACGTAACATATGCAGGTGGTGTGAAAATCAACGGTAATGGAAGCAGAACGTTCACAGATGTTCCGGCATCCCACTGGGCATACAACGAACTGACAAGTGCCGTAAATGCAGGCTACATAAGCGGCTATGCAGATAACAAGCTCAAACCAAATGGTAAGGTAACACGTCAGGAAGCAGCTGCGATTATTGGCAAAGCTATTGGGCTGACTGCGGGTAACGCAGCAGATGTTACTAAATTCATTGACTCCGACAAAATCGGATCTTGGGCGAAGAAAAGTGTAGCGGCTGTTGCGGAGCAAAAAATCATCAACGGTTATCCGGATGGTAAATTCCAGCCACTGAAGCCGCTGACTCGTGCAGAGGCGGTTGCTATCCTGGATGCTGCATCCGGTTATAACCTGAGCCCTGTTGATAATCTGACGACGACTCCTGGTGGAACGGTAACGGATTCCACATACAGTAACGTGACAAATTCCACTTATGGTAATACGTCGACTACTTCTGGCAGTGAAACAGAAGATAGCAGCACAAGTACTAGCACAGATAGTACAACTACTACGGACAACTCTACAACAACAGAGACAAGCACAGAGACAACTACAAATACCGATACGACTACAGACACAGCTACTGACGCGGATGCTACTTCGAATGCACTGAAAGTCAACGATGTGTACGATGGTGAAGGTACAATTACAGGAACAGCAAAAGCGGGTTCCACAGTAACTGCCTATTCCAACGATCTGCCTATCGGCAGTGCAGTAGCCAAAGATGACGGCACATTTAGCATCAGTGTGCTTACTCAAAAAGCGACAGTTAGACTGGTGATCAAAGCTAAAGATACAGACGGCCATGAAAGTGAGCCTGTAGAAATCTCGGTTTTGAGTAAACGCAGCGAGTAATTTAGAAACAAAAAAACCCCCTTTCACTTTGTCTGGAACCAATCCAGCCAGTAGTGAAGGGGGATTTTTTCGTTTATTCGCTTATGCCATCTTCCACAATAGGTTTCTCCAGTTCGCGTGTTTGTGGCTCAGACGATGTGCTACCGCCATAACTAGCTATAATGCGCTGCTGCGCCCGGTACGTATCGCGGCTGATTCGGGTGCGCTCGACGGGTTTTCCATCTACCTTTTTTATTCGAAAGGTCTCTACCACATACCCTTCTTTCCCCTGCCGAATGACTTGATAGAAGCCTGAGGGGAGTGAGTCGTTACGTATTCTCTTTACGGGTATGGGGAGTACGCGAACGGTGTGAGATTCAAGCTCATACGAAATATTGGGTGGGAATGTACCAAAAATTTTGACGGTAAGCGTTCGATTTTGGACCGCGGCACGTAGGAGCAAATGTTTGCCGGTATTATTTCTAAAACGAAAATTAATGGATCCTGTAGCAAAGGTCGCATCCTGGCCTTTGGGCAGATAGCTGACTGGCAGGGAATGGTTGCGGCGTTCGACAATGTCCAAGCCGACTCGCAGCGCTGCATTATAGACCGTGCTGGATACCTGACAAATCCCACCGCCAATGCCGGACTCCAGCCGTCCGTTCACGATTACTGGAGCCTCACGAAAACCATGGGTGCGCTCAGCCTTGGCAATCACCTGGCCGTAGTCAAATATGTCACCTGGTTTGAGAATTAAACCATCAACGGTGCTTGCCGCCGAATTAACGTTATACACACGTCCTTCCGAGCTACTGCCGAGACTGGTGGAAAATTGGGTAATTTTACGCTCTATACCTTCGCTGCGCAGACTGTCGACCGTAATTTTCGGCTCCAACTGGTGGAACGGTAATTCCACTCGGATCGGCTCCTCGAAAGCCGTAAAATCCTTGGGGAGTGCCTGCTTCATTACGACGTCCAGTTTGGGCCAATCCAAGCGCCGGGCAGAGCGCCCCGGAATATAACGAACCTGATCGTTTGCATCAATCTGACGCACCGCATTGATAGGCATGCCGTATCGTTGTTCCTCCCAATCAGCTCCAAATTGGGATTTTAAGATCTTCTCTTGCTGGAAAGGTGTGATAGACCATTCCTTCTCGAAGCTAAAACGTGTCTGTACGCGAGTCCATAGATGCTTCGCGCTGAGTGCCTTTACCGCATTTCGGAATGCCTCCGCTTTATAACTGAACCCTGCTTCCCCGAGTGTTAGCTTTATATCCTGTGCACTGCTGTCACTGTCCGTGAAGAGCAGAGGGCGCTGCTTCAATGCATCCAGTTTTTTCTCCACCAGTCGAAGAGCGTCCGTTTTATCCATGCCGCCTACGTTGACTCCTCCGATCCGCACTCCCTCCGGTAGTGTTTGTCTATCGGCGTACAGATGAAGTCCTCCCCACAGCATAGCCAGCGCCAGAACACCAGACCATATCCAAATGACAGATAAATGAATTTTTTTCATAATGCAGATGTCTCCTGTCTGATAAGCTTGATAGCATTTCGTGTGCCATAATATTCATATATATGTGCCAAAAGCAGAAAACTTTCGGTACTATTTAGGTAACAAATTTGTTACAATGATAAACGGTATGATGAAATACAGAAGTTTTTAAAGGAAATGCATGGAATATGTCGAATGGATAATAGGTTATACGTAACATGATTAAGCAGCGGGAAGTGATCGAGTGATTGAAATGCAGGATGTGTGGAAGACCTATACGAACGGGACCCACGCACTTCAAGGAGTATCGGTCAGAATTGACCGTAATGAATTCGTATACGTAGTCGGCCCGTCTGGAGCGGGGAAATCGACTTTTATGAAGCTTATTTATAGAGAAGAAGTACCGACCAAGGGACAAATTTCAGTCAATGGTTTTAATATTGGGAAGCTCAAGCAGCGCAAAATTCCCTACGTTCGTCGTAACATCGGAGTCATTTTTCAGGATTTCCGGCTTTTGCCGCGTTTGACAGCCTATGAAAATGTGGCTTTTGCTATGGAAGTTATAGAGGCTCCCAAGAAGCTGATCCGCAAGCGGGTTCCAGAAGTGCTCGAATTGGTTGGCTTGAAAGAAAAAATGAATCGTGAGCCTGCCCAGCTTTCTGGTGGGGAGCAACAGCGTGTAGCGATTGCACGGGCCATCGTGAACAATCCCTCGGTCATCATTGCTGATGAACCGACGGGGAATCTGGACCCCGAAACATCGTGGGAGATCATGCAGTTGCTGGATGAAATTAATTTTCGGGGTACGACCATTGTGATGGCGACCCACAATAAGGACATCGTGAACTCCATGCGTAAACGCGTCATTGCCATCGAAAATGGCAATATCGTAAGAGACCAGGTAAGAGGGGAGTACGGATATGACTTTTAATACCTTCTTGCGTCATATGCGGGAAGGTTTCAAAAACATATTCCGCAATGGCTGGATGTCCGTAGCATCCGTCACCTCAATTATTGTGTCACTGCTCATACTGGGCGTGTTTATTATGCTGGTGCTTAACGTCAACTCCTTGGCTGATCAAGCAGATAGTCAGGTGGAAGTTAACGTATTTCTGGAGCTCAATGTTGATCAGAGCATGCGTGAAACGTTGCAAAAGGAAATCGCGGCAATGCCGGAAATCAGCAAAACGACCTTTGTGACGAAAGCTCAAGGTTTGGAGGAGCTTCGCAAAGATTTGGGAGACAGTGGCAAGGATCTGCTGGAGGGTTTTGACAAGGACAGCAATCCACTGCCGGACAAAATCGTGGTAGAGGTTATTGAACCAACGACGGTTCCATTTGTGGCCGAGAAGATTGAGAAGCTGAATACATTGCATCCCGAAAAACCGATCTTAAAGGTTCGTTACGGCAAAGGCACTGTAGAGACGCTCTTTACCATTACTAAGCTGATCCGCAATGTTGGTTTTATATTCGTCGCCGGACTGGCGATCATGTCTATGTTCTTGATCTCGAATACCATTCGAGTAACGATATTGGCACGACGCAGAGAAATCAGCATTATGAAGCTGGTCGGTGCGACCAACTTTTTCATACGATGGCCGTTTTTTATCGAAGGCGCGCTTATTGGTCTTATTGGTTCTCTTATTACTGTAGGAATTTTATTTACAGGCTATCAGCGTTTGCTGACAGCCGTTCAGGGAGATATCGCTCTCAATATGTTGAAGCTTATGCCGCTTGAAGGTATTTGGATTCAGCTGAGTGCGTTGCTGGTTATTTTGGGGATGCTGGTCGGAATTATTGGCAGTACCCTGTCCATGCGCAAGTTCTTGAAAGTCTAAGAAGCATTTGGTGGAACGTCGTAGTCATTCAATAGAACGGGGAAGCCCGGTGTTATTTTGCGATAAAGGATGGGGAGTGCAAGTTGAAAAAAATAGGATCTGTGTTGGCTGCTACGTTGGTAGCTGCATTGCTAATCCAGCCTTCTGACGGATATGCCAAAAGCGTGAGTGAGATCAATTCGCAACTGAACCAATTAGAAAAGCAAGCCAAATCTGCCAAGCAACAGCAGCAAAAGGCTGCTCAAGATAAACAGTATGCTCAACATTACAAAAATAAAACCGTACAAAACCTGAAAACGGTACTCGCTCAAATTAACAGCGTCAGTGATCAGCTGACTCGTGTAGCGGTTCAGATCGATCAAACGGAAGATAATCTGCGTGCGACTAAAAAAGATTTGGCCGAAGCAATTGATCGCATCCATTCGCGGGAAAAAATGCTGGAAACTCGTGTGCGTCTCATGTATACGGATGGAACGGTTTCCTATATGGACGTGCTTATGTCTTCGACCAGCTTTAGTGATTTTCTCAGTCGGGTAGATTCCCTGAAAACGATCGTGGAGCAGGACCAAATTCTGTTGGACGAGCATAAAAAGGACAAGGCTCTGGTCGTTAGCAAGAAGAAGCAGCTCGACACGGAATATAAAAATGCCAAGAAGCTGTATGCGCTCAAGCAGGACGCCAAAGCTCAATTGAATTCGAAGGAAAAAGAGAAGCAAAGACTGATTGCCAACTACGATCATGATATTGCTGAATCGGATGAAATTAGTGAAGAGCAAAACGATATGCTGGTAGCCCTCGCGAACAAACGTGTGGCGCTGGTGCAGGAGAAGAACAAGCTCAGAGCGGAGCAGGCTGCCAAAGCAGCACGCGCTAGAGCAGCTGCACGTGCAGCTGCAGCCAAGCGAATTGCATCTTCATCCTCAGGCGCCGCCTCGAATTCCAGCCATACGGCAGCCAGTACGTATACGGGCGGATCCGGTACTTTGGCTACGCCTGTAGCCCATTACCGACTCTCATCTACTTTTGGCATGCGGGTACATCCGATAACCGGCAAGCTTAAAGGCCATACAGGTATTGATCTGGCGGCTCCGCAGGGAACCGACATTCATGCAGCCGAGGACGGTGTTGTCATTGTTGCTGAATGGTGGAGCGGATATGGGAACACGGTTGTCATTGACCACGGAGACGGACTATGGACCCTATACGGACATATTCGCAACGGCGGTACGGTGGTTCATACGGGGCAAACCGTGAAACGCGGTCAAAAAATTGCGGAAGTGGGTTCGACGGGGAATTCCACAGGACCTCACTGTCATTTCGAAGTGCGCGAGAATAACAAACCTGTAAATCCGATGAACTATTTATAATAGATAAGGTAAGCCCTATTTGTAACCAATCCGGTTGTAGATAGGGTTTTGCTTTAATGGTTCATATCCAATGAAGAACATGTGCATTGAAACACGGAGTAGGATACAATTAACATATTCCGTACAAGCTAGACGTATACTTCGTGAATGGATGCGTTGTGAGGAAATAGGATACAAGATAAAGAGAAGGCGGTGGACGATTAGATGTTGAAGAAAAGTACAGCGGTACTCTTGATGGTGATCGGGCTGCTTGGCGGCAGTCTGCTCACTTTTGCTTATACTGGAACAACCACAGTAGGGAATAGCGCTCTGGGCGAAGGACTGCTGGCGAGTGTAACGGGGAGTAGTTCCTCCTCCAGAAGTGATATCCGCAAAATTGAGACAGCGATGGACCTAATCCAGGGACAATATTATCAGGATGTGGATCGCACCAAGCTGGTGGATGGCGCCATCAATGGAATGATGGAGTCGCTTGGCGATCCGTATTCCTCTTATATGGGTAAAGAAACTGCACAACAGTTCGAGCAATCCATAGAAGGCTCTTTTACCGGGATTGGAGCCGAAGTAGCGGCTGAAAATGGGAAAGTAGTCGTAGTCACACCAATTAAAGGATCTCCGGCTGAAAAGGCGGGTCTACGCGCTAAGGATATTATATTGTCTGTTAACGGTGAAACACTGGACGGTTTGGATCTGAACAAGGCCGTTTCCAAAATTCGTGGACCAAAGGGCAGTCAGGCAAAAGTCAAAATTCAGCGTAACGGTTCTCCTGATCCACTCGAATACACGATTACCCGTGACAACATTGATATGGAAACTGTAACGGCTCATATGGAAAGTGATGGAGTAGGCGTCATTACGATCACCCAGTTCTCCTTAAATACGGCAGAACGTTTCAAGGAAGAGTTAGCCAAGCTGGAAAAACAAGGGCTTAAGGGACTCGTCATTGACGTGCGTAATAACCCAGGTGGGGTACTTTCTGTTGTCATTGATATTGCACAGCAATTTGTACCTTCCGGTAAAACGATTGTACAAGTGGAAGACAAAAATCAGAAGCGTGAGGAAGAGAAGTCCAAAGGTTCACGCAAAAATTATCCGGTGACTTTGCTCATGAATAAAGGTAGCGCAAGTGCGTCCGAAATTCTGGCAGGTGCTCTCCAGCAATCCGCTGGCGCAGTGTTGATCGGAGAAAACTCCTTTGGTAAAGGTACTGTACAAACCAGCTATGACAAGCAAATGGGTGACGGTAGCCTGCTCAAAATCACGATTGCCAAATGGCTAACGCCAAATGGAACATGGATTCATAAAAAAGGGATTAAGCCGGACATCGCGGTGGACCAGCCTGAATACTTTACGGCAGCACCGCTGAACAAGGAAAAGTCCTTGAAATACAATATGAATAGCAGCGATGTGAAAAATGCACAAATCATTCTGCAAGGCTTGGGCTACAAACCAGGTCGCGAGGACGGCTATTTTGACAAAGTGACCGAAAGCTCTGTTATGGCTTTCCAAAAAGAGGCGAAGCTGACGGCTAACGGCATCATTGATGCCAAGACAGCATCAGCGATGGAAGCCAAGCTGATTGAAAAAATTCGTGATCCGAAAAATGATAATCAACTCAAGCAGGGGATTGAAGAGATTCGGAAGGAAATGAAGACAGGCGTAGCGAAATAATAGTGAGGCTACAACAAGGGGGCTGGAAACAGCCTCCTTTTTTATTGGGATTTATTTGCAGTCTGTCGGTTTGTCTTCCCTACATTGGCAATTTCATATAAAATAAATGGATATGAAATGTACGTGCTCCGCTATACAGCGGACCAGGGGCATAAGGAGTGTGAATGGACTTGGAATGGGCATTACAATGGGGATGGAGCGTCTTGAATGCTTGCTTGTACCTGCTTTTGCAGCCGTTTTATTATATCTCGATACTCATTGTCGCGCTTGGCTATCGTCGGCAAATGCTACTGGAGCGCAAGCTATTTCATACTAGAATGCATAGCTGGGCTGCAGAGACCTGGCGTGTCGTATGGAGTGGCTTGCTTGCCGGGATGGCACTATCCGCTCTAGGAATGTTCGTCAGCGTGCATCTGAACCCGACTTCCATCGTGTGCCTGTGGGTAGCCACATTACTGCTCATGCTGGTACGTGTCCGTTACCTGTGTCTTGCTTATTCGGTTGGTCTGCTAGGTGTAGTTCAATTTTTTCTGAACATAGCCAGTGGCTGGCAGCCTGGGGGAGTGCTCGGGACATCGGTAGTAGCTATCCGTGGATTGGATATTCCAGCACTCTTAGTGTTGGTTGCTGTGCTGCATGTGGCTGAAGCGCTGTTGGTTCGCTGGCAAGGAGGAAAGGCAGCTACTCCGCTGTTCGTCGAGGGCAAACGGGGGAGATTGGTTGGTGGCTATCGTATGGAAGATCTCTGGCCCATTCCATTACTGTTACTGGTACCCGCTCAGGGAGGATTCATGCTCCCCTGGACACCTTTGTTCGGCGGCGATGCTGGAACAGGGTATATGCTAGCAGCTCTGCCAGTCCTGATGGGCTTTAGCAGTGTGACGCTCGGCCAGCTACCCCGACAGAAGGCAGTACTTACTTCGAACCGATTGCTCCTGTACAGTGTGGCTTTGCTACTGCTAAGCCTGTTGGCGGCCTGGTGGGGTCCGCTAATCTTGCTGGCAGCGTTATTCTCCTTCTTGGCCCATGAAGCGCTGATTTGGTACGGCAATATAGAGGAAAGCCGTCTTAGCCCGATGTTTGTACATCCCGAGCAAGGGTTGCGTGTTCTTGCTGTGCTGCCAGATAGTCCGGCGACAGCTATGGGCATACTGCCGGGTGAGGCCATATACCGTGTGAATGGCATGGTTGTGAACAGCCGTGCCGAGCTGCATCAGGCCTTGCGGATCAACTCTGCTTTTTGTAAGCTGGAGGTACGCAATCTGCAAGGGGAGAGCAAGTTTGTACAGCGAGGCATGTACGATGGCGATCATCATCAGTTAGGGGTCGTGCTTGCACCTGATGCAGACGCAGGCTGGGCCGTATCCATACAGCCGGCCTCCATCTACCGAATTGTGGCCATGCACATAGGTGCACGACGACGCAAAGCAGGACAGGCATCCAAGGCAGAGGGTACGCATTTGGACACCATGGACCAATAGATATTACAACAAGAGGGTAGTCATTATTTGATTAGAATCGAATAAGGCTACCCTCTTTTGTATATGGCGACAGCAGCCTGCTTGAAATGAATATTCTCATCGGTATACAATGAATAATGTAATGGGAAACATTGATGAACCGAATGCCTATCATGTGTGTCAAGCAGGGAGAGGAAAAGATGAACGCGATTCACTTTATTCGAGAGTACATCAGGCACCCACGCAGCGTAGGCGCTGTAATACCCAGTTCAAGACAGCTGGCCAAACAAATTGCGACACCGATTTACTTTGACAAAGCCTCGTGCATTATTGAATATGGGGCAGGGACCGGTGTGTTTACGCAGGAGCTGATTTTGAACAAACGTCCAGATACACTACTGTTAGTGATTGAAGCTAATGAATCGTTTTATAAAAAATTACAAAGCAAATATGGTCACTTGGAGAGGGTACACATCATTCATGGATCGGCCGAGCATGTAGCGCGGTATATGGAACAGTACCAAGTCTCGAAGGTGGATTATATCGTATCGGGGCTTCCTTTCACCAGCTTACCCGCCGCGTTATCCAGCCTCATTTTGGGACAAACGGCCGAGGTGTTAGGCCAAGAAGGCAAGTTTATTACGTTCCAGTATAGCAAAGTTAAGCACAATTTCTTCCGTACTTTCTTTGCAGATATCCAGATTAAAAAGGTAAATTATAATGTGCCGCCAGCCTATGTGTTTACTTGCAGCCTGTGACCCTTCAGCTATGTAGGAGATTAGAATAAATACGAATATCCATACACGGATGATTATGAGAAGATTGGGTCAGCATCATTAAGATGTTGAAACGGTCTTTTTTGTTGTCCACTTTTATGGAAATATAAGATAAGGGATATGTTAAATGGCAAAATTCATTTAAGGAATCATATTTTAAAATGGGGCTTAACCTATATATTACATAAGTTGGAACCTGTTAGACTTTTGTAGGATTCATAATAAATCTGAACTTTTGTTAAAGGAGATTTATATATGGTAAAACCGCTGATGTTCATGCGCTGGTGTGAGTATTATGGGTTAAGCGACCGTGAGACAGATTTTGTATCCTTTTTTATGATGAATTTTTCGGCTGCACGATCAGGCAATCAACCCAAACTTAAGGATCAATTTGTTGAGATTCAAAAAAAAGCCTTTCCAGAATACCCCTTTGATATTAGCCCGGAAGAACTGGATTATAACAAATTTGAAGAGCTGATGAAACGAGTGTTGAACATTCATTTTGACACAGCCGAACTGCTGTATTCCTTCTATCTCCAAAAGCTGTGTGCACCTTTAGCAGAATACATTTTATCTACTGGAGATGCTGAGCCAGCACGGATCTACTATGAGCTTATTCAAAAGGACAAAGTACGGTAGAGATAAAAAAGCCCCTTGCTAAGGGGCTTTTTTTTATATTCAGGCTATAAAGTTATTTAATAAGTTAACTCTAGTCAATGTTCTGCTATATGAGCATTTGGAATAATCTAAGAATATGGACATTACGTCCCATAAATGGTTCGATATGAAGATTTGATCGGTAAAACGTATAGCAAAGCTGTATTACAACATTTGAAGATCCGAGCAATTCTGAATTTCGGACGGAGAGGAGAGTGTAATCAACCAGATACTTGGAGCTTCGATGGGTGGAATTTAAGCACGAATCTATAAAAAATGAATCTATGGATTAGAGTAAGGCGATGTTGTTCCGGAGCGGTAAACCCGTTTGGATTTAGGAGCCTTAAAACCTGCCGGAGCGGTACTTGTATGGGGCTGCTCTTTTCAAATGTAAAGGAGGAAAGTGGTATGAGAGCGAAAAATAGTAGTAGTATTCTGTTCAAACGTTCCAAATGGCTGCCTGTCGTCATGGCCTGCACGATGATAGTAGGGGGGGCTTTACCTGCTCCAGCTGTGGTTCACGGTCAAACGGCAAAGACTATTACTATTAAAGTAGATACATCCAAGGATCGTAAGCCTATTAGCCCTTATATATACGGTACAAATCAGGATTTGGCAGGCGATGAAAATATGGCTGCCAGACGACTTGGTGGCAACCGAATGACCGGATACAACTGGGAAAACAATATGTCCAATGCAGGAAGTGACTGGCAGCAATCTAGCGATAACTATTTATGCAGTAATGGTGGCCTGACACAAGCCGAATGTGAAAAGCCAGGAGCGGTGACGACTTCGTTTCATGACCAATCGCTGAAGCTTGGCACTTATTCTTTAGTTACGTTGCCGATGGCCGGTTATGTGGCTAAGGATGGAAACGGAAGTGTGCAGGAAAGCGAAAAGGCCCCTTCCGCTCGTTGGAATCAGGTCGTAAACGCCAAAAATGCACCGTTCCAACTACAGCCTGATCTGAATGACAATCGGGTCTATGTGGATGAGTTCGTCCATTTTTTAGTGAACAAGTACGGCACTGCTTCAACAAAGGCGGGTGTGAAAGGATATGCCCTCGACAATGAACCCGCTCTCTGGTCGCATACGCACCCACGCATTCATGGTGAAAAAGTCGGAGCGAAAGAGTTGGTAGACCGGTCAGTCAGTTTATCCAAAGCTGTGAAAGCGATTGACGCAGGTGCAGAAATTTTTGGGCCGGTTCTTTACGGATTTGGCGCCTATAAAGATCTTCAAACTGCACCTGATTGGGACTCTGTAAAAGGCAATTATAGCTGGTTCGTAGACTATTACCTGGATCAAATGCGCCTTAGCTCGCAAGCCGAAGGCAAGAGATTGCTGGATGTATTCGACGTACACTGGTATCCCGAAGCGATGGGCGGAGGCATACGAATTACGAATGAGGTAGGCAATGACGAAACGAAGAAAGCCAGAATGCAGGCACCTCGCACCTTGTGGGACCCGACCTATAAGGAAGATAGTTGGATCGCTCAATGGAACAGCGAGTTTTTGCCCATACTACCTCGATTGAAGCAGTCGGTGGATAAATATTATCCGGGAACCAAGCTGGCAATGACCGAGTATAGCTATGGCGGCGAAAATGATATTTCCGGCGGGATTGCGATGACCGATGTGCTGGGTATCTTGGGCAAAAATGATGTTTATATGGCAAACTACTGGAAGCTAAAGGATGGTGTCAACAACTACGTTAGTGCCGCTTACAAGCTTTATCGCAATTATGACGGAAAAAACTCTACTTTCGGTGATACCAGTGTTAGTGCGCAAACATCAGATATTGTCAATAGCTCGGTCCATGCTTCCGTAACGAATGCATCCGACAAAGAACTGCACCTCGTTGTCATGAATAAAAGCATGGACAGCGCATTCGACGCCCAATTTGATCTTTCCGGCGCGAAGACTTACAGTTCCGGTAAAGTATGGGGGTTCGATAAAAACAGCTCGCAAATTAAAGAAGCAGCGCCAATCACGCAAATTTCAGGCAACCGTTTTACTTATACCGTACCGCCTTTGACGGCATATCACATTGTGCTGACTACTGGCAATGACACGTCTCCAGTGGAAGGTCCTGAAAGCTTTAAGCTGAAAGCTGAGGCTGGTGATGGGAAAGTCCATTTGTCCTGGGACGCTTCCGGCGGAATTGTAGGTTACAGCGTACAGCGGGCAACAGATGAAAACGGCCCTTTCACTGCTGTAGCATCCAACTTGACCGAAACGTCTTATACGGATACTAACGTAACAAACGGTACTTCATACTATTACAAAGTAACCGCCAAAACCAATAAGGGATCGAGCGAATCCAATATTATGAAAGCGGTTCCGAAGACGACTGTAAACGGTCCCGCTCGCTATGAAGCCGAAGAAGGCACGCTGAAAGGAACCATTGTGGAATCCAGCGGGACCGGCTACTCCGGTACTGGTTATGTAACGAATTTCCACAATCCAGGGGATTCTCTGACGATGACGATTCAGGCTCCCACGGCAGGCTTGTACAATCTTACAATCGGCTACCGTTCTCCTCATGATGACAAACGCACCAATTTCTCATTAAACGGCAAAGCGTTTGGCGAACTGGTGCTTAAGAAAACGGCTGATTTTAAAGAAACTTCCGGAGGCAAGGTGCTGTTGAATGCAGGCGCGAATACGATCGGTTTTGAAACAGGCTGGGGCTGGTACGATATCGACTACGTCAGACTGGAGCCTGCCGCTGACCGCCCACCTCATGCGGTAACCAAAACGCTTACCAATCCGAATGCGATGGTAGAAGCAAAAGCATTGATGAACTATCTGGTTGATCAATACAGGAAGAATATGCTCTCTGGTCAAGAGGAAATAAACGAAATTGATTGGCTTCATGCCAATGTAGGTAAAAAGCCGGCGATTGCAGCGCTTGACCTGATCGACTATTCGCCAAGCAGAGCGGAACACGGTCTTAGTTCCACAGAGGCAGAAAAGGCGATTGCATGGGATAAGCAAGGGGGCATCGTTACCTTTGCATGGCACTGGAACGCACCGAAAGGTCTAATCGATACGCAGGGAAAAGAATGGTGGAGAGGCTTCTATGCCGATTCGACCACATTCGATATAGAATATGCGATGAATCATCCAGAGTCCGAAGATTATAAATTACTTATTCGCGACATCGATGTGATTGCAGGGCAATTGAAGAAGTTGCAGGATGCGAAGGTTCCTGTCCTATTCCGTCCTTTGCACGAGGCGGAGGGCAAATGGTTCTGGTGGGGCGCCAAAGGTCCTGAGCCTGTTAAAAAGCTGTATATTTTAATGCACGACCGTTTGACGAATGTGCACAAATTGAACAATCTGATTTGGGTATGGAATTCTGTTGCTCCGGATTGGTATCCGGGAGACGAGTATGTGGATATTTTGAGCTTTGACTCTTATCCGCAAGCAGGTGATTACAGCCCGCAAATTGCAAAATACGAAGACCTTGTTACATTGGGCAAGGACAAAAAGCTAGTTGCCATGAGCGAAAATGGACCTATTCCAGACCCTGATCTGATGAAGGCGTATCAAGCTCATTGGAGCTGGTTCGCTACATGGTATGGAGATTTTCTGAGAGACGGCAAACAAAACAGCCTTGAGCATCTGAAAAAAGTGTATAATCATCCGAACGTCATTACGCTGGATGAGCTCCCAACGAACTTAAAAACGTATGGCATTACTGAGCAGCCGTCCGTACCGGGCAGCTTCACGCTGAACGCTGCGGGTGAAACGGCGAAAGTATCGCTAAGCTGGACAGCATCGGCGAGTGCGAAAAGCTATGAAGTGAAGCGTTCGACGACTGAAAACGGCGCGTTCGCCACCGTAGCGAGCGATGTGTACGGAAGCAGCTACACCGACACAGCCGTAACGGCAGACACGACGTACTACTATCAGGTGGTAGCGAAGAACGATGCAGGACAGACGCTGTCGAACACGGCTAGCGCAATGCCGAAAGCGGATACTCAGCAGCCGACGACAGGACTGCTGCTCCAATATCGCACAGCAGATACTAAGGTGAACGATAATCACCTCAATCCGCAATTCCAAATTGTAAACAAAGGCACAACCTCCATACCGATCAACGAGTTGAAAATTCGCTACTACTACACAATCGACGGTGACCGTGAGCAGACTTTCAACTGCGACTATGCGACGCTGAGCTGCTCAAAGCTGAACGGTAAACTGGTTAAAATGGAGAAGGCTGCAACCGGTGCCGATTATTATTTGGAAGTCAGTTTCAATTCGGATGCAGGCGTGTTAGCACCTGGAGGAAGCACGGGCGATATCCAAACCCGTATTCATAAGACAGACTGGTCGAACTATAACGAAAGTGACGATTATTCGTATAAAGGCACGCAAACCTCATTTGCCGATCATCCTAAAGTTACCTTGTATCATAACGGCGTACTTGTTTGGGGAACCGAGCCGACAGCTAATTAAGATAAATGTTCGATCTAAAACATTGCTGAAATGAGCAGGGGAATTGTATCCTCTGCTCATTTTTTGTACAAAAAACCACTAGTTCGTTTATCGAGTTAAATTGCCTGAAAAAATTGATGTGTATTCTGTGTGAGGATTTTTATACACATTAAATTCCATAATATATTAAAATCGTGTAAAAAAAGGAGTTGACCACCATCCAATTTATTCATATAATTTCTAGTATATTGTAATTGATTGTCGAGGAGGGTGATTTTTTAAAATCATCTGAATACGCCGGGGGTGTTTTTATTGGAAAATGCAACCACGATCCGTTCGGAAATTGAGAAAGAATTAAAACTTGGTGGCTATACTTTTAATAGTTTTGGACAAGCTACAGGGCTTAACCGAGGCATATTTAGTGCTATGCTTAATGGGAATCCGCCTAAGCCTATCTCCGTACGACAAATGGACTTGATCACTAAAGCGCTTAATTATCCAGAGGGCTGGTTGTATGACCTGTATGTGGATGAATGTTTTTATGATGGAAGACCACATTGGAAAAGGGTTAAACCGTTCCTGATTCGTTGTGTTGAGATAGGAAACCTGCGATGCGTGGAGAAAGTACTTTCGCGTTTAATGGAAGATCTCAATCACATCCCCACAATCTTTGCTTTGGCAGAGGAACTTTATGAAGAAGGAAAACTCAGAGAAGCTGTTCCTTTCTATGAGTGTGTCATCGAAAATGAAAAGTATCAACATTCTGAGAGGTTGGCAATTAGTCATTATAGAATTTTTTCAATCTCTGTTAGTGAAACTATGAAAATAGATGTAGAAGCTGCGCTAAGATTTGTGCCCTTTAGAAATCGGGTACCTTTAGATTATCATTTAGATGGTCTGCTTAAACTGTCAAATCTTTATTACAATTTGCATCAATGGAAAGAAGCAGAGCGTTATGCAGATGAATTAAGGGATCTTGCAACTATTGTTTGTAAAAGCAGAAAAACTAATAAAAAGAATTCCACGTTGAAAACTGAGAGACATTTAGTCGTATACTATGGTCAAGGTTACTTGACGAAGGGAAATGCTCTGGAAAAGCAAGGAAGATACGAAGAGGCCATGAAGTATATTCCTGGCTATGCCGATTTGAGTTGGTTTGCAGATTTAGGGGAAATTGGTCAGCAGGAGGTGCAAAGGTTTACTCTTTGGGCCAATGCTAATCAACTTAACTTGAATATTCTTATGGGTGATACAAGTAGTTTGCCAACGTATATTCAATTTCTTAAAAATAACCCACCCGAAATATTATTGGGGTTATTAACAATAGTAGAGTCGGCTAACAAGCATGGTTTTATGATAGAACATATTTTACAGCAGTTTTCTAACGAACTGAATTCCTTTAATAATGAAGTATCTGTTGGTACCAGTTATTATAAGCAGTCATTTAGTTACAATACTTATGCGGATTTGTGTTACCAACTGGCTATATATATGTTTAATAACCATTTTCATGAGAAAGGTGTTTATTATGTTTTAAAAAGCTTAAGAAAATATCTTGAAATCAATAACAAAGAAAAGTGCATGGTCTGTACAGCCTTATTTGAAAGATTTAGAAATAAGGCCATAAAAGATCAAAAATTAGAATATGAACGAATCATGGAGGAGGTTTTAGTCAATGCAATTTAAAAACCTTAAATACATGCTAATTATAGGGCTTTTTGGTTTCTTGGAACTGTCCCATACTATTACTGTTTTTGGGCATGGAACTGGAGCTTAATAGTTATCAAAAAACCAGTCTTGGTAAGGCTGGTTTTTTGATGTATTCCGTTAAAGGGATGAAATGGGTTTTATTATATTTTTAACCTGTGGGGAAGGTATCAGCTTGTAAACTAATGTAAATACCACACCGAACAGGAGGTTTATTGATGTGAAATGGCAACAATTGGAGGAGTGCATCGAAGAAAAGCGAAAAGAATTAAATGATTTGGCGAAAGAGGTGGGATTGAAGGATCGACGGGTGTTGACCAAGTCTATGGAGTTGGATCGGCTCCTTAATAAGTACAGTGATTGGAAATATAGCTATCGTAGACAACAGAGCGTACCCCAAAGTTCACAGATCCAAGAGAAGCAACACGAGCTCGTCCTATCTTATTAACATCAAGCATCATAACAAGATAAAACCTAACTTCACCTTGGCTTCTATACATAGTGAGATATAGCATAAACAAAATAATCTCTATTACATCTCGTACGCCGCCCTTATCCACGTTGTTCGTACAGTTTATTGTTCTGCGTCTACATCAGAGCGGAAGCCATGTAACATGAGGATACATCTCAAAAAAACCTCCCCATTCACGTTATGGCGTGACTCGGGAGGTTTTTGGGTTTTACTGCTGGAGCTGACGCAGCACAGTGATTTCGACACGGCGGTTTTTTTGTCGCCCTGCTTCGGTGCTATTGTCACCGACCGGACGGGTATCCGCGTAACCCGCATACTGGAATCCTGATGGGGATAACTGCTCTCGGTCGATAAAGAACCGAAGTACAGACAGTGCACGAGCGCCGGAAAGCTCCCAGTTGTCCTTATAGGTCGATGAGTTGGAGGAGCGGGTGAATGGAATGTTGTCCGTATGCCCCTCAATGCTAATCGGTGTTTTTAAATCTCGGAACAGACTGGCTAATTTGGATAGCGTGTTTGCAGAGCCCTGTTTGAGTGCCGCTCTGCCTTGGTCGAATAGAAAGCGGTCATTCAGCGTAATGACAATGCCACGCGGTTGATCGGATACGAAAATCTGGTTTTGCAGCTTGTTGTCTGTAATATATTCCTGGATGACTCCCATTAGGTTTTGCAGTTCTTTTTCCTGCTTGCGAAAAGCTTGTTCACGCTCGGTGAGCTTGGTTGATCTCGCTTCTTTTTTATCAGAGGCCGGTTGCTTGGTCGCGGGTGGGTTCTTGCTGGTGTAACGATCGGCAGTACCCGTAATGCCCGAGCCTTGCTCCAAAATAGAATCTCCCTTGTGGAACGTATCCTGAAGGGATTGAACAACGACATCGTATTTCTTAGCATCCAGACTGCTCATAGCATACATCACGACGAAAAAAATGAGCAGCAGGGTGATCAGATCGGCATAAGTAATCATCCACCGATCCCGTTGGTCTCCGCCGCCACCTTGACGCCCACGGCGCTTAGCGCGCGCTCTCATGGAAGTCCTCCTTTGGAGTAGCGCTCTCTGTACGTGAGCGACGAGGCGGTTTGCGATCTATATTTTGCTCTGAGCGGATAAAGAACTCCAACTTCTTGCGTACAAGCTTAGGGTTCTCTCCGTTTTGAATAGCCAGAATACCTTGCAGCAGCAAATCCATTGTGATAATTTCACTTTCACTGGCTGCTCTTATTTTGGACGCGATCGGCAGAAAGATCAGATTGGCGCTAGCAACGCCGTATAAAGTTGCGATAAAAGCCACAGCAATCGACGGACCGAGCGCAGTAGGTTCGGTTAAGCTGCCTAGTACATGGATCAGACCCATGACCGTACCGATAATCCCCATCGTAGGGGCATAGCCGCCTGCCGATTCAAATATTTTGGCGTACCCCTCATGTTTGTGCCCAATAGCATCTAGCTCTAGTTCTAAAATTTGTTTGATCTGTTCCTGTTCAGTGCCGTCAATAACGAGTTGAAGACCTTCCCGCAAAAATGCATTCGGATGCTCCGATGATATACGTTCTAACGCAAGCACACCGGATCGGCGGGAGGTGGCGGCCATGGAAACCAAATCTTCTATATATTGCTCCGTAGGATTGTCCTCACGACTAAAAGCCATCCGCAGAGCGGTGGGTATCGTCTTCAGCTTGGAGGCAGGGTAACTGATTACAACTGCGGCGAAAGTTCCGCCAAATACAATCAGAGCGGATGTGCCTTGAAGCAGCCCTGTGAATTCGCCGCCTTCCCATAAGAAGCCACCGATTAATGCTATGATTCCGGCGATGATGCCCAATACGATGGTGATATCCAAAATTTAATTCACTCCTATTCAAGACTTATCGTTTGCATCCACGGTAAGAAAGAGGTATAATACGGGAACAAACATTCTTATTCAACCATATTTCCCAAGTATCATTGCTCGGGAAATATCGACATAGAATTACAGGCAAAGATGTTAAAGCTCGATTGGTGTAAAAACATGATGTTTCCATTTTAGACGATAAGGGTGATGCAGGGCAATGAGTGATATCGTTGTTAGCGATAAGACTTTTGAAATTCAGTCGGAATTCCAACCTCAAGGCGATCAGCCCCAGGCCATTTTTGAATTGGTAGAGGGAATTGCAGAAGGAAAGAAGCATCAAACTCTATTGGGTGCTACGGGAACAGGTAAGACGTATACCATTGCTCAGACTATTGCCAAGCTGAATCGGCCTACGCTGGTTATTGCGCATAACAAGACTTTGGCTGCTCAACTGGCAAGTGAGTTTAAAGAATTCTTTCCAAACAACTCAGTCGATTATTTTGTCAGCTACTATGATTACTACCAACCGGAAGCGTACATCCCTTCTTCCGATACGTATATTGAGAAGGATTCCAGCATCAATGAGGAGATTGATAAACTTCGCCACTCAGCCACAAGCTCTCTGTTTGAGCGTCGTGACGTTATTATTGTAGCGAGTGTCTCTTGCATTTATGGTTTGGGTTCCCCGAAAGAATATTCAAGCTTGCTGCTCTCGCTTAGAGTCGGCATGGAGAAACCCCGCAATCAGATTTTGTCCCGCTTGGTCGATATTCAATATCAGCGGAACGATATCAACTTCGTGCGGGGTACTTTCCGTGTACGAGGGGATGTTGTTGAAATATTCCCGGCTTCCCATGGAGAAAACGCGATACGCGTAGAACTGTTCGGAGATGAAATTGAACGGATTACCGAAATTAATGTGCTTACAGGTGAATTGATCGGTGAACGTGAGCATATCGCCATTTTCCCGGCATCTCACTTCGTTACTCATGAGGATACGATGAGGGTAGCACTGGTCAACATCGAACGTGAACTGGAAGAGCGCTTAGCAGAGCTGAAGGAGCAAGGGAAGCTGTTAGAGGCGCAACGTTTGGAGCAACGTACCCGCTATGATATCGAGATGATGAGAGAGGTTGGCTTTTGTTCCGGTGTCGAAAACTACTCGGGTCCACTGACATTCCGCGAGCGTGGAGCAACACCATATACACTGTTGGATTATTTTCCAGATGATATGCTGATCGTCATCGACGAATCTCATGTTACATTGCCGCAGATTCGTGCGATGTATAACGGGGACCAGGCGCGTAAAAATGTTCTCGTTGAACATGGTTTTCGTTTGCCATCTGCCTTGGATAACCGGCCGCTGAAGTTCGAAGAGTTCGAGGACAAAGTGAATCAAATTATCTATGTATCGGCTACTCCAGGCCCGTATGAGATGGAAAAATGCGATACGATGGTGCAGCAGATTATCCGTCCTACCGGTCTCCTTGATCCTATAATTGAGGTGCGTCCAAGCAAAGGTCAGATTGACGATCTCATTAATGAAATACGGCAGCGCATAGAACGTGAAGAACGGGTACTGGTCACCACACTCACGAAGAAAATGGCTGAAGATTTGACAGACTACTTAAAAGAAGTGGGCATCAAGGTTCGGTATATGCACTCCGAGATTAAGACTTTGGAACGGATGGCCATTTTGCGGGATCTTCGTCTGGGAACCTTCGATGTGCTGATCGGGATCAACTTGTTGCGGGAAGGTCTCGATTTGCCGGAAGTATCGCTGGTTGCGATTTTGGATGCGGACAAAGAAGGCTTCCTGCGTTCTGAGCGCTCTCTGATTCAGACGATCGGACGGGCAGCGCGGAATAGTGACGGACGTGTTATTATGTATGGCGATAAGATTACCGATTCTATGGATAAAGCGATTAAGGAAACGGAACGTCGCCGTGCGATTCAAATTCAATACAATGAAGAGCATGGGATTACCCCGCAAACCATCCGTAAAAAGATACGTGATGTCATTGAAGCAACCAAGACGGCGGAGTCCAAGAATGATTACCTTCCTAATGAGACGGGTAAACTTTCCAAGAAGGAGCGTCAATCCCTCATTCAGCGCCTAGAAGCAGAAATGAAGGATGCGGCCAAGAATCTACAGTTCGAACGGGCCGCCGAGTTGCGTGATGCTTTGCTGGAATTGCGGGCTGATTAAACATTGGGAATAAGCTAGAAGCACAACATATTGATAATAGAATGTTTGATTGCTTTTAAGAAATAGTGAGGACGGCCGATGTGGTCGTTCTCTTTGCGATATATCACTTCCATCGGATCATCCAATGCGATACAGGATAACGTGAATTACGGCTAAGGAGATGAAACATTTGGCGAATGAAAGCATCATCATCAAAGGCGCACGCGCGCATAATCTCAAAAATATTGACGTGACGATTCCGCGGGACAAGTTCGTCGTCCTGACAGGGCTTAGCGGCTCAGGTAAATCATCACTGGCTTTCGATACGATCTATGCAGAAGGACAGCGGCGGTATGTGGAATCATTATCTGCGTATGCCCGTCAATTCCTCGGGCAAATGGAGAAACCGGACGTCGATTCGATTGACGGCCTGTCACCTGCCATTTCCATTGACCAAAAAACGACAAGTCGGAATCCTCGTTCTACGGTCGGAACAGTTACAGAAATCTATGATTACTTGCGGTTGTTATTTGCCCGAGTAGGTCATCCTCATTGTCCTGAACATGGCATTGAAATCACTTCACAGACCGTCGAACAGATGGTAGACCGCATTTTGCAGTATCCTGAAAAGACACGGCTGCAAATCCTGGCTCCATTGGTATCCGGCCGCAAAGGTGAGCATAAGACACTGTTCACTGATATAGCCAAGCAGGGCTTTGTACGGGTACGTGTGAATGGCGAACTGCGTGAATTGTCCGAGAAGATTGAATTGGAGAAGAACAAGAAGCACTCGATTGAAGTGGTCGTAGACCGGATCGTAGTCAAGGAAGATGTACGTGCGCGTCTGTCCGACTCTATCGAGACGGCACTGAATCTTTCAGGCGGACAGTTGCTTGTAGATATTATAGGGCAAGAGGAGTTGCGATTTAGCTCCAACTTTGCGTGCCCGATTTGCGGTTTTAGCATAGATGAGCTGTCTCCCCGGATGTTCTCCTTTAATAGTCCGTTTGGTGCTTGTCCAGATTGTGATGGGCTAGGAGTTAAAATGGTGGTTGACCCTGATCTGCTCATACCCGATCCAGAAAAAAGTGTAGAAGATGGGGCGTTCCAGGCCTGGAGTGGAGGAACTTCCACTTATTATCCTCAATTTTTACAGTCCGTATGCGAACACTACGGTATTCCGCAGGACGTTCCTGTAAGCCAATTGACGTCAGAACAAATGAATCTTATTTTGCACGGAACAGGTGACCAGAAGATCCGTTTCCGCTATGAAAATGATTTTGGTCAACGTAAGGAAGCCTATGTGACCTTTGAGGGCATTATCCCGAACCTGGAGCGTCGCTACCGTGATACGGCTTCTGAGGGAATACGTGAATTTATTGAAGGCTTTATGAGTGCAAAGCCATGTAACACCTGTAAGGGGCACCGACTGAAAAAAGAAAGCCTGTCAGTAACGATTCAAGAGCGTAATATCGCTTATGTGACAGCTTTGTCTGTCGGGGAGGCTTCTCAATTTTTCCATACACTGAAGCTGAGTGAGAAAGAGCAGTCGATCGCCAACCTCATTTTAAAGGAAATTAACAGCCGACTGGGATTCCTCGTTAACGTTGGTCTGGAATACCTGACTTTAAGCCGTGCAGCAGGTACGTTGTCCGGCGGGGAGGCACAGCGTATCCGATTGGCGACACAGATCGGTTCCAGTCTGATGGGTGTGCTTTATATTTTGGACGAGCCAAGTATCGGGTTGCATCAGCGAGATAATGACCGCCTGATTAGTGCATTGGAACATATGCGGAATCTAGGCAATACGTTGATCGTGGTGGAGCATGACGAAGATACGATGATGGCGGCCGACTATATCATTGATATTGGGCCAGGAGCCGGAATCCATGGCGGGATGATCATGTCACAGGGAACCCCACAGGAAGTTATGGAAGATCCGAATTCCCTGACCGGTCAATATTTGAGCGGGCGTAAGTTTATTCCGGTCAATACCGAGCGGCGCAAGCCTGCAGATAAGTGGCTGGAGATTCGCGGAGCCAAGGAGAACAATCTCAAAAATGTGAATGTCAAAATTCCATTGGGTGTTTTCACGGCTGTCACTGGTGTATCCGGGTCTGGGAAATCGACGCTGGTCAACGAAATTTTGTACAAAACGCTGGCGCGTGATCTGAACCGTGCGAGAGTACGTCCAGGTCAACATAAAGAAATTCGCGGGCTAGAGCATATCGAAAAGGTGGTTGAGATCGATCAATCGCCAATCGGCCGTACACCGCGTTCCAATCCTGCGACTTATACCGGTGTGTTCGATGATATCCGTGATTTATTCTCGCAGACGAACGAGGCTAAGGTTCGAGGCTACAAGAAAGGCCGGTTTAGCTTTAACGTTAAGGGAGGCCGATGTGAATCTTGCAGAGGCGACGGCATCATCAAGATTGAGATGCACTTTCTGCCCGATGTGTACGTACCCTGCGAAGTGTGCAAAGGCAAACGCTATAATCGGGAGACCCTTGAGGTTAAGTATAAAGGGAAGAGTATTGCTGATGTGCTGGAGATGACGGTAGAAGATGCAACAGCATTTTTTGAAAATATCCCGAAGATTCATCGCAAGATTCAGACGCTGATGGATGTAGGTTTGGGGTATATCAAGTTGGGTCAACCAGCGACTACTTTGTCCGGTGGTGAGGCACAGCGTGTGAAGCTGGCTTCCGAACTGTATCGTCGCAGCACAGGTAAAACCATTTATATTTTGGATGAGCCGACAACGGGTCTACATGTTCACGATATTGACCGATTGTTGACGGTGCTGCATCGTTTGGTTGATTCGGGAGAAACGGTGCTGGTTATTGAGCATAATCTAGATGTAATTAAAACAGCCGATTTCCTGATTGATCTGGGGCCTGAAGGCGGAAGCGGCGGTGGAACGATCTTGGCTACCGGGACACCAGAACAACTCGTAAAAGTTGAAGAATCCTATACAGGCCGATACTTAAAGCCGATCCTTGAACGAGATACACAGCGCAGCCAAGCGCTTCAGACCGTCGATCTATAGATACTGTTTAGTGTATGTTTTAGAAACCCTGCACAGGCAGGAAGGCAGAATACGAATTAGCGTATTTATGCTTTCCCGTTGGCAGGGTTTATTTTTTTTGTAAAAAAAGAAAACTTTTATCAAATTCCTGCGTTAAAGCATGTGACACATAGTTTACCAAGCGCTGGAATAATAAATCTATATGTATATTCATCGACAGAAAGTCTCTGAGTAATCTCTAAATTTTTGGAGTTTTGGATGTTTAGGCTCGGGCTTGAAGAGGTTAATATATAACTTATGATTATCTAGCATCATACGAAGTTCCGTGCCCCGTGACAACCATTACTAGTTGAAGCGAAACCGTCTATAGTTATATCACATCTAAGATTTATACCACATCTCTGAGGAAGTCATGAAGGGAGCTGGAACGTTTGAAGATTAAGCAAAGTAGAGTTCTACGTACACGTGTATACTCATGGGCAGCAGGAGTCACTATAGCGGCATGGTTATTGGGTTATAGTGCTGCACCGTCCTATGCCTCCGAGGTGTCCGAGGCGTATGCGCCCATACAAGCCGAGATCGAAACCAGTGCAGCGATTGGAACTATTAAAGATTCGGAAAACGCTCACAATTATATTCAGCCCGCAGCAAAGGGTGGGTTTGTAATGCTGAACGTCGAGGACATTACAGAAGCAAGTGTGGTACACGTCACGTACGGCAAGCTGGACAGTTCTCTAGAGACTGTATGGAAACACCAGCAGGTCCTGAACGTACAACCGGGAACAAGTAGCAGGGGAGTCCAGCGGGAGACGTCAGATGGTGGGTTGTTGTTTCTGATTGATTATACCCAACCGAACGGAATGCGGGATTTGCAGGCTTCACGATTGGACGCGGATGGAAACCCCTTGTGGTCCAAAACATTACCGACTGATGGCTTGATATCTCAAGGGCAGGGTTCTCAGGTAGGACTGGAGCCACTTGAGGATGGCAGTTTTCTAGTCTCCTCACTGAACCTTGCGGAGCAGTCCTTCACTGTACTCAAATACACAGAAGATGGCGACATACAATGGAATCGAACAACGGCCGGGGTGACCTCAGGTTGGCTGGTTGGCAGTCACAATGGATATTATGCGCTTTTGAACAGCTCAGATGGTCCCGTGGGGGTACAAGCCGATGTGTATGGTCGTAATATCCGTGATGTCCATCTAGACTTAGGATCAGGTAAGGAAATTGCCGCGGTACGTGAGTTGTCCAGCGGTCATATTGCTGTAACAGGGCTTAAAGGAAACAGCAAGCGTACCCAGGTGTTAAGTAATGGTCTGCAATTGTTTAGTAATACAGAGGACTATGCCGCTGACCGGGTGTATCTGCCTGAGGAGCAGTTGTACGTCCAGTTCAGTGATCAATATGATCCACTGGGTAAAACCACGAAGATGCATGGCATTACTATCACAGGCTTAAAAGGAAACGGCACGAAGGTGTGGGAAACGAAGACTCATTATAAGGAAGATAACTCCTTCGGCATCCGATATGATACGGGATTGATATATAAGATTCCTTCAGGCTACGCGGTGGTGACATCTACAACAGGCGTCCAAAAGCCAATAGTACTCGATTTTGCGAAAATATTGATACCGGAGTAATCCGGTGTCTTTTTTTATGAAATCGAAGAAGTAGCAAGTAGGTATGGCACTGTGGTGTGGCATAAGAAACAGCCTGCTTGTATATAAGATACAAGCAGGCTGTTAATGGGCTTTATGTCTAGGATGCAACGTGGCTGGACTGTAAAATGGCAGACAACTTCTCTTGGAAAGACGGAATGCCTACACGCTGTACATACGCATAAAAGCTTTCGCCAGCAATCCTATTTTCTTTGTAAAACAGAATAAGCTCTGCCAATACAGGACCAACCTGATCCCCACGCACGCGGCCTTTGAGTGCCTTGTTGAACTGGGCATCTGCTCCAAGTGCCCCGCCGACAGCGATGTCGAACGCGTCAACCATGCCTTCAGGTGTCTTAAGGAGCGAGCCTTGCAGTCCAATGTCGGCAATATGCTTTTGACCGCAGGAATTCGGGCAACCAATAAAATGGATGCGCACCTTTTCATCCAATTGTACGTGCTGATCCAAATACTCGGCAACGTCAATCGCTCGCTTTTTCGTTTCCACAATCGCCAGATTGCAAAACTCATTTCCTGTGCAAGATACTGTACGGCTCATAAAATGCTTGGGCTGTGGTGTCAGGCGTTGCAGCACGGGAGCTTTTAGTAGCTCATCTACTTGATCATCCGGCACACCGCTCAGCAAAATATTTTGCGACATCGTGGTACGAATCTGCCCATCACCGTAGCGGTCAGCCAGGTCGGCCAGTTCATGCAACTCGTCAGCACTGAGGCGACCAACAGGTACGTTCAGACCGACATAGTTCAGACCTTCTTGGGCTTGGGGATGTATACCGTCAAAATAGGCGGCTTGCCAGCCAATGGTTTTATCTTCACCTCGTCCCGGCATTTCGCCAGTGTACTCAGTCAGCTTGGCCAGGAATTTGTCTGGGCCCCAATCGGCAACAAGGAATTTCAGACGGGCATGGTGCCGTTTTTCCCGATAGCCGTAATCACGGAAGATGGTGGTGACAGCAATAGCAACCTTCAGTACTTCCTCAGGACGGACAAACAAATCCAGCGGATGTGCCAAATGCGGCTTGGCGGATAGTCCTCCGCCAACCATCACATGGAAGCCAACCACTTCTTTTCCGTTAAGGATCTTGGTTGCCGGTGTGAAGGACAGGTCGTTAATTTCAGCCTGTGCATTATTGTACGTATTACTGGAGATGGACATTTTGTATTTGCGCGGAAGATTGGAAAAGTCGCGATTCAATAAGAAAAAGCGGTTTACTTCATCTACAATCTCCTGAGTATCCACCAGCTCATTAGGATCAATGCCAGCCAGAGGATTGCCGACAATGGTACGCGGGCAGTCCCCACAGGCTTCAAAGGAATACAGACCAACCTTTTCCAGACGTTCGAAAATATCCGGCAAGCTTTCAACGGTCAGCCAGTGAAATTGAATCGCCTGACGGGTGGTGACATCCACAAGATCGCGCCCGTACAGTGCGGAGATGTCCGCTAAGGCACGTGCCTGGGCTGAAGTCATGATCCCTGTATTGATGCGGACGCGCATCATGAAATGACCATCCTTGGGTTTTTGCTGGTAAACCCCAGCCCATTTGAATCGGTCCATATCGTCCGCAGAGATCGAGTCATACCCTTTGTGTGCATAGCTTTCGATGATGGTACGTATAACGTCGAGACCATCCTTTTCCAGCTTGACTAACTCAAACTTGTTAAGCTTATCGGGATGAGCATTCCAGATGGGTTCATAGGCCATCTTTTTAACCTCCTTCATGTGTCTTATTTATACTTGAGATTTTAGATATAGAACTCACGATTTTTTATTTCCGACAATATAACTAAGATATAATGTGATGGTATCATAGTTGGTTATGCCCGTAAACGAAGGAATGATCCAAAGGGTATAACGATTTTTTATTGTTTTTGCTTATTTTTTTGATATAAGGATTTGGAAAATTTATAATATAAATAGTATGAGAGGATAGGGATGTGGCAAACGGCGCTTTTTTAGAAAAAGATAGGGCTTAAAGCGATTGTATGCGTGTCCCCTCTATGGTAGATTTGGACTAACTGATAGAACAGGGTCATGTTAGAGAGGAAATGGTGAGTATATGCGTAAGATGGGGAAAAGGGTGGCTGTGCTGGCTTTGGGCAGCGCTCTATGTGTTTCTGGAACAGCAGGTGCAGCCAGCAGTGGAACTGCGTTAAAGGCCAAGGTCATTAATGGCGGGGTCTATGTTAACGTAAGTGATATGAATAAAGCATTAGGAACCAGCGGCGCGTATAACAGCGCAAATGGTACATATACGTTATCGGCCGATCGTGTGCCGCAGGTCGTTAAAAATGTATCTCCTTCGGTAGTCGGCATCATTGGCCGTTCTGCGACAGGAGAGACCGTAGCAGGGGGAGACCGATACAACCTGGCTCACGGCACGGGTGTCATCATTCGGGCAGATGGATGGATTGTTACGAATGCGCATGTTATCGAAGGATTAGGTGATGCCGTAGTTGTAACCTCGGACGGAAAATCTTACGGAATCATCGACAGCTACAGCGATCCGATCAGTGACTTGGCGTTGATTAAAATTAAGGCAAGCGGTCTTAAACCTGCTACCTTTGCAGCTTCTACGAATAGTTTACAGGTAGGCGAGCAGGTAGTAGCTATCGGTACGCCGATCTCCTTTTCACTTCGTAACTCGGCAACCTCAGGTGTTGTTAGCGGGCTGAACCGTGGTGTCAACGCTGCGTATCGTCTCATTCAAAGTGATACCGCGATCAACCCTGGTAACAGCGGTGGTCCGCTGGTCAATCTCAAGGGCGAGGTTATCGGGATCAATACAATGAAGTTCTCAGCGGTCGGAATTGAAAATATGGGCTTTTCGATTCCGGCGGATACAGTGAAATATGTCATCAATCAATTTTTCAAATATGGTGAGGTTCGGCGTGCTACTCTTGGCCTAGGGCTTGAAGAGAGCTGGTCAGCTATCGTTGGATTACCTACTGAGGACCCTTTGAAAGTCACAAAAGTCACCTCAGCCAGTGCCGTACAGGTCAAAATTAAGGAAGGCGATGAGCTGTACAGTATTAACGGCAAGCGTGTAGCTTCCGCCATTGATGTCAATGAGCTGCTTAAAAACTATCAACCGGGCCAAACGGTGAGTGTACTTATGCAATCGGACGGTGATATTGTGAAGCGCAAGCTGGTACTGACACAGGATACTGGTGAAATTTATGATTCCATTCAGTCTGGAGAAGATCTTGAAGACTCGAATGAATCAGGAGCTGCTGTAGATGACGGCGTAGCGCCTTCGAAGGGAGCATCAGAGCCAGCTACTGGAAAGTGAAGATAACGGCTCATCAATCTATAAAATAAAGCTAAAGGGAGATTTACTGTGAAGCATATGCAAAGAAAAATGATGCGTAAGCTGGGGGTCGGCGCTGTCGCATTGTCCCTTCTGCTTACCGCTTTACCAGCAGTTGCAGCAGATCAAGATAAAAACATATTGGAATTGCGTCTGCAAAGCGGCAGCAATACAGCCATCGTGAACGGCCAAAATGCGAATATTACGAAACCCTATTCCAAAAGTGGAGCACTGATGGTTCCGGCTGGTGTGTTTAAAAAGGCATTTAACAGCAAAATTCGCCTAGCTGAAGATAATGTGGTTAAGATCACCAGCGGCACTCACGTTGTATCGCTGACAATTGGTAGTCGTACAGCCTGGGTGAGAGGACACAAGGTGACACTTCCGGCTCCACCGGAAATGTCGTCAGGAATCCTCATGGTGCCTTTGCGTCAAGTAGCAGAAGGACTGGGCGGTAAGATGGAGAAGAATGGCGCAGGAATCATCATTCGGATGGAAGCCCAAGAAGAGGCGGGCACGGTAGCAGAAGAATCACCGAACATTGATAATGATGAGGGCAAGACGCAGATCGGGAATAGTTACTACGATTGGTCCATGAACTATCCAACAGGACTCGTTATCGGTCAGGGGGGTGGAGATGAGAGTATTTCCACATTTATGGACGAGAACAGTGCATACTACATGGAAGTACACACAGCATTACAGCCGGTTCCACTGAATGCAGACGATTTGTTGCAACAATTGGTGCAGGCAGCCAAGGAAACGGGAGAAACTGTAGTGGACCGAAAATCCTTCCCGAAAGCGAAAGTGCCTTATGCTCGTGTTATTACGAAGGATGGGGACGGCGTACTGTGGGAAAATCGTCAGTACTATGACAACGGACGACTGTATGTCGTTTATTTTTCCGATGCTAAAGCAACGAACTATAAAGATCTGGCCCAGTATGCTGGACTGTTGAACTCATTTAAAACCTCTTTTAATGCACAGGATAAAAGTATTAAAGACTTGTCCACTGTAGTAGGAGGCACACGTGAGGCCGGGAATCCAGATTACGGTGTGTCACTCAAAATACCTGCAGGCTGGAAAATGGACGACCAACGAATGCAGTATGAAAGCAATGACGGATCAAGCTTCCGCATGAAAGTCACCTCTGCTCCAGCAGATGGAAAATTGGAGAACTGGGGCCAGCAGCTGCAAAAATGGCTGAGCGATTCATTTGTGTCTACTGCTTATGAGGCACAAAAGACTTATCCGCTGGAGGTTGCAGGCGTTCAGGGATTAGTGCAGGAGTACCGCTATAATTTTGGGGATGAATGGGTCAAGGAGTACAATGTGCTAATTCAGCAAAATGGATATCGCTACCTGGCTGAATACGCAGTGCCTGAAAAGGTAAGCAAGGGAAATGACCAGTTCAACGCGCTCATTTCTTCGCTTCAAATCGATTTTCAAACAGTAGCGAATAACTTTGGACAATTGGAAGAGGATGACTACCTGGCGGACAAAACGAAAACGATCAAAAAGACGTCTAAAGCATATGAATATACAGTAAATATCCCACGGTATTGGACTGCGGTTAGTGATCAATTTGAATTGGGAGATATAGAGTATCAATTTACCGGAGGACGTTTTTCCATTAAAATCGACAACGACCAATCCTTTGAATTAACGGTGTCCCAGCTTAAGGACTTCTATGATAAGCAAGCCAAGAACTATAAAAACCTCAAAGTAGAGGAAGTTAAGGATGTAACGTTTGCCGGTGTGCCGGCAGTGTCCTTTACATTCCACCGTGTGGACGAAGGTATCGGCTATACAGGTCGCCAAATCGTTCTGGAGCATAACGGTAAAACATATACCGTAACAACGACATTAAACGATGCAAACAACACGGGTGTACAGTCCAACGCACTGGATTCGACGCTGAATTCGTTTAATTTTGTGAAGTAAGAAGGTGTGGGTAAAAGATCAGTGAGTTGTAGTGGGAAGAGGCTACGCGTGCCATTTGATCCTACGATCGCTGGCGCTTCTTCGGATTCAAATGGCCCGCTTCGCTGGCCATCGCCAAATATCCCTAATCTTTTAAAGAGTGAAGTAAGCAGGGAAGTGCGAAGATGTCGGACTAAATGTATGGGGGAATCCGAAAATAATTACGCTAAAGGCAGTCGACAAAAGTAATTGGGAAGAATGTGGTGAACTTCAACCGAGCCCTGAGCAACAAAGGTTTATGGTATCTAACCTTTACTCAATTGCTGAGTGTCAGTTTTTAGATGGATTTTTATCTAGAGCGATTTATAATAATGACGTATTGATTGGTTTTACGATGTTTGGTTTAGATCCCGATGACGGGAATTACTGGATTTACCGATTTATGATTGACGAAAGATTTCAAGGCCAAGGCCATGGTTACCATGCAATGTTGCTGGTTATTGACGAAATAAGGAAAGCCAGTAATCGGACTGATATGATCATGATTGGATATAAACCAGACAATGAACTTGCTAGAAAGCTATACAGAAAATCTGGTTTCAGGGAGGAAGGAATATCACCCTGGGGAGAAATGCTTGCGAAGTATAGCTTTGCCTAGTTAATGGTATGATGACACACCTCCAATGCACCGCTGACCGGGATTGGAGGTGTTTTTGTATTTCAGTATTATATTTTTAAAGGAATCGCTTGGAAAGTGTAGAAGCTTGGGGCGCAGTCTGGTACACTAGATTAGTTACAAGATAAGAATAATTTCTGCCGCAGATGTTTGTGATGCGGATTTTTTGAGTTGGATGCGTTTCAGGCAAGGGACCGATGGTTCAGCGTGTGAATGATCGGACAAGATGATAGAGACAGATAGGCTTAAGAAATAAGATTCTTAGTAGGTTTCCATATCCCTGACTGAACATAACCAGCTTTGGAATGAGTGGATGGAACATTAATGAGATTACCAAGTAAGCAGCATAGCTGCCCTGAAAACAACGATGCTCCAATGAGGGACCATTCGTTTTCAGCATATAGGGAGGGCAATAATGAAATCAGCAGTACGAAGAGAAGATGTCGAGCTTCTGGCACCAGCAGGTGACTGGGATTGTATGCGTGCGGCGGTAGCGAACGGAGCCGATGCGATCTTTTTTGGAGTGGAAAAGTTCAATGCACGGGCACGGGCGAATAATTTTCGCATGGATGAATTGCCCGAAATTATGGCCTTTTTGCATAGCTACGGAGTTAAGGGCTTTTTGACATTCAATATACTAGTATTTGAAAATGAGCTGGAGGACGCTAAAGAGCTGGTTGATGCCTGTATTGATGCCGGTGTCGATGCCCTAATTGTTCAGGATATGGGCTTGGTGAAAATGATTCGCGACATTTCGCCGGATTTTCCGATCCATGGTTCTACTCAAATGACGATTACCTCGCCGGAGGCTGTAGAATTCACGAAGCCGTACAACATGGAACGTGTTGTGCTGGGGCGTGAAAATAATCTAAAACAGATTCAAAAAATTGGCGATCAAGCAAGGCTTCCGATGGAAGTATTCGTGCATGGAGCGTTGTGCGTATCTTATTCAGGCCAATGCCTGACTTCAGAAATGTGGGGCGGACGCTCTGCAAACCGTGGTGAATGTGCACAGGCATGCCGTTTGCCTTACGATCTGATGGTGGATGGAGAGCAAAAGCCGATGGCCGATGTGACATACCTGCTATCCCCCAAGGATTTGGCAGCCATTGATTTGATGCCAGAACTGATTGATGCAGGTGTGGTTTCCTTTAAAATCGAAGGGCGACTGAAAACGCCTGAATATGTAGCGAATGTGGTTAGCAAATATCGCAAGGCCATTGACAAGTATTTTGACGGCGATACGTCCAAGACGAGCAAAGAAGATATCCGCGAGCTGCAGCAGAGCTTTTCACGCGGCTTTACACACGGGTTTCTGGAAGGAACGAATAACAAAAAGCTGGTGGACGGTACGTTCCCGAAAAGCCGGGGCGTGTATCTGGGCCGAGTGGAGCAAATCCTACGTGATGGTGTAGTATGCCGTATCGACGCCCCGCTCAAGCGTGGCGATGGTATTGTATTCGATGCAGGAGATCCTACGCAAAAAGAAGAAGGCGGACGCGTATATGATATCCGCCGCAAGGGCGTGAAGATTGAAGGCGAAGCCGGAGAAGGCTGGATCGTCGACATCGTAGCGGGACGCAACGATGTGGATCTGCGCCGTGTGCACGTGGGCGACCGTATTTGGAAGACCAACGACCCGGCGCTGGACAAGCGTCTGCGCCAGTCGTACGAAACCGAAAAGCCGTACCGTGTCTTCCCGGTACATGTGCGGGTCAGCGGCTCCCCAGGACAGCCGCTGTCGACATGGTGGACCGATGTGCAGAAGGGCACAACCGTCCGTGTGGACTCTGAGCTGGAACTTGAAATCGCCCAGAAGCGTCCGATGACGCGCGAACTGCTCGAAGAGCAGTTCGGCCGACTGGGCGGAACCGTGTTCCAGCTGGAGGAGTTGGACGTCCATCTGCATGGGGACGTCATCGTGCCCATGCGCGAGCTGAACAGCATCCGCCGTCAGGCGGTGGAACTGCTCGCGGGCGAGCGCCCCAAACCACCCGTATACACGAAGCGGGCGGTAGAGGTGTATGGCGATGCAGCAGCTCCGGCATCGTCTGTGGCACGTGGTCAGGCAGAGCTGACCGCGCTGTGCCGCAGCCTCCCTCAGGTGGAGGCTGCGCTTGAGGCCGGCGTGGAGTTCATCTACGCCGACTTCGAGTTCATCAAGCAATTCCCGGCAGCCGTAGAGGCTGTGCACGGCGCTGGGCGCCGAATTGCGCTGGTGACTCCGCGTATTCACATGCCAGGAGAAAACGGATATCACAACAATATCCTGCGCCTGCAACCGGATGCTGTGCTGGTACGCAATCCGGGAGCATTGTATTTTTACATGCGTCACCGCTTGGAGAACCCGGATGTGCATCATCCGCAATTGATCGGCGACTTCTCGCTGAATATCGCCAACCATAAAGCGGCTGACCTGTTCCTGGATTCCGGCTGCGACCTGGTGACACCGTCATATGATTTGAACATCCAACAGATGGTCGATATGCTGGGACGTACACGTACCGACAAGCTGGAGATCGTCATCCAGCAGCATTTGCCGATGTTCCATACCGAACACTGCGTGTATTGTACTTTTATGAGTGAAGGCACAGACTACACCAACTGTGGTCGTCCATGTGAGGATCATCGCGCATCCCTGCGTGATCGTATTGGGATGTCTCATCCGGTTCGCGTGGACGAAGGATGCCGTAATACGGTGTATAACGCGATTGAGCAATCGGGCGCGGAATACCTATCTAACTTTCTGGAATTAGGCGTGTCCCGTTACCGAGTGGAATTTTTGGAGGAGACACCAGAGCAAGTTCATGAGGTTATTGATCTCTATAACCGTGCCTTGCGCGGAGAAATTAGCGGAACACAAGTATGGAAGACGCTGAAAGCGACGAATCAGCTAGGGGTTACACGTGGGCAACTGGTGAAGTAACAAGGCTGCTATAGAAAAAGCGAAAAGGGTATGTGCTTTGACAGCACATACCCTTTTCTATTTGCTAGTTTATATAAAAAATTACCATTGAGCCTCTTATTGCTATACTTTTTGGGCGCTTGTTTTCTTAGAAAAAACAATAAATTTTTGTCCAACATAATTAATTAAAGTATAGAAAACATTCCCGATTAGAATAGACACGTTGCCTAGAATCTCATTATTTTTAATGCTCAAACTTGAGATCAGGTAGTGACTGATTAGATAGCTGAGACAATACGACAGTATATAGCATATCAATATAATAGAGATGAACTTCCAAATGGTCTGTCCATGGTTTGCATCATTTTTGAAGGTAAATCTTTTGTTTAAGAAATAGCTTACAGTGGCGCCTACAGAATTACCGATAAAGGTCGATAACCAGTAGTTAGTCTCTAAAATATTAAATAGCAAGAACATGACGGACATGCCGCATATTGTATTTAGAACACCTACGACAAGAAAACGGAAAAAACTATTCTGAAATAAAGTCAAATTAGTCACCTGTTCGCATCTGTTATTGGACCGCTACAGCTTCCCTTTCACTATTATTCACTTTCTTTGTGTTTTCAGTATCAAAGGTGCTCTGGGAATCTAAAATAGTCTCAATAATATATTTAGGTCTTTGTTTTACTTCTTTATATATTTTACCGATATACTCGCCAATGAGTCCGAGTGCGACGAGTTGTAGACCACCTATAAACCAGATGGACAACATTAGAGAAGACCAGCCCCAAACAGTGGTACCAAGGAACTTGCTAATAAGGGTATAGGCAGCTATTAATAAGCTTATGCCAAACATTCCAAAACCCACAGCCGAAATAAGCCGTATCGGGGTTACGCTAAACGAGGTGATTCCATCGAAAGCAAAAGCGAGCATTTTCTTTAAAGGATATTTGGATTCACCTGCAAAGCGTTCGTGTCGATCGTAATACACTTCAGTAGACTTATAACCTATTAACGGAACTAGACCACGTAAAAAGAGATTTACCTCTTTAAAATTGGCTAATTCATGGAGAACCCTTTTGCTCATTAAACGGTAATCTGCATGGTTGTATACGATATTAACGCCCATTTTACTCATCAGACGGTAGAAGCCTTGGGCTGTTGAACGTTTGAAAAATGTATCGGTAGTTCTACTTTTTCGCACCCCATACACGATGTCATTACCTTCTTTGAATTTTATTATGAATTCTCGGATGGCATTGAGATCATCCTGTAGGTCAGCGTCAACGGATATCACACAATCTGAGGTTTCTTTGGCTTCCATTAACCCAGATAATAGAGCGTTCTGATGGCCCGCATTTTTCGCCAATTTGAGACCACTGACAAAAGGATTTTTTAGATTATATGATGCTATGATCTCCCATGTTTGATCACGGCTACCATCATCAACAAACAACATTTTACTATGTTTAGAAATGAGTTCGCTCTCAGCCAACTCTTCCAGAATCACCGTAAGTCTGCTTATGGTTTCAGGCAGTACTTCTTCTTCGTTATAACAGGGAATAACTAACGTTAAAACAGGGTTACTGATTATTGAATCCAAAGAACTCTCTCCTCAAATTTTGGCTTATCTGGTACTCAAATTTCTATCTTTTTTAGTCTATAATATGGTTTACTTAAATTATATAACAATGCAATGACTAAGTGCTATAATAAACTATTAGCAATTTCCAAACGTTACTCAAACTATTGAATAATTTAGTAAGATTTGTCGAAAAGGAGTTTTACCTATGAAAATCCGTAAAGCAATTATTCCTGCTGCGGGATTAGGAACCCGGTTCCTTCCTGCGACCAAAGCGATGCCTAAAGAGATGCTTCCCATTGTAGACAAACCAACCATTCAATATATTATTGAAGAAGCTGTTGCATCTGGTATAGAAGATATCATTATCGTTACTGGTAAAGGCAAAAGGGCAATTGAGGATCATTTTGACTACTCCTTCGAGCTGGAGCATAACTTGACTTCGAAGGAAAAATGGAACCTGCTCAATGAAGTACGCAAGCCATCAGAGATGGCAGATATCCACTATATTCGTCAAAAGGAACCTAAAGGCTTGGGGCATGCCATCTGGTGTGCACGTAAGTTTATTGGTGATGAACCTTTTGCCGTCCTTTTGGGTGATGACATCGTAGAGTCTGAGAATCCATGTCTCAAGCAGATGATTGACGTGTTCGATGAGTATCAGCGTTCTATTGTAGGTGTAAAACAAGTCGATTGGAACGAGGTACATCGTTACGGGATTGTTGAAGGCCATGCACTTACTTCCAAAATCTCTGAGGCGGAACGATTGGTGGAAAAGCCTAAGAAGGAAGAAGCCAACTCCAACTTAGCGATCATGGGACGTTATATCTTGACACCTGATATTTTTGATATCCTAGGTCAGCAATCCGCAGGAGTAGGTGGGGAGATTCAGTTAACGGATGCATTGTCCAAACTGGGAGAAAAGAGTCCGATCCTAGCTTATGAATTTGATGGCAACCGCCATGACGTTGGCGAGAAGCTGGGATTCATTGAAACAACCATTCATTATGCTCTACAGCATAACGAGATTAAGGATGAAGTGCTGGCTTATATGAGACAGGTTATTAAAGAGATTGACCAACAAAAATAAACCTTACTGTAAGAAGTAGGACTGATCCCTATTTGTAAGACAGAGAGCAAATACTTTTCAGTTTAAGGACCAGTTGCTAGAAACGAACTGGCGATTGGTTATTTAGTTCTGTTGAATGCAAATTAAGGTTAGTAGGTAAAGTAGTCCTGAACCGTCCGTTCGACGATGTCCGTTGTTGTATAGCTCAAACCTTGAGATAGCACGTTTCAGACTTTAACGTGGAATGGAACGACTTGATGGAGCATTATCAGCAGTCCCCCCCCCTTGCGGGGGAGCTTATGGTAATGCTTTTTACCTTTCCAACTTTCTGATACGCTTTGGATTATAAACGCTGCCTTGATTGCTATGGAGTATTGTACCTGGTAGAAACGGTAATTGGTGAAGCGTATCCAAGACAAACGCGGTATTTTGCTTGTCAGCTACACTTTATGCCACAATTTCTCCATTGAAATTCAAAGATACTCGACAGATACAACATTTTCTCGCCAAACGGTAAATACGTAATTTCCATAACGATTTTTTGCATAGGGCTTCGATCCCGAATTGGTGCTTTAATAGAGATGCACTACTATATAAGTTGGCTGATTCTGTGCGTTTTCGTTTCTTGAGTTTGAGATGACATTGTAACTGCTCACCCTACATGATTTATTGTACAAGTTTATGATTGACCTTATGCTCATAAGAAACAAGTCCGTGGCTTTCCTGTATCCATACCGAGTTTTATGCTGTATGTAGAGTTCGCGAACATTCCTACGAGAAGTTCTTCTCCACGGCCTCGTAGCTGCTTTCTAGTGGAAGTATATGGCTTGAGGAAGACCTATCCATCACAAGCTTGACTTCAAATTCACTTTTCCCGAAATAGATTTCCCCATTGTACTAAGTAGTCTCTGGTGACATCCCCCTTCAACTCCCTTGTACTTTTTAGAGCGTCTAATTGTTGCTTTAAAAACCAATTTTCCGTTTTTTGGTTGCTCAAACTCTGAATGTATGCTCAGGTTCTTTTTTATAGCTGTATTGTTTACCGAGAGGCAGCTTTATCCGTTTCAATTCGCCGTTAAGATACGACCTTAACATGATTTTTACTTGTTCTTATTTCATATGCCCAATTGCTCCATGACTTGTCAGGCCGAGATACTAGCCAGTATCAGGAGATGCTTTCATTGTGTAAAAAAAGGTAAAAATTTTAAATAGATGTAATAAAAAGAAACTTTTTTTCTCTTGATGCGTCTTATATATTGAGAGGTTGCCCATTGAGGTTCTCTCAACTTTATCGAAGGGAGGGATTAAGATGAATTCTCCAGAATTAGTCTTTTTCGAACAAGAGGACACCCTTGATTTGGACTTACAAATTAATGATCTAACATTAAAGCAAGCGAAAAATCCTTGCACAAGCACTGTAACTTGTAGTGTTTCTAGATGCCTTGGTACACATGTGACTTGTGAGTGTTGGTGCTAACTTTAAAAGAAATCTGACCCTGGATATTATTTCATACATCCAGGGTCTTTTACTTCAGGAGGAGGTTATCCTATAGTGGATAAAGTTACAAATATAAATATGTTTCAGTCATTAGATTTTTTTATGGTGAGAGTACCACTACTGCCTATTGATTTTTACTATATCTTATTCAGTGAAAGTACTACATATGATGTGACAAGGAACAAGGCTTTATCTTTGTTAACAGACCCTGTTATACGGGAAGCGATCACCATAGCCAGCCCTTCACTTATGAATTCTATCAATAATGTCCTAACCAATAAAAATACTAAAAAAATGAACACGGTGCTACGGGCAGTTGTGAATTATCTAATCAGGCTTTCTTCAAGAGCTACACCTTATGGGATTTTTTCTGGGGTTTCTATAGGTCTCTTTTCGGAACTTAGCTGCTTGGAAGTGGGTGATACTAGGCAGAACAGGAAAATATCCCGTCCAGATATGGAATGGATCATGGGATTGGTTAAATATTTAGAGAAAGAGGGAAATGTGGTAAAACAGTTGGCGGTGCGGACTAATCCAACCTTGTATTTATCTGGTACAAGAATAAAATTGCCATTTTTAAACTATATTGAACAACACCACGATCCTGATGTAAAACGAATGAAAAGTAGTTCGATAAAAGCGTCCAAGCCGGTTCAGCTTGTGATGGATTATGCACAAACTCCGATTCCTTTTGCTAATCTAGTTAAGAAAATACAAGAAGAGTATCCCGAAAACAATGAAACTTTAATAACTGAATTTCTGATGAAGCTATTGAATCAGGAGTTTTTAATTAGCAATTTGAGACCACCATTATGCATAGATAATATGGATTTGCCTTTTGAATATCTACGAAAACAGATAGCACCTATAAACAATATTGAATATATCAAAAAAGGTCTCGATGAAATTAGTGAAGAAATAAAACAATACGATGATTCTCCAATAGGTAAGGGGGAATCCTTGTACAATCAGCTATGTATAAGAATGAGAAAATTAGTTCCAACGAAGGAAACTTTGCAGATTGATATGGAGACAAAAGTAGAAGAAGCCTTTTTAAGCCAAAATGTCTCTAAAGATATTGCTAGATCAGCAGAGATCTTATGGAGGCTGTCGCCGGATTTGAGTAATCCTCATTGGACACAGTACCGAAATGATTTTATAGAGAAATATGGTATTGATTGTCAAGTTCCGATCTTAGAGCTTTTGGACGAAGATTTAGGGTTAGGGGCTCCGCCTGATTATAAATATCCTGAGAGTAGATATAGTTTAGAACACCCAATACTAAATGCAGAGAGAGAGAAGGTTCTGGCAAACTGGATTACAAATGTTATTAAAGAAGGAAAAATAGAAATAGAACTGACGGATGAAAAATTAAAGAGGATCGAGACTTTATCTGATGAGCTTTTGCCCCCTACCTCTATAGAAATGTATGTTACCATAGCAGCAAATAGCGAAGAAGCTTTGAAAAATAACGAATATAAGATCATTATCAACCCCAATTCGGGAAGTGCAGGTGCAGGTAAAACATTTGGAAGGTTTGGACCAATCCTAGATAAGACTGCAAGAGAGAAGATCACGAACACGTATAAAATTCAAGAGGAATACAGAAAAGATGCTATATTTGCTGAACTTGTATATTTAACGGTCAATAGTAGACATTCTAACGTAGTGATTACCAACAAATCATGTAGTCACCAAATTGTGTTGGGAACTAATTATTCCAATGTAGATACTTCAAAACAAATTTCAATTTCTGATTTATATGTAGGATGTACCCACAATTACTTTTATTTAAAGTCACAGTCGTTGAATAAAGAGATAATCCCAGTTTCCACCAACATGCTAAATTACAATAATGCTCCCAATGTATACCGTTTTTTAATGGAAATTTCACAAGAAAGACACAGAAGCATTTTGCCTTTTCAGTGGGGAGGCCTATCGGAATTCCCTATGCTGCCTCGTGTGAAATATAAAAACATAATTTTATCTTTAGCGAAATGGTCGCTTAATAAAAATAACGATGAATTAAAAAAATGTAAAAACGAGGAGGATTGGATTGAGGGTTTTGAAAAGTGGAGAGGGGAGTGGCGCGTTCCAAGATATGTTTATATTACCACTTCTGTTTCAGATAACAGAGTACTAATTGATCTTAAAAATGAGTTTTTTATATTAGAGTTATTTGAGAAATATCATAAATTAAGTGATTCACAATCATTATGGTTAACCGAGAGTGGATTTGAACCAAGTGACGTATGGGCTAGAGGGAAAGAAGGGCGCTTTATCGCAGAGTACGTTATTCCCTTAGTAAGGACAAATGTAGAGGAACCTTTGACCCCGAAGCAGTGTGAAGATATGAATCTTATTCAAAGACCAATCAGAGAGCATTCAAACATTATATATTTACCGGGAAGTGAATGGCTTTATATAAAGCTTTATGGTATGTCTGAACGAGAGGAAGAGTTTATTGGCAATTACATTAGAACATTTTGTGAGCAGGTAGAGAATCAAGGAATAATAAATCGTTATTTTATTGTTAGGTATAAAGATCCGGATCATCATATACGGTTACGACTTCATGGTGAGGAATCCGTTGTTTGTAAACAACTAATCCCTGCTATTCATATGTGGGCTAGACGCCTAAAGGTTGGAGGTCTACTAAGTAAAATAATATTTGATTCATATGAGCCGGAAATTGAGCGATACGGTGGTAAACGTTTAATTAGTATAGCGGAGCGTTTTTTTGCTGTTGATTCGAAGATTACAGTAGAACTGGTCTCTTTAAAATATAACAATAAGCTGAATGTTCCTATAGAGATTATTGGTTTCATTAGTGTAATTGATATTTTAAATCAGTTTATACCAGCGGTAGAACGGCAAGTTACTTGGTTTCATGAAGAAGAATGGCATAAGGAGCATGTAAAAGATTTTATGAAGGATCGCACTTTTTATATAATTTTGTGCGATGTTTCGGACAATTGGTCCTCACTTAGAAATTTGGAATACGGGGACTACTTATTATCTAAGTTTCAAGAGCGAAAAAAAATAATAAATGAATATAAAGAGGCACTTGAACATGAAAAGGATTTAACGAATACATTTTCCAATATTCTAGGTAGCCTCATTCATATGCATTTAAACCGTCTTATAGGTACGAATAGAAAAATGGAAAGAAAGATAATGTCGTTGTTAAGTCATTCTTTATATCATTTTAATGAATCAATAAAGCACAAGAAAAAATGTATTTCAAAGGAGTTGAACGTTGATGACAGTAGTACAAAACAATAAGAGCCTGCATAACGATATTATAAAAATTGTAAGTGTTATAAGTGCCAGGTTGACTGACCCCCAGTATGTACAGACTATATGTTCTTCTGAGCAGAATCATGTAGATAAACAAGAGGAGTTTAATTGGAATGATATAAGCCTGGCAACTGGATTTCCAGCAATCAGTATTTTGTATGGGAGACTAAGTACTGTATTAAAGGATGAGAGATTAAAAGAGTATGCACACTCCTACCTTTTAAGTACTCGTGAATCATTAAAGAAATCAGGAGCGTCATTATCACTATGGGAAGGATTATCTGGTGTTGGATTTGCCGCATATCTATTATCTGACAATGGTATAAAATACAGGAGATTTATCAACCAAATTAACACTTTAATATTGCGTCATGGTAGTGCTGATCTACTGAATGCAAAAAGTGGGCTGGAATCAGGTACGTCAATTAATGATTATGATGTAATTTCCGGATGGAGTGGCATAGGAAGGTATCTGTTACTGTTCTCTGATATACCTGAAATTAGGGAGCTCCTTATTGGTGTTCTTGAGTATCTTGTTCTTCTAAGTAAAGATAGGATTATCAACGATAAACAAGAGGTTCCGAATTGGTATATTTCAAATGAATATTTACTTTCACATGAAAAGGATGAATATCCATTTGGATATTTTAATATGGGTTTAGCTCATGGAGTTCCTGGCCCCTTGGCATTATTATCTATAGCGTTACTTCAAAATATAAAGGTACCTGGTCAAATAGAGGCAATTCAACGATACTGTGACTGGATAACAAAATGGAAATTGGAACAAACAGATAGAATACAATGGCCCTTAATTATAAGCTACGAAGAATTTACAAACGATCAATTATACGCTAAAAAACATCGGGATGCTTGGTGTTATGGTTCGGCAGGTGTTGCGAGGAGTCTATTTTTAGCAGGTAGATCCATCGGGGATAGAAGCTTGGAGGTTTTAGCTGTAAACGCATTTAAATCGATATACAAAAAATCTATCGAAGAGTGGAATATTTATTCACCAACGGTATGCCACGGATATTCAGGATTATTGAAAATTACCTATCATATGTATCGGGACACGCACGATCCTGAATTGCAAGAAAACTATCAAAGCTTGCTCCGAACGGTCGTTAAAATGTTTGATGAAGAATCGGCATTTGGTTTTTATGATTTATATAGGGATTCTAATTCTACTAAGAATTTAAATTATGTAGGTTTACTTGACGGTGTTTCGGGAATAGCCATGACATTACTAGATTCTCTTTATCCTGATGAAAAGGATTGGGGGGCGAGCTTATTGATTTGCTAAGGTAATAAGTAAAGTAACGGATGAATTACTCAAACCACAGAGAGGAACTGGTTAGCGTTCTTAATCGATAACAGGGTTACAATTCCACTCAAAAGATGAACAATAAAAAGGGGTATCTCAAAGGCAGTTTTTTATAGTGAAACAGCCTATGAGACGAATTATAATTAACTTCATGAGAAAAAGCGTAGGTTACAAGGCTGAATTAGTCCGAAATCTGCGCTTTTTGATTCACTAGAGTCTGTAAGATAGTTTGTTTAGTAAAATGGAAGTCATAGAAAGGGGGAAGAATACATGGGGCTTTGGTCAAAAGAGCAACTGCGAGCTTTCATTAAGGAGAAAAACCAGGTGACTGCACAGGAGGTGTTGGAAGTAGAAATGGACGCGCTCCTGGGCTAGGAGAAGCAAGAGATCAAGGGTAAAATGACGCCAAACAGCCGTAACAGCAATAGCAAGAAAGAACGTCGTTAGCGAGTATGACGAGCAGAAGCTTGCTGTACCTCGACGTGACGAGCGGCCAGCCAAATGAATGGAATAGCTCTTAAACGGCTTTGACGATTTGACGGGATGAGTAGATGCGCTGTATATAGGCGTAGAAAATGAATTTGATGAGCTTATTGCGATGATTGTTGTTTCGTCCCTTTCAGGGTAGGTTGCGTCTAAGGTGGTGTCATCGAGCCAATTCAGAGCCTCACTTACAACGTGAGCGAGTTGATCCTGAGGACTTCTCGAATGGACTCGACCCAAGCAATGACGACTTTAGGTTCCACCTTCTTTCCAGCTCCTTGTGCATTTTTTCTACTCTTACTTCTTCAAGCTCCAAAGAGTGTTCACGGACCTTGTCCGTAGCTGTATTGCTTGCCCACAGGCTGCTCCAGACGGTATACTCCGTTTTTTCATCCACGTTTTGAGCTCTGTGTCATATTCCGTATCTCCAACTGCTCTATAACCTCTTTTACAGGTACTCCTGCCAATCTCATTTCGGGGGCTCTCACTTTTTATTTCTAACGGGTAACTCACTCTAGTTGCCAACGCAAAAACACCTTCAAGGTTATCCCCCTATCTTACGACAGGATTACATTCTCTTGAAGGTGTTTTAATTGTCTCACGTTGTGGGGTAGTCCCACATCCATTTTAGCAAGGATAGGCTTTTCTGTTTTTTAGGACATCCCATCGATTTATGGGACAGCCTCAAATAAACAAAACAGAGAACAACTAAACTCCAGGGACTATTCTCTTTTCAGTTCGTTTATCAGTTCTTTTTCCTTGGGATCAGCTTGAATCAGCTTATCGTACAATGCTTTGTCATCTTGTCCCTGCTTTTGCAAAGCGGCAATATAGTATCGGGTTACCTCACGATTCGTAGCGTCACTCAGATCGTCCTTCAAGCCGTTTTTCAGGATGACGGCAGCCTCGGCGGGTTTACCTGACATGAACTCAATTTTTCCAGCACTGAGCGCAATGCTTGGAGTTACTTCAAAAGTACGTATCAATTGAATTTCAGGTGGAATCGTCTTAAGATGAGCTACCCCATCTAGAACCTGCTGATAAGCAGCAAGACCTGCTTGGAAATACTTCTGTTCCTTGGCTGAGTCCTTAGCCAATCGAGCTTTATTGCCAAATTCAAACGCTTGGGTAATCAGCAAATTGTACCAATCCAGATCCCAGGTGAAGTTAGCACGGTTATTTTCCAAAATGGCAAATGCCTTGTCATTGTTTCCTTTAGCTTGCTCAAGTCGCATTTTGATAAACAGCATATTTCTATTATACGGTTCTGCCTGCAGCCCCAAATCAACAATGGTCATACCGCCTGTATAGAACTCTTCGCGTTTGGTTTGCTTGTAGACCTGATAATACATACTAGACAAACCAACAATTGAATCAATATGAGTTGGGCGCAGATTCAAATCCTTATTATAAGCAGCTTGTCGTTGTTCGAACGAATTGCTGCTTTCCAGCGCTTTTGCTTCCCAGGCAGCATTGCTGGCTTGTGCAAAGCGCAGCCCTACAAACAGAAGCACAATACTGAGAACACAAATGACGATACTATAAATCGGACGGAAACCTTCAGGCTTCATCGCCAAGCGTTTTACAGGTTGTGCATCCATTGCTGCAGCCATACCCCCGAGTCCAATAAACACCAGTATACCCATGAACACATAACTCATATTAAAGTCCAATAGACTATGGAGCAAAATGGACATTGCCAAGATCAGGTAAAGGAAGTGGCTATCCCGCTTTTCCTCATCGCTCTTGATGTAACCTTTAATGTATTTATAGAAGATATAAAGGATAAACGCCATAAAAATAATGAATCCAAGAATACCGGCCTCTACCAGATACTGCATGAAAAAGTTATGTGCCTGTGCGCTTGTGTAGCCATAGTCTTGATATTTTCCATACAGCGTAGCCCAACCGCCGCCACCTGCGCCAATCAACGGATAATCAGCAATTAGCTTGGAAGCATCGCGATAAAAGGTTATACGTTCCAGCACACTATGCTGTTGGAAGTTGATATTTTCCAGACGTGTCTCTACATTGGCTGGTAGAAAAGTTCGTAGTCCTGTACCAATGAGCAGGAACGCAACTACACCAATCACGACCACAGAGCCAACAGGCAGCCACAGATTAGAGAGTTTACGTGAGGCTAGACCGTGCATCCTTTTTTCCAAACGAGATCCCAGAGAGGTTTGTATAAGCCATAGAACAACTGCAGTCACCAAGGAAGTCCCAAGAAGCAGTCCCCAGCCTTTAGCAGCCACAGCACCGTTGTAGGTCTGATTCAGCTGTAATCCCCAATTTGTAATAGGACTCAAAATAGCAAGTGAAACGACACCCGCAATTGCGCAATGTAAAAGCCATAAGATTTGCCGTGCTGGCTTAAAGAACAGAAGTAAAAGAACAAATACGACTGGCAGCATTATGAGACCACCACGTGAAAGTGTCAGGAACAGTGATACCAATATAGGCACCAGCATAAAGGCATGAGTCGCTTTTCCATACCACGTCTTCGACTTCATCAGACAAAAGATAGCTGCGAACAAAAATGCCATCAAAAATGCCGCATATGTATTCGCGTACTGGAAGACGGAAGTGAGACGCGGACCATTAGTATCTATCTTTATGGCATCAACGTAGCGATTACCGCTTACCATTGTTGAGAACCAATCCACGAGTCGTCCGGCCAATACCCACTGTCCAAACCAGTTGATGAGGCCGAAGCCTATAATAATATAAGCTACGGTCATAATCGCGGTTTGGATGATCTGGTTGCTCAACCGATCTCGCAAGGCGTACAATGTAATGATGAAGAACGAGGCATAGATGCACTGCACCACTACCATGTTCATCGCGAGATAATGAGAAGCAGCAGAAATCAATGAAAGCACGAACGTCAGCGGAAGTAAGATAACAAGCACAGCCAACCAGTCTCTTTGATCTTCCAATTTGAAATTCTTATAATAGGTTACGATTCCCAATATCAGCAGAATCGTGCTGATGATCAAAGCCCAATACAGAGGCTTCTCAAAGTCGAGCATTTGACCATTAAAAAGCGCCGCCTGGAAGGGGGCCCAAGCTAAAAACAAAATCATGCCAACAATTAACACCCAAAACATAACCGGCCTTTTATCGTCACGGGTCGACGTTTTGGCCTGTTTCCCGTATACTGGATTCGACAAGGTTTACAATCTCCTTTTCTTGTAGATACGTCAACATTTTAGCATATAGTAGCTGTCAGAGCCATATCGCAAGAATAAACTTCCCACATATTTACATTGTTGTATTGTAAGAGACTTACCAAACCATGTTTAAGGTCGTGACACACTCGTATGAATTTAACTCAAAACTTTTCGAAAAATTTAAAGTTACTTTGGGAATTGTCTAAAAAGGATATACAATCTAGGTACCTTGGTTCATTTATGGGGGTACTCTGGGCTTTTATACATCCTATGGTGTCTATACTTGTTTATTGGGTCGTATTTCAGGTTGGTTTTAAAAATGTACCTATTGGTGATACACCCTTTATACTTTGGTTACTAACAGGCATGGTGCCGTGGTTATTCTTTTCGGAAAGCTTGTCAACTGCAACCAATAGTATTATTGAAAACAATTATCTGGTAAAGAAAATTGTTTTCCGAGTAGGCTTGCTACCAATGGTAAAAATTTTGGCTGCTCTTTTTGTCCATGTGTTTTTTATCATCGTTCTTTTCATTATGTTCAAAATATACAATGTTGAATTTACGATGTATAACATTCAAATCCTTTATTATTTATTGGCCACCATTCTTCTTTCTTTGTCCATTTCTTACATAACAGCGACATTGGTTGTTTTTGTAAAAGATGTTGGTCAAATTGTAGGAGTGTTTATTCAATTGTTTTTCTGGCTTACGCCAATCTTTTGGAATTTGAATATTGTCGAGGATAAGTATCAGTTTTTCTTTAAACTTAATCCTGTTTTCTATATTGTTGAAGGATATCGTGATACCTTTATTAATCACAAATGGTTCTGGGAGCATCCATCCATGACGATCTACTTTTGGGCTATTGTGATCATCGCAGGTACGATAGGAATCAAAATTTTCAAAAAAATGAAATCTCATTTTGCTGATGTATTGTGAGGAGAAGAGTATGACTCAAACAGAATCAGTTGCTGTAGAAGTTAATAATGTCACTAAAATATATAAAATATATGATAATCCCAATGAACGTTTAAAAGAGGCTATTCATCCTTTTAAAAAGAAATATCATTCTGATTTCAAAGCCATAAGTGACCTTTCCTTTTCTATTAAAAAAGGGCAAGCGATTGGCATTATCGGTAAAAATGGTTCGGGCAAATCGACTCTTTTAAAAATGATTACAGGCGTAATTACGCCTACCCATGGAAGCATAAAGGTGAATGGGAAAGTTGCGGCTCTGTTGGAACTCGGTGCTGGGTTTAATCCGGATTTAACTGGAATGGAAAATATTTATTTAAATGGTACGCTTATGGGCTATAGCAAAGCAGAAATGGATGAGAAGGTAGAAGATATTACATCCTTTGCGGATATTGGGGACTTCATTAATCAACCAGTCAAAATGTACTCCAGCGGTATGTTTGCCCGATTAGCCTTTGCAGTAGCCATCAATGTTGATCCAGACATTTTGATTGTGGATGAGGCCTTGTCTGTTGGAGATATTTATTTTCAGGCCAAATGTATCACCAAAATGAAGGAGCTCTCTAAAAAGAGCACAGTTTTATTTGTCTCTCATTCCATGGATACCATTAAGAGTTTTTGTGATACAGCATTGCTTATTGATAAGGGACACATGGTCGAAATTGGTCCAGTGAAGCGCGTAGCACAAATTTATGAAAATATTATTAACCAGGAAATTGCAGATATGAAGCGTGTCCAATCTTTGGATACATTTGTGAATTCCGAAACGGATAAAAAGAGTACGCTGTTGTTGTTAGAAGAGGATCCAGCTTTTGCAAAACGTGCCAATGAGTTTCGTTCTGGAACGGGAGATGCGCGTTTTATAAGGGCAGACTTGTTAGTCAATGGAGAAGTGGTAAACCAGGTCCCTTTTGGCGAAATGGTTACTTTGCGTTTGCTGGCACAATATTATAAAGATATTGATTCCGAGGGAACCATTGGCTACATGGTTAGAAACCATACTGGTGTAGATGTGTTTGGCATGAATATCTACAATAAGGCCAAATTAGTCCCGAAAATGCAAGCAGGGGGCATTCTTGAGGTTAACTTTAATTTCCGCAATCTTTTGTCTGAAAGTGGTAAATACACCATTTCTATTGGCTTAAAGCCTAAGCCGTTTGAGCCTCTTTATTTGGATAGCGTAAGTATAGCAGCTGTTTTTGAGGTTCCTAAGCCAGAGAATAATTACGTACCAGGTTTAATATTTGTAGATAATACAATAGATTTGCAAGTTATTAATTAAGGCTGGTGATAAAATGTGTGGGATTTTGTTTTCTAATGTAGCTATAAATAAAGAAGCATTTCTTAATTCATTAAATATAATGAAGCATCGGGGGCCTACGGCCCCGCTTTGTGTATACCAGCATGAAAATTTTATGCTTGGTCACAACAGATTAAGCATTTTAGATCTGGATCAGAGAAGTGATCAGCCTTTTTTTTCTGATGATGGAAGATATGTGATTATATTTAATGGAGAAATCTATAATTATAAAGAATTAGCTTCTACTTATTCAATTCAAATGAGAACAAACTCAGATACTGAACTTTTATTGAAGCTTTACATTCAATATGGTCCCCAAATGTTGAATTGGCTTAATGGAATGTTCAGTTTTATTGTTTTAGACGTCCAGCACAAATCATTTTTTGCAGCACGAGATCGTATGGGAGTAAAGCCGCTTTATTACAACAAAAATGGTGAAGAGTTCATTTTTAGTTCTGAAATTGCTCCATTGCTCCCATTAGTTCACAACGTTTCTTTAGATCAAGCAGCTGTAAGACAATATAAAAAAATGAGATGTTTTTTTAATAATCGTACTGTCTATAATGAAATAAAAGAGTTTCCCCCAGGATATTACTATGAGAATGGCGAATTTATTAAATATTGGGAACTTGATTATTCAGAGAAAGAGCCGCCTTCTGATGAGGAACTTGAGTTTTTAATTCGTTCTGCAGTAGAGTACCGCAAAATCGCAGATGTTGAAATTGGAAGTTACCTTAGCGGAGGCTTGGATAGCACGATTATTACTGCACTCGCTGGAGTAGAGCATACTTGGACTGTTGGCTTTGAAGATTATAATGAGTTCGAGTGGTCTGAAATCGCAGCAACAAGATATAACACTATTCATCACCCGATATTATTTGATCCTGATCGCTTTTTATCATTAGCTCGTGAACTGGTGATTGTAAAAAAAGAGCCTCTGTCTGTGCCCAACGAAGTGTTGCTGTATCATATGACACAACAAGCATCTGCTAAGAACACAGTCATATTAAGTGGAGAAGGCGCTGATGAGCTTTTCTTTGGATATGATCGTATCTTCAGATGGGCTAGTAGCACCACAGACTTTGATATCCGAGCCTTTAGTGATCTCTATACCTATGGATCGGAAGATGATTTAGAGATTGTAGAAGATGCATTGGCACCTTTTATGAAGTTAAAGTCCCCTCAAAAAATCGTAGCGGCATTCTTTCAACAAGCCCATTTGCGAGGGTTACTCAAAAGGCTGGATAGTGCCTCGATGTTAAATTCGGTAGAAGCAAGATCTCCTTTCTTGGATTACAGATTAATTGAAAGGCTTGCAGGGTTAGACGCTCAGTATAAGATGAAGGATGGAGTTGTTAAGGCTCCGCTCAAGAGAATTTTTAAAGACATTATCCCAGCAGAAATTGTAAACAGAAAAAAGGTAGGTTTTCCTGTTCAACTTGAAAGAGTCCTATCTTCTGAAAAAATTGAAGGGAAGACGACATTCGACAAATGGTTTAACTTCAATTTAAATACGTTAGGAGAAATCTTATGATTATCGGCTATACTTCCGGAGTCTTCGATTTATTTCATATTGGACATTTGAATTTGTTGAGAAATGCTAAGTCACTCTGTGACAAACTCATTGTGGGTGTGACCACAGATGAGTTGGTTTCATATAAGTACAAAAAAGCGGTCATTCCTTTTGAGGAAAGAATTGAGATTGTTAGAAATATCAAATTTGTTGATACTGTAATTCCTCAGGACTCCATGGATAAATTTGAGGTTTGGCAAAAATTAAAGTATGACGTAATGTTCGTTGGTGATGATTGGTTTCAAAATGAACGTTGGGACCAGTACGAGTTGCAGTTTAAGGAAGTTGGAGTGAAAATTATATATTTTCCCTATACGAAGAGTACATCATCAACTTTACTGAATGAGACATTACTGAAATTAAGAAAATAAGTGGATTTTTGCCTGAAAGGAAGAGGTTTTACAGTGAATATGAACAGATCTATAGCTTTTGTCATTCACAATCTTGTTTTATATGAAACGATTAAGCCTTTAATTGAGGAATGTGAAAAAAAGCAGATCGTTTGTGATATTTATGTCCCTCACATTGAAGAAGATGATTGGGGAGACATGTCCTTAGATACCTATCATTATTTGCAGAACAACGGTATAAAAGTGACTCTAACAAGCGCTGTACCTGACAAAGCATATAAAATAGCCTTCTATCCTTACCTCCCCTATTATTTAGAAGTTAAGTCCGATTATAAGTTCAGATATCAGTATGGAATGGCTAAACCAAACTGGAATTTAGATACATGGAGTCGGAATTTCGATTTCATTTTTTGTAATGGGCTATATGATTCCTCGGTTCTGGCAGCCTACACTCAGACTGAAATCGTAGGCATGATTAAATATGCTAAATTTCAAAGAATGAAGCGCGAAACGGATAAATATAATTTGCTTTATTTGCCTACGTATGGAAATGAGTCGTCTATTGAGCTTGTAATGAACCATATTGAAGAAATTTCAGATACCTTTAATATGAAGGTAAAATTGCACCATGGCACTTCTTTTTTGGAGCATGATCGGGTTAGTCTAGTTAAGTCTCATGTTCCTGAAGTGCTTGATCACAAGGCTTCTCTTGTTCATTTAATAGAAGAAGCGGATGTAATATTGTCTGACGGCTCTGGGGCTATATTTGATGCGCTGTTTACGGATACTCCAATTGTAATATTCCAGCATCCTCAAACAGAATCGTTCGAGGGGATTCTACCTTTGGAAGAACAAATAGTTCAGCAAAACATTGTTCCTTTTGTGAGCGATAACGACAATATTAAGCAAACTTTACTTAATGCAATCTTAGATGAACAACTAATACAACAAAGAAGGAAATTTACTTTAGAGATGTTTCCGGTCAAAGGAAGAGAGACGATAGATAAGTGTATGGATGTAATTAATAGATTTTTACAAGATGACGTAGACCAGGCTTATAGAGCAGGGCATACACGTCTAAAAAATGAATTTAATGAATTACAAACTCATAATCAAAATCAAAGTCAAGAAATAGAACAGCAAAAACAACGCATAGCTGAGCATACGGATCAGATTAACACATTGATTCAAACGCGTGATCATCAGGAAAATGTAATAAACAGCATGTCAGCAGATATTAGATCTCTGTCTGAAAAGAAAGATGAATTAGAACAACAGTACGCTCAACTCACACAGGATTATAATGATGAAAAAAACAACTTGGATATTTTAAACCATCAATATAGACAACTATTTGGTCAATATAATGAACTGAACACCCAGTTCAGTGAGTTGCAAGAATATAATGGAAGACTGTCCACGGAGCTTCATAATATTTATAACTCTAAAAGGTGGAAAATGGCGAATAAACTTAAACATATTTTACACAAGTCCAAAATGATATATGTTCTTAAGGGATATAGAGTATGGAAAAACTATGGCACCACGATCTTACTAAAAAAGATTAAATCTAAAGTGTCGCATAAGCTTAAACGGACTAACGCAGGGGATCATCCTGTTGATCTGCGCAAAGATGAAGGAAACTACAATCAGTTATTAACTTGGTACGAGTATAAATTTTATAATTATAAAGTAGCCAAAGACAATTCATTTTCCCTGGAACTTGATAAGTTCGAGACTGCATTTGAGAAAGATCTTATATCGATCGTTCTTCCTGTATATAACGGTGAGGATTATGTATCGAAAGCTATTGATAGTATTCTGCAGCAATCTTATAAGTATTTTGAACTCATTATTATTAACGATGGTTCAAAAGATAAAACGGCAGAAATTATTGATGCGTATGCCAAAGCAGATCATCGTATTAGGGTAGTCCATCAGGAAAATCGTAAAATACCAAGAACATTATCCAGAGGTTTTAAACTAGCTAAGGGTGAGTACCATACTTGGACCAGTGCAGATAACATTCTTCCTGAACATTTCTTGGAGAAGATGGTCGCTGATCTTAAACGTGATGAAAATATTGGTATGGTATATGCGAACATGAGGTTAATTGACTCGGACGGCCAAGTAATTTCCAACCATGGTTGGTATGAAGAACCACAGTTCAGTGGTAATGTTATGCTGCCTAAATCCGCATTGGAGCTAAATGTATATCCTAACAATACGATTGGTGCGGCCTTTATGTATAGGGCCAAGGTGACTCACTTATTAGGTGACTACTCTAGTTATAAGCATACCCTTGAAGATTATGATTATTGGATGAGAGTGAACTCCTTATTTGAGCTCAAACATGTGACGTTCGATGAGCCTATATATGATTATCGCTGGCATGATAAATCATTGACCGCTTCAGATCAAGAACTCGGCATCACATCTAACAGATATAAACTCATGGTACTTGATGATTTTAGAAGGGATTTTTATCTGACCCCATTAGTTTGGATCATTGAGGGAGACGCAGCTGAAGTTAGTGATTTTAAGAAATATGTTCTGGCTAAGGGCCATACCGTGGTTGGAAGAGATGAACTAAATACGATTATTGGCCTTAATTTGGCAACGCCTATTTGCTATTTATATATTAAAACAGGCGAAGTCCGTAATTTTGAATTTATGGATTATAATGCTTCATCGTCTATGTATGCACTGCTTATAGATAAATCAGAGCATACCACAGATACATTTATAGCTGACTATCCCTGGGATCTGAAAATAAAGGATAAAATGAATGGTGAGACGGATAGCAACTATGACTTTTTTGCACAGGAGACCGAAGTTCTGTTCTCTCTTATAAATACCAAGGTTAAAAACGATCACTTATATCGCATTGAGGCGGTAATTGAAAGTGAACCCGTCTATAAAAAGGAACTATCTGTTATTATTTGCACTTACCAGCGGAGTGAGAAACTTTCCAATGCAATTAAATCAGTGATAGAACAGTCGTTGGATAAAGCGAGCTATGAAATCATTGTTGTCAATAATGATTATCAGAATGATGAGATTCATCATCTGGTTCGTGAGTTCAGAGCAACCTATAATATTGATGATTCCTTCATGCGATATATGGAGGCACCGTTAAAAGGCCTTTCCTTTGCACGTAATGTTGGTTTATTTGGAGCAGAGGGTGAAGTCATACTCTATATTGATGATGATGCTATCGCGAACTCCAACTTGCTTGAAGAGACCGTCAGAGGCTTCTCAGATCGTCCGGATATCGGAGTTATGGGTGGGAATATTATACTCAATTTACACGAGGAACGGCCTGAGGTGGTTAAACCAGGTACTGAAGCCTACTGGAGTCAGCTTATTGTGGAAGGCGAAGAAATTATTGATTCTAATTTTCAGTGGGAGTTTCCTTATGGAGCCAACTTTGCGGTTAGACATGCTGCACTAATGCGAATTGGGGGCTTTAGAAGCGCTTATGGGCGTAAAGGAAACAATTACGCTGGAGGAGAAGAAATTGTTGTATCTTTTGCTATGAGAGAAATCGGTTATAAGGTTGGTCTTAATCCGAAGATGAAAGTCATTCATGATGTGGACACCTCCCGATATACGGTTGAGCATGTTAGAAAGACAATGCGAAATAGCATTTTAACCAATTACCAATTGCAAAAGGATCTGTATGCGCCAATGGAATCGGATATTGAAGCAGATAAGAATCACCTTGAAATTGTTAAAGCTGAATTAGACCATTTGCAGAAGATGCCGGCTAAAAATCAGGATGTTGAAATTGATATCTTGTATAAACAGTACACAATCGAAGCATATGAAGAGCTGATACAAATGAAGGAAAATGATATAAATACGCGAAGACAGCTGGCAGGAGCGTATAGATAATTAATAAAACTTTAAAGGCGCCTCTTTTATAAAAATAAGGGGCGCCTTTATTAGTATGGAGCGGTTAAATTGAAAATTTTATATTTCTCTCCAATCTATTGGGATGATTTAAAACAACGTCCGCAACATTTGGCTGAAGAGTTTGCTAAGCTCCCGGGGGTTCACATTACCTTTGTAGAACCATCCATTAGCATACTTAATAGTATTGCAAGGCAGAACTCAGATTATAAACAAAGAAAACAAACCATTAATGATAGTCTTCAAATATTCAGGCCGTCAGGCAGTCTGAGATTACCTAGAAGCTTTGAAGGCTTAGACATATTTCATATGAATCAATGGTTTGAAAAGAAACAATTAAAGGATTTGGTTTCCAGTTCAGATATCATTTGGTTGGGGAGCCCGGTTTTTTATCCTCTTATTAAACAAAATAAGAAGAAGATTATATTTGATCGTATGGACGACTATGTATTTCTAACTAACAATGCATTGATGAAGAAGCTACTCAAAAAGTGGGAACTTGAATTACTTGCCAAGGCGGATCTTGTTATATCTACGAGCAATGATTTGCATAAGCATTCTCTATCATTGAATAAACAATCTTATTTAGTGAAAAATGCTGTGGATACAGCTATACTAAACATGAATGTAAATAGCTTGGTTGCCAGTGACTTGAGACGATTAAAGCATGAGGGCTACCATATTTTTGGCTATGTAGGAGCGCTTGACCACTGGTTTGACGTGGAAGCGGTTAAGGCAATTACAGAATTTGATGAGAAGTTTGTTGTATGTTTGGTTGGGAGAAATAACCTGAACTATAATTTTGAGCAGCATAGTGGGATTAGATACTATAACCCAGTTCCCAAATCAGAAATTGGTGCGATTATTGATGTTTTTGATGTTTGTTTATATCCCTTTTCAAGGAATTCAGATAGAATTGATACGATTAATCCAGTCAAAGTTTATGAGTATCTTAGTCTGAATAAAGTGACTCTAGCTGTGCAGAGTGAAGAAACTAAATTATTAGATCAGAAAGGGGTCTATCTATATCGTAGTTTAGAAGAAATAAGGGAGTATCTGGCGAGTGTAGACACCCTGCAACGGCCTTTTAATAATCAGGAGCAACTGGAAAACTTCATAGTCCACAACAATTGGGAAGCTCGTGCAAAAACCATTATGGAGCTACTATAAAAGAGCTTTAATAGGAGGAAGTTAGATATGAAAGGGATTATATTAGCTGGAGGGACTGGCTCTAGATTATACCCGCTTACTAAAGTTACAAACAAACATTTGCTGCCGATTGGTAAATATCCAATGATTTATTACTCTATTGACAAGCTAAAAAAGGCGAATATAAACGATATATTGATCGTTACTGGAAAGGAACATATGGGAGATGTAGTTAATCTCTTAGGAAGTGGAGTCGACCTTGGAGTTACACTGACTTACAAAGTACAAGATGAAGCCGGTGGGATTGCACAGGCTTTGCTTTTAGCTGAGCACTTTGTTGGTAATGACAAGATGGTTGTAATTTTGGGGGATAACGTTTTTAAAGATGATATATCATCGTTTGTCGAAAATTTCAAGCTTCAGGAATCGGGAGCGAAATTGCTACTTCATAAAGTTCCTGATGCTAATCGCTATGGAGTACCAGAATTACAAGGCGATAACATTGTAAATATTGAAGAAAAGCCTAAGAACCCTAAGAGTGATTATGCAGTTACGGGCATTTATATGTTTAACCATTCAGTGTTTGATATTATCAAGACTTTGACCCCTTCAGCAAGAGGAGAATATGAAATCACAGATGTGAATAACGCTTATATTCAACAAAACCAACTTACATTTGATATTCTAGAAAATTGGTGGACTGATGCGGGAACACATGCTTCATTGATGCTTGCTAACAAATTAGTGAGTGAAATGGATTATGAACTATTTTCTTAGGATGATCGCAGGACTAAAGAATCCGCAGATAACAATGACATAAAGAAAGTGAGACTTTATAAATGCAAATTGTGCATGCTCCAGCTAGAATAAAGTGGGTAGATGTTTTAAAGGGACTGGCAATTATTTTTTTAGTCTTCTCACATTTGGTGCCTCATGGTTTTAAAGGGAATGAGTTGATGGATAAAAGCTTTATAATAGGGTATTTTTATTCCTTCCATATGCCTCTTTTCTTTTTTGCTTCTGGGTTTACCTCTAATTTTCAGAAGTATAAATTTAGTTGTTTTTTGTGGTCTAAAATCAAAACAATCCTTTTACCATATACGACTCTTTATATATGTTCCTTATTGTATTTTGGTTGGATGCATTGGATGGGGATTGTCGGAACACTTGATCCAATAGTTGTTATTGAAACTTTTTTATATGCAGATGGGAATCACTTGGGTATTCTTAATATGTCTCTATGGTTCCTACCTTGTCTTTTCTTGGCCCAAATTATTTCGTACTTAGTTTTGAAGATTTTCTCAAAGAAAAGTTATATATATGTATTTTGGATATTGCTCACCATTCTAGGGGCATTTTTAAGTAAGCTTGATACACATGCACTTCCCTGGTCATTTGGCACGTCCATTAATGCAGCTTCCTTGATCATTTGTGGTTATTTATTTAAAATGAATGAACAATTTTTTATTGAAAAAATCAAAATAAATAAACCATACATTGCTTATGCTGGTGGCTTCCTGGGTCTTGTGTTATTTTTAATAAATGACAAGCCAGGCATGTCAGGAAATTACTATGGGCATAATTATATATTATTTTACCTATCAGTACTGAGCAGTCTAGTATTCTATATTTACTTATCTAAAAAAATTGAGTCATCTAACTTGTTGTCCTATTTTGGTAAAAATTCTCTAATTATATTTGGTCTGCATGGATTAATACTTAGCTTCTGGGAGAATGTGAATTTTTACGAGATGTTTTCTGTTAAAACAAATATGTATTTAGATGGAATTTCATTTGTTGTTATCTCTACCTTGCTTGTCTTCTTAAGTTGTGTCCTTTTCATTGAAATATTTAATAGATTCTTACCATTCCTGATTGGCAAAAAATTTAGTTTTGGCAATTCTAAAATAACTACAATTCCCAATAAAAATGTTTAATGATTAACAAAAAAAAGCCCCCGATTTTTATTCGAGGGCTTTTTTTATGCGTCGGACATCTGGATTGAATTAGAAAAGATCGGGATTATCAGGGTATATTTTTCTGAATTGTGAACGTATAAGCTCAACTTTTTCTTTTGTGATGGATGACGTCTTTTTCAAGACGATGGCTTCTACGTTATTATCAAGAGTATAGCTTTTTAAAGGTTTAAAATTATTTTTAAGAGATCCGTTCATGACCTCTTCTGCGAGTATACCTACAACCTTTTGACCACTTTCACCTAAATGGTATTGTGTAGGTAATGCGATCACAACATAATCAGACTCAAAAAACGACACTGGAAAGCCATCTCTTAAATCCACATGGTGAGTCAGATTCATAAACGGAAGAGCATTGCTATTGTCAGGCATTTCGATCTGTCTAAGTATGTCATCATTAAGAATTCCAGAGCTCGATAGGACATATACTTTATGCTGCTCTGATGAAATTTCCTTAAGATCAGCCGTCATTTGCTTCAAAACAGGTATATCTGTTCTTACTCTAGGTGTTTGTTTAAAGTCACTGAATAAAGAAGAGAAGTAGGTAACAGGCCGTGCATTTGTATTCGTAAAGGTTACTAAGAAATTACAAAGCACTAAATAAGCCAGAATAACTAAGCCAACACTTTTTGCATATTTTATCTTGGACAAATAGTTTAGAATGAGAATAACGCCACTAATAAATAGAATTAACACATTCACTGTAAGCAGATAATAATGCTGAGAAGCTAAGCTTTGGATTCTTGTAAAAAGAAAGTACGTAATGAATAAGTTCGTAACTAAAAAGATTGATATATACCTTGTTTTACTAATGAATAACAAGCCTATGCAACCAACAAGAGCTATGATGAAAATGAAGGCTCCGTAATGATAAAATAAATTCTGCAAGTTACTTAAGACGTCACCAAAATAATAAGCTGAGTAGGCGTTCTTAAAGTTATTGGTCAGAGCTCTTTGAATAAATTCATTGAAGAATATGACAAGAAACAATGCGCTTGAAGCTCCTATAATGAAAAAATTTAAGATAACCTGTAAGAGCTGCTTAAAGCGAAACTCTTTATCTAGAATCCATTTGAATATAAAGGCGATACCGATCGACCCAAAAAAAGATACGATCCAGAATCCATACCATCGTCTTGTGAATGTTAGTAATACCAGGCAAGCAGCTAAAAGTAAAATCGCTTTTACATTTAAGCGTTCAAAATCATTATTAAATAAGATAACTAGGGACAAGCCGATAAAAATAAGTCCTATAGAATCCAGGTATCCACCCAACATAGGAGCTATCATAATTGGGAAAGTAAATGTAAGTACAAAGATGATAAGAACGTTCAATTTTGTGTTTAGCTGGATTTGATCAGCAATCTTGATACATAATAAGAATAGTATCAAACAAGAAGGATACAAGAAGCAGGTATAGATTGCTAACACATAGCTCATGTAGCTTGTACCTAAGAACTTTAAGGGTAAGGCGAGAAAGACTGTTGGGAACACGGAATAATCGTCTCTTAAAATACTTGCATAGATTTGTTTAGATGCTGCTATAAAATCTGTACTTAAGAGGTTATTAAATTGTATGGAAGTATTCCAATAGGCCGAAAAGTCCCAATAATAAATGAAATGTTCCCTTTGGAGGAAAGCGTAAATGAATATAATCCCAACGAGATAGCCGCCAAAAGCTAGGTATTGCACCATTATTTCTTTCTTTGCATATGTTAAGATACCACTGATGTGTAAAATGTATGTAGCACCTATGACAAATGACTGAGCAATATTTAGACTGAATAATATGGAAATATAGTAAGAATCAATTTTAAACAATATGAGAATCGGGATAAGTAGCCACATCAAAATCAAATAGGACCAAACAAAATTTTTATTAACTCTCGATAAATTCAAAAGCATATTCCCTCCCAAAATAGTGTGCTTATTAATTTTATAGTAATCATAAATGAAAGTATATACAGAAGATGTTGGAGGTTTCGTGAATGATAATAAAGGAAGTACTTGCAGGTGCAAAAATCATTGAACCCGTGATCCATGGTGATCACCGTGGTTTTTTTATGGAAAGCTACAATGAACAAATTATGAAGCAGCATGGAATCAATCATGTTTTTATTCAGGATAATCAGTCCTTATCGGCAGAAGCTGGCGTGATCCGAGGGCTGCATTACCAGCTTCATCCTAAAGCCCAGACCAAACTTATCCGAGTGCTTTCTGGAGCCATCTATGATGTTATTGTGGATATTCGTAAAAGTTCCCCAACATTCGGTCAATGGGTCGGGGTGATCTTAAGCGAGCATAATAGACGTCAGTTACTGGTGCCTAAAGGATTTGCTCATGGGTTCTGTACGCTCGTTCCAAATACTCAAGTGTTGTATAAGGTAGACGAGTATTACTCACCCGAAAATGATCGGGGAATTCTGTGGAATGACCCTGCGCTGGGGATTGATTGGCCAACTTCTCATGCTATTCTTTCAGAGAAGGATCAGAAGCATCCGACATTAAGGGATGCAGACATTAACTTTGATTAGAGTGATAATAGGCGGCTGTTTTGTCGTTCTGTTTCAAAATAACATGTTAAATGTATTGAAGCACGTTTGAGGAGGTATTTATGAAACTTCTTGTCACCGGCGGTGCCGGATTTATTGGCAGTAACTTTGTATTGTATATGTTAAAGCAGCATCCAGACTATGAAATTGTGAATGTGGATGCCCTCACTTATGCAGGCAACTTGGAGAATTTGAAATCGATCGAAGATCATCCCAAGCATACCTTTGTGAAAGCGGATATTACTGATGCACAAGCGATGGATCAGCTGATGCAGCAGGGAATAGATGTGGTGGTGAATTTTGCGGCAGAGTCGCATGTGGATCGGAGTATTTTGGAGCCGGAAGTGTTTGTGAAAACAAACGTACTGGGCACACAGGTGTTACTGGATGTCGCCAAGAAATATAATGTGACCAAATTTGTGCAGGTATCGACAGATGAGGTGTATGGCTCTCTGGGTGAAACCGGATTGTTCACAGAGGAAACTCCGTTGCAGCCTAATAGTCCCTATTCTGCTTCCAAGGCAGGCGGTGACCTGTTAGTTCGTGCATATCATGAAACCTTCGGTTTGCCAGTGAATATCACACGTTGTTCTAATAATTACGGTCCATATCAATTCCCAGAAAAACTGATTCCGTTAATGATCTCACGTGCATTGAGCGACCAACAGCTTCCTGTGTATGGGGATGGCTTGAACATTCGCGATTGGTTGTATGTAGAGGATCACTGTAGTGCAATTGATCTGGTCATTCATCAGGGCCAGCTGGGTGAAGTGTATAATATCGGGGGAAATAACGAGCGGACGAATGTGCATATCGTCAAAACGGTATTGGAGGAGCTAGGCAAGCCAGAATCTCTAATCTCTTATGTGCAGGATCGTCCGGGTCATGATCGCCGTTATGGAATCGATCCGACCAAAACTATGAACGAGCTGGGCTGGAAGCCCAAACACTCTTTTGAGACCGGCATTAAAGAAACGATTCGCTGGTACTTGGACAACGAGGAATGGTGGACCCGCATTCAATCCGGTGAATATCAGCAATATTATGCCAAGCAGTATGGTTCCCGCTTAGGGGATGTGTAAAATGAAAATATTGGTTACTGGAGCATCCGGTCAACTCGGCAAGGATGTGGTAAAGGTCTTCCAAGAGCAAGGACATGATGTTGTTGGCTATGATCGGGAACAGCTGGATATTACGGATTTGGACCAGGCGATGAAAATAGTGGGACAATATCAGCCTGAAGCTGTAATCCACTGTGCAGCGTATACAGCGGTTGATGCGGCGGAGACTGATATGGATAGAGCTTATCAAGTAAATGCTGCTGGAACACGTAATATGGTATTGGCTGCGGAAAAAGTAGGAGCTAAACTGGTGTATATCAGTACAGATTATGTATTTGATGGAACCGCTGAGCAGCCCTATCACGAATATGATAATACGAATCCACAGAGTATCTATGGGAAGTCCAAACGGGCGGGAGAGGTGCTAACCGAGACACTTTGCTCTAGGTACTTTATTGTTCGTACGTCATGGGTGTATGGGCTGTACGGGAACAATTTCGTTAAAACCATGTTGAAGCTTGGACAAGAGAAGCCGCAGCTTCAGGTGGTAAATGATCAGAAGGGTTCACCTACCTATACGGTGGATTTGGCACATTTTTTGGCGGAATTGATTCAAACGGAGAAGTATGGCGTATATCATGCATCCAATAGCGGTTCTTGCACCTGGTACGAGTTCACACAAGCTATTTTGCAGGATGCCGCAGAGCTATATGCTGTGAAAATCACTGCAAAATTAGAGCCATGCAGCACAGAGCAGTTTCCCAGACCCGCAGCGCGTCCACGTAATTCCGTGATGGAGCATATTGCAATCCGGACCAACGGATTCCACGATTTACAGGATTGGCGCAAGGGATTGCGTGACTTTTTGCAGGAGTATTTTGATAAATCTGAATAATTAAAACTTTATCATAGCTATTAGAAATCTCCCATCATTTCAGAATTGGGGGATTTTATTATATTTAAGACTATGTTGATTAAGGGTGATGAGCATTATAATGTATAGGCAGGTGGAATGTACATGTCCCCGTAGCCCATATTTTCAAAGAAGGAGGGCATTATTCTGAACAGACCTAACGTACAAGTTTTATTGTCTACATATAATGGAGCAGCTTACTTAGATGAGCAGGTAGAAAGTCTCATCAATCAAAAAGACGTAGAAGTACAGATTCTAATCCGTGATGATGGCTCAACAGATGATACGGTAGCCAAGTTGATTACATTGGAGCAACGTTATCCCAAACAGATTAGGTTATGCCCAGAGAGTAATGTAGGTGTTATTGCGAGTTTTTTTGATCTGATTCAAAGATCGTCCGAGACATTCGACTATTACGCCTTTTGCGATCAGGATGATGTATGGATGCCGAACAAGCTTGCTCGGGCTGTAGCTAAGCTCGGGGAAAAGGATGTGAGCCGGCCGCTGATGTATTGTTCTGCTACCCAAATGGTCTCTCAAAACTTGGAGCCACTCAAAGTATGGCCAGCTGATATTCCCAGACCTTTATCCTTATATAATGCTCTCATCGAGAATGTGTGTGTAGGTTGTACCACGGTGTTCAATAAACCAACACTCCAGCTCGTGAAAAAGAAAATTCCAGCTACTTTAAACAATGTTATTATGCATGACTGGTGGATTTACTTATGTACCGCTTCTTTTGGTGAGGTTGTTTTTGATCCCGAGCCGTCCATTTGGTATCGCCAACATCAAAACAATGTGCTGGGAGGTTCAACGGATGGCTTGGTTAGCAAGTGGAGGAAGAGACTAAGTAGATTTGTGAAAGGAAAAAATCGATATATTTTAAGTAAGCAAGCCCGGCAATTTGTTCAACTTTATGGACAAGACATGCCTTCTCAATTGTACAGAGATGTGGATCAATTCCTGGATAGCTACCAAAAGGGTGTGCTTTCTCGTATGAAATATATTGGGCAGTCTCCATTTTACAGGCAGTCACGGTTGGACAACTGGATTTATAAGTTCGTTTTTATACTGGGGAAATTATAGGGGCTGGAAAGAAAAATATTGAAACTTTTTTCCATATAAGAGCGTCAAATAATCAAAGGTACAAATGAATGCTAGATAAAATACCATCGAATGCGTGTTCCTTTTTGGAAATATATAGTATAATTGAAACGTGCAACCGATAGAGCTGACAAGGGCGGTCGGCTAACTCTCCCGAGGAGGGGGGTGAAGCCTGTGACAGTGTTTGAGGCGCTCAGTTTAATGCTGACGTTCGGGGCGTTAATCGTCACACTGTTAGAGTTTAACAAACGAAAATAGACCGCCCCCGCAAGGAAGGGTCTATTTTCGGCCTGATTGTTCCAAAACCGTCCGCTCTTGGAGCGTTGGTTGCGCGGGGCTGGCTGGCACCAGCCCTTTTTCCATGTATATCTTACCACGATGAAATTTAGACCTCAACCGAGGATTTTACAAAAATCTAATAATCGACTTCCAATGAACAATATATAGATCCAAATGGTTTCGTTTGTCTATATTTGCACTTTGGAGCGACTGGAATCGAATTTTGCGAAATTCTACTAACTATGCAAGGTTACAAGTTATGTGCTTTTTTGCGCCCCGTGGTTTGCACGGTATGCTATAATAGGCGATAGTAGAATAGATTACTGAATTTGTCAGGAGCGTTTTAAATATGGATGTAAGCATACTGGTCGTCAACTATAATACATGTCGATTGACGCTGGATTGTTTGCAATCGGTGTATGCGTCAAAGACGCAGTATCGATATGAAGTGATTGTTATCGATAATCACTCCAGTGACGGGTCTGTTGAGGCTATTCGTGCTGCATACCCGGAAATTATGTTGATAGCTAATCAGGATAATACAGGGTTTGCCAAGGCGAACAACCAGGGCATGGAAGTAGCTAGCGGGCGTTATGTATTGCTGTTGAACTCCGATACGTTGGTGCAGCCGGATACGCTGGATACAATGATTCGATTTATGGATACGCATCCGGAGATGGGTGCATCGGGCTGTAAGGTCATCCTGCCGGATGGCTCGCTAGATAAGGCTTGTAAGCGAGGGTTTCCAACGCCGTCTGCGTCTTTTTACTATGCTTTCGGCTGGTCGAAGCGTTACCCGGATAACCCAAAGTACAACCAATATCAGCTTGGGCATCTAAGCCCGGATGATGAGTATCCTGTAGATGTGCTGGTAGGGGCTTTTATGCTGGTGCGTCGGGAGACGATTGACCAGGTTGGCGGATTGGACGAAACCTTTTTTATGTATGGTGAGGATATAGACTGGTGTTACCGGATTAAACAAGCTGGTTGGGGCATTTACTACTACCCACACACATATATTATTCATATCAAAGGAGGAAGCGCTCGCCGTCGCCCTTTGAAAATTATTTATGAGTTTCATAGAGCTATGTGGGTATTCCATCGAAAGCATTATAAGCAGCAGTACAGCTGGTTCACCAACATGGCTGTATATGCGGGAATTACGGTGAAGTTTGGAATGGCTTTTCTAAAAAATAAGTTGTCTGCACCGGTTAAGCCGGACAGCGGGGAACAATCTCGTACTGAGGTGAAAGCATGATACGCAGAAATCAGCGTTTTTTAACCCAATTATATATTGTGGCGGATTTCGCGGTCATTCAGTTATCCTTTCTGATCGCTTGGTTTTTCAAATTTGAAAGTGAATGGATCACTTATAAAGAGCCACTTCCTATTCAAGTATATGGAGGGTGGAGCTTAATATACGGTCTGATTGCCGTAGTGCTGGGAATGTTATTCTCGCTCTATTCACCAAAACGCAAAAAGAGGTTTGCAGATGATGTGTTTCGCGTCACACAGATTCATATTGTTGGCCTGTTTGTGCTGTTGAGTGTGATGTTCTTCGTGAAGCAAATCGACATTTCGCGGTCTTATCTGGCGATCTATATGATTGGTAATGTACTGATTATTTTGTTTTATCGATATTTTTTGAAGCAAGTTCTTAAAGTCCTCCGTCAAAAAGGATACAATAAGCAATTCATGCTCATACTTGGAGCGGGTTCTTTGGGCCAACGATTTTATCATAATCTTGGACAATATCCTGATTTAGGCTATGAAGTAGTGGGATTTCTGGATGATAAACGGCATTGGAGTGAAGAGGAAGAGGCCCATTTTCGCCCGATTCTTGGAGGATTAGATCAGTTGGAGGCAACGCTGTCGCGCCTGATGATTGATGAGGTCATTCTGGCGCTGCCGCTGGATGCTCATGATAAGTATCCCAAGATTATCAACATGTGTGAAAAGGCTGGAGTGCGCACGCTTATTATTCCCGATTTCTTTGATTATTTGCCGGCACGACCTTACTTTGACAACTTTGCAGGTATGCCGATGATTAATGTACGGGATATTCCACTGGATGTAGCAGGGAATCGATTGTTTAAGCGTCTGTTCGATATTTTATTTTCTTTATTTGCGATTATTCTGACCTCTCCGATTATGCTGGTCGTGGCGATTGGTGTGAAGGTCACGTCGAAAGGCCCCATTATTTTTAAGCAGGAGCGAGTAGGCTTGAACCGTCGCACCTTCCGGATGTACAAATTTCGCTCCATGAAGGTACTGCCACCTGGAACTGAAGATACGGGCTGGACGACTGCTAATGACCCAAGACGCACACGTTTTGGTACGTTTATTCGTAAAACAAGCCTCGACGAGCTGCCACAGTTTTTCAACGTACTGTTGGGTGATATGAGCGTCGTTGGCCCACGTCCGGAACGGCCCTATTATGTGGATCAGTTCCGTGAGGAAATTCCAAAATACATGGTGAAGCATCATGTTCGTCCTGGAATTACAGGCTGGGCACAGAGTAACGGTTTGCGCGGAGATACATCTATTGAGGAACGGATTAAGCATGACATCTTCTATATTGAGAACTGGTCGCTCTTATTCGATATTAAAATTATTTTTCGCACGATTCGCAATGGTTTCAAAAACGCATATTAATCCAGAGTCACCCTTCGGCTTAGTCGGAGGGTGTTTTTGTGTCTATATAGCTGATTTTTTAGTTCAGCTGATATAGGGCTGTTTTGAGTAGGTGTATGTAGGGTATTGACCTGTACGAAAAGGATGTGACACCCTATGAAACGAGTGATTGCTGCAGTTATTCTTTTAATGATAATCGGTACATTTTTACTGGCTTACAAAGGACAATCTACAGAAGAACATACTGGCTTTACCACACACCGTGTGATTTCCCATGCCATGGGAGCCGTTGATGGTTTGGCCTATACCAATGCGCGTGAAGCGTTTGTGGAAAATTATAAAAAAGGCAGCCGTGTATTCGAGGTCGACCTGATGTTTACTTCGGATGGACATTTGGTGGCCCGCCATGAATGGACAGAATCCTTTACCAAACAAATGCAACAGGAATACGCAGTTGCTACAGAGCAGGGCGGAAAGCCTTGGAGCTATCATCAGTTTAAAAACACCCCCATACACGGTTCTTATACTCCACTTGATTGGAAGGATGTATTGGATTTATTGGAAAACTACCCGGATGCCTATATTGTGACCGATACGAAAGAGCAGGACCCTGCCCAAATCAAACAGTTATTTGCACAACTGACCCATCAGGCCCAGGAGAAAAATCCCGAACTTCTGTCTCGTATTGTCCCTCAAATTTATAATGAAGAAATGTTGCAAACGTTGCGGAGTATCTATCCTTATACATCCATCATTTATACGCTATATGCTACAGAAGACACGGATGACCAGATCATTCAATTTGTCCAACAGCATGATATAACAGCAGTAACTTTACCAGAAAATCGCGTGAGTGGTGCCTTAGTGGAAAGTTTGCGTCAGGCAGGGGCAGTGTGCTACGTAAATACGATTAACGAGTTGAAGGACGCCACTGAGTACGAACAGATGGGTGTAAGAGGTTTTTATACTGACGTTTTAACGGAAAAAGAACTTCGTAGACGCAGTTGGTTGTATGCGCTGAGACCATGAGCTGTCTGAACTCGGTGTTCCCATTTGATACGAACATTGACACCTTTTAAGCACTGTCATAGACTTAGCATAGAACGCTTTTGGATATTGGAATTCGGCTCGTCTGGATGATGACAAAAGCAATGGATGCTGGAGGAATGTGTGTTGGCAGATTCAATTCAATCATGGAGGCATGTATTTAAGCTTGATCCCGACAAGGAACTGAAAGATGAGGCGCTTGATGCCGTGTGTATGTCTGGTACGGACGCCATTATGGTGGGAGGTTCATCGGGCGTAACCTATGAAAATACGGTGGATTTGCTGTCGCGGGTTCGGCGTTATGAGGTGCCGTGTGTGCTTGAGGTATCCGATCTGGAAGCTGTGGTGCCGGGGTTTGATCTATATATGATTCCCATGGTGCTGAATGCCGCTGACAGTAATTGGATTATGGGGCAGCACCAACGTGCGATTGAGCAATTTGGTTATATGATCCCTTGGGATTTGCTTGTGACGGAAGGATATATTGTTTTGAACGGTGATTCCACCGTCGCTAAGCTTACTGGTGCGGAAACTTCGCTGAGTGCTTCTGCTGCCGCTTCATATGCACAGATTGCTGACAAGCTTATGCATCTACCGATTGTATATGTGGAATATAGCGGTGTCTTTGGAGATATGGAACTGGTACAACAAATACATCGTGGTACGGAGCGATCTCGTGTCTTATACGGAGGAGGGATCGTGGATAAATCTACCGCGTTACAAGCAGCAGCTGTTTGTGACACCATTGTAGTAGGAAACATTATTTATCGTGATTTGGCGAAAGCGTTGGAGACGATAGCTGTGAAATTGGAAGTATAGAGCGTGAATATATGAAAGCTTAGGGAAAGGAGCATGCACGCATGCAATCAATAGATATACACGAGGCGGTAGCTCGCCTTAATCAGCCTCAGCGTCAGGCCGTGGAGGCGGTAGATGGTCCTCTGCTAATTATGGCTGGCGCAGGCAGTGGTAAGACACGGGTGCTCACGCACCGAATAGCTTACCTCATTGCGACCCGCAAGACGGCTCCATGGGGGATTTTGGCGATTACCTTTACGAACAAGGCCGCGCGTGAAATGCAGGATCGCGTATCCAAGCTGATTGGTCCGCAGGGGAAAGATGTGTGGGTATCCACCTTTCACTCCATGTGTGTGCGTATTTTACGCCGGGATATCGAGCGGATCGGATTTACCTCCAATTTCAGCATCTTGGATTCTACGGATCAATTGTCTGTCATCCGAAGCTGTATGAAGGACCTGAATATAGATACCAAAAAGTTTGAACCCAAAGCGGTTCAGTCTATGATGAGTACGGCTAAAAATGAACTGGTCACTCCCGAAATGTATGAGCGCAAGATTGGCGATTATTTTGAAGGAATTGTGGCGAAGGTATATACCAAGTACCAACAACGGCTCAGAAACAACAACTCTCTTGATTTTGATGATTTGATTATGGCAACGATTCAGCTCTTTAAAGAAGTGCCCGAGGTACTTGATTTCTACCAGAAGAAATTTCAATACATTCATGTTGATGAATATCAGGATACGAACCGTGCGCAGTACATGCTGTGCAAAATGCTGGCTGACAAGCATCATCGGCTATGTGTTGTAGGTGACAGCGACCAATCTATCTATCGGTGGCGGGGTGCGGATATTAGCAACATTTTGAACTTTGAAGAGGATTACCCGGAAGCACGCACGATTTTGCTGGAGCAGAATTATCGCTCAACTTCAAATATTCTTAATGCAGCTAACGAAGTCATTGGCCAAAACACAGGCCGCAAGCCAAAAAAACTATGGACCGACAAAGAAGGCGGCGCCAAGATTAAGGTTTATCGTGCTGACTCCGAGCATGACGAAGGCTATTTTATCGCCTCAGAAATTCATAAGAATATTAAGGCGGGCAAAACCTATAGCCATCATGCCATTTTGTACCGTACGAATGCCCAGTCTCGGGTGGTCGAGGAAATTTTGATCAAATCGGATATTCCTTACCAAATCGTGGGCGGAATCAAGTTCTATGATCGTAAAGAGATTAAGGATTTGCTGGCGTATCTTCGCCTACTGTCCAATCCTGACGACGATATCAGCCTGATCCGAATCATTAATGTACCCAAACGAAGCATCGGCGACACAACGGTTGGCAAATTACAGGCAGCCGCGGCGGAACGTGGGGTTTCGATTTTCCGTGTGCTTCAAGTGGTTGATGATTTGGGCTTTGCTGGACGCACGCGCAATGCGCTTGTAGAGTTTTACGATATGATTGAAGGTTTAAGTCGGATGGTGGATTACCTGTCAGTTACTGAGTTGACCGAAAAAATGCTGGAAACCACCCAATATCGATTGGAACTACAAAACGAGAATACACTCGAGTCACGCTCGCGTTTGGAGAATATTGATGAGTTTCTGTCGGTAACTATGGAATTTGAAAAAGGGACGGAAGACAAGTCGCTTGTCTCCTTCCTGACCGATCTTGCTCTCATTGCCGATATTGATTCCATGAATGACGATGAAGAGGAGCAGAGTGATGCGGTTGTATTAATGACCATGCATAGCGCCAAAGGACTGGAGTTTCCTATCGTATTTATCGTTGGTATGGAGGAAGGGGTATTCCCTCACAGCAGGGCCTTTTTGGATAATGAAGAGCTGGAGGAAGAGCGTAGATTGGCGTATGTCGGGATTACCCGTGCTGAGGAGCAGTTGTTCCTCACATGCGCTCAGATGCGCACTCTGTTTGGACGTACCACAGCTAACCCGCCTTCCCGCTTTCTCGAAGAGATTCCGGATGAGTTAAAAGAGGATACGGTCATCAAGCGTGATCGTTACCGTCGTTCAGGCAATGTAGGCGGATCTTATGGTGGTCGCGGACTGGGCAAAAGCAGTGGCAGCAACTTTGGTGGAGAGCGCTCGTTTGATACGATGAGCCGTAGTGGCTCGTCTGCTTCCGCGTCGCCCCGCGTAACAGTGACCACTTCCTCACCTGCAAAACCAACTCCGTCTGTTTCGACAGGGGGGGCATCCATTTTTGCTGCCGGAGACAAGGTACAGCATGGCAAGTGGGGAATTGGAACCATTGTAGCTGTAAAAGGAACGGGCAATGATATGGAGCTTCAGATTGCTTTCCCGGCTCCAGTAGGGGTTAAACGACTGTTAGCTGGCTTTGCACCGATTACAAAAGTAGAATAATCCTAAATATTATTAAATCTCGAACCTCATAGGGCAGCTTGGCTAAGGCCTTTGCCCTAATGAAGTTCCCGGAGGGATACGCCTGCATGAACCCAATGCACAGGATGGAGCAGCTTGTTGCTGAACTGAACACATATAACTATCACTACTATACATTGGATGATCCCCAGATCAGCGACAAAGAATATGATGTGCTTTATGACGAACTGGTAGCGCTTGAACAGACAAGCGGTCTTGTACTGCCGGATTCGCCAACACAGCGTGTGGGCGGGGAGATCCTCAAGGGCTTCACACCGCATCGCCATCTCGCTCCATTATGGAGCCTTGATAAAGCTCAGAATATGGAGCAGCTGCGTGCATGGAATGCGCGTGTCGTGAAGCTGATCAATGATTATAATACCAAGAACCCGGAGCAACCTTTGCCATCCCCCGGCTATGCGATAGAACTAAAATTTGATGGACTGACGCTGAACCTGACATACACGGATGGACAACTGGTGCAGGCTTCCACACGTGGTAATGGTGTGGTAGGTGAGGGGATACTGGCACAGGTCAAGACGATTAAATCCGTGCCACTTACAATTCCTTTTCGAAATGGAACAATTGAAGTGCAGGGAGAAGGAATCATGAATCTTTCTGTACTGTCCAAATATAATGAGACTGCCGCGGACCCACTTAAAAATGCACGCAACGCTGCAGCTGGTGCTTTGCGCAACTTGAATCCCAAAGTGACAGCAGAACGCCGACTGAATGCATTTTTCTACAACGTGGGATATGCAGACGGTATCCAGTTTAACAGCCACCAGGAGATGATGACCTTCCTGCGCGAAAATCATTTCAAGGTAAACCCATACTTGACTTACTTTGATAATTTTGATGATGTAATGGAGCAACTGATTGAGATTGAAGAATCTCGTGCGGGATTTGACTATCTTATTGATGGGGCAGTATTGAAAATTACAGATATGCGCACACGTGAGGTTCTCGGATATACTGATAAATTCCCACGCTGGGCGGTGGCCTATAAGTTCGAAGCAGAGGAAACGACTACGGTGCTTAACTCGGTCGAGTGGAATGTAGGAAGAACCGGGAAGATCACTCCACTGGCTAGGGTAGAACCGGTAGAGCTGGCGGGAGTCACTGTACAAAATTGTACGCTGAACAATGCTGGTGACATCGAGCGTAAAAACTTGAAGTTTGCTTTGGGGGCACGTGTGTTTATTCGTCGCTCAAACGATGTTATTCCTGAGATTTTGGGAAAAGTAACATCTGAGAACGATGGAGAGGAAATTGTGGTTCCAGATCATTGTCCAGCTTGTGGGTTTCCGCTGCAGCAGCGAGGCGCTCATTTATTTTGTGACAATAAGCTAGGTTGTAAACCCCAAATTGTGGCCCGCATTTCTCATTTTGCTTCACGTGATGCTATGGACATTGAGACGTTCAGTGATAAAACAGCTATTCAACTGCATGATGAATTGGGAGTTCGTGAACCAGCGGATCTGTATACACTGCAATATGATGATCTTGTGAAGCTGGAGCGATTTGGTGAGAAAAAGGCCAATAACCTCTTGGCGGCACTCGAAAAGAGTAAGGAGAGAGACCTGGCTTCTTTCCTTTATGCTTTGGGCATACCGAATACCGGTAAAGCGACGACACGCATGTTGGCTGAACACTATCGTGACTTGCACAAGACGATGTCTGCTACGGTGGATGAACTGATAGAACTCCCGGATGTAGGTGGGATTGTAGCTGAAAGCATTGTTGCATTCTTTGCCGATCCATTTACTCAAGCAGGGATTGAAAAGATGCTGTCTCTAGGGGTAAAAGCTCAGGCCCCCGAAGCTCCACAGGCGAAAAAGACAGACAGCTTTTTCAGTGGCAAAACGGTTGTGCTTACAGGTACCTTGCATCAGCTTACGCGTGATGAAGCTGCATCGAGGCTGGAGGCGCTGGGGGCCAAAGTTGCCGGATCTGTATCGAAAAAAACGGATCTAGTCATAGCTGGTGAAAAGGCTGGGAGCAAGCTGGCTAAGGCACAACAGCTCGGAATCGACACCATAGAAGATGAGGATGAATTTATCAGACTGTTAGAACAAGAATAATAGTTTTTGCAATGAGGGCAGTCATTCCGTTCCAAAGCGGAGTGGCTGCCTTATTATCTGTTATATAGTAAAGAACAAGAGTATAAAAAGGTGCTTGCTAAATAACTTCAGGCATGATATATTATTAGACGTTGCTTTGAGAATAATATTTCTTGAAGCAAAGTTGCTAAAAAGAAAATCGAAAAAAAAGATTTGACAAGAAAGCAACTAACATGATATGATCTAATTCCTGACTTGTTAAACAAACGAGGTCAGACAAGTTCTTTGAAAACTGAACAAATGGATGATGAAATAAAGATTACTTCTTTTATAAAGAAGAATCGCTAGCATTAAAAATGAGCTAATCGCTCTTTCTATAAACCAACTTCGGTTGGTCTTTAATGGAGAGTTTGATCCTGGCTCAGGACGAACGCTGGCGGCGTGCCTAATACATGC